>SCEG01000099.1 GCA_004102805.1 Muribaculaceae bacterium Isolate-002 (NCI)
AATCCGAGGTGTACATTTCTAAATCATTTCTTTTAATTGTCAACAAATAAACAATTTAGAAATGTCCTCTCCTTTAGCAGAGGCATTTTTGCTTGTTACTCTTAACAATTGTTATGAAACACCCTCTTAGAGATTGTCTAAAAATTAGTGCGAAATAATGTTATTAGGCATAACAAACCCTCAATCAGAGTGTTTGTAGAAGGAAATCGATTAGTATGCATAAAATCAGCTTCTATCAGACACATCTGACCGAGGGTCAGTGGTCTTATATAAACAAAGTATTCTTTGAAAATGATTGCAGACACCGCAAATATTCCTTGCGCTCCATATTCAAGGCAGTTCTGTATCTTTTGGTCAGCGGATGCCAGTGGCGCATGCTTCCTCACGATCTTCCAAAATGGCAGACGGTCTATTGGTACTTCCACAAATGGAAAACAGACGGCTATCTGAGCCACTGCATAGAAAAACTCGTCATTAAGATACGCCGCAAACGTAAACAGTCCGCCACACCTTCGGTCATGGCGCTGGACGCCCAAAGTGTCAAGTGGGGCAACAGTCAGAGCAGCAACGGGTTCGATGCCAATAAAAAGGTAAAAGGCATAAAACGCAATATTGCTGTTGACCGCAACGGCTTCATCCTCGGTAGATACGTCAGCAGTGCCGGGATACATGATTCCCGACTCGCCTATGAAATTACCAATGAGTCCGCTGAGGAGATGATTGATTTTGCCACGCTCAAACTGTTGCTTAATCATGTCGAACATTAAATCTATTTAAATCCAAACACTCTCTAAGTCTTCAAATCTTCAAACTCCAAGTTTTGATTTCACAACATGGGCGATATGACACATGTGAAAAGATACTTAATTCATAGTAGTGTAGCGTTAAGCCGGTAATTAAGAGAAATAAGGTCAAGCTTTCAGTAACATGTATTTTTAGTCAGGACGGATTAAATGTCTGAAATGTATTATCTGCATAGAATACGACGATGCTTGTGATTTTTTTTGTCAGCTCTGTTTTTCCTGCTATAACGTCAGTAATATTGGACGAAGTCTTGTCGCTTGTAATTTCTGCAGGCATTGTCAGAGATGAATTATCAGTATCGTTTTTTTTTGAATAGATTTCTGTGATTTCCGGGAATAGATCTTGTCCGGATTGAAATATCTCATGCTCAGATATTTGATTGTCATCAAAGGTTAATTTTTTGTCCTGTTGAGGGGCTGAGGTTTTAATATTTGAATTTATCAACATATCTCCTTCGCCAAACATTAGCCATACGACTGATAAATCAGGGAAAGCTGAATGAATTTTACCTATCAGTTCATCTGATATTTTTTTATTCCTTCCATTCAAAATCTGAGATATGGTAGGGCGGGGGATACCGCATGTATCTGCAAACTGTGAAATCGCGAGTTGCTTGAAATCCATATATTTTTTTAACCGTGTGACAATATCCATGTTGTTTGTGTTTTTTAATTATGTTCGTTGCAAATGTAATTAATATAATTGAGTTATGCAAATTTGCGAATGAATAAAGTTTATGCTTGAGTGTTCTCAAATGTAACCAGTGGGCAGGGTGATGAAAATTCACATAAATAAACGGTGTGTGTTTGGCTATAGTATTAGTTTAGTGTTTTATTTAAATTTAGTTGGATGTCAACGGGATAATGAGTATGAAGAGGATTAAGAAAGAAAGATTGTATGTATATGGGTGCAAATGTTAAAGTGATACTATAGTGTATGTCTTTAAAATATATGATTTAGTGTATTTTATGTACGTATGTAATATGCTGAATTGTGTGTTATGGTGTGTTTGTAATCGGTTTGCGTAAGTAAATTGTGTAGTATTGCAATCGCGACAAGGAGCAATTCTGAGTGTAAATTTTGCTATATTTACGGATGTAAAATACGTGTTGTTTTTTGTGAGTTTGGTTTTGAAAATAGATTTGCGTTTTTGTTTGTAATTGAATTTGCCGATGTTAAGTGGGTCTCGCTGAATTCTAAATTTGTCTTATAGTGTATGTTTTCATATTTATAAACAACTATGGGTTAGGTGTTTATTTGTAATAGTATAATATTTAACAGAATTTAACTACGTATTCACTCAAAATATTTGGATTTATCAAAATTTATATTTAAATGAGATATTTGTTAGTTTAAATTTTAACAGACAGTTATGTTTAGGTGCTATAATTGGGAGGCATTAATGAATAATGGTGCCTTTTACAATGCATTAATCACTTTGCCGGTCTTAGATTTCAGTATATGCGTAAATAGGTTTATTCAATTATAAATATGGAAATCTCAGCATGCAACATTTAGGTGACAGCGTAGCACTTGGGATGATATAATCGCAGTATAAAGAAGCGCAGTGTACATAATTTACACATCCAACCACATCTAAGATAGGGATATTCAGTTAATGGCTTGATTTTTCAAGCCTAAGATAGGCTGTGATTGCTGTGTGGCAGCTCTGAGTTGATATCGCAGGCAAATTTTCAATCCTCAGCCCATGAAACCGGTTATTTCCGGC
>SCEG01000100.1 GCA_004102805.1 Muribaculaceae bacterium Isolate-002 (NCI)
GCCTCAACAATTATTTCGACTTGCGGAAAATCTCCGCATATCAAAATAATTCAGAAAATAAATCATCGGTTGACTCAGTTAGCGGCTTAGCCTAGGATGAACAACCTCAAATTTTACCGAATCATTGATATTATATAGAATATCAATAATTGCACAAAAAAAACGTCAACTTCCCACAGTTGACGCTTTTTTTATGCGCAATCATTAATAATAACACATGATTTTATGCGATTTTCAATTGTGTTGTCAGATTAATAAGTATCTTTGTATATACTGAGGCCACACCCCCCGGTCAAAGAATTACGCCACGACAGCAAATTGTCCGGAACTTCCGCTAATAACAACGCCCGGTAGTCACATTGATTATGAAAAAACAGATAATATCACTTTTGATTGTAATATTATATATATCGGTCACGTTGACCGGCTGTCGTCACAAGACCGCAGCATGGACAACAATGAACGAGGCCGAACGTCTCATCCCGAGCCATCCAGACTCCTCCCTCACTATCCTTTCAGCGATTGACACCCACGCACTCGGCGACGAAGAAGAAAAAGCCCGCTACGCCCTGCTTATGTCAATGGCATTAGACAAAAACTACATCGATGCCACCACATTTGAAATCCTCCAGCCCGCAATCGACTATTACCTGAAAAAAGGCACCCCCGACGAAAAACTGCGCACGCTTTACTATCAGGCGTGTATTTACCGCAATAGAGGTGATGACGGCAATGCCATGACATCATGTATGGAAGCGCTTGACCTGAAAGATGTGACTGATACATTGGTTTTGGCTCAGCTTCTTGTAGGGCAAGGTGTATTATATGACAAGCAATACAAAATAGCAGAATTTGCGGAAAATAATCTTATCGCCGCCAAATTATATCATTCTGCCGGCAAATATATTCTTGCTATTAAAAGTTATGCCAAAGCTCTTGACGGGGCGGTTATTTTAGGTATGGAAGACCGGGCTGACAGTCTTGTTGAAATATGCACAGCCCTTGTCACTGATTACCCTGAAATGGAGGAATTTGTCAACAACTATTACCTTTCCTACTTAATAGAATATGGAACAAACGACGAATTATTACGTATTTTGAAAAAGCACGAATATTATGATTTGTCCGAAAGTATTAAACTCAATATGGTGCGAGGATACGCTAAGAGTGGAGAAATCGGGAGGGCGCTGTCTCTCCTTGAAACAATTGAACCCGAGACTGAAATGACAGATTCCATAAAATATTACGCGATAAAATCAGAAGTGTTTGAAATGGTTGGAGACGTTGCCGGTGCACTCGACGCATACAAGAAATATATGTCTTTGGCGGAGCGTTTTCATGTAAAAATGTTTTCCAATGATTTACTGTTTGCCGGAAAAAAACATCAACTGGAAATATCCGGTCTGATTGAAGTGAATAAGAGAGACCGCATAATCAAATACAGCCTATTTGCAATAATCGGATTATTCATAATATCTGGTATTGTTCTGTTTCGTTATTATAAAGGGCGTACAAAACGCGTGATGGCTGAACTCGACAACACAAGACTTAAACTGGAGAAACAGGCGGCCGAGCTGGAACTTGAAAATCTCAGACTGGAAAAATCGGAACTTGAAAACGAGCGTGACAATCTGAAAGAATTATTGCTTAAACAGAAAGGTCTTGATGAATCGATACAGAATATAATAAGACAGCGCCTCAATCTGTTAAACAGCCTGCTCGCAAAAGAGATTTCCAATAATGACGTACATGCAGTTCCCTATATACAGTGGATTGAACATATCCGTAAAAACAAGGAAGATTTCTTGAATTCCACGCGCATGGCGCTTACGGCCTCTCATCCTGCGTTTATGGACTATCTTGCAACCAGGGGACTTACAGATGACGAAATCCAATACGTATGCCTCTATGCAATCGGCCTCAAAGGGAAAGAGATCGGGGCATACTTACATTTGAAAAGTTATTATAAAGTGAGCAGTGCTATACGGAAGAAATTCGGAGCTACCTGGCATGATACAAATATTGGCCCATACATAAGGCGCCTTATGTCCGAATTGGGATAATCCGGATTTAAGAGAAATACTTATTATATCCAAATGACTTTTGGGCACAATCGTGCGCTTAATTATCGTTGAAAAACATTCAATTTAAACTTTTTGGCGGCTATTTAAACTTTGTCGAAAAATAAATTTTCAACATGTTGGTATTCAGCAAAATAAAAAGATAAAAGTTAAACTTTTTACACTGGCGTCTTTTAAAATCTGTTAATGCGAAATTATTAAACTCTGTATTCATGTTGGTTACGCGATTTTCAGGCCTGCAAACCTTGTCGCACTTTTCAAATGATTATATTGGGGTTGGAGCCTTAA
>SCEG01000101.1 GCA_004102805.1 Muribaculaceae bacterium Isolate-002 (NCI)
CTTCGGGCTACGCCCTCAGTCAACTCCGCCCAGGGATATATCCCGATCAGTCAACCCCACACAGACAAAGAGGAAACATCAATCAGTAAACATCACAAACCGAGTCAACCTATTTCAGGAACGGACAAAGTATAGCTGTAACCCGGCGTTTGTCGGAGGAATCTGCAATGTTTTTTGAAGAAATATTTAAACCGATTGAAAACGTTGAACCGTAGGTCAACAAGATAATTATATGCTGCAAATTTGGCTTTGAGACTATAACAGAGCGAGAGCAGGATTATTTAATGGTTAACATTTGAATTAAAAGTAAATCATGAATATAAAGTCGGAACTACAACAACTCTGTGGGGATACCCAAAATCTACGGCTTAATGACGTAAATATTGAGCCGGAAACGATACAGGCAATCATGATAAATGAGGTTGTCCCGTCATGTCCGGAGGAAGACTTCTACGGGAAACCGGATTCCGTGTATATGTCAACGACAATTCCGATGTTCAGAAAAGCAGGAATAGAGATAGGTTCAGTACAAGACATTCTGAATAATGGAATTTACATTACCAATGCTGTCAAGACACCTAAAACCGAATATGCCGTTTCAAAGGAGAGCATAGAGGATAGCCTGCCCTATCTGGAAAAAGAGCTTGCTTTGTTTCCAAACGCCAAGGTTATCATGCTTATGGGGGATGTGGCAAAGAAAGCCTTTAATATGATATGCAAGAAGGCGACCAAGAAAAATGCCGTTCCAAGTATATCTACTTACAAGTTACGTAATACTGAGATTTTCTATAATGGAATACGCATTATGTCCTCTTACATTATGACCGGCCAGAACATTCTGATTGAAAAGTCAAAATTCGAGATGGCATCGAAGGATATAGAAACGATGTACAGGTTAATTAAATGTTTTGATTAAAGATGGCTATTGCACCTGATGATATTTTGAAATATTGCCTTGACAACCTTGAAGGGACGGTCGAAGTAAACAGTTGGGGCGAGCGTGGGATTTTCTATAATCCGGATGGAGTGTTGAAACGTGGGGTTTATATCTTGACGATAAAAGAAAAGGATGGTGACAATGATCGAGCTTCCCACCTTGACCGCAAGGATGTGTGGCGAATAAATATAGGAGTCAGAAAACAGACTTTCCGCACTTTATTCGGAGAACTGCCAAAACGCCCATGTAAAGGCGGCATTGTTGATATGCCGTATGAATTTACCGCAAAGGATGTCATTATGCCGCATCCGGTTTATGCGTGGATGGGCTGGGTTTGCGCTTTAACCCCATCTGAAGCGACATTTGAATTATTAAAACCTTACATCCTTGAATCCTACGAATACGCAAAAGAGAAATTCAAAAAAAGATGACGGGATAGTGAACTGATTATTTGAAAACGATGATAGAACATATGGAACAAAGATTTTGTCAAAGCTGCGGTATTCCCATTGTAGAGGGTAACATCGGCACAAATTCAGACGGCAGTAAAAGTAAGGACTATTGTGGCTACTGCTACAAAGAAGGTGTTTTCATCCAAGATTTCAACATGAGCCAGATGATAGAGTTCTGCACTCAGTTTACCGACCAGATTAACAAGGAAACGGGTTGGAATCTGACGCCCCAGCAGGCAAAGGCTCAAATGCAACAAATCTTCCCAACACTCAAACGCTGGAAAGAGAAAGATGAAAGGAGTTTGATTGAAAAAGCGATCCATCTTCTTTCCCAATGCAAAGAGGTTACGCTGGCATCGGTCAATGCGGAGGGTTTTCCTCGCCCTGTGCCATTGGATAAAATTCACTCGTTAGGATGCAATGAAGTTTGGGTAGTGACCGCAGCAGACTCCGAAAAGGTTGCCGATTTCAGGCTCAATCCCAAAGCCGGGCTTTCCTATTCATTTTATGGCGATAGTGTTGCTTTGCGCGGCACAGTCGAAATCATTACGGATGATGTAACCCGCAAGCGGATGTGGCAGGAGTATTTTATAAATTATTTCCCCGCCGGCTCGACAGATCCAAACTATGTGCTTGTGCATTTCATCGGCAAGGAGGCGACCATCTGGATAAACCGCGAGTTTGCTCACATCACCATATAACACATAAATTATTATTACTGTCCGCTAAACCATATAAGAGTGAGTCCAACATCCTGAACGGCAGAAGTTGGGCTTACTTTTTGTGTTTGACAAGCCCCTCAGCAGTTTTCGGGCGCCTCGGGTGGCGATTCCGAGGCTTCGGCGAGCATGATTTTCAGGTCTGCATCGGGCTGATTGAGGAATTTTTCGAGATTCAGGTAATACATCAGCACAATTCTGAT
>SCEG01000102.1 GCA_004102805.1 Muribaculaceae bacterium Isolate-002 (NCI)
TAATCGACAGGGCTGTCGTCTCCACCTTCGTCTTTTAAAAAAGCCACGAACTCGGCACTGAGTCGTGTTCCTTCATCGTTGGGAAGCTCGAGATTGTAGCTGAAGATTTCGTTGGTCTGCCTGTCCCGCCACTTGTTCTTGCGCATGTGAAGAAACACAGGCCGTCCGCGCATCGGATAGTCCTGTATCGTAACGTAATCCGTATAGCCTCGCGCTACGATATTTGGATTACGATAGTCTTCATCAGACAGTTTCTTCTTTTCGTCAAGCCACATGTCATAAGACTGTTCCGTGCGCTCGATGCGCACCATCTCAAATAGCTCGTCCAGCCCTTCAGGGAGGCACATCCATATTGCATCTGCGGTTTTCATGCCACAAATTTAACACTTTTCTGAAAATTCATGCACTGGGTTTTCGGCTTGAGCCGGAATTATTATATTGCCATGCACTGCTATTTCGGCTTGACCCGTATTACCCTCTATGTGGTTGCTATTGTAGTTGAAATCCACAGTAAAACGACGGCTCAACCTCTCTCTGTCTTTTTCGGACAGGGGCTGTATGTTGTGCCAAGCGGCAAGTGCCTTTTTGATATTGAGATACTTCATACGGAATTCGTGTTACATCCGTACGGAGTTAATAATAAATTCTTAAAAGGTTGTATTTATATAACCTTTTTTGTGTTTTGTGAAGCTCTTATCTGAATATGCACCCTTTTGGGACACCCCGCCACTTCAATATTCTGCGTAGAAACGCCGATTAGGGATAACGAAAAACCTCTGAAATCCAGACGATTTCAGAGGTTTTCTGCATTTAATGCTTTGTCTTGTGACCCCGGAGATTTCGGGGCTATATGTTGAAAATTGCTGATAACCAAAGATTACCCTGGTCTGTATGAGTTCGTTCACACATCACTCATACCGCAATTTCAATGTTCTTCAATATTCTGAAATATTGTGTACTGCAAAGGTAGTCATTTTTCCGCAATATCCAACGCGCCACTATGTTAAAAACACTTTCCATTCACACGATTACCCTGTGGACATTGTATTTGGGGGCAATTAGGTTCAGTACGCATGGCGACGTCTAAAATCGGTTTCCACTCACAGTAATTACTGCCAAAGAGTTTCGTTCTCCCAGTCGCATGGAAAGCCCATCGCAACGGTATCTACTTTGTGATATTCTGCAAGCAGTGATTTGAAGCGGGCAACAAATGTGTTTTGGGGATTTACGGCTTGAAGGAAATACAATATAATTGACAAAATGTAATACACCCTCTTTGTATCCTGCGGAGTATTTATAAATGGCAGATGTGTGTTGCGTGGTACGAGGGCATTAATGCTTAACCGACGGTTCCACAACCGGCTGTGATGGGCGCAAATATTCCTAACATATACGATTGAATGTAGCCAAGACTCCATAACTGTATCTGTCAGACCATAGAAACGTGCCACTTTTCGTCGTGCGTGACCTGCGTTAAGCCATTTATACATCATAGACAATGTTCCAAATGAACTTATCTCAAATGTCATCCAGCTTGGCGGGAAGTTATTGGAATAACGCTGTTGGAAGCCAACAATGGCATCATCATCGCTCCTGCGCAATTCGGTTTGTAAATTTGTCAGCAAAGTGGCGTGACGGTTTGCGTTACGAAAATTAGCCGGATTTTCAAACCAGTATATACCAGCCTCATCACCCATTATCAGCGATAGTTGTGTTCGGATTGACACCTCAATTTTTTCCAACTCCGAGCAAATCATCTTTCGCAATGCCGAGTCAAATTTATAGAGCGAATAGGCATCTTCAAAACTTGCTTCCTCCTTAAACTGACGCGAATGAGGCTGGCGCAATGGCATAAGGTAGTTTTTCATTCTGAAAAGACTGATATTTTCCAGAATGTGCTGTGCCTTGTTCTCATCGGAGAAAGTCAACCCCTCCGATTTTAGAAGACCTATCTGTTCTGCAACCGAAATCTGCGGTTGATTATAATGTGGAAGTGCCATAAAAAAATAAAAACTTACCCTGAGCGCGCTGTTCTTACGGGAAGCGGGGTAAGTATGTTACTGCAAATTTAGTGCTTTTATTTGGAATAACAAAATCTAAGTCAAAGATTTCGCAGTTTTCATCACGGCTCTTTCATTTAAGATTTGGTCTCATTGTCGAGAAATGTGTTATTTTATAGCGAGAGCAGTGCGGACGGAGATGAACTTTAGTCTCTGATTTTCAATGAAATAAGTGTGATAGAAATTTGGC
>SCEG01000103.1 GCA_004102805.1 Muribaculaceae bacterium Isolate-002 (NCI)
TTTTTATACCACTTATTTTATTGAAAATCAGAGAAATGAATGCGAAAATCACCCTTTCCCATTCAGACTTCCCCCGCTATAAAATAACAGGCTTTTCGGAAGCACAAGACTTTTTTAAATGAAAGAGCCGTGCAATAACAGAGACTTTTTTCACGAGGTACTTATTTTCACTCATCTTTATGGTTTATATTTCGTTGATTTTTCGTATATTTGCGTTTAATATCAGACACTTGCACCGCTAATGCAATGATTTGATGACGCAAAGTTAAGTCATTTGCTTTAATCAAGCAAGCGATTGACGATGTTTTATTAAGTCATTTAAGATTTTTTAACAATTAGACAATGCAGGAAACTATTAACGACCGAGTTCAGACCATTATTGACAGGCAGTTTGATGGCAACAAGTCCGCTTTTGCCAAGGCTGTCGGTCTATCCGTTGCAGGCATGTCCAGTTACCTCGGAAAGCAAAGGCGGAGCAAGTTTAGCGTAGAGATGGTAACCAAGATCATAACCACGCTTGATGTAGATGCACGTTGGCTTCTCACTGGCGAGAATACACCAACGAGCAAAGTACATACCGAGGGAGATTATTCCCCGGCGTCTGATAGTGGAGACGTATCAGTAATAGTGGGCGATGCAGTCCTCGCGGAACGTGTGAAATTACTCCAACGCCTCCTCAACGAAAAGGATGAAAGGATTAGCGAACTAAAAGAACGAATAGAAGAACTGAAAGCAAAATGAAGTGGCTAAAATGGTTCATATATGGCGTTGGTATTAGCCTCGCAGTCTCCGCTGGTCTTTGGGCGGCTAATGTCACATGGGCCTATACCGCGAATGAGCCAATGCCCAAGGCTATTAAGATATTGACTGGTTCAATAGGAATATTTCTGCTTTACATCTTGCTGGGAGTATATGGCGTAGTCAAACATTTAATCAAGTCCAAGCGATGAATGAAGATATAGAACTTGACAAACTCCGCATCCTGCTCAATGCGGTTGAGGCTATGGAGGATGAAGAGCCGGACTTCTACGCGGTACTGAAAGAAGCTGCATGGAACGTCCTGCACGAGAACCCCGGCTTCGGCTTTGATGAATGGGTACAGACCCTCATGGGGCAATACCCCTCCGAAGTGGTTGACGCTATCGGCTCACACCCTGCGGAGACGTATGCTTCACTCGCTGATATGTGGGAGACCGAGGACTACGAGGACGAGCAGACCGGCGAGTGCCACTCATTCAAGGACTGGGCCGAATACTTTGCCACCGACCGTTCAATAGAACTCTATGACCTCCTCGCGGAGGCACGAGCCAATATAAGGCGAATAGAGCCACGTCAGCGACAAAGACAACCAAACCCTCAACCGAGACCGCAAAGTCCGGCAGAGGGGCAAATCTGAGCGAAATTCGGGCATTTCCTGCCCAACCCTATAACAACAAAACTAAAAACAACAAGAAAACGATATGACAAGACCCCAAAATAACCCCAAATGGCGCGGTGTACAAATGGAGTACAGCGTTACCCTAAGTCTCGGCAAATGTTACACTTCAACTGCGGCGCAGGCAGCCATCGAAGATTAAGGAATAATCCCTTGTTATAAGTTACTTAGGCGATAAGCCCTCTGATACAGAGGCTTATCGCCTAAGGTATTTTTAAGGGGTATGCGCATTTGAACACGATAGTGTGTAGATTGAATGGCAAAAATTCAACAAAATCCACACGCTTTTAGAACGGTAAATTCAACATGAATTCAACAGACATAGTCATTAGTGTCCACTAAAAAATCATAAGAGTTCTTTGAAATTGTTGATATTCTGGTTGTTACATCTAATTTGCAAGCGAACGGATTTCAATTTACTTTTGCGGTCATAATCAGACCGATATGCATAAA
>SCEG01000104.1 GCA_004102805.1 Muribaculaceae bacterium Isolate-002 (NCI)
GAGAATCGCCAATACGTTCATGGTATAAGATTTTTATAATGAACGCTTTGGCGATTCATTTGTATTTGACAATTCAAGATATTAACTTAAGTTTCAACTACTTCGGTAATTTTTACCGAATCATTGTTTACTAAAATGTATGGTTTATAACGTCCAATATAACTCCAACCTTCATCTTGAAAGTATTCGCTATTTGTTCTATCGTCTTCAATCGAACCAGAACTATCTTGTCTTCCGCATGAAGATACAACGCAACTAATGAGTATGGCAAAAATAATTTTAAATTTTTTCATTTGAAAAGGTTCTTTTTTTGCAAAAATATTGATTTTATATTTCATCAACAAATTTCGGGAAGTATTTACGTTTTCATAAGTTGATAGTCAGTGACAAGTCTGTGGTGGATATGTCGCTGATTTTTCGTAAATTTGCACTCACAAATAACATTGATTATGAAAAAAACAATCTCAATATTCTTCGCAATTATGTTAGTGGTACTAACATCTTGCAACAGCGATGAACCCGATATCAACGATGGCGTAGGTCAACTTATCGTTAATATTGCCCATGATGATTCTGAAATCGTCGAAATAGATTACTCCGATTATCACGTTGCTCTTACCCCCGAATATGGTATGGGGTGGAGTGCCCCTAAATATTCCGAAGTATCATGGCCGATTGATGTAAAAGTCGGCACTTACGCCATCGGAGTTGCCTCTCCTGTTGTTTCAGAAACTGAAACAACGGAGTCATATTACTTTGGAGAAGTAAAAAATGTAAAGATAGAAAAAGATAAAACCACAGAAATAACCATCAATGTGAGATTGACGGAATTTCATAAATCCGATTTATAACTTGCGTTCATCTTTTCAGACTTTCCCGGTTGGTGCGAATGGCGGCTGACAGGAGCCTTCACTCCGTCCTACGTTTGATGCCTACATCCTTCCAAGTCCGAGCATTTTTGGTCGAGGTTCTGCGTTGCGCCGCGTTCGACTAAAAACGGCTCAAGCCGAAATAACAGTACATGGTAATATAGTAATTTCCGGCTTTGCCTTGATGGTGTTGCTGCACTTCATATTGTAGGGACGCACGGCTCATGTGTTTGAATATATTGTCTGATAATCAAGGTGTTGGCGGGCGCACGAGCCGTGTGTTCCTACTTTTTAAGGCATTCTTCTGAGTTCTGCAACACGCTCACAGCAATACTAAACTGCCCCATAAAATGCGCTGCAATTTAGACTTGAGCCTTTTGCGATGATAAGAAAGATTAAAGTTTACAAAAAACACAAAGTAAGCCTTGAAAATCAGTAGTTGATTAGTCGATTTTCAAGGCTTTTTCTGCGGAGCGACCGAGATTCGAACTCGGGATACCCTTTTGGGGTATACACGCTTTCCAGGCGTGCCTCTTCAGCCACTCGAGCACCGCTCCTTTGGGTTGTTGCTTTTTTGCTGTGCAAAGGTAATTTATTTTTTTTGTTTTTGCGAGTTTTTTTGAGTTTTTTTGAGATTAGGAGCGGATTTTGTGTGAATCTTCAGAATCTTCAGAATTTGAGATGGCTCGCAAGAATTTGTGATGTGTTGTGGATTTTGCGGTGGGTGGGATGATTTTTGCTGTTGATTTGTTAGTGAGGGCGGGTGATGGTGAAGGTGTCTTGCCCTGAAAAAATTTGACTCATAAAAGAGTCAAATTATGATTAAATTTCAGAGTTTGCCGCGACAAAAACGTCAGGCAATCCGGGAAGAGGTTCTCAGGCATTATGCCGAGACCGACATGAGTTATGGCGAAATAGCCGA
>SCEG01000105.1 GCA_004102805.1 Muribaculaceae bacterium Isolate-002 (NCI)
TTAGGGATACTCAGTTAATCGCCAACTAATTGTTTGGCAATGTCATAGATATTTTGTAACTTTACAATGAACCCCCGATGGACCCATCACGGGCTTATTCGGGGGTAATTCTTAAAATAAATATACGTGAAGTTACGAAAAATATCTGATATAACGGCTACGTTGCCGTTTACCGAGTTCGATTTCATGCAAAAATATCGCGAGAGTTTTGCCGCCAGCGAGCTCGGGCGCATCCATGCGCAATTGCCATTGAAAGAACTGGCAGAGAAAATCCGTTCGCATTTTCCCCAAACGCATCCTCAGGGCAACACTCCGATGTTCCCGCCTGAGGGAGAGGTGGCGCTGATGTTTCTCAAGCCATATACCGGACAGTCGGATGACGGCCTGATCGAGATGCTCAACGGCAGTATACACATGCAGATGTTCTGCGGGGTGCTCATAGATCCGGCCAAACCCATAAAGAACGGCAAGATAGCCAGTGCTATCCGTCAGCGTATAGCCGGAGCCCTTGATATCAAAGAACTACAGAAATTGCTGTATGACAAGTGGGGCGGTTTGTTAAAAGACAGGAACCTGTGCCTGACCGACGCCACATGTTACGAGAGTCATCTGCGGTTCCCGACAGATGTAAAGCTGTTGTGGGAATGCTGCGAGTGGATTCAATCACTTATGACAAAGACCTGCAAGGCGTTGAAGGAACGGCTGCCGCGCAACAAGTATCGTGATATTGACCGCGACAGACTCACCTATGCCAAGCATCGCAAGCACACCAGGGCGGCAACCGCCAAACTCCGCCGTCGATTGCTCGGCCTGCTTTCCAAACAGATAGGACAATGGAACAGAATCTGCAAGATACACACCGTTGACATCACGCTCACCGCAGAGCAAAGCAAGCGTCTGAGCGCATTAAAAGAGGTGTATCGCCAGCAGAGCGCACTTGCTCAGAAACAGGAGGTGAAGCACCGCATCGTCAGCATAGACCGTCCCTACATCCGGCCCATAGTCAGAGGCAAAGAGAACAAGCGCGTTGAGTTCGGAGTAAAGGTCAACAACATCCAGATTGACGGAATATCCTTCATCGAACACCATTCCTTCGAAGCCTTCAACGAGGGTGTGAGATTACAGGATTGCATTGAATATCAGCAGGAACTGACCGGTATCAAAGTGACCGGAGTAGGGGCAGACACCATCTATGCCAACAACGACAACCGGCGGTATTGCACCGAAAACGGCATGACGACCTGTTTTGTCCGCAAAGGTCCGAAGCCCAAGGATGAAGATGCTGACACAAGCACAGCCAGACGAATAATCGGGACTCTGCGCTCGACCGCAATGGAGGGCAGCTTCGGCAATCAGAAACAACACTACGGCGTTGGCCGGATAGCGGCACGCAACTCCCGCAGCGAGACTCTGCTGCTCTTTTTCGGCATCCACATGGCAAACGCCGCAACACTTGCCGCCAGACAACTAGTCATCGAAGAAAAGGAGAAACAGCGACAAAAACAGCGAGCGTAAAAAATCATACTGTCATCTCACCTCCGAAACACATCGGAGGCGAACAAGTGTGCCCGTCTCTGCCGGAAATAACCGGTTTCATGGGCTGAGGATTGAAAATTTGCCTGCGATATCAACTCAGAGCTGCCACACAGCAATCACAGCCTATCTTAGGCTTGAAAAATCAAGCCATTAACTGAATATCCCTA
>SCEG01000106.1 GCA_004102805.1 Muribaculaceae bacterium Isolate-002 (NCI)
AAGCGTTTACGAAGTTCTTCAGATTCTTGGAATCTCGCTTACTGACAAAACCCATATACGGGACTTGTTCGACAAAAAGAATATCAACGATGTCAAAGTTCTATATGGTTCAAGTGAACCGAATTTATTTAATTTTTAACCCCGTCCATTTTTAGTGGACAGTAGTGGGATGAAATATTATCTAAGGTTGCAGTTCCCTTCGTAATAATTTACGAAGGCTCTATTAACGAGTCTGTTTCCGCCCGGCGTTGGATAATCTCCAGAGAAATACCAATCTCCGGGGGCTGATTTAAGGGTTTCTCTTGTTGGTTCAATCTCAGGGTATATGATTTCTACATTAGCATGAGTTCCTTCGGGAGTAAGCATTTCAGCAATTTTTTTTGAGATTTCATCGGTGGTAAAATGCTCATATATCGCTTTAACGCAATTCCGTTGTTCGTTAGCCGGTTTGGCGAGTTCTTTAATGCAGTTGTCATATACAACCCTAATCTCTTGCTCTCTGCCTCGTTCTTTCATAAGTTCTATGGCGGCTCTGAATGCAATAAACTCATTCATTCTTGACATGTCAATACCGTAGTAGTCGGGATATCTTACCTGCGGTGATGACGACAATATGATAATACGGCGGGGATGCAGTCGATCAAGCATTTTTATTATTGATTGCTGCAGTGTTGTTCCTCGTACGATGCTGTCATCGATTACAACCAGGGTATCTTTGTCATTTTTGATGCATCCATATGTTACGTCGTAGACATGTGCGGCAAGGTCATTGCGGGCAGAGCCTTCGGCTATGAATGTGCGTAGCTTTATATCTTTGATAGCGACTTTCTCAATTCTCAGCTTCTCTGACATGATTTGTCCCAGATTTTCGGGCGTCAGATTATTTGTGTCTCTGAGATGAAGAATCTGTCGGCACTTAGTCGCTTCCATTTGCTCTGTCAGACCTTCTATGAGTCCGATAAACGCTACCTCCGCAGTGTTTGGAATAAATGAGAACACTGTGTCTTTAAAGTCATTTCCTATTGCTTTAGTTAACTTTGGGACGAGGTTCTTTCCAAGTTGTTTCCTTTCCGGATATATATCACGGTCTGATCCTCTTGAGAAATATATGCGTTCGAATGAGCAATGGGCATATTGAGCTTGTGGTAGTATTTCCTTAACTTCAAATGCGCCGCTCTGCCCTACTATCAGGGCATTTCCCGGTGGCAGGATCTTGATGTCTGAATATCGGGCGTTAAGCACAGTCTGTATTACAGGGCGCTCTGAAGCGACAACGATTATTTCTTCATCCGCATAGTAGAAGGCCGGTCTTATGCCATTGCTGTCGCGCAGAGCGAACATGTCACCCGATCCGGTAGCGCCGCAAATGACAAATCCGCCATCCCAGTCAGTGGCGGTTGTTTTAAGTATATCTGCCGGATTGATGAGTCGTTCGATCTCCGTCTCTATTCTATATTTTGGAGTTGTTTCCTTCAGGGTGTCTTGCCCTGAAAAAAGTTGACTCATAAAAGAGTCAAATTATGATTAAATTTCAGAGTTTGCCGCGACAAAAACGTCAGGCAATCCGGGAAGAGGTTCTCAGGCATTATGCCGAGACCGACATGAGTTATGGCGAAATAGCCGA
>SCEG01000107.1 GCA_004102805.1 Muribaculaceae bacterium Isolate-002 (NCI)
CACGGCTCTTTCATTTAAACTAAAATAAAGAGCACATCCTCCCTTACCCGCTTCAGTCCGGAGCGGGTAATTTTTCTATGTCTGTATGTTAAAAGGTTATCCTGTTATCAAAATCTTGTTTTTTTCAGTTTTGGCTTAAAAATCGCATCAGCCTGGTAAAGCTCATAGAGACATGTCTCATCAGTTCGGCTATGCCTTTATTTTTGTCCGATCGTTTTTTGCGGAGTCCTTTCCATATTGAGAACACCGAGTAGACTATTCTTTGTATGGTGTCGAGGTTTCGGGCGGCTCTTATCGACTTGCGTTTTATATTGTCCTGCTGAAGATTGTAGTCCAGGCCCCAGTGCATGCTTTCTATCGACCAGTGGTTGCGCACAATGGTGCCGGGCTTCGGAGTGTCTGCCGGCATGCTGCTGACGTACAAACGTTTTTCCGAGGTGTGTATCCCTGTTGACTTTTTGACTGTGGATGACTCATACTCAATGATGGTCATGTTTCCGCCCCATTTCTCTTTGTCGGCGATGATGTCCAGTCCGTCATATATGCGGTAGGTTCTCGTCTCTATTCTGCCGTGTGCCAGTTCGGGGCCTTCGGTGTAGGAATATACCGGTGTGTGCGCCACAAGCCTGTCCTCAATGCCGTATCGCAATGACGGCTGGTTGGCTTTGAGTTCTATCAGAAAGTCACCCCCTTTCTTTCTGATTTTATCGATTATATCCTTCTGCATGGACATGGCGTCGGCTGTCACTATCTTTCCGGCTATGTCGAGTTTGTCGATAAGCCGCGGAACTGCCTTTATCTCATTGCTTTTCGCCTGGCAGGCCTCTGTAGCCAGAATTATGCCGGTGTTGAACGAGTATGCCGACACTATATCAGGATTGCGTCCGTTCTCCAGGACTGTGCCACGCTCGGCCTTGCCGTCTATGCATATTATTTCCTTGCCACACCCTTTTTTGAGCAGCTCTTTGTGAAATGCCCCGGCAAAATCCTGCATCCTGTCGGCCATCGCATGATCGTTAATGCCGATTTCAGCACGGCACAGTGTTGATTCTGACGGCACGCCGTTCCTGAGAATGCCCAGCCTGTGGAATTTATTGAGATGGAGACGTCCGAATTCAATTATATCGGCACGCCCGACACATCCACACTCTCTGGCTAATATCATCAGTATGATGATGTCGGCGAGCCGATGTTGTATATTGCCCTTGTCGGACCTGCGGAAATCGGGGACTGAACGGGCGAAATTCATCAATCTGTTCAGGATACTGCCGTTGAATTCAGATTTATTTACTAATTTTGAAGTCCGATTGGGCGCATTTACGCCGGTCGAACGCACTTGGTCAAGTGGCTTATTTTTATTCATAACTAATTGATTTACAACTATAAAGTTACGAAAAATTGGTCACTTGACCAATTTTTATACCACTTATTTTATTGAAAATCAGAGAAATGAATGCGAAAATCACCCTTTCCCATTCAGACTTCCCCCGCTATAAAATAACAGGCTTTTCGGAAGCACAAGACTTTTTTAAATGAAAGAG
>SCEG01000010.1 GCA_004102805.1 Muribaculaceae bacterium Isolate-002 (NCI)
GTGCGAAAAGTGTTATATTTGCCATAGGAAGTAGTTGAGTTGGTCGCTCACTACTAAGGTAGTCATTTTTTGCCTTAGTAACTACTTCCTATTTTTATTTTTGCCCAAAACGTTTAGGACAATATTGGGTTTCGGGTGAAAAAATGTAATAAAAAAGTTGTCAATTAAAAACAAATAGCTAACTTTGCAACATCAAAAGACAACAATTGACAAAATAATGACTCGATTTAGCTCATATTATTCTTTTTTTTATTTTTATTTTGACAAAAGATAAAAACAGGGATTTTATGGCATATAGCTTAATTTGACGTTTAGATGATTAACCAGATATAAAATCCCGTTGTAAAAGGCGGGATTTTTTATTTACTGATATATGAAGCGAAGAGTAACGATACAGGGGGTGGCAGGGTGCTATCATGATGCCGCTGCGAGGATTTATTTCTCGGGCGAGGATATCGAGACCGTGGCGTGTGATACGTTCAACGACATGTTTGACGTGCTTGCGTCGGACGCGTCGATGTATGGAATACTTGCGATAGAGAATACGATAGCGGGTTCGCTGCTCCAGAATCATGAACTGCTGCGTCAGAGCAATCTGCGCATCATCGGCGAGCAGAAGATGCGGATATCGCATGTGCTTGCCGCGTTGCCCGGTCAGGAGATATCGGAGCTTACGGAGGTGAACTCTCACCCGATAGCGCTGATGCAGTGTGAGAATTATCTGCGCCGTCACCCTAATCTGAAGAAGATAGAGAAGTTTGACACGGCAGGGTCGGCGCGTGAGATAGCGGAAGGCAATCTGACGGGTCACGCGGCGGTGTGCGGCGAATATGCGGCAGAGCTTTACGGATTGAATATCCTTGAGCGCGGCATAGAGACGAACAAGCGTAATTTCACGCGGTTTCTGATACTTGCCGATCCGCTCCAGGCCGAGGAGGCGTCGTTGCGCCGGCCTGTTGACAAGGCGTCGGTGGTGTTTACGCTTCCGCATACGAACGGGGCGCTGTCGAAGGTGCTGACGATATTTTCGTTTTATGACATGAACCTGTCGAAGATACAGTCGTTGCCGATACTCGGCCGCGAGTGGGAGTATCGCTTTTATGTCGACCTGACGTTTGACAATTATACCCGTTACCGTCAGGCAATCGATGCAGCCCGCCCGCTGACAAATGATTTCAAGATACTTGGCGAATATGCCCATTGTGACACAGACTTATGATTATTACAGATATGAACCCGGACAATATAAGACCGGCATCGCGAGTCGATGCCATCGAAGAATATTATTTCTCGCGCAAACTTAAGGAGGTTGCAGCGCTCAATGCGGCAGGCGCCGACATAATATCGCTGGGAATAGGCGGCCCTGACCGTGCGCCGCATGCCGAAGTTACAGAGACACTTGCACGCGAGGCCGGCGATGCGGGCAACCATTCCTATCAGCCCTATACCGGTATTCCGGCGCTTCGCAAGGGATATGCCGACTGGTATAAAAGATATTATGGTGTGGAGCTCAATCCCGACAGCGAGATACTGCCTCTGATAGGCTCGAAGGAGGGTGTGCTGCATGTGTCGCTTGCATTTCTCAATCCGGGCGACGGGGTGCTTGTGCCCAATCCCGGTTATCCGACGTATTCGTCGGTGAGCAAACTTGTGGGGGCGCGTATCGTCAGCTATGAGCTCGACGAAAATAACGGCTGGGAGCCTGATTTCGAGGCGCTGGAGAAGAGTGATCTGTCGGGGGTGAAGCTGATGTGGGTCAATTATCCGAACATGCCCACGGGGGCGCGTGCGTCAAAGGCGCTTTATGAGCGTCTTGTGGATTTCGGGCGGCGTCACGGCATAGTGATTGTCAATGACAATCCCTACAGTTTCATACTCAATGACAATCCGCAGTCGATGCTTTCGATAGAGGGCGCGAAGGATGTGGTGATTGAGATGAACTCGCTGAGCAAAAGCCACAATATGGCGGGATGGCGTCTGGGCATGGCCGCGTCGAACGCTACGTTTATCAGCTGGGTGCTCAAGGTAAAGTCGAATATCGACTCAGGCCAGTTCAAGCCGGTGATGCTTGCGGCGGTCAAGGCGCTCGGACTTGGCGACGATTGGTATGCCGAGGTAAATGCGGTGTATGGCGATCGCCGGAAGGTTGCCGAGGAGATAATGGACGCGCTCGGATGCAGTTATGACGCCACGCAGCAGGGCCTGTTTCTCTGGGGAAAGGTGTCGGATGCGGAAGCGTCGGGCGAGGCACTTGCCGACCGGGTGCTTGACGATGCGAGAGTGTTTATAACTCCGGGATTTATCTTCGGGTCGAAAGGAGAGCGGTATGTCAGAGTGTCGCTCTGCACACCGGCGGAGCGCATGAGAGAGGCGCTTGCGCGGATTATAAAAATGAATGACAAAACGAAATAACTATGATATGACAATGACAGATTTACAACCGATAGTTTTTGAAGGAGTGGATGCCAACGCACCGATGGTGATAGCCGGTCCGTGTTCGGCGGAGACGCGCGAACAGGTGCTTGACACGGCGCGTCAGCTTGCAGCCAACGGGGTAAAGATATTCCGCGCGGGAATATGGAAACCCCGCACTAAGCCAGGGGGCTTCGAAGGTGTGGGTGCCGAGGGGCTTGAGTGGCTCAAGGAGGTAAAGGCAGAGACGGGGATGTATACGTCGACCGAGGTGGCTACTCGCCAGCATGTCGAGGCCGCGCTTGCGGCGGGAGTCGACTTGCTGTGGATAGGTGCGCGCACGTCGGCCAATCCGTTTGCGATGCAGGAGATAGCCGATGCGCTTGCCGATGCGGGCGCTGATGTGCCTGTGCTTGTGAAAAATCCGGTCAATCCTGACCTGGAGCTTTGGATCGGAGCAATGGAGCGCCTTTACAATGCGGGAATACGCCGCATTGGAGCTATACACCGCGGCTTCAGCGCCTACGGAAAGCATCTCTACCGCAACCTGCCGCAGTGGCATATACCTATCGAGCTTCGGCGCCGTCTGCCGAATATACCCATAGTCTGCGACCCGTCGCATATCGGGGGCAAGCGCGAGCTTGTGGCTCCGCTTTCGCAGCAGGCTCTTGACATGGGCTTTGACGGACTTATCGTGGAGAGCCATTGCGAGCCTGACTGTGCGTGGAGTGACAAGGCTCAGCAGGTGAGTCCGGATGTGTTGAATTTCATTCTCAACACGCTTGTGATACGGGATGCCAAGACATCGACAGAGAGCCTTACGCTGCTGCGCCAGCAGATCGACCAGATAGACAACGAGATACTCGAGAGTCTTAACAAGCGTATGCGGGTGTCGCGTGAAATCGGCCAATATAAGAAAGAGCACCGCATTCCTGTGCTTCAGGCCGGCCGCTACGACTCGATAATGAAGTCGAGGGTGAAACTTGCCGTGGAGATGGGTATGTCGGCCGAATTCATGACGTCGGTACTATCGGCGATACATGAAGAGTCGGTGCGCCAGCAGATTGATATATTCAACCGTCGATAACCGAAAGAGGCGATGAAGATACTTATACTTGGAGCGGGCAAGATGGGCTCGTTTTTCTCCGATGTGCTTTCGCGCGACCATCAGGTGGCAATCTATGATGTCGATGCCGAGAGGCTGCGTTTCACTTTTAATGTGCTGCGTTTCACGACTCTTGACGAAATCAAGGCGTTTGAGCCGGAAATGGTGATCAATGCGGCGACGGTGAAATATACGCTTCCGGCATTTGAAGCGGTGATGTCCGCTTTGCCCAAGGGGGCGATACTTAGTGACATAGCATCGGTAAAGACGGGCTTGCCGGAGTTTTATGCCAATTGCGGGCATCCGTTTGTGTCGACCCACCCGATGTTTGGCCCGACATTCGCGTCGTTGAGCAATCTGGCCGACGAGAATGCGATCATCATAAGTGAGAGTGACCATCTGGGTAAGACTTTTTTCCGAGACCTTTACAACTCGCTGCATCTGCATATCGAGGAGTACACATTTGAGGAGCATGACCTGACGATAGCCTATTCGCTGTCGATACCGTTTGCGTCGACGTTGGTGTTTGCGGGAGTGATGGAGCATCAGGATGCTCCGGGCACGACGTTCAAGCGCCACATGGCTATAGCGCGGGGTCTGATGTCGGAGGATGACTATCTTCTGAGCGAGATACTGTTTAACCCTAACACGCCGGCGCAGTTGTCGAAGATACAGGAGAAGCTCTCTCAATTGCAGGAGATTGTCGCCAGCCGCGACAGTGCGGCTATGGGGAAGTTTCTGCATGACACGCGCGAGCGCCTGAAGTGATTTTTACGTTTTACTTATAAAAAAACGGCATCTCCGCTGTGCCTCATGCGAGGTCGGCGGAGATGCCGTTTTTATTGCAGTCCGGTCAGCCGCAGATGGGTGACCGGGAGGGTGATTACTTGAGGGTGCCGGCGTTGGCTTTGTCGATCATGGCCTGGTTGGCTGTGATGTAGATTTCGACGCGGCGGTTTTGGGCGCGGCCTTCAGCTGTGGCGTTGGAGGCGATGTAGTCCTGCATTGGGAGTGCCTGTGCGTAAAGACGGTTGGCTGCTACTCCTGAGTTGAGGAGGTAGGTGAGCACGGCGTCGGCACGGCCTGTAGCTACACGCTGGTTGACTGCCATTGTGCCGGTGTCGTCGGTGAATCCGTAGATCTGTACGTTGGTGTCGGGGTTGCCGATGAGTGACTGTGCGAAGCGTGACAGTTCGGTCTTGGCCGACGCGCTGAGCGTTGTGCCGTTGGTGGGGAACAGAATGCCGCCGTTGAAGGTCACCTTGATGGCACGCAGACCGTTCTGGTCGGTGGTCTCTTCGACTTTTGCTTTGTCGGCGAGTTCCTTTTCAAGCTGTTTCTGCTGTTTGTCCATCTTGTTGCCGATGAGAGCGCCTGCCCCTGTGCCGACAGCGGCACCGATTCCTGCACCGATAGCGGCACCTTTGCCGCCACCTATAATAGCACCGAGAGCAGCGCCGACACCGGCACCGCCACCGCCGCCAATCAATGCACCTTTACCGGTGTTAGTCATTGAAGAGCATCCGACCTGGACGAGCATGCAGCCTGCGAGAGCTATTGCTGCTGTAAATCTGAAAATTTTCATTGTGTTAAAAATTTAGTAAATATTTGTCAAAATTTTTGCAAAGGTATAAAACAAAGTTATAATAAGCTACATTTTATTCTTTTTTTGCAGTTATTGTATGCTTTTTGATAAATAGATCTCTGAATAATAATGCAAAGAGAGTAGCTTCGGTATATTAAATATACAATTTTTTTTAGAGTATGGTTTTGCGGGTTGGCTAAAAATATCTAATTTTGGGATATATAACAGCCGCGTGACATCTGAAAACCATGCAGATGTTGCCGGCAGACCGGTTAACCACGAGCATATATTTCAATATGGCACAATCAACATCAGCAGGAGAACGTAAGTCGGCATTACTATATCACATAGCGGCAATTTCCGTGATAGCAGTGTGGGGGGCGTCGTTTGTATCGACAAAGGTGCTTCTCGATGCGGGGCTGCATGCGGTGGAGATATATCTGTACCGTTTTTTAGTGGCGTATCTGATGATACTTGCGGTGTGCCATAAGAAACTGTGGTCAAATTCGTTGGTTGACGAACTGCTGTTTGCCGTGTGCGGACTTTGCGGCGGGTCGATTTATTTTATTGCGGAGAATACGGCGTTGAATTATACGCTGACGTCTAACGTTTCGTTGCTTACGACGCTGTCGCCGTTGCTTACGACGCTGCTTATCGGAGCGATATATAAGAATGAGCGCCCGGGATTATGGGTGTATGTGGGATCGATTATCGCGATAACAGGTGTGGGATGCATAATATTCAAGTCGGGATTTCATCTTGAGGTGATGCCTCTGGGCGATTTGCTGGCGTTGTCGGCGGCGTTTTCGTGGGCTATCTACAGCATAGTGCTGCGCAAGGTCAACGCCAATTATTCTGCCCTGTTCATTACGCGCAAGACATTTTTCTACGGGCTGCTGACGGCATTGCCGTTTCTCGCATTTGAGCCGGAGACAGCGCCGTTGTCGGCGCTCGGTGAGCCTGTGGTGCTGTTAAATCTGCTGTTCCTGAGTCTGACGGCGTCGGTATTGGCATACGTGATATGGTCGCTGACGGTGAAGCGGCTCGGGGCAATAAAGGCGTCTAACTATCTCTATTTCCAGCCGGTCATGACTATGATAGTGTCGGCAATCATATTGCCTGACGACCCGTTGACGCTGATGGGTTGCGTGGGGTGTGTGCTTATAATCGGCGGGGTGTGGTTCGGTGACTACATGACGAGAGCCAGGGTGTGATTAATCCGGCTCCTCGAGGAAGAATTCGGCTTCGGATCTGAGCATTGTCGCCAGAGAGAGAGTCAATGGATTTTTTGTTTCAATCTCTGCGGCTGCGATTTCGAGCGCTTTTTCAGGAGTGATTCTGTTGCCTATCAGAGGCAGGGCGAGCCGCATTGCGGTGTATCGCATCAGCGGGGCGCTGTCGGAAGCGAGGCTGTCGATGATGGCGTCGGCGTCGGGACGCATTTTGAGCAGGCGGTGGCATACGATATCGGCGACTTCCGGGTCGGTGACGGAAGCGCACAGTCTGAGAGCGCTGTCGAGGTCAAAATCGTCGTGTCGCCACAGCATTGGGGCGAGCAGCATGCTTTCGCGTGTGGTAGTGTTGTCCCACAGGGCGGAGGCGAGAGCGGGGTTGTGTCCGTAGTCGGCCGCTATCTCGTTTAACTGAATGATATTCAGGCCGAAAATGATGCGGAAGTTGGAGCCGGCACGTCGCATCTGGTCGGCAAGAAGGCCGTTGCGCATGGCGAAGAAACGGCGTTTGAGGGTCTGCATTGTATTAAACGTGGAAGTCATCGGTCACATTTTTGTTGCAAAATTAGTAATTATTATATAACATGACTAATCGCCATTGGCGAAAAATATATATCTTTGTAAATTAAAGACGTATTTTCCGGCCTGTCCGGGGATATGTGACTGCCGAGAACCAATTTTCATAACCGGTCTGAGAGGGATATGCCGTGGCTGCGTCCGCTGTATGTCTTGGAAAAAAAATGAGTATCGGAGAGACGTGGCATTTTTGAACCTCAGAGCTTAGAGGATGTTTTGACAAGAATAGATTATGAGTGAAGATTTGATAAAGATACTGGACGATGACACTCCGTTTCATAGCACTGGCGGAGGCGGAAACGACAATACTCCGGGAAAGGAGAGAGACAAGTATGGCAAGACACCGCGCAGGCGTAAGATAAACCGTATCGTGATAGCGACGATGTGGTCGGTGTTCGGTCTCATTACGGTGCTGTCGCTCGGATTTTTCCTGTTGTCTTACAATAATCTTATCGGCGATATGCCGGATATCGATGATCTGAAAAATCCTATCGACCAATATGCCACGGTCATCTATTCGGCTGACGGCGAGGAGATGGGGCGTTTCTACAACAGCAACAGCAACCGAATGTATGCCGATTATGAGGATATCGCGCCGTGCCTGATCGATGCGTTGATTGCCACGGAAGACTCCCGCTTTACGGAGCATTCGGGTGTTGATATCAGAGCGTTGCTGCGAGTAGTGTTCAAGACGGGCGTTGCCGGCGACAAGAGTTCGGGCGGCGGCTCGACCATCACACAGCAGCTCGCAAAGCTCCTTTATACCGACCGGCCGGCACGAAGCGCGTCGGCGCGTGCGCGTCAGAAGCTCGACGAGTGGGTGATGGCGGTCAAGCTGGAGCGCTTTTATTCGAAAGAGGAGATTATAAAGCTGTATCTCAATCAGTTCGACTTTCTTTATAATGCCAAGGGCATACGTTCGGCCGCCAATATCTATTTCAGCAAGGAGGCCAAGGATCTTGAACTTCATGAGGCTGCGGTGCTCGTGGGTATGCTGAAGAATCCGTCGCTGTATAATCCGGTGCGCAGTCCCAATAAAGCCATGGCGCGCCGCAACACGGTGTTCGAGCAGATGGTTAAGGCTAAAAAAATCACACAGGAGCAGGCCGATTCGCTCAAGCAACTTCCTTTGGGGCTGAAATTCCATCGCATTGACCACAAGACCGGTATAGCTCCGTATTTCCGTGAGGAGTTACGCAGAATAATGACGGCGAAGCTGCCGGTGCGATCGAATTATGCGGCGTGGGAGCAGCAGAAATTTGTCGATGACTCTATTGCGTGGGTCAATAATCCGCTGTTTGGCTGGGTAGAGAAAAATCCGAAGCCCGACGGGTCGAAGTATAATCTTTATACCGACGGATTGCGCATATACACCACAATTGACTCCCGCATGCAGAAATATGCCGAGGAGGCAGTGCATGACCACATGTCGGATTTGCAGCAGCGTTTCTTCAGGGAGAAGAAAGGGGTTAAAGGCGCGCCGTATACTACCAACCGGTCGGAACTGTCGCAGTCGCAGCTTGACAAACTTATAGAGAAGGCGATGAAGGATACGGAGCGCATGCGCATACTCCGTCTCAATCATGCCACACAGGAGCAGATTGACAAGGAATTCAACACTCCGATACCGATGACGGTGTTCACCTACGACAATGACAAGGGGTATAAGGATACGATTATGTCGCCACGTGACTCGGTGCTCTATCACAAGCATATACTCCGCACCGGCTTTATGTCGATGGAGCCTGTGTCAGGACACGTGAAGGCTTACGTCGGCGGTCCGGATTTCAATTTCTTCCAGTATGACATGGTGTCGACGGGTCGTCGTCAGGTGGGTTCGACAATCAAGCCGTTCCTTTATGCATACGCGATGGATGAGGGTTATACGCCGTGCGATGAGTTCCTTAACGAGCAGCCCACGATATATGACGAGGTGGGCCGTCCGTGGTCGCCGCGTAACTCCGGGTCGTCGCATGTCGGCGAGATGGTGACGCTGCGCTGGGCTCTTACAAACTCCAACAACTGGATATCGGCGCGTCTTATGGCGGCGTTGAAGCCGGCCACTCTCGTGAGATATATGCATAATTTCGGCATCACGAACAAGATTGACCCTGTGCTTGCGCTGTGTCTCGGGCCGTGTGATGTGTCGGTGCGCGAGATGGTGGGAGCATATACGGCGTTTGCCAACAAGGGTCTGCATGTGGAGCCTATGTTTGTGACTGCCATAGCGGATTCAAACGGCAATGTGATCAGCGAGTTTCATTCAAAACAGAATCAGGTGCTTTCAGAAAAAGGATATTACAAGATATTGTCGATACTGCTTAATGTGGTCGACTCCGGTACAGGTAACCGTCTGCGCCGCGCTCCATATAATCTTACCGCGCAGATGGGAGGCAAGACCGGTACGACCAACTCCAATTCCGACGGCTGGTTTATGGCTTTCACGCCTGAGCTTGTGTCGGGAGTGTGGGTAGGCGGCGACGAGCGCTATATCCACTTCAACACTATGGCTAACGGTCAGGGAGCATCGATGGCGCTTCCGATCTACGGCAAGTATATACGTAAGGTTTATGATGACCCGAAGCTGCCTTACAGTCAGTCGAGCCGTTTCTCGTTCCCTGACATGGATCTGTGCGAACGTGAGTATTATGGTGAATATGACGAGGAGGAGACTGTGGAGGAAAGTTTCGAAGGAGTTTTCGACTGATAACTGTCATTCAAGAGAATAATAAAAAGCGCAGACTGTCGGGTCTGCGCTTTTTTGTGTTTATAATGTGTGTGGGATGATTACTTGGATTCGTGATAATTGCCTTCGGTGTTGACTTGCCAGATGTTGTCTTTTGTGTCAACGCCGTTTATGATGTTGCCGACGCATTCCATGGCGGTGAGCATGGAGTGATCCATGTTGTTGTAGCGGTGCTGTCCGTTGCGTCCGATGCAGTAGAGGTTGGGGATTGTGTCGAGGAAAGCGCGCACTTTGTCGAGACTGTAGTAGCTGCCGTGGTAGGCGGGATATGCCTTGCGGACTTTGATCTGAACGGAGTCCATGACACCTTCGGCTTTTATTATGCCGATATGCTCGAGTTCGGCTATCGCCATTTCGATGAATTTGTTCCGGGGCATCTGCCACAGGTCGTCGCCTTCGGTGCAGAAATATTCGAGGCCGATCCACACGGTGTTTTCGTAATCTTTCACCATGTAGGGCGACCAGTTGTTGAATATCTGGAGGCGACCGATGCGGACGTCGCGTTCCTGTATGTAGATCCATGTGTCGGGCACTCGGCCGGCGTAGGTGCGCAGTTTGGTCTCGTTGACAATCTGAAGCCTGTCGAGCAGAAGTCCGACGGTGATGAAGTCACGATATGGAAGGGTTGTGGCTGTTTCCATCACTTCGGCGGGCACGTCTATGCCTTTGAGCGCGGGAATGAGTTCGGCGAGCGGCATTGTTGATATGAAGAAGTCGCACGCAACTGTGGTTACGTTGCCGTCGCAATCCGTGATGTCGACCGATACCACTCTGTTGCCGGGGCCGATATTGACCGACGTGACTTTTTTACCGGTGATTACGGCTTTGTGTCCGGCGAGAGTGTCGATGTCGCCGGCCACATATTCCCAGAGCTGACCGGGGCCGTATTTCGGATATACGAACTGCTCGATGAGTGATGTCTCCACTTTAGAGCTGTCGGAGCGGAAGGGTCGTGTCAGCATGTCTTTGAGTATGCCTGACAGCGACAGACCTTTGACTCTCTGCGAGCCCCAGTCGGCTCCGAGACGTGAGGGGTGGAGACCCCATACCTTTTCGGTGTAGTCTTCGAAAAACATCGAGTAGAGAGGCCGGCCAAACCGGTTGATATAGAAATCTTCGAGAGAATGCTCCTTGCGGCGGCGGAGTGTGGAACTGATATATCCGAAGCCTGCTTTGAGCGTGCGTCCGAAGCCCATGTTGGCGAATGTGCGCCATTTCAGTGATATGGGATAGTCGAAAAATTTGCGGAGATAGAATATGCGGCTGACTCGGTCGCGTGAGAGCATGACGCGGTCGTCATTGTCGGGATCCGGACCGTTGTCGGCGAGGGCTCTTTCTTTGCCGAGAATTCGGTCGTCGATTGCCGGCGCTCCCTGCATCGGTGTTATGTCGCGCCACCACTGCATGATGTTTTCGTCTTTGCTGAAGAAGCGGTGGCCTCCGATATCGATCCGGTTGCCATTATGGTTGACGGTGCGTGATATGCCGCCGATTTCTTCCGATTGTTCATATACAACCGGAATTATGCGGCCTTTTGTACGTTTCAACAACTCGTAGGCTGCTGTGAGTCCTGCGGGTCCTGCTCCTGCTATTACGGCAATGCTGTTCGTTGGTGGTTTTGTCATCATATTGTTGTCCGCGACATTATATCACAAAGATAACAAAAAAATAATGATAAACTGACAATTGCATGCGGTATGCCCGGGCGGTATGAGCCGCGGTGACGGCGCGATTGTGCGAAATGTTAAAAATGGAGGGTGGCATGAGTTGTGTCAATGTGTTGATTTGTAGTTGTTTTGCGGGTTATATCGGGCGGAGGTAATGCTTTTTGCGGCACTGTTAAAGCAAAAATAAAAAATGTTATCGAACATTATTTTCAGGCGCAATGTTATAATTCCAAACCCGAAAATAACCGAGGAAAACCCAACGAAATGATATATGAAGTGTGTTTCGTCCTCAACTAATAATTTTTATGAGATAGAATTAATTTACACGAATTAAAATTTACTAAAATGAAAAAGAATCTACTTTTAGTCATGGCAGGTCTGGGTTGCTTAGGATTTGCAACCAATAGCGCCAATGCACAGGATGCAGTCGTAGTAGAGGAAGAAAGTGTGTATGCGGTTCCCGCTGACGATGTCGATTGCAAAGACAATTATTATTCTACCTGGCACGACAATTGGTTCATTCAGCTCGGTGCCGGTGTAAATGTTCCTTTTGTTGAATATGCGAAAGAGAACGGTGATCCGAAACACCATTTCACAGCTACTTACAATCTCGGTTTCGGCAAATGGATGTCTCCTTACTTAGGATGGAGAATCTCGATGTACTACGGTTCAATCCACTGGGACAACGTGGTGTTCTCTAAAGCCAAAATGGCAAACGCCAACTTTGACCTTATGTGGGATATGTGTAACTCAATCGCCGGTGCAAATCCCAAACGTCCGGTATCAATCGTGCCTTTCGTAGGTCTCGGCGGAACCTTCACATGGGATTTCAAGGCCGACAAGTCAGTCATCTATAAAGAGGGCATGCGACTGAAACACAATGCATGGACACTTCCTGTATCGGCCGGTATCCAGCTCCGCTTCCGTCTGTGTGACTACGTAGACTTCTTCCTTGAAGGCCGTGCGTCATTCTACGGCGACAACTTCAACCTTGCAGCTTTCGGCGATCCCGTTGACGTTGACATCACAGCCATCGGCGGTTTCAATATCAATATCGGCGGATCTAACTTCAAGACCTACAATCCCTGTAAGGATCAGGCCTACATCAATTCGCTCAACGGTCAGATCAACTCACTCCGCGGTGACCTCGCTGCCACATCAACAGCGCTTGCAGCCGCAGAAGCACAGCTTCCCTGCCCCGAGGCACAAGTTGTCGAGTCACAGACTATCGTAAACGGTCCGCTGTTGACTACCGTACGCTTCACTATCAATTCAGCCAAGGTGTCAGACGAGGAAATGGTCAATGTCTACAACGTGGCAGAATATCTCAAGGCCAATCCGACTGTCAATGTAATCATCTGCGGCTATGCTGACAAGGACACCGGCACCGCATCCTACAACATGGATCTCTCACAGCGCCGCGCACAGGCAGTGTATGACCTGCTCACCAAGACCTACGGCATTGACAAGGCTCGTCTTTCAATGCAGGCAGAAGGCAGCGACACTCAGGTCTACAAGTCGAATGACTGGAACCGTATCGTAATCTTTGTTCCCGCTGAATAAGCAGTAGAAAAATAAAGATTTCACAATCAAATAAAAGCAATCCCCCCGGAAGTCATGGCTTCCGGGGGGATTTGTCGTAGTTATAGTGCGCTTTGGTGCGCAGTGTTTTATTTCACTGTGATTTTGTCGGCGCGGTTGCCTTTGACACGGATATATACGCCGGGAGTGAGTGCGGAGCCGTCGACTCGCATGCCCTGCATGTTGTACCATACGGCAGGCGCGTCGGTTTCAGATGCGATTTCATCTATGCCTGATTGTGTCAATTCGATGGTGGCGACGTTGCTCTGTGCCACTGCGCCGTGGTTGTAGACCGGCACTACGGTGTAGCTGAATTCATAGTCTCCGTCGGGATATTCCGATGACAGGGGGGAGTCGGTGTAGACTACGCCGTCATGGAGCTCGGTGGTGACGGGTTCGCCGTTACGGAAGATGTGGTAGCCGAGTATGGCCAGGTCGTCGGGCTGAGACGGAGCTGCTTCGTATGTCACGTCGTCGATGAAGAGAGCCAGGGTGTCGTAAGTGTTGTGTCGTATCGCGAAATATTTTGCTCCGGCAGGGAGTGTGACTGTAAACTGGGTCCATTCTTCGGGAACGATGCCATCGCTGGTGAAGCCGGTGACAGAGTCAATCCTGTCGGTGAAACTCGAGGGGGCGTTGTCGGTGGTTGAACAGTAAATCTCGAATGTCTCGGGCCAGGCGACGGTATAGCCTTTTGCCATGAAGGTGACTGTCTGGGCATTGCCCGATAGCTCGGGTGATATAAGCCAGTTGTCGTTGTCAGCGCTCTGAGAGCTTGGTGCCAGCATGAAGCGCTGTCCGCTGTATGCCTCAGCGTCGGCGGCATATTGTGCGGGGATGTTGGCTGTGATATTGTCGAAGAGCTGGAATGCGATAGGCTGAGTCTGGAAGGGATTGTATAGCTCGCGGAAGATGTTGTAGGTCTTGTTTCCGTCGCCGTCATAGACAGTCCATGCTCCGGCTCCGCTTATCGACATGGGGGTGTATTGCTCGCTTTCGAAATCTTCGGTTACTGTAGCCGGGAGAGCTTCTCCGATTTCGGGATGGCTCCATGTGAGAATTACGTCAGAACCGTCGATAGAGGCCTTAAGGTCATTTACTGTGGCAAAGTTGGCACGGTTGACCGTAACGTTGGCAGAAGCCTTGTTGTCGGCAGGCACGGCGTCGCCGGCAAGCTCGATGTTCAGCGTTATCTCAAGCGCTTCGGGAGCGTTGAACGGCACGTTGTGTGACAGTGTCACGTCGGCAAACGCGTTGGGCGCGATTTCCGCGAGTGTTTCGGTTGATATGGTCTTGCCGTCGGCAGTCCATACGGCAACGGGTGAAGCGGCAGTGGTGCCGAGGTTTTCGATATGAGCGGTGAAGCTGATGCTGTCGCCGGGCTTTGCTTTTTGTGTGCCTTCGAAGGTGACGATGCGCACGTCGGTCTCGTCGAGGTTGCGGATGCGGATGTTGTCGACCGGTATGCTCCACATGTGCTCGTCGTCGTTGTGGGCGGCTACGAAGCGCAGTTCGAACATCACTGCGCCCATCGGTTTGAATGTGTCAAGGGGTATGCGGGCCTGAGTCCAGTCGTCGGTGGGGTTTTCCTTGAGGTCGATTGATGAGATTTGGTTCATCTCGTCGATTTCATGACCGGCATACACCTCGATGATGCTGCCTTGCCCCTGATACCAGAATTCGAGCACGGGGCTTGAGGCCTTGGATATATCGGCGCGTGTCGATATGAGTCCGTAGGCCACATCTTTGTCAATCGGCATCCAGAAGTAGAAGCCGCCGTCACCGTCGTGAGAGGCGAGAGGCCGGAGGCCGTCGGGGTCATCGGGGTCGACGAGCGATGCGAAATAATCGTCGGTGATGGTGCCGTATTGCATGTTGCCTTTCACGACCGAGTTGCCGAGCCACATATCTTCAAAATAGCCCTGTCCGAACGATTCGGTTTTGGGAAGAGCGTCGGGTGTGCCGGCAGTTATGATGTTGGATACGCCGTCGAGCGAATACAGTTCGCCGAATCCGGCTGTCACCTGATAGGCGTAGAAGTCCTGACCTTCGGTGTCGTTGTATCCGAGGGTGCAAGAGGTGGCCTGTGTGGTGCCGATGGCTTCATCGTAATATGTGCCGAAAGCGTCGAAAATATAGTAAGTGACCTGTGTGGGGTCGACATATCCGCCGTGCTCGCCGATTTCAGGCACGGCGTCCCAGCTGAGTGTGGCTGTCGTGTAGTCGGGGTTGACAGAGAGTCTTACGTTTTCAGGCGCAAGAGGTGTGTCAATACCGCACCAGATGGATTTATATTCGACCATTTCTCCGGCAACGTCGCCCAGATAGGCTACGCCTGAGAAGCGGTTGTTGATGCCTTGGTACATTTCGACATCGTTGATTGTGATGACCTGTCCGGGAGTGACATCCTCATAGACGAATTTGTCGACACCCCAGCGTGAGGTGATTTCAACTTTTGTTATTTCTGTAAGAGCTTCGCCGGATTTGGTGTGGGTCGGGGCGGTGTATTGAATCGTGGCTTTGAGTTCGCCTTTGGGGGCGAGAGTCCATGACAGTTGTCCTGCGGCAGGCGGGTCGACGACGACGGGTGGCTCGACATGGCCTGCGCGCATGCCGACATTGGCGAGTTTGAGAGTGCCTTTCATTGCCTTTGTTGTGGTGCAATGAAATCCGAGGTAGTAGTAGCCCTCTTCTGTAATGTTACAGTTGTGCTCGTATTTTGTCAAGTTTTTTTCAGTATACTGAGTGGCGGGGCATATAACGGAGGTTGCCGCCTCAACGGTCGGTGCGGTGCCGAGGGCGACATTCATCTCGACGGCTGTCGCTCCGCTGCCCATCATGCCTACCTCAAACGATACCACATATTCGCCGGGAACCAGATGTATTGGCACGGTGAACAGCCAGTCGTCGTTTTGATCGATATTGTCGGCGTTGGGCACCATGCAGGCAGCATAGCCGCTGACAGTGCCGTATTGCCATTTGCGGTTATCGTCATTGACGTTGATATTTGTGTAATTCTTTACTTCAGTCCCTGCTTTGCCGAGATCGTGGGTGAAAGGGACCTCTACTGCGTTTTCCGGAGCTTCGGCGGCCACGCGTGCCGCTTTAAGCGGTTGTGTGCGGGCTGTGACGGCGTGGTGCTGTCGGTTGATTTCCTTGAGTCCGCCTTGAGTCCGTGATGCGAAACGGATGTCGGGGTTGGCTGCGCCGGCAATCAGAGAGCCTGCTACTGCCATTGTCAATAGTAGAGATTTCTTCATAAATGTGGATATTGATGGTTAAGTGCGGACATTGACAGAGGTTTCAATGTCGCGATTGGTTGAAACGTCAGTAGTGGTATATCGCAAAATTATTCAAAATTTTAAATAAATCAAACATTTTGATTTGTTTTTATGCGTAAAATTGTCATTTGGGTGTGTATATGTGGATTTTATGCGTTTTGTGTATGTATTATAAAGAGAAAAGAGCCTTGCGATAGATTTCGCAAGGCTCTTTTGGTGGTATATGACCGCGTGGTGCGGATTAGTCCTGATTGAGGTTTACGCGTTTGAATGCTGTTGCTACGAGACCTTTGGCGGTGCTTTCGAGGTATTGTGCGATAGTCATTTTGGCGTCGTTGATGAATTCCTGATCCATGAGGCAAGATTCTTTGCAGAATTTGTTGACGCGGCCGATTGCGATGTTTTCAATCATAGCCTCGGGGAGGTTGGCGCGTTTCTGCTCTGAAACCTCTGCCATGATGGCGCGGCCTTTGGCAGCCTCTTCTTCGGTGATCCAGCCTTTCGACATGTTTGATTCGATGTGGTCTTCGCTGTCGAAGTGGTTGGGGTTGAGACCTGCTTTCTTGAGGGCGGCCTCTACGGCTTTGCGAACCTGCTCGTCTTTTGTCTTTTCGATAGCGATGGCTTTTTCTGACTCGAGAACGGAAGCGGGGATGCTGTCGCGGTCAACTGCGAGGGGGTTCATCGAAGCGACCTGCATGGCGACGTTGCGGCCTGCCTGGTAGTCGACGTTCTCGAGGTTGAAACCTACGATAGTTGCGAGTTTGTTGCCGAAGTGGGTATAAGAAGTAGTAGAGGGAGCTACGATTACTTCATAGGCTGAGATTTCGGTCTTTTCGCCGGTTTTGCCGGTTTCCTCAACAACGAGGTCGGCAACTGTGCGGCCGTCGATTTCGAGAGCTTTGAGGGCTTCGAGGTCGGCAACGCGGTTGGCGATAGCTGCGTCAAGAATTTTGTTGGTGAGTTCGACGAAACCTGCGTTTTTGGCAACGAAGTCAGTTTCGCAGTTGAGGGCGAGGATAGCGGCGAAGTCACCTTCGTTTTTAGCTATCACGCAACCTTCGGCTGCCTGACGGTCTTCGCGTTTTGCGGCTACAGCCTGTCCTTTTTTGCGGAGGATTTCCACTGCTGCCTCGATGTCGCCGTCGGTTTCGGCGAGGGCTTTTTTGCAATCCATCAAGCCGGCGCTTGTGAGTGCGCGGAGCTTGGTGATTTCAGCCATTGTTACTGCCATAATATTCTGATATTAAAGAAGTGTTTTTAAAAGATGGTGTTTAAAAAATATAGACCGACAATCAAAAGACTTGAGTGCCGGTCTATTGTAGATGAATATACCGGGTAGGATATTATTCTTCTGTAGCGGGAGCTGCTTCTTCAGCTACTTCAGCTTCAGCAGCTTCAGCGGCTTCGTCTTTGCGGCTCACGCGGCGGCGTTCGCGTTTGGGAGCGCCTTCAGCGTCGGCGTTGTCGACTTTCTCAGCTTTGTGTTCCTGCAGACCTTCGTTGATGGCTTCGCATACGTTGGTGAGGATGAGGTCGATTGACTTGCTTGCATCATCGTTAGCGGGGATCACGAAGTCGATGTCAGAGGGGTTTGAGTTGGTGTCGACAATAGCGAATACGGGGATTCCGAGACGCACAGCCTCTGCAACAGCGATGTGCTCTTTCATTACGTCAACCACGAAGAGAGCCGAGGGAAGACGGTTGAGGTCGGCGATAGAGCCGAGAGTCTTTTCGAGCTTGGCGCGCTGACGTGAGATCTGGAGTTTCTCGCGTTTTGAAAGGTTGTCAAAAGTGCCGTCTTTCGACATTTTGTCGATAGCGGCCATTTTCTTGACAGCTTTGCGGATTGTGGGGAAGTTGGTGAGCATACCGCCCGGCCAGCGCTCGATCACGTAGGGCATGCCTACTGACTGAGCCTTCTCTGCAATCACTTGTTTGGCCTGTTTTTTTGTGGCGACGAAAAGGATTTTCTTGCCACTTTTTGCTATGCTCTTGAGAGCTGCAGCCGCTTCGTCGAGTTTGGCGGCAGTCTTGTAGAGGTCTATGATGTGGATACCGTTGCGCTCCATGAAGATGTAGGGCGCCATGGCAGGGTTCCATTTACGTTTGAGGTGACCGAAATGGCAACCTGCTTCCAGAAGTTGTTCAAATGTTGCTGACATTTTGTTTTTTTGTTTTGTTTACGTTCTGTGAAATTTAACCTTCAGGTAGGGAACGTGTCCATCCGGAGGGTTTAGATACTAAACATCAGGAGTGAGAGGGTCGGGGTCACGCGGAGAGCTTTGGCTGATAAATCAGGCTCTCATGCCGCCTGAACTGAAAACGCGTATTAACGTTTTGAGAACTGGAAGCGTTTGCGTGCTTTGGGCTGACCCGGTTTCTTACGCTCGACAGAGCGGGGGTCGCGGGTCATGAAGCCTTCCTTGCGGAGAGCTGACTTGTCTTCGGGGTTGATTTTGACGAGAGCGCGGGCGATGGCGAGGCGAAGAGCTTCGGCCTGGCCTTTGTAACCTCCGCCATCGAGATTTACGCGGATATCGTATTTCTCTGCAACATCAAGGAGCGACAGGGGCTGGCGCACGATGTACTGGAGAATAGATGAAGGGAAATAAACCTCAATGGGGCGCTTGTTGATAGTGATGGCACCGTTACCTTCAGAAAGGATTACGCGCGCGATGGCGGCTTTACGACGGCCTACTGCATTAACTGTTTCCATACGTTGAGATTATTTCAAGTTGTTGATGTCGATGACTTTGGGATTCTGCGCTTCGTGGGGATGGCTGGGACCGTTGTAGACGTGCATGTTCTCGATGATGCGACGGCCGATACGGTTTTTGGGGAGCATACCTTTGACTACGCGGATGTAGAGGGGGTGCATGCCGGGCTTGAGGTGTTTGTTGAATGATTTTTTCATCAACACTTCAGGAGTAGCGACGCGCTGTCCGCCGGGATAGCCGGTGTAGTTGAGATATTCGCGGTCGGTCCACTTTTTGCCAGTAAGTTTTACTTTGTCGGCGTTGATAATGATTACGTTGTCGCCACATTCAACGAAAGGAGTGTAGCAAGGTTTGTACTTGCCACGGAGCAATTTGGCGACTTTCGCGCAAAGGCGGCCGAGAACCTGGTCGGTGGCGTCAACCACTACCCATTCTTTTTCGACGCTTTGAGCGTTAGGCATTGAGGTTTTGTAACTTAAAGTATCCACTCTTTAAATGTTTAAAAATTAATTAATTACATGCGGCCAACTGTCGTGTGGCGCTCGGCCAAAAGCGCTCCCCGACATCTGACCTTCCTGATTTTTGGATATAATCGGACTGCAAAGGTAGTGATTTTCTTTTAATTATCAAACTTTTTCGAGGATATAAAATTTAAATACACTCCAAGATCTTCACCAAGATATGCGGCCAATATGCGGCAGGGGAATTGTAATGGATGCACAGAGGGAGTTGAAGAGTTTGGAAAAATGCTTAAAAAAAATATGGGCGCACGGTCTGTGCTCCCATATTTTGCTTGATAATCAGGGCGTTGGCGGACGCACGAGCCGTGCGTTCCTACGTTTGGGTGGCATTTCTCTGAGTTCGGCAAAGCCCTCTTAAGTTGGTTTTACAGTATCACTTTGCTTACTTTGCTGCCTTGGCGCACGATGTAGAGGCCGTGGGAGGGATTGTTGACGCGCAGGCCTTCGATGGTGTAGTATTCGGCGGGTGCATCAGAGTCGGCGGGGAGTTCAATTACCGAGCCGAATGTTTTGCCTCCGATGCGGGCGTGTCGGGCGGTGAAGATGTCCATATCTTCTTTTTCAGCGCTTGTGGAGGGGTCTTTGGAGTAGGACACTGCAGCGTTGTCAAACACGGTGGGGTCGTAGGGTGTCGAACCGATTGCGCCCTGTCCGTAGGTGTCGATTACCATCACGCCGATGCCGTTGTCTTTGATATGCTGTTCGGTGATGCCGAGTTTCGCCAGGGGGAATTTCCATTCGTAGAATGAATGTTTTTCGCGGGCAACTTCGTCGATGAGGTCAACGAAACCGTCGTTGGTGCGCAGTTCCTCGGGGTCATAGCCTAGTTCGCTTTGTCCCCAGATATGGTCGATGCAGGGGAGGAGTCCGTCGGCGACGCCATAGTAAGGTTCGCTGCCTAATTGCAGGCAGGTGGCAGGGTTTTTGTAGTCTACGGTGCCGTTGGCTCCGGGGAAGAAGAGGGCGGGGCTGCCTACCATAGGCTTGGTGTTTCCGAGCCAGATGCAGTCGGTGCCGTTGCGCATCACGTTGTATTTTCCGTCGGCGTCCCAGATTGTGTTGCCGTTGTCGAGGAGGCCTTCGAATTCTTTGTCGGCGAATAGGTCGAAGGCAATCATGATGCGGCCGTCCATCATCCAGGGACGATGGCGGTCGTTGTCGGATTTTCCGTCGCCGCCGGCATCCCATACGGCATATACGTATTGTACGCCGAGATAGAGGTTTTCGGCATCGTAGGCGGCGTAAATGGCATAAGAGTCAATCACGGGATATTCGTGCTGGCCTTTGAATGCCGATGCGATGTCGCGGGCCACACCCTGGCAGATGAGGTCGTCGTCGGTCCAGTTAGACAGCGCGTTGTCGGCGCGACACTGGTAGTTTGTGTTGGTGTATCTTGTGAATTTGGTGTTGACAGTGCGGTTGCTGCCGTTTTTGCCGTCGGGGTTGACGCGGTAGTAGTCGGTGGTGAGAGTGCGGTCAACCATGGGTATGACATCGCGTTGGGTGTAGATGAAAGTCTGAGACTTCTCGACACCTTCGTCGGTTACGGTAAGAGTGCGCAACTCAGTCGACTCGGTGAAAGTGAGGGGAGAGGTGTAGACCGGAGATGCAGCAGTCGGCATTGTGCCGTCGGTGGTGTAGTGGATGTCGACAATGGGATTGACCGAGAGTGTCACGGTGATTTCGTCGGAGAAGCGGGAGCCGGTTCTCGGAGATGCAATTACGGTGGCGGTTGTCGGTGCGGGAGCTCCGCTGTAGTCGCCCTCGTCGGTTACTTTGCCTTTTTCGCCTCCTGCGCCTTTGTAGATATGGCCTGCTTTGGGTGCGCCTGAGTAGTCGGCGGTCTGGTAGCTGTCGCCTGTAAGTGTGGCGTGTTTGAAGAGGAAGCCGCTGACGGTCGAGGGGTCGGACGGGAAGGTGTAAGCCCAGATGTTGCCTTCGATGTGGTCGATTTCCACGCCGGGCCAGTTGGTTCCGGGATTGCTCCAGTAGTGGATTCCGACGCTTTCCCACTGCGTTTCAGAGTTGTCGTAATAGATGGTGTAGCTTTGAGCCATCGCAGTCAGAGCCGGCAGAAACATAGCCAGCATAATGCTTAGAAATCTTGATTTCATTGGTGAGATGATTGATTTAAGTATGATATAATGATTTAAGAGAGCGTTTGAATTTAAACCGTATTAACAATAATAGAGAATGAGAGTAAAAACTTCAAATTAATCCTGAGGTCTTTTTTGGTTAATTCCGCCAAGTTTCATCAGTCGCATAGCTCGCTATGCTCCTTCTTCAACTCGCGGAATTCCCTCAAAAAATCCTCTCAGTCTTAATTTGATTTAAATCCAAACACTCTCTAAGTATATGTTGCTTTCATGGAAATGATGTGCAAATTTATAAATTTATTTGGAAATATGAAATCATCAGCTTTCAGACTTTTTTCTGTGTGGTTGTAACTTTTTGACGCATTGCAATGAGTGGCTGGTGGTAACTTTGCAGTCGATAGGACATTGACATTTTGGATTTTTTGTAGGGGTGTATGTCTTGTGTTTTGAATTTGTTTCTGATAATCAGGATGTTATTGGATGCGCGAGGCATGCTCCCCTACATTCTTGGGGCATTTCCATGAGTTCTGCGACACGCTCTCTGCTCTTGGTCTGCTGCTCTCTGCTGCGGCTACAGGCGAGTTTTTACCACTTGTCGATTGAGAGGATAAATGAGTAGCTGTAGGTGCGGCCGGGGTAGGGGTGGTGGGGTGATGTGCCCCAGCTTGTGTCGCCGCCGAGGCCGCGTTGGGCAAGGTCGATGTTTAGGAAGATTATTCGAGTGTGAACAACTCTACCTTTATGATCTTGATTTTTCAGCATACATCTTTGAAACCATACTTTCCAAAGTTGCCCTGGAAAAGTTTCCTGTCAATGTAGAATTAGCTGATTTAAGCTGATAGCCGATTGAGTCCAATATATCGCTTATGCGTTGGGCCTCTTGGCGAGATTGCGCGGATTGACACAAAATTCTTTTTAAGTCTTCTACCGCTTGGTCTATTTGTTGTTCAACAGTCATGGTCATTCAAATTTTATTTCCCATGTACCTTTCTTTGTTGCTCCTTTACGACAAAGAAATACACCTTTGTTTTCCATTTTCTTTCTCAAAGTCCGCACCTGATCTATGGTCAGATCCAATTCTTCAGCCATCTTGGACAATGTTATAGACGGCATTGTTATAATCAGAGACAGCAGATTGCATTGAATATCCGTCAAACCGCGATTATTTATTGCGTCAATAATTTCTTTGGGGAGTTCTTTGGTTTCTTTGGGATTTTCTTTGGCTTCTTTGGCGTAATAGCCTGTTTGTATGCTATTTTCGTCGCCGCTGGATTTAATGGTTTCTTGGGGAGCTACGTTCTTTGTAGGCCGTTTGAAAGTAACGATTACGAAGCCTCCGTCCCAACGCCATGTGGGTTCTTCAACCCCTTGCTCACGGCAGGCATCCATTATGCGTTTGGCTCCCGACCCCCAGCTTTCCAGATAGGTTGATTTGTAAAGAGCTTCGGCAATCTTCAGATTGTAGGGGTATGACTCATGCGGCTCCTTGATGGATTCGGGCGATATTTGAGGTGGAAATATGCCGGGATTGGCAATCTCTATGCGGTCATCGTAGATTGCGATACTTCCTGTCAGATTATGCTTCTCCCATTGACGATGGCATAGACTGTTGATCAATGCCTCGCGTAAAGCATGATACGGCACTTCAAGTCGTTCCTCGCGTTGCAGGCTATGGTTAGTAATCTTCCCGCTGAGATTGAGGTGCTTGAAGAAGAAGGCCATACCCGCGTCAAGCAGGTCGAAGAAGTTACCCTCTGCACGTTGGTTGTCGATAAACTCATTCTTATCCGTACCCAAGAACCGGGCCATCCGAAGTCGAAACTGCGGATACTCTTCGATATTGTTTGAGAAAAGTATCACCGCTCCATTTGTCGGATTGCCGTTTTTCAGCAGATTCCATTTCGCCAACGTGTCGTCGATCGGCGCACTAATCGCACTTGCCAGGATGCGACCGCCCTCAACGCCAAGCCGGATGCATCCTCTGATATGCTTCTCGTTCAAGTCGGCAAGCGTAACGCCATCGGCCATCTGACGTTCCCACGCATACATCTGAGGCTGATGCGCCCGTATTCGTTCATCATACATCTCGTGCGGCATTACCTTCGTTGTGCTTTCGACTTTATAATACGGGCATCCGTGGAAAGTATGCGGTCGTTCGCCCCATACCCAGCCCTCAAAGTGCATGGCAATCACTTGGTTCCCCAGACGGTCAGGCACATCAACGTAATGAATCTTCACATCGACAGCGGGCTCTAATCCGGTGATGGCTTGGGCAATCTCTTGCTGTGTTGAGTCCGAAACTTCCTGTCCTAATATTTTAAGCGACTTTGGCGCAACACCGAAAATCAGCCAACCGCCATCGGTGTTCAGAAACGCGCACGCCGAGTGCATACCGTCATTCAGTTCGCCGGTAGTCTTCTTCACCTCCAGAGTCCGCGACTCGTCCGCTGCAATCAGAGCCTTTATATCGTCAATAGTCATTTCCATATTTCAGCCAAAATTAAGAAATATCATCATCAATCATGACGTAGTCGACTTGTATGTTTTTATTAATTTTTGCGTATTTTGGTTTAATGTAAAAATGTGTTATCACTTTTCTTTACAATTTTATTTATTTGCACGTTTGAAAAGCCAACAAAGTTTAATACACAGCAGATTAGCAGTTTGCGTATTTGACTTGTTAAATGGTATAGTTCTATACCATCCTAGGCAAATGGCTTTTTTGCGACAGTATTCTCAGGAGTGGAAGGAAGCCACCAATAACCTTTTATCACTATTGAGGTAGTCATAATTCAAGCATTAAGTTTCATTTTCATAGTGGGTTGACTGTCATATTGTCGTTGCAGGTTCAACTGGCAAGTGCAAAATTAGCAATTTGTATGAAAAAAGCATCTTTGGGAGTTTCAAACCCCAGTTTTTTATAAATCATTTATTCTCTCTTGGCTATGGGTAAAATCCATGTCTCTGTCTTGTACATTCCGTTTATGTAATAAATTGGGAAAGGCTTGAGGATCATAAATGCTGAATCGACAGCATTTACTACGCGTTCATCTATCGCACTGTCACCGCATCCCTTTCTTACGCTTATATCCAAACCGGTAGGTTGGCCTTCTTCGTCAAAGCCTGAGTACCGAAGTGTTAAAACTATGCGATTCGGAATTACTCCCAGGTCGAGTTCCTTCATGATTTCCAGTAGATCGGATTCGTGCATCCGCGGATTGATAAGCTTGCTATATTTGGCCTCGCGACCTGTTATGATTCCTTTGTCTACGGTGACAAACTCTTCAGTCTCCCACGTTGAATGCCACAACATATGTTCGTATCTGACAACTTTACCTGATACTATTCTGATGGTATCCGATATCCAGTCGACAAAATATCCGGAAGGCGTCTTGAGGGATGCATAGAGACTGCCTAACTCCATTTTAGAAAGTTCGTCACCTCGTTTCCTGTGTATCAGGAGGCTGTCAAGGAACAATGAGTCATTTTGAATTTTCCAGTAACCTATATAGTTTCTATAAAGAGCGGTATTGCAAAGTTCGGAGGTAATGCTTTCATTTAGTTGCGCAGACCGTTGTTCGTCTCTATCCAGTATGCTTGTGCAAAGCCCTTTTCTGACGCCATTGTCTTGGATTACCTCGCAGAATTGCCCATCTGAAAAGGCTGTTATTGCCGCTCCGGCTGCTATTATACTTATAAATAGTCGTTTCATGGTATTTTCTATATTGCATGCCTGCAACCGACATTATGAAATATTACAGGTGTCGCAACAAAAATAATCATTATAAATTAAAAATCAAAATTATAACATTCTGAAAATCTGCTGAGTTTGCCTTTGCACTCTCTTTCGTGAAGAGACTTCGGAGGTATGTAGCGTTAGCGCCATTCGAGTCACTTTCATGGAAAGTAACCTGAATGGCGCTGTCGTTATGTTGTAAATATAAAAACTGTTGTATGGGAGGAGGTCCTGTCAAAAAAAGATAGATCAGTCCATGTCGAAATAACCGGTTTCAATAATATCTACCATCCTTTCCCATACCATCTTGTAGTTCAATATAAGAGGCAGGGAATACATCAGTACGGCTAAGATGGCGAATATTATCGCAAGAAACGAATTTTCAATTAATACGACGGGGATCAATAATAAAGAAGCGCCCATAATAAGACCTAAGGTGTATAGAAAACTTTTGATAATATTATCACCCAGGACTCCGAGTTCGCCTTCATATCTTCGTCTTAATGCAAGTCCTAACTTTACATAGATAATTGTGCCGATTACCCCCAATACTGTGGATGCGACAGACAGCGCGATTGATAGAGATGATGAATTTGCGACGGCTAATGCGACGGCGTTGACTATCCCTATTGATAAAATCAAATAAGCTATCGACATGACTTTATTGCCTATCCCATATTTAAGCCCTTTGCATCCGACTCCAAAATATCGGAAGAAACAGAACCACATCGCGCTTGATATTAACGTCAGAACTATCAATATGTTGGCCGTGGCTTTCTCGCCAAGTATGCCAAATTGGCCCAACGCTACAACTATGCCAGCAATAATTCCACTGATTATTCCACTCCAGAGGTATTCGTAGGTGGAACCGATTCCGGCATTTAATTTGTCAACATGAATTTTAGAGATTTCCATATTTTCAAAAATATTGCCTCAGGGCTCACCTCATTGGCATTAGATTGGTTTAAAACAAGAAAAGCGTGAGAGCCGTACCTGCTGTCCGTCCCACGCATAGAGGCCCTGGTATTGCCCATCACTGTCGAACGGACAACACAGAAGCCTCACGCAGAATATGAGTATCACCCAATGGCGCCTGCATAGCATTTGCCATTGGTAGAATATACATATCCATAAGGCATCTATCGTTGTCCCATTCCTGACAGTGATTGAAATTTACCAGATTTCTATGCGTCAAGAAAGAGCGCTGATAAACGCTTTCTAACTAAAATGTCGTGTAACCCTATTCCCGCTATACCCTTGACCGTGGTGTGCCACATATTGGACATATTGCCCTGCGGCGTTCTGCGTGAAATGGTCTACATACGCAAAATTAGCAATTAGATATGAAAGCAACAAACAATTTCTTAAAAACAAAATAAAAAACTGAATTTTGACATACCTACTTGCTTCTATTACTCTATTTTGACTGTGAAAGAGTAGCTGTATTCTTTGCCGGGGTAGAGGCAGTAGGGGTGGTGGGGTGATGTGCCCCAGCTTGTGTCGCCGCCGAGGCCGCGTTGGGCGAGGTCGATGTTTAGGAAGTTGAGGGTGCGGTGACGGATTACGTCGGTGGTGTGCATCTGCTTTTTTGAGAGACCGGGGTCGAGGGCTTCAGGCCGCAGAGGCATGAGGCTGACGTTGAGGGGGGTGTCGGTCATGGCTATATGCAGGTTGCCGGTGCGTGCGTGGCGCACATCCGTGTGGTTGCCGCTTTCCTGAGGCCTTATGTAGGGGTAGAGCATATCGTCGGCACTTTTCTCCCAGATGCCGATTAATGATGCGGAATTGCGGTCGGAGTAGTTTTCTTCCGGTCCGCGACCGTACCATTGCAATGTGTCGTAACTCTTGTCGAGAGGCCATTCCATGCCTATGCGCATAAGTTCGGGCGCTGTGTCAGGCACATCGAGACTGTAGTCGACAGAAAGATGTCCGTCGCTGTTGAGCGAGTATTTGAGCGTAAGAGCCGAGCTGGTGTCGGCGATGTCGAAGCGGGCTGTCGCGGAGCCGCCTTCATGGTCGATGTCAAGAGATGTGAGCCGCATGTTATGAGCGGCGGTGCGCCATGCATTGCTTTTTATGTGCATCTGTTCGCCCCAGTCGTTGTCGGTCGGGGCTCGCCAGAAGTTGGGCCGCAGCGGTTCGGCAAGCATGTTGTTGCCGTTTTTGCCGTAGAAACAGAGCAGTCCGCTGTTTTTGTCGACAGTGGCGGTCACGCTTTCGTCGGCCGAAGCGAAGGTCACGGAGCTGTTGTCGTCGGATATTATTTTTGCGGGAGATGCGGTCGTGGCTGCTGCAGCGGGCATTTCCTGTATGGTCCATTGGTGTGCGGCCACTTCGTGCCGGGCAGGCACAACAGGAGTGGCTTTGTCGGTGGTGAAATGCACCTCGGCGAGTATTTCACCTGCCGGGAGGAGAGAGGGGAGCGGAATGTCGATGTCGGAATATTTGCCGGGGGCGCAGTCCGAGCGGGTGCTTCCGGCAGCGATTTCTTTCCCGTCGCAGAGTATCCGGTAAGATATTGTGTAGCCGTTGAGGTCGGTGAATGAGAAATTATTGTGCACGCGGAATTTTCCGTTGTTGCCGAGCGGTTCGATCTGAAGGTCCTTATACACTTTTTTCACTTCGGCAAGTCCGGGATGAGGGGTGCGGTCGGGGCTGACGAGGCCGTTGATGCAGAAATTTTCGTCGTGGGTGTATTCAGATGCGTCGAAGTCGCCGCCGTAAGCCCAGTAATGGCGTCCGTTGCCGTCGCAGGCGTCAAGTCCCTGGTCTACCCAGTCCCAGATGAAACCGCCCTGCATGTGTGGCGAAGAGCGTATGATGTCGAAATATTCCCCGAAATTGCCGGTGGAGTTGCCCATCGCATGGGCGTATTCGCACATGATGAACGGGCGGTCGACGTTGTCGCGTGCGGCATATTCGCGCATATATTCCATTGACGGATACATGGGGCACACGATGTCGGTGTTGGAGCGCTCGGCCGCCTGCTCATATTGCACCGGTCGGGACGGATCGCGTTGCTTAATCCAGTCGTAGGAGGCAAAGAAATTGTCGCCGTCGGCAGCTTCGTTGCCGAGACTCCATGTGATTACGCAGGGATGGTTTTTGTCGCGCTCCACGAGTGCATGCTGGCGGTCGAGTATGGCGTCGCGCCATTGCGGCATGTAGGCCGGGTGACGTGTCTTGTCGTAGGCGTCCCACGGGTCTACGCCCATGCCGTGAATCTCGATGTTGGCCTCGTCGACCACATAGAGTCCGTATCTGTCGCAAAGCTCGTAGAATACGGGGAGCTGCGGGTAGTGGCTTGTGCGCACGGCGTTGATGTTGTTCTGTTTCATCAGGCGGATATCGCTCATTATAGTGGCGGTGTCCATGACGTGGCCGTTGGCGGGGTGATGTTCGTGCAGGTTGACGCCGTGCACTTCGATGGCCTGTCCGTTGACGAGGAGCTGTCCGTTTTTGATTTCCACCTTGCGGAAGCCGATGTCGGCGATGGCAGTTTCACGGTCGCCGAGCGAGATAACAAGGCGGTAGAGGTCGGGGGTCTCGGCGCTCCAGGCCTTCACTTTTCCTACGGGTCTGCTTCCGAATGACACGGTGGTGTTGCCTTCGGGCAGATTTACTTTTTTCTTCATTGTGGAGACAATGCGCCGCGAGCCGTCGAAAATCTGCACGGTCAGAATGTCGTCCACACTCTTTCCCGAGAGGTTTTCAATGTCGACATCAATGTCGAAGACCCCTTTGGAGTAAGATTTGTCGAGTGAGGCTTTTGCAAAGAAGTCGCGTATTCTGACTTTGGGCGCTGCATATATGCTTACGGGGCGGTCGATGCCACTGAGACGCCAGAAATCCTGGTCCTCGAGATATGAGCCGTCGCTCCAGCGGAGGACTTTGCATGCCACTACATTCCGGCCTTGACGGATTTTGTCGGTGATGTTGAATTCGGCCGGACCTTTGGCGTTCTGCACATATCCGGCATACAGCCCGTTGACCCATACGGTCATCGATGCAGTAGCGCCGGCGAAATGAAGGAATATGTTCTGGCCGTCCCAGTCGGCCGGTATGGTGAAGTCGCGGCGGTAGCACCCGGTGGGGTTGTCATCGGAGGGGACAATCGGCGGATTGGCCGGAAAAACATATTTGATGTTCGTATAGATCGGTTTGCCGTAACCTTGCAGTTCCCAATTTGAGGGAACCGAGATTGTGTTCCATCTGCTGTCGTCGAAGTCAAAGGCTTCAAATCCCTGAGGCGCGTCGAGCGGAGACTGTGTCCAGTAAAAGCGCCAGTCGCCGTCGAGGCTTTTGACGTTAGTCTCGTCGTCAACGGCATTTTTCGCAGCGGAGCAGCTTTTGAATGAGGCATGGTAGGGGACGGTGCCTTCGTTGAAATGGTCGGGAGAGAGCCACGGCTCAGAAGCCGCGCACCATGTGAGCGGAGCGGTGACGGCAGCAAGCAGAATAGTGAGATGTTTCATGGTGGTAATCGGTTTTGTCAGGTTTGTGGTTGTTGCGGTGGCGAGGTGTCAGCTCATAGGGGTCATACGGTAGCCGAGCTGATATAGTCTGACAGCCGCGCCGTAATAATACAGTTGGTGAAGGCAGCGCACGTAGGCATTGAATGCCGCCGGAGTGCCGGGTTCGAAGTTTTCGTGGCGCAGGGCGTTGAGAACCAGTTCGGCGGTGTCGCCTACGAGTTTTGATGTTTCAGCCGCGGATTTATCGTCGAGTTTCATGATGTCGAGGCAGATATATTCGTCCATGGCATCGTAACCTCTTCCTTTTACAAATATTGCGTAGAGGTCGTCAAACTGAGAGTACATCTCCCAGTCCTCGTCCCAGAAATGAGCCACGGCCATGCCGATGAACATCATCCATCCGAGTGATGCCGTGGGGTAATCCTGAAATTCACGTACGCCGTCAGGCAGATATGCGGTGCATATCTTTTCCCATCGCTCCTCAATGTCGGGAGTGTCGGGGAGAATGCGGTCGATTTCAGAACGTGCGTGCAGGTAGTTGGCTATGTTGCAGTGAAGCTGCTGTTCAAATCTGTCGAGATGCTGAGTGTCCATATCAGGCAGGATTATGTCGTTTGATAATCTGAGTGAGTCGAGAAAGGTTGGCTGCATTGTTGGCAGCGAGTACGCCGCTTGGTTTCATCGGATCGAGAGGCATGCCGTCGATGCCGCAGAGCGAGCCTCCGGCCTCCTCGAGTATCAGTGATGCGGCGGCGAAGTCCCATGCGCCGAGCAGATATTCGAAATACATGTCGAAACGTCCCATCGCTATATAGCAAAGTTCGGGTGCGGCCGCGCCGAGGCGTCGTATGTCGTTGCATTGCATGAACACATCGAGTATTGCCTGCGAGCACCATTGCGCCTGCTCTTTATGGTAGACCGGGAGGGCGGTGCATAAAATGGAGTTGTCGAAACTACGGTCTGAGACATGTATGCGCGAGCCGTTGCGCCATGCGCCTTTGCCTCGCTGCGCCTGAAACATCTCGCCGGTGCGCGGCAGGAAAACCACGCTCATCTCCATGACGCCGTTGTCGCAGAGTCCGACACAGATGGCGCACTGGTCAACGCCGCGGGCATAATTGGCGGTGCCGTCGATAGGATCGATAACCCATACCCGGCTGTGCCTGATGTCGGCGATATCACCTTCCTCACAGATAAAGCCGCTGTCGGGCAATAAGGCGGAAAGCCGTGAGCGCAGAAAATCCTGCACGGCAATGTCGGCTGATGTTACGATATTCTCGCATCCGCCCTTTTCCATGATTTCCAGATTGTCGGCGGCGGTCATCAGCGAGGCCGCCTCTTTGACAATCTCAGTGATTTTGTCAAACATATTAATCGTTCATTCTGTTTGCTGCAAAGTTAGGCAATATTTCTGAAATTTTGTACTTTTGAAATCGGAATAGATGCATAATATATTTTAATGGAAATGAGACGGTGTTTGATAAATATTGCGGCGGTATCCGCCATGCTGACTTGTTTTGCCGAAGTCAGCGCCCGGAATGGGCTTGCAGGCAACATACAGGATTATGCTGATGCAAGCGGAGCGGAAATAGGTGTTGCAGTCATAGGCAGTGACGGCGACACGACGGTAGTCAATGACGGATATTATCCGATGAATTCAGTGTTGAAGATGTTTCAGGCGTTGCCTGCGGCAAAGAAACTGTCGGAGCGCGGCGTTATGCTGTGTGATACTGTCGAGGTGGAGCGGAGTGTTCTGCAGCAGAACACATGGTCGCCTATGCTGACTGATTACACAGATCCGGTGATAGCTTTGCCTTACGCCCGACTGTTTGAATATGCCTTGGCGCAGAGCGACAACAATGCGTGTGACATTCTGTTTGAACGCGCGGCATCGATAGACGAGACGTTGGCTTACTGGCGTCAGGCAGGCATCGGCGAATTTGATATAAAATGGAACGAGGCAGAGATGCATGACGCGCCCGTGCGTAGCGATGATAATCGCACAACGCCGCTTGCCGCTGCAAAGGCAATCAGTGTCATGATGCCGTATTGCATGACGTCGTCAGATTACAACACGTCGAATATCGGCATGATGCTTCTGAATTGCTCTACCGGTAAAGGGCGAATACCGCGGCCGCTGGAGGGAACCGGCGCGCAGGTGGCTCACAAGACCGGCACCGGCTTTGAAGATGCGCAGGGCAACCCGACCGGCGTCAACGATGTGGCGTGGATATTGCTCCCCGACGGGCGCGCATATACGCTTGCCGTGTTCGTAAAGACTACCCCTGCGTGTATGGCTCAGACCGAGGCCATGATAGCGGATATCTCGCGGATAGTATATGATTATTATGCCTGTCAGAATATGTAGCCGTTGACATATTTCCAAGACGGAACAGTAATAAAAAAAGTTAAAAATCAGGCACTTTTGCGGTCGGTCGAAAATAAACTATTAAATTAGTTGCCGAATTGACGCGGGTTTCAGTGTGTTTTTCCTTACGGAGATTGCCTGCGCTCAGCAATGTTGAATAATCCTCTTGCAGTTAAAAAATGACCGAGACGGCAATATGAAGTGATTTTGAAAAGTGTTCTGATGATTAGACGTATACTGATATTGTTTCCGGTGATGTTTGCGGTGGCGTTTGCATGCGCGGCCCAATTGGTGAATGTTGCCGGAACCGTGGTGGAAAAGGGGAGTGGAGAGACACTTGTCGGAGCTTCGGTGGTGATCCGTGATGCCGGCGGCAAGATAAAGAAATTCGGCACTTCCGATGCCGACGGAAGATTTTCAATCGCCGCTGAGGTGGCTGAAGGCTACACTCTCGATGTGACGATAATGAGCTATGCCAAACGCACTATCGCGCTTGACGGGGCGGAATATCCGCTGACAATCGAGATGGAGCCGTCGGCGACCGTGCTTAAGGAAGTGGCGGTAAAAGCCGCCCGCATACGAGAGCAGGGTGACACAGTGAGTTATAATGTGGCATCGTTCGCTCAGGCTAATGACCGCAGCATCGGCGATGTATTGAAGCGTATGCCCGGCATTGACGTGGCCGACAACGGCAAGATAAAATATCAGGGAGAGGATATCAACAAATTCTATATCGAAGGCTCCGATCTGCTCGGCGGAAAATACGGTATAGCCACCAACGGTATCAGTCATGACGATGTGGGAGCCGTTGAGGTGATGGAAAATCATCAGCCGATGCAGGTGCTGTCGGGTATCTCATTCTCCGACAAGGCGGCCATCAATCTTAAACTGAAAAACAAGGCTAAGGCTACATGGACATTTCACGGCGATGCCGCGGGCGGATATTCATGGCGCCCGGAAGGGGGCGTGTGGGACGGCAGGGTGTTTGCGATGGCGGTAATGCCGTCGTTTCAGAATATCACCTCATTCAGCACCAACAATACGGGGCACGATCTGTCGGCGTCAAACACCGATTTCTTTGCCGAACGCCGTGCTACGGATCTGAGCCGGTATGTAGGCGTCGGACTGCCCGGAGTGCCGTCGCTCGGAAGTGACCGCACGCTGTTCAACCGCTCGTTTCTCATATCGACCAACAGTCTGTGGAAATTCCGCCGCGGCGAGCTGAAGGCCAACGTCGATTACTCCTACAACCGTGTCACGGCCGACGCCACCGATATCACCACATATTATCTTGATGAAGGCAACAGGGTGGTCACCGAGCATCGCAGCGGCCGGGAGCATACACATTCGCTCGGTGGAAAATTCGTGTATGAACTCAATGAAAAAAGTTCGTTTGTCAACAATACACTGCGGGTGAATGCCGACTGGGATGACGTCGGACTGCGCACCACCGGCTCGATGCCCAACAGTCAGTCGGTCAGTCTGCCTGACTATTATGTGTCAAACCGGTTCAAGTTGCTGCGACGTTTCAACGGGCGCCATCTGGTGACATTTCGCAGCGACAATGAATGGGAGTCACTGCCGCAGACACTCAGCCTCGATATGAACGGCATCGGCTCCGGACAGCGAGTCACCGACCATGCGTTTTACACTCATGAGAGCGCGGCATACGCTTTCACGCTGAAGGGTGTCACCGTCAGTCTCGAAGGGGGAATAAAAGGATACCTGCGCACAATGCATTCGGATATCCCGGATATGCCGGCGGAGTTGCCGGGGCTGACAGAGAATGTGGTGAACACAGATTATGTAACTGTCTATGCCGTGCCAAAACTCGAATATTGGGCACACAGGGTCAATATCACGCTTAATATGCCGGTAAGCTATGCACACTATTCGTTTGACAAAGCTATCGCTGACCGCGACGAAGTGTATTTCAACCCGTCGCTGAGTCTTAACTGGAAGCCTGACAACCACTTGTCAGCGACACTGCGCGGCGGTGCGGGCCGTGCGCCGATGAATCTCAATCTCATCCATCCGGCGCTCATAATGACCGACTACCGCACGCTCAAGGCCGGCACCGACGAGTTTTACAACTCATCGTCACAGAACCTATCGGCAGCCATCAGCTACAAGCACACACGTTACGGTGTGTTTGCCAACGGCCTGGTAATGCATTCATGGTCACACATACCTTACACCATGTCACAGCAGCTTTACGGCGACTATGCCGTCTACAGCTATGCCGACGCCGATAACGACAGCAGGTCGCTGAGCGCTATGGGCAGTGTGGGCAAGACGCTCAATTTCATGCGTGGCAGCTGCAATGTCAACGGTTCGTTCAATCGAAATGAGTCGCATCTGTTATCGCAGTCGGAAGCTGTCAGGTCGGTCAGCACCGGATGGAGTGTCGGCGCCAATGTGAGCGGCACGCCATGCAGGTGGGTCAATTTCGACTATGAAATCAGATATGCCGACAGCCGGCTGTCGATGAACGGCTCAGGGCGGTCGTGGCTCTCGACAATGAAAAATGAACTAACCCTTACGTTTGTCCCGCATCGCAAATGGCAGTGGACGGTCAGCGGCGAGCATTACCGCAACGAACTCGCCGACAACAGCTACAAGAATGTCATGATGGTCGACACGAAGGTGACATATCGGCTCAGCAAGCGTGTGGAGCTTGCCGCCAACCTCACCAATCTCCTTGACAATCGCAGCTACGACTACATTTCCTATTCGCAATTGTCATCGTTTGAGTCGCAGCGGCAGTTGCGCGGCCGTCAGCTCCTTTTTTCGATAACGTTAAGAAAATGAGTATAGAAAAACAATCACTTAAAAACAGATATATGAAAAAGACCGGATTAATCGCCGTTGTGTGTGTGGCCGCTCTGTCAGCCGCTGCACAGGAAAAAGCCGACATCATCGCAAGCTATGATGTCAAAGTCAGAAACTGGGATGCCGACACAGTAACGACCACCCGCATGTCGCTCCTGGCGAATACGCGTCAGGCAAAATATTTCAATGACCTGAGCCTGTGGTCTGACTCGCTGTCGTCGACTCCCGAGGGAAAGAAACAGCTGCAGCAGATAATAATGGCCGCATGCATGACCGAAACCCCGGAGGGCGTTACATTTGACATGCGCAAAGGTCCGGTCAAGAATGTGCATACCTACGTGTTTACATCGCAGCCCGATGATAAACTGACCTACTACAGCAAGTTTGGTGACAGCGAAGCGTATTACGAAGAGGCACTTGATGAAATGCAATGGGAAATCGGTGATGAAACGTCAACGGTTCTCGGATATGAATGCCAGTCGGCGACTGCCGATTACCACGGACGTAAATGGACGGCGTGGTTCGCACCGGAAATCCCTGTCGCGTTCGGTCCGTGGAAATTTCACGGACTGCCCGGACTGATACTTAAAGCGGAGGCTGACGGAACATTCTGTTTTGAGGCTACGGGGATTGAGAAATCCGACAGACTGATGACTCCAATTTATTCTCCTGAAAAATATCAGAAAACATCTCGCAAGAAAGCGCTTGCCGATGATGAATACTTTATGAATAACCGAGAGGCCATCATACAGGCTAAATTCGGTGGCTCGGTCAAGTTTGAGAATGTTGATCCCGACCGTCCAAAATATAATGCCTTGCGGGATTCTCTCGAGCCGGACTATAAGGACAAGTGAAAAGATAAAAAAAAGTGTATCGCAATGCGATACACTTTTTTTTATCTTTTTATTATGGTCGATTAGAAACCGAAGGCTGAAACGTTCATAAGTTCGGCAGCTACCTGTACTTTAACTGAGTCGGGAGCGTTTTCAGCGGCTTTCTTGATGTTCTCGCATTCTTTTGCGAAAGTCTCAGCAGCTTTGGCGATAGTTTCGGGGTCACCTGATTCTACGGCTTTGTTGTAAGTTTCAACAGCGGCTTTGGCCATGGCTACGGGATCTTTTTTACCGCAAGAAACGAGAGAAAGAGAAGAAACTGCTACGAGAGCAGCTACTGCGAGCATGAATTTTTTCATTTTCGTAAGGTTTAATTGTTTGAAAATAATTGATTGTTCTGTAAATGCAAATATATGTATTAATTTTATAGTAGTTGATATATTGTATGTTAAAATATGTCAATAAAGATGCGCCCGCTGACACAAATCGTATGACCAGTGCCCACGGACGCAGTATGTGTGTTTTGTTTAAATTACGCCGGAATAGGGGGATATCCGACTGACATCGCAACGATGAAATGAGATGACGCCGGAATGTCGAGAGCGTCGCTCAGAGCGTTTTTGTCGACCATCGCGCGTTCAACCACATTGATATGTTCGGAAGAGCAATACAGGTATATGTTTTCTGTCACCGCTCCGGCATCGAGCAGCGACAGACGGTCCTCGTTGCCTTTGACCGCGCTGTCAACTTCGGAGTTGCCGGTGGAGAATTTATCGTAATTTGAATATATCACAATGTCAAGAGGCGCTCCTGCCACGTAATCCTGGCTTCCTGACTTTGCACGCAAATCCTTGTCGGATATTTCGGTCAGAGTGTGGTCCTCGGGATTGTATTTGAATACTCCCTGTGCGGTAAAACCGTAAATTTCAAGTGGATATAATCCGTAGACCGACGGTACGGTGCGTTTTCCTTCTGAGCGGTTTACACCGTAGGCAGCCCAGAATACTTCCGACATGGTGTCGAGTGACAGCGGCTTTGAGAAGAAATCGCGGGTTGAGTGGCGGCGCATCATGGCTTGTTTTACTGTGAGACCCTGGTCAAGAATGGGCTGATGCAGACGAATAGTGTTCATAACAAATGGAAATTAGAAATTGCAAAAGTAGTTGAATAATTGAAGTGGAAGGCATGAGACCTTAATCTGATAAATGTGATTGACAAAGTCTCGACGGGTGACACATACAAAAGTGAACTTTGCGGACATACAAAGAGTCGGTTTCGTTTCTTCATTTACGATTATATTAACACGACTGCCGATAAAAAGTTTATAAAACATTAAAAAAATTTTAAAATGGAAAAAAGTTTTCAGTTAAATTGGTTAATAAAAGATTAACTATTAATTTTGCAGGCTGAAACATAGTGCATCGCCACTTGTTATATTATAATGTATAAATATATATAATTGAAATATAATTTACGCTATGAACGTATCATTTGAAAAGCTCAACGACGTAGAAGGCAAAATCATTGTCAACGTGGAGGAGAGCGACTACAAGGCAAAAGTAGAAGCTGAGATCAAAAAAATCGGCCGTACACACAGCATTCCCGGATTCCGTAAGGGTCACGTGCCCATGGGCCAGCTCGTGCGCATGTTCGGCAAGCAGGTAAAGAGCGATGTTCTAAATCAGGAAGTCTACGAAGCCGTTGTCAAATATATTCAGGACAACAAACTCGGCATCCTGGGCGAGCCTCTGCCCGTTGATGTGAAGGAAATATCGATAGAGCAGAAAGATTTCACTTTCGCATACGAAATCGGTCTTGCTCCCGCGATTGAAATCAATCTCGACAAATCGGTGACTCTCGACTACTATCCCATCAAGGTTTCTGACGAAATGGCCGAGCAGCAGGACAAGATGCTCCGCGAGCGTTTCGGCAAGCAGGAGCCCGGACAGGAATTCGAGGAACGCGCGCTGGTGAAAGGTGTGCTCATGGAGCTCAACGCCGACGGCACTGTGAAGAGTGACGAAGACGCCATTCAGGTGACTGCCGGTATTGTTGCCCCCTTCCTGTTCAAGAGCAAGGAAGAAGCAGCCAAGTTTGAAGGCAAGAAAGTTGGCGACAAGGTAGTGTTCAACCCCTCGGCTTCATGCGAAGGCAACGTGGCCGAACTGTCATCAATGCTCAATATCGACAAAGAGCGTGCTGCCGAAGTCAAGGCTGACTTCGAGCTCGCAATTTCTGAAATCATCGTAAACCGTCTTGCCGAGTATGGTCAGGAATTCTATGATGATGTGTTTGGAAAAGACAAAGTGACAAGCGAGGAAGACTATCACAAGAATGTGACAGCCATGATTGCCGCCCAGCTTGCTCCCAACAGCGAAAACCTCTTCCAGTACACTACCGAGAAAGCGCTTGTCGAGAAATACGGCAACTTCGAGCTTCCCGCAGAGTTCCTGAAAAAATGGCTCGTGGCCCGCAATGAAGGTCTGACTTCTGAGAATATCGATGCCGAATATGAGAAGATGGTACCCTCGATCAAATGGCAGCTTGTCAAGGAGCGTGTGGCTCAGCAGGCCGGGGTGAAAATCGAGAAAGAAGATCTTGAGAACTTTGCAAAAGCCATCGCAGCCCAGCAGCTTGCCCAGTATGGCATGTACAATCTCGGCGATGACGTGCTTGCCGACTATGCAAAGCGTATACTCGAGGACAAGAATTCACGTTCGCACATCATCGAGCAGATTGGCGACCGCAAGCTCTTCGACGCAATCAAAAATCTTGTGACCGTCGATGTCAAGGAAGTTTCACTTGACGAATTTAAAGAAATCGCTGAAAAGGCGCAGGCATAACAACCTGATAAACTGCATAAAGGGAGGGGGACGCCATATCGATGACGTCCCCCTCTTCGGTTTATGTCGGTTTGTGGGTGGTTTCATTCAGTCAATGTGAACGGCAGAGTTGCCACGCATCTGCTGTCCGGGCCGGCCATAACCTGAAACTCTCCCGGTTCGGCCACATATTCGAGATTGCGGTTATAGAATTTCAGGTCGTCAGGCGTGATTGTGAAACTGACATCACGCTTTTCGCCCGGCTTGAGGCTGATACGTTCGAAATGTTTGAGCTCCTTGACCGGACGCGCCACCGAGGCCTGCAGGTCGCGGATATAGAACTGTACAATCTCATCTCCCTCGCGTCGGCCGGTATTGGTTACCGTCACTGTGGCAGTCAGCGGCTTGTCTTCTCGCATCTCGTCTCCGTCAATGCGGAAATCGCTATATTCGAAATCGGTGTAGCTCAGACCGTATCCGAAAGGATAAAGCGGCTCGTTAGGAGCGTCGATATAGTTTGACCTGAATTTCTGATATCCCGGATTGCTTTTGTCGATCGGGTGCCCCGTGTTGAGGTGGTTGTAATAGACAGGTATCTGCCCTACGTTCCAAGGCATGGAGGCCGTGAGCTTGCCGGAGGGATTGGCATCGCCGAACACGACGTCGGCAATCGCGTCAGGCGCTTCCGAGCCGCCGAACCACACGTTGAGTATCGCCGGTACATTCTCGCTCTCCCATGTCAGCACGGTCGGGCGTCCTGCAAAATTAAGCATCACAACAGGCTTGCCCGTCGACAGCAGCGCTTCGAGCAGACGTCGTTGGGCGGCCGGTAGCGAAAGGTCGGTAAGCGACGATGACTCGCCGCTTCGCCCGGCGTCCTCTCCCAGGGCTGCGACTATGACGTCGGCCTTTGATGCGATATCGAGCGCCTCGTCGAGGAGGCGGCTGTCAGTGATGCTGTCGGTGCCATTGCCGTTGTTCATGCGGTCGGCAAGCGGGGTAGTGTCGAAGCGTGCCCCCTGCGCGTAGAGCAGAGTCGCTTTTCCGTCAAGAGCCTCGCCGAATGCCTGCTTCAGCGTCTTGTATTTGCTGCAGTCTGCCGCCACGCTCCATGTGCCGGGCATTTCGCATGCAGCTTCTGCAAGCGGGCCTATCAGGGCCACTTTCCCTTTTTTCTCCAGAGGAAGCAGTGCGCCTTCATTTTTCAGGAGCACAAAAGTCTTTGCGGCGGTTGCACGTGCCTCATCGCGGTGCTCTTTCGAATATATGAGCTTCGTCTCTCTCTCAGTGTCGTTATATTTGTATGGGTCGTCAAAAAGCCCCAGACGGTATTTCGCTTCAAGCACACGTCGCACAGCCCTGTCGATATCCTTCATATCGACCTTCCCTTCGGCAAGGCTCTGTTTCAGCGTTGACAGGAAGCCGTTGGAACACATGTCCATATCTGTGCCTGCTTTCAGCGCCTCGGCCGAAGCTTCGGGTAAGTTTTCGAGGCCATGCACGCGTATGTTGCTGATAGAGCCGTAGTCCGTCACCACCATTCCGTCAAATCCCCACTGACGTCGCAGCACGTCGTCAAGGAGCCACGGATTGGAAGTGGCTGGAACTCCGTCGACGAGGTTGAACGAGGTCATTAGTGTCGCCGCCCCCTCGTCGCATGCAGCTTTATATGGGGCGAAATATTCGTTGTACATGCGTCCGCGGCTCATATCCACGGTGTTGTAGTCGCGTCCTGCCTCCGATGCGCCGTAAAGTGCGAAATGCTTCACGCACGCAAGTATCTCGTCATTGTTTTTCAATGAACCCTGATATCCGCGCACCATTGCCCGTGCGATTTCCGATCCGAGATAAGGATCCTCTCCGGCTCCCTCGGCTACGCGTCCCCATCGTGGGTCGCGGCTTATGTCGACCATCGGGCTGAATGTCCAGTTGATACCGGCCGCTGATGCCTCTATGGCGGCCACGCGTGCCGACCGTTCGATGGCCTCCATGTCCCATGAGCACGACAATGCCAGAGGTATGGGAAATATGGTCTCATAGCCGTGTATCACGTCAAGGCCTATCAGCAGAGGAATGCCGAGCCTTGACTTTTCAACCGCCAGGCGCTGCAGTTCCTTGACTTTTGCAGCGCTTTTGACATTGAACGTTCCGCCGGCCTCTCCGCGAACCACAAGAGTCCCTACGTTGCTCTTGGCTGCTTGTCCTGTTACGATGTCGTCGCACGACGGCAGGTTGAGCTGCCCTATTTTCTCGTCAATAGTCATCTTTGACATTAGTTCGGTTATGAACCTGTCCATTTCGTCAGGCCGTGATGCCCCGTTAGGTATCTCTGCCGATGTGCCGGTTATAGCCGCACCCAGAAAGGCAGCAATCCATAATATAACCTTTTTCATTGTTTCAATTCATTACTTCAAGTTGAATTTTACTGTTGATTTTATATCGTCGGAAGATGCTCCGATCTGTGCGGTATATTCTCCGCGGTCGGCTGTCCAGCAATGTTTCTCCGCGTCAAACCGGCTCAGGTCGTCTTTGTCGACCGATATCGACACTTCTTTTGTCTCTCCCGGCTCAAGCCATACTTTTGAGAAACCTTTAAGCTCTTTTACCGGAGACGGCACCGGGCTGTCTTTGCGCGATATATAAAGCTGCACCACTTCCGCTCCGGCTCTGTCTCCGCAGTTGGTAACCGGTATTTTAAAGGTGATAGACCCGTTGCCGTCAAACTCTTTTCTGTCGGCCACAGCTTTCCCGTATTTGAAATCGGTGTAGCTGAGACCATGCCCGAAAGCGAACAGGGGTTTGATCTTTTTTGCGTCATGCCAGCGGTAACCTACAAGGAGTCCCTCCTTGTACTCTATATCCACTATATCGGAGCCGTCGCGTTTCGTGCCCGGATAGGCGTCGAGCGCATGTGCGCCATTGTCGGCAAGCGATACGGGGAATGTCATTGGCAGCTTGCCCGATGGCGAGACCTTGCCGAAAAGTATGTCGGCTATCGAATTGCCTGCCTCCGAGCCAAGATACCATGCCTGGACTATTGCCGGCACTTTTTTGACCCACGGCATAGCTACCGGATTGCCGCTGATGTTAACTACCGCGAGATTGCGGTTGGCCTCCGCAAGCGCCTCTATAAGTCTGTCCTGACCGTATGGGAGTTCGAGTCCCGACCTGTCGCTGTCCTCGCAATCCTGTCTCCAGCTTTTGTTCAGTCCGCCTATGAAAATCACCATGTCGGCTTCGGCAGCTTTCGCGACAGCCTCCTCCAAAAGTTCCTCGGCGCTTCGGCTGTCCGACAGGTCCTGTCCGGTAGTCACACCGTTGTATTCGCCTGAAAGATCACCTACATAACCGCGGGCGTAGTCAACCGCGATACTGTTGCCGGCAGCGGCGCGTATGCCGTCGAGCGGAGAGCATTCACGCTGCACTTTCAGCGACGAGGAGCCTCCGCCTACTGTCATCATCTTGATCGCATTCTCTCCGACCACAAGTATTTTACGAGGTGTTTTGTCACCGCCTATAGGAAGCAGACGGTTGTCATTCTTGAGAAGGACGATGCCCTCGTCACCGATCCTGCGGGCTGCCTCATAATGCGCGTCAGAGCACATCTCCCCATCTCCTTTGCTATGGTCCATGGCTGTCCGGAAAATCAATCGGAGCACCCGCCTGGCCTTGTCGTCAAGATCCTCCATGTCGGCTTTGCCGTCGTTCAGCATATTCACAAACGGTGTCGCGAGGTAATAGTTGTCGTAGGCGTTCACAGTACCGGCTCCAAGTCCGTCGGTCCATGTGCCGAATTCAAGGTCGAGCCCGTTGGATATTGCCTGCGGCGTGTCATGGGCGCCGCCCCAGTCGCTTATCACCGCTCCGTCAAATCCCCATTCCCCTTTGAGTATATTGTTGAGCAGATACTCGTTGTGGCAGGCATGCTGGTCTTTGTACAGATTGTATGCACCCATTATCGACCAGGCGCCTCCCTCTGTCACCGCCGCCTTGAATGCCGGGAGATATATCTCATAAAGGGTACGGTCGTCGACTGTGACATTGGTGTTGTGGCGGTTTGACTCGTTGTTGTTGAGAGCGAAATGTTTCACGCATGCCGCGACACCGTTCTCCTGTACCCCCTTGACGTATGGCACCACCATGACAGATGCCAGAAACGGATCCTCTCCCATATATTCGAAGTTTCGGCCGTTGAGCGGCGTCCGGAGTATGTTGACGCCGGGGCCGAGCAATACGTCCTTGCCGCGATATCGGGCTTCCTCTCCAATGCATCTGCCGTAGGTCAGCGCGGCGTTGGGGTTCCAAGTGGCAGCCAGACATGTGAGAGCGGGGAAAGCTACGCACGAGTCGTTTGTACAACCGGCCTGGTCCCATTCGTCCCACAGTACGTCGGGTCTGATGCCGTGGGGGCCGTCGGTACACCACAAGTCGGGAATTCCCAACCGTGGCACCCCGCGTGATGAAAATTTTGACTGGGCGTGGATTAAATCTATTTTCTCGCGTGTGGTCATTCGCGACAGGGCGTCTTCTACGCGCTCCTCTATCGGCCTTGATGCATCGCGATACAGTTCACGGCCATGGCACGACAGAGCGCATAGACATGCGGCCGCCAGCATAAATACTTTTGTCCGTTTGTTCTTTTTCAAATTCTCCATGATATGATTTGCCTGCTGATATTATTGAAATATTTGTACTGCAAATTTAATAATTACAATCCGGGACTGAAAGTGCCGGGAGAGCCGTATGGTAAACTGTAATAAAATATAACATGCTGACCCACCGTGGATTAATAGCCTATGACGATGGCGTTTCGGTAAGTTTTATCTGGTATGTAGGGAAGGTCAGATGCTCGCTTTCCCGAGCCTCATGACGGCGTCGGCGAATGTTTCCTTAGGTATGGCGGCTTTGTTCCTTGTGCGTTGGCGTGTGTTGTAGACTGTCTGCACGGAGATGTGCAGGAACTTGGCAATCTTCACACTGTCGTTCAGTCCGAGCCTGACAAGCGCATAGATGCGCAGTTCGGTAGTAAGGAAGTCAGGCGAACGCAGCGCTATACGTTCTTCTTCTCTGAGCAGGGTGTTGAAATCGGCTACAAAGTCAGGATATATCTGAAGGAATATGCGGTCGAAATGCCGGTACAGTTCCTTCATCTCGCCGTATGGCAGTTCGGGCGTTTTTGTCATGCGCAGGAGTTCGTCAGATTTCCCGGCAACTATCAGCCTGTGTATATTCTTGCGGAAATCGTCGAGTTTCGTTATGTATTCCGAACAGATTGAGAAAATGCTCGCGATATATTTCTCTTTTGCCTCGTTGGTGTCTGAGAGTATTTCTGCGTTTTTGCGGGCATTGGCATACAGCTCCGAAAGGCGTGCGTTGGCCTCATTGAGTTCTTCTCGTGTCTTATGCAGCTCTTCAATGTTAAGGTGCAGGTTTGCATTGGCATCACTCAGCCCTTTGCGTGAGACTGAAAGCTGTCGCATCTGTCTGATTATGAACAGAAACATCAGTATAAGGGCGGCAACGACAGCAATCAGGATTGTGACCATTCGCCGGTTGGCCTCACCCTGCTCCTTGCTGTGATGATATAGTGTGCTCAATATCTGGTCTTTGACCTGCCCGAGACGTGCCATTCGCACACGGCTGTGGTAGCTGTCGGCACAGGCGATGCAATAGTTTATATAATTGTTCGCCCGTTCGAAATCGCCTGCGTCCTTTAAGATGCCTGCCACTTCCTCAAGCGACGCTATCTCTCTTACGCTGCCTCTGATATCTGCTATGGCCGACAAAATCAGGTATTTTAGTTTTGACGGCTTGTCGCCTGAATAATCATATATGCGGCTCAGCACGTAGGCGTCGAGGGCGTCATCGCGCGTCTCGAATTTGCTGCCCTGAAGCCTTGAAAGCAGGTCGGCTCTGATCTTATCCCTGAAGTCGCCTGCTTCGCTTAATCCGTTCCACCCCGCGAGCCAGCCGTAGCTCTCCTGTGGTGTTCCGATTTGTGTCATCGCGCGGTCCACTATACGATTTATGCGCCGGGTCTCTGCCGTATCGGGCATCGAGTATCCCACATACTGGTCGCGATGGGATGCAAGGTTGATATTCCGGTCGCAGTATGTAAGCAGTTGTCCGCTGTTCATCCGGGAGGCGTCAAGTTTCTGCAATGCAGCCTCCGCTTTGTCGAGAAGTCCGGTAGCTGTCAGCACGTAGATACGGTTCAGTTCTGCATTTACCGTAAGGTCTTCGCGTCCGAGCTCTCGGGCAAGACTGTGACAACGATCGGCATACGCCATTGCCGAGTCAGAGTCAAAGGCTGCATATTCGTCATAAAGTCCGGCGGCTGCCCAATATTTCTGCTCGGTATCGGCCGTGTGCATGAATTTGTCGCGTAGCCGTGAAATTCTGTCCTCTTTCACCTGTACATAATCATCAGCGTGTGCAAGCATCGAATCGAGCGTATCGAGCAAACCGATGTTCTCATTTGTGAGATACTCGGAATTCCGTGCATTTGCCGTGCCGGCAATGTTCAGAAGCAGTAGCGCCGATATGATGATGTGTGGAAAAACAGAATTCATTGTTTGGTATATATTATGGGAAACCGTTTAAGTCTTTATGCAGCGGCATGCATGGGCGATGTCGGCGTCGGTAAGCGATGCCGACAGCGAGAAGCGCAGCCGTTCGCTGCCGGGCGGAACGGTCGGAGTGCGTATCGGCAATACTTTCACTCCCTGCCGCAGCAATACCGACGAACGCTTCAGGGTGGCGGCTGCGTCACCGATGATGAGCGGTTGTATATGGCTGACTACGCCTTGCCGCCCGGTGGCGGCGGAGATTGCTTCGGCAAGTTGTCGGGCATGTCGGCGCAGAGTTGCGCGCTCAGTGTCCATTCCGGTCATTTTGCTGAATATGAAACGGCTCCATGCCACGCAGGCCGGAGGGAGCGCTGTTGAAAATATCAGACTGCGTGCCTTGTTGACAAGATATTCTTTTATCACACGGTCGGTCAGCAAGAAAGCTCCCGACGAGGCAAGCGCTTTGCCGAGCGTGCCGATGACAATGTCGACTTCGGCAGGGGCCTCGGATGCCGCGACGAGTCCCAGTCCTGACGGTCCTTCCACGCCTACGCCGTGAGCCTCGTCGACATATAACATAATTCGCGGGTCAGTGCGTCGGAGCCTTATCAGACGGTCGATATCGGCACGGTCACCGTCCATTGAGTAGACGCTCTCCACAATTACAAGGATACGGTCGACATCGCTGTCAGCCCCGGCCACAATCTTCTCAAGGCGGTTGAAATCGTTATGCGGAAATCGCGTGAAGCGGGCTGCGCTCAGGCGTATTCCGTCGATAATCGATGCATGAACAAGTTTGTCGGCCACTATCAGAGTGCGCTTGTCGGCAATAGCCTGTATGATGCCAGCGTTGGCGTGATAGCCGCTGTTGAAGAGCAGGGCATCGCGGCGGTATATGTCAGAGAGCATAGTCTCGAACATGCTGTATTCCTTCTGGCATGCGGCAAGCAGTCTCGATGCCGATGAAGTCAGTTCAATCCGACGCCCGTTGTCGTTTATGTCAAGAAACTCATCTTTAAGATCGTTGCGCGAGGCTAGACCGAGATAGTCGTTTGATGTCAGGTCGATGATCGTGCCGCCGTCATTCTGAGGAAAAGAGCGGTAGTTTGACGACAGCCGCAACTGCTCGAGCTCATGAGCCATTCGTGATGTTGATGTCCTCATAATTCAGATATCCTGCCGTTCGGCCAGTATTTCTATCGTTGATTTTATCATATGTGTAAGGTCGTCGTCACTTATTATATATGGAGGCATGACGTAGACATTGCGTCCGAACGGACGCACCCAGATGCCTTTTCTGACGCATTGTTTCTGGAAATCTCCTACATTTACAGGCTTTTCTGTCTCAATGACCCCGATAGCACCGATTGTGCGCACGTCGGTCACTCCGGGGAGTGACCGAGCCGGCTCGATTACTCGCGTGATGACCTCGTTGAGGTGCTCGATGCGGGCTTTCATGTCCTGCGACATCAGTAGCCGGAGCGACGCGAGAGCTACGGCGCAAGCGAGCGGATTGCCCATAAATGTCGGGCCGTGCATCATTACGCCGGCCTCGCCACGCGATATGGTGTCGGCCACATCTTTGGTTGCAAGCACCGCGCTCATGGTCATGTAGCCGGCAGTAAGACCCTTGCCGATAAGCATAATGTCGGGTTCGACTCCGGCATGTTCCCATGCAAACATACGGCCGGTGCGCCAGAAGCCTGTGGCGATTTCGTCGAATATGAGATAGATGCCGTAACGGTCGCACAGACGCCTGGCCTCCACAAGATATTGCGGGTGGTAGAACCACATGCCGCCTGCCCCCTGCACCACAGGCTCGAGTATCATTGCTGCGATCTCGTCGTGATGCCGGTCGAGGAGTTCACGCAGAGGTTCTATCTCTTCGGCATTCCATTCCCCGCCGAAGCGTGAACGGGGCTGTGGCACGAAATAGCGTATCGGCAAAGCCGGTCCGAAAGCGCCGTGCATGCCTGTCACAGGGTCGCACACACTCATGGCGTTCCAGGTGTCGCCGTGATAGCCGGAGCGTATAGTCACGAAATTGGTCTTTTTATGTGAGCCCGAACGGGAAATGGCGGCCTGCACGGCCATCTTCATAGCTACTTCGGTTGCCACAGAGCCGGAGTCGGCGTAAAATATATTGTTCATCGACGGAGGCGCCACCTTGAGCAGAAGTTGTCCGAGTTCGACGGCCGGTTGATGGGTGAGTCCGCCGAACATCACATGTGACATTTTCTTCACCTGGGCGCCGATGGCGTCGTTGATGACCGGGTTGTTATAGCCGTGAATCACGCACCACCATGACGACATGCCGTCGATAAGCTCCGTGCCGTCGGCAAGGCGCAGTCTGACACCTTCGGCTGACTCCACCATGTAGGTTGGCAGCGGGTCGATGGTCGACGTATACGGATGCCAGAGGTGTTGGCGGTCGAATGTATTGAAATTGATGTCTGTATCAGTCATAATCAGAAAATAAATTTCAGTAAAATTAATAAAATTTCCGTGGAGGTCAAAACAAAAGCAATCTTTGCATTGTTTCAATTGTAAAGCAACAGATTTTTTTAACCGTTAAAATTTACCGCAATGAGACTTTCTGAATTACTTGACCTCTTCACGGGTAGCGAAGCAGCCGTTGAAGATAAGCTCGGTCTCGAAGCTGCTTCGACACGCATGGTGCTCCTTACGGCACACGACCAGAACGAACCAGGATATATAGCCGGAACATCGTCGGAACTTTACGCATCTCATGATTTCAAAGACCTCGGAGTATGGTTTGACAACCCCGACGACGAGGCCGAATGATATCCTCAAAAGTATTATAATTGAAAATAATCAGGGCAGATGCGCTAATTTTGTAGCATCTGCCTCTGTTTTATTGGAAATATCTTACTTTTTTATTGTATTTAGTATGTAATTAATAGAAAAATGATTAATTTTGCATCGCAGAAATATTATAATGTAATTTTTTAACATAGTATCTACAAAATGAAAGTATTGAAGTTTGGCGGCACATCGGTTGGCTCCGCCCAGCGCATGAAAGATGTTGCCAAATTGATTAACGAACGCGGACGCAATCTCATTGTCCTGTCTGCAATGTCAGGCACCACCAATTCTTTGGTGGAAATCGGTGATTATCTCTACAAAAAGAATATCGATGGCGCAAAGGAAACAATCAATCTCCTTGAAGCCAAGTATATGAAAACCATCGCTGAGCTTTATTCAACTGAGGAGTATAAAGAGAAAGCCACCGACGCCATCAAGTCATGCTTCAATTATATACGTTCATTTTCGAAAGATATATTCACCATGTTTGAGGAGCGTGAAATCCTCGCTCAGGGTGAACTCATGTCGACAGCGCTGCTCAATCTCTATCTTCAGGAGACAGGTGTCAACTCCGTGCTGCTGCCCGCTCTCGAATTTATGCGCACCGACAAAAACGCAGAGGCTGACAACCAGTATATCCGCGAGAAGCTGACAGCCCTGATGGAGCAATATCCCGATGCCGACCTCTTCCTGACTCAGGGATATATATGCCGCAACGCCTACGGCGAGATTGACAATCTGCAGCGTGGCGGTTCCGACCTCACCGCCTCTATAATCGGCGCCGTGCTCGAAGCCGAGGAAATAGAGATATGGACCGACATCGACGGTATGCACAACAACGACCCCCGCTTTGTCGAGGGCACCAAGCCTGTCAAAGAGCTGCATTTTGAGGAAGCCGCCGAGCTGGCTTACTTCGGTGCAAAAATTCTACATCCCACATGCGTGCTTCCCGCCAAACTCAACAATATTCCCGTGCGTCTGCTCAACACAATGCAGCCCGACGCTCCCGGCACTCTTATTCACAACACTTCAGAGAGCCATTGCATAAAGGCTGTGGCTGCCAAAGACAATATCACGGCAATCAAAATCAAGTCGGGACGCATGCTCCTTGCCTACGGTTTCCTCCGCAAGGTGTTTGAGATCTTCGAGACTTACAAGACTTCTATCGACATGATTGCCACGTCAGAGGTCGGCGTTTCCGTCACAATCGACGACGAGCGCAATCTCCGCGCCATTGTCGACGACCTCAAGAAGTTCGGCACGGTGACTGTTGACCGCGACATGGTCATCATCTGTGTTGTCGGCGACCTCGAATGGCAGAACCGCGGCTTCGAGGCCAAGGCTCTTGACGCTCTGCGCGACATTCCCGTGCGTATGATTTCGTATGGCGGAAGTAACTATAACATCTCCTTCCTTGTGCGCAAGGAAGACAAGGTGGCTGCGCTCAATGCCCTGAGCGAACATCTGTTTAAAGCCTGACAAACTACGGGCTGAATTGCTACAGTCGGGGGTGTGTCAGAATTTTCATGATGCACCCTCTTCTGATGAATTGGCATCGTAGCCTGTCATTAATTTTTGAAAAATATGCGCCTCTGACCGGCGCGATGATTTAGATACTTATGAAATTTCCAATAGACCGATTTCAATCAATCAGGACACCGTTTTATTATTATGACCTTGATTTGCTGTCGCGTACGGTAGCGGAAGCTGCCGCGCAGACCGGCGACTCGCGTTATCACATTCATTATGCCCTGAAGGCTAATGCCAATCCGCTGGTGCTTGCGCCCATACGCGAGGCCGGCTGGGGAGTAGACTGCGTGAGCGGAAATGAGGTTGAGGCAGCCGTGGTCAACGGCTTCTCGCCCGATTCGATAGTGTTTGCCGGAGTCGGCAAGACTGACGAGGAGATAAATTATGCTCTCGGTGTCGGCATAGGCTGCTTCAACGTGGAGTCATTGCCCGAGCTCGAAGTCATATCGGAGCTTGCCTCGGCGCGTGGCGTCACTGCCAAAGTTGCCCTCCGTGTCAATCCCAATATCGACGCGCACACCCATCACTATATCACGACGGGACTTAACGAAAACAAATTTGGCATCGACCTGCGCATGCTTGATGACGTGGTTGACAAAGCGCTCGCTCTTCCGGGCATAAAACTTGTCGGACTCCATTTCCACATCGGCTCCCAGCTCACCGACATGGAGCCTTACCGCATGCTCTGCGACAAGATAAATGAGCTGCAGGCTCATTTCGCCGAAAAAGGAATAGCCTTCTCTTCAATAAATGTGGGCGGAGGCCTGGGCATCAATTATGAAAATCCCGATGCCGATCCCATAGCTGATTTCAAATCATATTTCGAGATTTTCCGCGAAAACCTGAAACTCGGCGAAAACCAGCAGCTCCATTTCGAACTCGGACGTTCGATTGTGGCACAATGCGGCTCGCTTATATCGCGGGTAATCTATGTCAAGAAAGGCGTGGAGAAACAGTTTGCCATCATCGATGCCGGCATGAGCGACCTGTTGCGCCCCGCGCTCTATGGCGCCCATCATAAGATAGAAAACATATCGTCGCCCGACGCCAAAGAAGAAATATATGACGTGGTAGGCCCGATCTGCGAGTCATCCGACGTATTCGGCAAGGACGAACACCTTCCCGCCCTGCACCGTGGCTCACTCGTGGCGCTTCGCAGTGCCGGAGCCTACGGCGAGACTATGGCATCGCGCTACAACTTGCGCGCACTCCCCTCAAGCATCGCGTTCTGAGCTTATTTTACGATATAAAAACATCAGCGCGCCACAATGCATCAGTCATTGTGGCGCGCTGATGTTTCAGTGTGAAATATCACACAGTGTAGTCGACGCAGGCGCGTGACTCCTTGCAGCCCGCTATTATTCCTGCTGCGGCCACGTGGGCAGGGTGTTTGGCGTAGATGTCTACATCGGCGAGGGTGTCGACGATGGCTGTCAGCACCACGTCCCATGTCTCGGCGGGGTTTTCATTGATGCCTACCTCAATCGAGTGGAGCACATCGATCTGTGCCGGCAGAGCCTCGAGGGCTGCCTTGAAGCGCAATGCTGCGTCGCGGCGCTCTTCGTCGCTGCCTTTGAGTTTGAATGTCACTATATGTTTTACCATTTTAATTGGAATTTTTTGGTTGCAGGTTATCAGTTGTAAAGACGTTCGCGGGCTGCGGCTACCTTCTCGTCGGTGATATAGTCGTCATAGTCCATCATCTTGTCTATGATGCCGTTGGGGGTAAGCTCGATGATACGGTTGCACACGGTCTGGATGAACTCATGGTCGTGCGAGGCCAGCAGTATGTTGCCTTTGAATGTCTGAAGGGTGTTGTTGAATGCCTGTATCGACTCCAGGTCAAGATGGTTGGTGGGGGAGTCAAGCACCATGGTGTTGGCGTTGCGGAGCATCATGCGCGCTATCATGCAACGCATCTTCTCGCCTCCGCTCAGCACTGACGCTTTCTTGAGCACTTCCTCTCCGGAGAAAAGCATCTTGCCGAGAAATCCTTTGAGATAGATTTCCGACGAGTCGTCAGAGAACTGGCAGAGCCAGTCGACAAGATTCATGTCGGTATTGAAAAACGACGAGTTGTCGAGCGGCAGATAGGCGGTAGTGATTGTCTGACCCCATTCGAATGTGCCTGCATCGGCTTTGCGGTTGCCTGACACAATCTCGAAAAGTGCGGTCATTGCGCGCGGGTCGCGGCTCAGGAACGCCACCTTGTCGCCTTTTTCTATCTGGAAGTTTACATCGTTGAAAAGCACTTCGCCGTCGACCGACGCCGAGAGTCCGTGCACTTCGAGTATCTTGTTGCCGGGTTCGCGTTCCGGTGTGAATATTATGCCCGGATAGCGGCGTGACGATGGCTGTATCTCCTCCACGTTGAGTTTTTCGAGCATCTTTTTGCGCGAAGTGGTCTGCTTTGATTTTGCCACGTTGGCAGAGAAACGCTGTATGAACTCAAGCAACTCCTTGCGCTTCTCCTCGGCTTTCTTGTTGGCCTGCTGCTGCTGGCGCAGAGCGAGCTGGCTCGACTGATACCAATAGCTGTAGTTGCCTGCGAAGAGCTGCACCTTGTTGTAGTCGATGTCGAGGGTGTGGGTGCTGACCGAGTCGAGGAAGTGGCGGTCGTGGCTCACGACAAGCACAGTGTTCTCGAATTTCGAGAGATAGTCTTCAAGCCATGCCACAGTGTCGAGGTCGAGGTCGTTGGTCGGCTCGTCGAGAAGCAGGTTGTCGGGATTGCCGAAGAGCGCTTTGGCAAGAAGCACACGCACTTTCTCGTTACCGGTCATGTCGCGCATGAGCATATAATGCTTGTCCTCCTTGATGCCGAGACCGCTGAGCAGCGCTGCGGCGTCGCTTTCGGCATTCCAGCCTTCGAGTTCGGCGAATTTTTCCTCGAGTTCTGATGCTCGTATGCCGTCGGCGTCAGAGAAATCGGCTTTCGCATAGAGGGCGTCTTTCTCCTTCATTATGTCCCAGAGCACGGTGTGACCCTGAAGCACGGTGTCCATTACCGTGCAGTCGTCAAATTTGAAGTGGTCCTGCTCCAGCACGCTCAGACGCTCGCCCGGGCCGAGTGTCACATTGCCGTGAGTGGGGGAGAGCTGTCCTGAGAGTATTCTCATCAGGGTTGATTTGCCGGCGCCGTTCGCACCGATAATACCATAGCAGTTGCCGGGGGTGAACTTGAGATTGACATCCTGAAACAGCACGCGTTTGCCAAACTGAATGCCTAAGTTATTGGTCGTAATCATTACTTTTCTACCTTATAAGTCGTTATCCGTTAAAAAATCACCCGCAAAGGTACAAAAAAAATACGTCATTCCGAAATTTCGGAATGACGCCTGTGAGTATATCGATGTATTTACGTCAGGACAACCCGTCTGCGGTCATTGTCTATTAGTTGATGTAGCGGCACAGGTTGCGGTAGTTGCGTGTCGAGCCGAAACATGTGAAAATGTCGCCATCTTCAACTTTGAGCGTGTCGTCGTTGATGTCGAGCATGCGCTGCGCCTGATAGTCGATGCCGAGCATGTTGCTTTTCGTCACCGGACGTGTGGCTGCGATGAGTTTCAGTCCGAAGGCGCGGTCTGTGGTTATATCGCCGTATGCCATCCCGAGGAAATATTCCGGTGCCTTGAAGTTGAGCACATAGTAATCTTTGTCGACACACAGAGCTTCGACGTGGGCGCCGAGTTCCATTTCGTAGGTAAGATCGTGGGCGGCGCGCTGCTCCGGGGTCAGTATACGGTCTACTTTAAGTCCCTGGAGTATTGACTCGTGGAGTTCGTCGATGGCTCGGGCATAGATTTTTCCGGCCCCGATTTTTTTCAGCAACGCGACAGTCTTGACCGATGCGCCGAAGTTCTCGCCGATGGCAACGATGATGAGGTCGACATTTTTCAGCGGCAGGGCGTTGAGCGACTGCTCGTCGGTGGAGTCGATTATATATGCGGTGGATATATAGTCTTTTATCGCCTCGACTTTGTGGTCGGAGATATCGGCTCCTATCACCTCGTGACCCATGTCGGTGAGGTCGATGGCAAGATTGGTTCCATAAATTCCGAGTCCGATTATCAGGTATCGCATTGCTACAGATATTAATAGTGGTTGTTATATTCGGTGATGTCAGTTGATTATTACGTTGTCGACGGGATATTTTACCGGAGCGTCATTGCGCTGTCCGGCAAAGCCGATGAGCATGGAGATGATGCCTACGCGACCGAGAAACATGGCCGTGCAGAGCAATATCTTCGACGGGTCGCCCAGCTGCTCGGTGACGCCGAGCGAGCTTCCTACCGTAAACAGTGCCGAGGCTGCCTCATAGAGAAGCGCCTTTACCGGAAGTGACGGCTCCAATGCCACCAGCACCATGGAGTAGAATACGTATGCGAGTATCGAAAGCGTCACGACGGCGCATGCACGCCTTACGGAGTCGTAGGCTATGGTGCGGTTATAGACCACAACGCGCTGCTTGCCCGTTATAGCCGATTTCAGTTCAAGCAATATCACGGCGAGCGTGTTTACTTTTATTCCGCCGGCTGTCGACTGCGATCCGCCTCCTATCCACATCAGCACGGCCATCATTATGATTGTGATGTTGAGAAATCCGGCCGGATTGACTGACGAGAAACCGGAGCTGCGTGGCACAAACGAGTTGAATACCGACTGCACGATTTTGTCATACAGGCTCATTCCTGCCAGTGAATTGTCATATTCGAATATGAAAAACAGCGCGGCCGACAATGCGAATATGACAATGGTCGTGAGCATGGCTATCTTTGTGTTCATGTCATAGATATGTGCCGCACCACGAAGATGACGGCCGTTGTCAAGCAGGCGGTTGCGCACACGCCGCAGATAGCGGAAAAACGCTGTCTTGAAATTCACAAGTATCGGGAAACCGATGCCTCCGGCAAATATCAGCATGGAGGCTATGATATAGATTGACTGGTTGGAATGCAGCAGCGCCGGATTTGACAGTCCTCCCTCTATATTGGAGAAGCCTGCGTTGCAGAACGCCGACAGTGAATGAAATCCGGAGAATATCAGTTCATCCTCCAGACTCATTCCGAGCGTGCCGTGCACGCTGAGGAAAATCGCCACCGCACCCGCGAGCTCTATGGCAAGCGTGAAGCCAAGTATATAAAGCAGGGTCGACAGCACAGAGTTTATGGTCTTGGAGTAAATCATGTCTTTCACCACCACCTGCGAGTAAACCGAATTGTTGCCGGTGAAGAAAAGCGCGAAGAAACTTGTGAATGTCATGACCCCGAGGCCCCCGATCTGTATCATCAGCGACAGCACGAGCAGACCGAATGGCGTGAACGTGGCCGATACGTCAATCGGCGTCAGACCGGTGATGCACACTGCCGATGTCGACACGAACAGTGAGTCGATATACTGTATGCCTCCGACCGTGCACTTTGGCATCATCAGAATGAACGACCCTATGACTATAAAAAACAGAAAACTCGTGGCGAGCATCAGCGACGGATTGATTTTGCGGTCGACCACTTTGTTGAGTCCGTAGCTGAATTCCACCACAGCACAGGCGCCTACAATCGGATAGATGAACCAGTGGCTGTAGAGCAGTTTCTCCAGTATCGGTATCCACGGCGCTTCAGGACGCGGATAGAGCAGCGCCGGCAAAGTGAGAAGTATCGCGCAGTCAACAATCCATTTGAGTATGCGCGCATCGCGCTTCGTCTCCTTGGGCGTCAGGATTATGCCTGTAAGCACACGTATTATGAATACAATCTGGCACGCGCGTATGATGTGCCTGATATGCCCGGCGTCGGTGGCGTTATGGTCGAACCCTAAAAGCACCGCACCCGATATGATGCATATCACCGCCGCCAAAAACGCCAGCACGTCAAGCGCACGCGACACAAAACGTATGCCCGGCTGAAACTTGATTACAAAACGGTTGTAACTGTAGCTCCAGTCGCGCATCTTCTGTCGTATGCCTCTTTTGCGCCTTGACATTCGGTCGATATGTTTATTATAAGAGGGAGTATCGTTGATGCAGATGCATGCCGTGATACGCCCTCTGTGATATCATTACGAAGGTTGATGCCGTTTATTTCTTTTTAAGGCTGACCCCTATATTTAAACCGTCATAAGAATTGATGACATCGGAGGCTGTCTTTAATGTTGCGTTGCCCGAAATCGATGCTACGGTTTCCGCAAGTTTCATGAGCTTCTGGGCATCGAAGGTGAGGGTTATGCCGGTAGCCTGTTTTTCGGCGTAAGCATTGATGCTGCCTGCCGGTATCTTGCCGAGAGCCTTGATGTTGAATTTGAACATATCGTTTTCAATCGGCCCGACTGTGCCTCTTACAGTGAGGCGTGCGGTCTTTGCCACGAATGTCGAGTCGGTGCCGAATTCAATTGTCAGATTGTCCATGCCGGCCTTTGTGTAGTATGGCTTAAGCTTGTTGACAATAGTGGTCGATGCTGCTATGCCGCCGGCATTCTGCAGCAGATTGTCGCTGGTGAAAGTTACAGCCGGCTGCTGGTATGCCCATTGACCGACGAGGTCTTTATATTCTACTTTGGAAGAAGTGAGAGTGTTGACAATGCCTGTGACAATGTCGGCAGCCCCGCCTCCGCTTCCTGAGGAGGAGCCCTTGAGGATATCTTTCAGATCGAATGCCGACGCAGAAAGTATTCCGAGCATAGCCATAAAGAAGATATAGCTTATACGTTTTTTCATAATCAGTCTTTAATATTCAATTTTATATTTCAGTTGAGGGGTGGTTCAGCCGTTGGTCTCATTCTCCGCTACCGGAAACATTTCACCTGACGGAGCCTTGTGGCTCTGCTCGATTATCTTCTTGTCGATGCAGTGATATACCTTTCCCGGAAATTCTTCGAGAAAGCCGTGGTTGTGGGTAGCCATAATGACGGCGGTGCCTGAGGCGGCTATGGCCTGCAGCGAATTGACAATCTGTCGGGCTGTGTCGGGGTCAAGATTGCCGGTAGGCTCGTCGGCAAGTATAAGGCGGGGTTTGTTGAGGAGCGCCCGTGCTATCACTATGCGCTGCTGTTCGCCGCCCGATAGCTCGTGCGGCATCTTGTATGACTTGTTGAGCATGCCGACCTCTTTTAGCACCTCCTCTATGCGCCTTTCGATTTCGTTCTTGTCCTTCCAGCCTGTTGCCCGGAGCACAAAGAGCAGATTGTCATAGACAGTGCGGTCGGTAAGCAACTGGAAGTCCTGAAACACGATTCCTGTCTGGCGGCGCAGATAGGGGATATCCTTGCGTCGCAGACGTCGCAGATCATAGTCAAACACACGGGCCTCGCCGTTCTCTATGCCGATTTCGGCATAAATGGTTTTCAGCAAAGAGCTTTTCCCTGAGCCGACTTTGCCTATGAGAAACACAAACTGCCCCTCTTCAATCTCGAAACTTACCCGTTTGAGCACAACCAGCTCTTTGCGCAGTATCTCGACGTTGTCATACTTTAATATTGTTGCCATCTGTCTATGCTCCGGTTTTATGTCAGTTGCCCTGCTCGGAGAGGAATTTTATCCTTACCAGACGTATCTCCTCCTCGGTGTAGTCGTTGCCGAGTTCACTGAAAGCCGACTCCAGGTCATCGCTTTCGCTTTCGCGGAAATATTCATAAATATCCTCTTGACGGTCGTCGTCCATGATTTCGTTGAGGAAGTAGGAGATGTTGATTTTTGTGCCGGAATATACGATTGCCTCCACTTCGTCAAGAAGTTCGTTAAACTCAAGACCCTTGGAGTTGGCGAGCTCATCGAGCGCGATCTTGCGGTCGATGGCCTGTATGATTGATATTTTGAGCTTGCTCTTGTTGGCAACGCTGCGCACGCGCAGATCTTCCGGACGCTCTATCTCGTTTTCCTCGACATGCGTCTTTATCACCTTGATGAAGCTCTCGCCGTAGCGTTTGGCCTTTCCGGCGCCCACTCCGGTGATATTCTGCAACTCCTCCATTGTTATGGGATAGGTGGTGGCCATCGCTTCGAGCGACGGATCCTGGAATATTACGTAAGGAGGCAGATCATATTGTTTTGCAATCTTTTTGCGTAGATCCTTGAGTATGGAATAAAGCTCGGGGTCGACGGCACAGCTGCCTCCGCCCTTCACTGTCGGGCCTTCCTCTTCCTCTCCTCCAAATTCATTGTCCTCCACTACTTTGAATGATGTCGGCTTGTGCATGTATTTCTTACCTTTGGCAGTCACTTTCAGCACTCCGAAATTCTCAATCTCGCGGTCGAGATATCCTGCGATGACGGCCTGGCGTATGATGGCGGCGAGCATACGCGGGTCGCTTCCCTGCTCGCATCCGAACACCTCAAGCTCGTCATGACGATATGATTTGACATCGGCGGTTTCCTTTCCCAGAAGGATATCTATAATATATTCAGCTTTAAATTTTTCTTTAAGCGCGGTGATAGTTTCAATCACGGCACATAGTTCTTCTTTTGCTTCCACTTGTTTTTTAGGATTTAAACAATTGTCACAATTACCGCAGTTGTCGCTCGTGAACTCTTCGCCGAAATAGTGCAGGAGCATCTTTCTCCTGCAAAGCGACGACTCAGCGTAGGCCGCCGTCTCGACAAGCAGCTGCTTGCCTATTTCCTGTTCGGATACAGGTTTGCCCTGCATGAATTTTTCCATTTTCTGCAGGTCTTTGGCCGAATAGAACGTAATGCAGCGGCCGTCTCCGCCGTCGCGTCCGGCACGCCCTGTCTCCTGATAGTAGCCTTCGAGGCTCTTGGGCATGTCGTAATGGATTACAAATCTGACATCGGGTTTGTCTATTCCCATCCCGAAAGCTATAGTGGCGACGATAACGTCGACATTTTCCATCAGAAAAGCGTCCTGGTTGGCGGAGCGTGTGGCGGAGTCCATGCCGGCATGGTATGGTAGCGCCTTGATATCGTTGAGAACAAGCATCTCGGCGAGTTCCTCGACTTTCTTGCGGCTCAGACAGTATATAATGCCCGAGTGACCGGGATTATTCTTTATATATTTTATGATTTCCCTGTCAATACTGTTGGTCTTTGACTTTACCTCGTAATAGAGATTGTGACGGTTGAACGACGATTTATACACCAGCGAGTCGGCCATGCCGAGGTTCTTCTGTATGTCGTGCTGCACCTTGGGGGTGGCAGTGGCGGTGAGTGCGATCACCGGACGCCGCGATATCTCGTTGATGATCGGACGTATGCGCCTGTACTCAGGACGGAAGTCATGACCCCATTCCGAGATGCAGTGCGCCTCGTCGACGGCATAAAACGAAATCTCGACCGATTTGAGAAACTCGATGTTCTCTTCTTTTGTCAGCGACTCGGGAGCAACATAAAGCAGCTTCGTAAGTCCGGCTCTGACATCTGATTTCACTTTCTCTATAGCCGTGCGGTTGAGCGACGAGTTGAGGAAATGGGCCACTCCCTCGGCCTCGCTGTAGTTGCGCATGGCGTCGACCTGATTTTTCATCAAGGCTATCAGTGGCGATATGACGATGGCTGTGCCCGGCATCAGCAGCGACGGCAGTTGATAGCATAACGATTTGCCCCCTCCCGTAGGCATCAGCACAAAGACATCCTCTCCTTTCATCAGCGAGAGTATGATATCTTCTTGATTACCCTTGAAGTGGTCAAAGCCGAAATGGCGTTTGAGTGCTTCGCTCAGTTGTTGTCTGCTCACCATGTTGTTGTCATAATATTTGTTGTCGCGATGCCTGCGGCTTTTTCATTCCGCCAGGCCTCATGACGTTGTTAAGGTTACTGATAGCTGTTGTAGTATATCCTGTTGAAAATCTTTTGTTAAAGAGTTACTTGTGATATTGGCAGAGAGTGGAGAGGAGCGGTTGTCATACTATGGTTTGCGAGAGAACCTCGAGATTGGTGGCCGCGAGTTTTCCCGCTACATAATCTTTGGTTACCTCAAGCGATTTTTCCTTTGTCGACGGTATCTCATACATGGCGTCGATCATCACGGTCTCCACAATGGAGCGGAGTCCGCGGGCGCCGAGCTTGTATTCGATGGCCTTGTCGACCATGTAGTCGAGAGCCTCGTCGGTGAATGTCAGTTCCACACCGTCCATCGCGAAAAGTTTCTTGTACTGGCGTGTGATGGCATTGCTGGGCTCTGTGAGCACACGGCGGAGCGCGTTCCGGTCAAGCGGGTCGAGGTGTGTCAGAATAGGCAGTCGGCCTATGATTTCCGGTATCAGCCCGAATGATTTCAGATCCTGCGGAGCAACATATTCGAGATAGTTGTCGCGGTTGATGCGCTCTTTGGCTTTATCGGTCGAGAACCCCACGGTGTGGGTGTTCAGGCGGTGGGCTATCTTCTGGTCGATGCCGTCAAACGCACCTCCGCAAATGAACAGTATATTTTTCGTGTCGACCGGTATCATGCGCTGCTCGGGGTGCTTGCGGCCTCCCTGCGGCGGAACATTGACGATGGAGCCCTCAAGCAGCTTCAGAAGCCCCTGCTGCACTCCCTCGCCCGAAACGTCGCGGGTGATCGACGGATTGTCGCCCTTGCGGGCTATCTTGTCTATCTCGTCGATAAACACGATGCCGCGCTGCGCTTTCTCCACATCGTAGTCGGCGGCCTGAAGAAGTCGCGTCAGAAGGCTTTCGATATCCTCGCCGACATATCCGGCCTGCGTGAGCACAGTTGCGTCGACGATGGTGAACGGCACATCGAGCATCTTCGCTATCGTCTTGGCAAGGAGTGTCTTGCCCGTTCCTGTCGGTCCGACCATGATGATGTTGCTCTTTTCGATATCCACATCATCGTCGGTAGGCTGGCTCAGACGTTTGTAATGGTTGTAAACCGCGACCGACAGATATTTTTTCGCATCTTCCTGGCCTATGACATATTTGTCGAGAAATTCTTTGATTTCTTTAGGCTTCGGAAGCTTTTTCGGCTCCTGCGGCTCACTCTCTTTTCCGGCCTGGCTCACTCCCGCCATCTGCTTGAACTCTTCGATATGAGAGTGAAGCATATTCAGGCAGTTGTCGCATATATACACGTCCTGATACACACCCGAGGGCAGCAATATTCCGGCTTCCTTCTCGGTGCGTCCGCAGAACGCGCATATATCCTGATTCTGTTTCTTCGCCATTTCTTATTTGTCTTTAATGCGGACTAAAACGTCATCAATCATGCCGTAATCCTTGGCTTCGCAGGCCGTCATCCAATAGTCGCGGTCGGAGTCACGTTCCACTTTGTCAAACGGCTGTCCCGAATGATCCGATATGATTGTGTAGAGCTCCTTCTTGAGCTTCTGAATCTCGCGGGCGGTTATCTCGATATCCGAAGCCTGACCTTGGGCGCCGCCCATAGGCTGATGTATCATCACGCGTGAATGCTTAAGCGCGAAGCGCTTGCCTTTTTCGCCGGCCACGAGAAGCACTGCGGCCATTGACGCCGCCATGCCGGTGCATATTGTCGACACATCGCTCTTGATATATTGCATCGTGTCGTAGATGCCCAGACCCGCGTAGACCGAGCCGCCGGGCGAGTTGATATATATTGACACATCTTTGCCTGGATCGGAAGAGTCGAGATAGAGAAGCTGTGCCTGGATTACATTGGCTGTGTAGTCGTTGACGTCAGTGCCCAGGAATATGATGCGGTCCATCATCAGACGCGAGAATACGTCCATCTGCGCCACATTGAGCTGACGCTCCTCAATGATGGTGGGCGATATGTAGCTCGCCGCTATCGATTGGGCTCCGCGCGTTGTGGCCGATACATACTGGTCGAGCGCCAGTCCGTTCATTCCCAGATGCTTTACTGCGTAATTTCTAAAATCGTTATTCATAATCTTTATATAGATACCTTAGATGTTTTTAGCAAAACAAAAAATTACATGAAGCAATGGCTTCCGCCAATCGCTTCTTGCCAATATCAAAGATAATACAAAAAAATAAACTGCACAAAAATTATATGCCACAATGTTGATTTTATATGTTAAAAACCGGAATAGCCTCATCTCTGAGGCTATTCCGGCAGTATACTGACTGGAGTTGTCAGATGTCGAAATGCACTTCGCTATATGTGTCGGCGCCGAGTGTGAGCTCTCTCTGTTCGCAGGGCGCTCGCACTTCGATGCGGCATTCGCGCGGCGAGTATAGCCGGCAGTCGATGCCCTTATCGCTCCATGACATTGACTCTACTCTTACTCCCGTGCGTGTGAGTATTCCTTTAAGCTCTCCGTGTCCCAGTGATTTAGGAAGAGCGGGAAGCAAAGTTATATTCTCACAAATTTCCATGTTTTGCAACACCCGCAAGGGCGACTGTATCTTGTCCGTTGTAACATAACGGAAGAGGCCGTCCGTTGATATGCAACGGTGCGGCCTCCGTATAGATTTACGGCTTATGTCATTTCCTGACAGCCATCTTCCCTTCAAATTCAACCGACTCGCCCGGCACATGCAGGCAGAAACTGTCGGTATTGTCTGTCGTATAGTCCTCAAATTCGCATGCGGTCTTGTATGCGCCCCAGAAATGCATCGGGAAGAAATCCTTTACCGTGATGTTTTCCAGAAACAGGCGTGCGCCGTCGGCGTAGTCCGGCCCAAGACGCGGGTCTACCGGGAAAAATGCAATATCTATCTCCGGTGCATACTCCTCGAGTTTCTGTATGATATGTACAAATTCGTTGTATGCCTTTTTGACTTCCTCTACGGTCGACTCTTCATTCCAATGCCAGTAGTTGAGGTCGCCGGCATGGAATATCTTTCTTCCGTCGGGCAGTGTGACGAGAAAACTTACTCCGGCATCGGTCGAGCCGAAAGCTCTTACGTCAAGTCCGCCGAGCAGTCCCGGCACTTCGTCGCCCGGACTTACCCATGCGACAGGCATATCATCATGCACTACTTTCGAGAATATATCGTTTGACAGTACATACTGCACCTCGCGGTCCTGCGCCAGATTGAAGATTGCCGGATTGAAATGGTCGGGGTGATGGTGCGACACGAAAAACACTACCGGAAGCTCGGGATTTTCGCGTATCACTTTCACTAACGCGCCTGTCGGGTCGCGGAAATAGTCAAACACCGCTACAGCGGTCGGAAGCACTACGGCAAAGCCGCTGTGATCCAGATAAGTGACCTTAATCATAATACTGATATTTTAAACATTCGACATTTCTGTATCAGGATTATGATTATGAGCGCTCTCCGCAACCGTCGGCGGCATGCGGATACTGTCCTCTCCGCTAATCCTGAATTTCAATAGTCTCGCCGTCTGTCGCCGGTCTGACATTGTCCGGAAGGGTAGGGGCGACTTCCGAATATAGCCCCATGTCGTGGCTGATATGTGTCAGATAGGCCATCCGTGGTCTGACTGCTTTTATAACGTCGAGCGCCTGGGTTAGGTTCAGATGCGAGATGTGCTCCTTGTGTCTCAGCGCATTGATGACCAGCGTGTCTACGCCTTTGATGGCATCGATTGTCTCTGCCGGCACCTCCTTGGCGTCGGTGATGTAGGCGAGATTCCCGATTTTAAACCCTACGATGTCGAGCAGATAATGCTTGACCGGAAGCGGCTCGATGCTTAATCCGTTTATTTCAAACGGCTTCATCGGCGCTATGACATGCGGGTTGAGCACAGGGGCGCCGGGGTAAGGATGCTCGGCAAAGCAGTAGGGCACTTTCATGCGAAGGTCATCGATGTCGGCGGCCTGGGCATATATGTCGAAGCCGTCGGGATAGCAATATGGCCGCAGGTCATCGATTCCCCCTGCGTGGTCGTAGTGCGTATGGGTCAGGAGAAGCGCCGACAGTGGCGGTGACCCTGCGTCGAGCATCTGTTGCCTGAAATCGGGGCCTGCGTCAATGAGTATGTTGGTGTTGCCTGCCGACAGGAGCGCTGAGGTGCGCAGTCTTTTGTCACGTCGGTCGTGTGAACGGCATGTCGCGCACTCGCACCCTATCATCGGTACGCCTGTCGACGTCCCCGTGCCGAGAAAAGTAAGTTTCATTATGATTGCATGTTGCGTTATGACGGCATCAACGCCGCATTGTTTCAGTCTGAGATCAACGTATCTCCGACAGCAGTCCGTCGACAAATATAAGGTAGCAGCCGTTTTCGCATGCCCATCCTTCGAAGAAACTGCCTCCGTTATGCCATTTCTTTATGTCGTTTGGAGTTCCGATGGCAAGGCGGCATTCAGTTGTTGTCATGCCGGGTGACACGCGTGAGTTGATGATATTGTCCCACACATCATCGGTTATTGCCGGATAGCGGGTGCGTGGGTCGCTAAGCTCGAAAATCTTGTCGAAATTGCGTGTGGAGCTGCGGGCTGCGCCTACGGTCATTGCCACCGCCGACTCTTTGCCGTTATCCTCGGCGATATCCACCCGCAACGGATAATCGGCATTGCCAGGTGCCACATTCGTTATCGTAGCGGCGACATATTTGCGGCCGCCGTCTGTCGGCCGCAGATTGCTGTCGACACGAAGTGACGATATGATATAGAATGTGCGGCCGGCAAGTAAACGCCTTGCATTCTCCACCGTCGCGAGGTCAACACTCATCGGAAGCGTGAAAAATTCGGAAAGCGCTCCCGGTGCGACACCCACCTTATAGCGAAGTGTTTCTTGAGACACGGCGTCGGCTTCACGGTGAAATGTCAGCACGGAAATCGTGTCACCGATAATTGACCTCTCGGCCGACAGACTGTCGAATACGAGTATCTCCCCCGGTTTCACTGCCGGCTCTTTCTCGAAAATAAGCGATATCTTGGGGTCGGTGGCGAGAAATCTGCGCCCGGGCTTCCAGGAAGTAGCTGCTTCGGGATAAAGAAGAGAGTCCATCTCGGCCTCCGGGTTGACAGAGGCTACGTTGCGCTCAACTTCCTTGACCGTTATGCGTGGCGTGCTCTCTATCCCCGTGAAACAGCTTGTAAGGGATAGACAGCACGCCACTGATATTACCGTTGCGATTTTCACTCTGTGACAGGGTTGATGCCCAGATTATAATAGATGAATGAATACAGGTCGGCATATTCGTCGATGACCTTGCTTATCGGTTTGCCCGCACCGTGTCCGGCCTTGGAATCGATGCGTATCAGTTTGGGCTTGTCGCCGGTGTCGGCGGCCTGAAGATTGGCCGCATACTTGAATGAATGTGCCGGCACAACGCGGTCGTCATGGTCGGCGGTGGTGACAAGTATCGCAGGGTAGGGGGTACCGTCATTGCTGATGTTGTGCATCGGCGAGTAGGAGCGCAGATATGCTGCCATCTCAGGCGAGTCGGCCGATGTGCCGTAGTCAGAGGCCCAGTTCCAGCCGATGGTGAAAAGATGATAGCGGAGCATGTCCATTACGCCTACACGAGGTATAGCCACAGCGAAAAGGTCGGGGCGCATGTTGACGCACGCGCCAACGAGCAGGCCGCCGTTGCTGCCTCCCTCTATAACCAGACGTCCCGGATTTGTAAATCCTTCTCTGATCATATATTCGGCCGCGGCGATAAAGTCGTTGAATACATTTTTCTTCTGCATCTTCGTGCCGGCCTCATGCCACTTGTCGCCATACTCCGAGCCGCCGCGAAGATTGGCCTCGGCATAGATGCCGCCGTTTTCAAGCCAGTTCAGACGGTTGGGCGAGAAGCCCGGGCCAAGAGGCACGTTGAAACCGCCGTATCCGTAAAGATACACCGGATTGTTGCCGTCGCGCTTTATATCCTTGCGGTAAGTCAGATGCATGTGCACCTGTGTGCCGTCGGCCGACGGATAAAACACCTCTTCCGTTACGTAGTCGTCGGGATTGAACCCGGCAACCGACGCACGTTCCGTAAGCGTGCTTTCGCCTGTCGCGAGGTCATATCTGTAATGAGCCCAGGGCTGAAGATAGTTGGTCACGTTGTAATATACCTCGTCGTGGCGCTTCGAACTTGAGAATGATGCGCTTGCAATCGCGGGCAGCTTGATTTCACGTATGAAGTTGCCTTCGCGGTCATAGAGCGCGGGGTGCGACGAGGCGTCACGGCGGTAGTTCGCAATGATTTTGTCGCCGGCCATCTGTGCGCCTGAAAGCACAGCATCGCTCTCGGCGATGAGCTCGCGCCAGTTCTCGCGCGACGGCTTATCGACAGGCGCCGACATCAGACGGTAGTTGGGGGCATCGACTGAAGTGGTGAAATAAATCGTGTCGCCGATCACGTCGACTATATCCACGATATTGTCCTGCGACGGTTCCATAACAGTCCATTCTGCGTCGGGATCGTTGAGATCCTTTACCTTGATGGCCTGTCCGAAGCCCTGTCCGCCTGCCATCAGGAAGATGTAATGGTTGTTGTCGGGCACATATGCCGAATGAAAATAGAGCGGGTGCTCCTTGTCCTCATAATAGACCTTGTCCTGAGATTGCGGTGTGCCGATCTTGTGGTAATATATGCGGTGGTTCTCGTTGGCATTGGAAAACTCCTTGCCCGCCTCGGGCGTCGGATACGCACTGTAGAAAAAGCCGTCACCATACCACTCGGCGCCGGTAAACTTGGCCCACTCTATATGGTCGGGAAGAAGTTCGCCCGTGGCTGTGTCAAGCAGATATATCTCCGTCCAGTCAGATCCGCTGCGGCTTATCGTATAGGCTGTATATTTGCCGTCGGGCGACATGAATACACCTGTGAGCGCCACCGTGCCGTCATCGCTCAGCGTGTTGGGATCGAGAAACACCTCGGCCTTTCCGTCGATTGTCCCCTTTCGGTAGAGTACTGACTGGTTCTGCATGCCTGAGTTCTCGTAGAAATAATAACGGTTGTCATGCGCTTTCCACGGAAGTCCGGTCTTCTTGTAATTCTGAAACGACGCTATGCGTTCGCGCAGTTTGCCGCGGAACGGTATCTTTGACAGATAATCCTCTGTCAGATTGCGCTCGGCCTCGACCCATTGCAGAGTCGCTGCGGCCGTGTCGTTTTCAAGCGGACGGTATGTGTCCGTTACCGTTATGTCGAAATATCTGTCGGTAGCCGGATCTGCCGGCGCGGCCGGATATTGTATGCGCCCTGCCGCTGTTGCAGGCACGGCTGCTGCTGCCATTGCCATTGTAGTTAAAATGATTGATGATCTTTTCATGACTTATGATTTGGGGTGGGGGATTATTGTTCCTGCTCCTCTATTTTGTAAGGCGAGTCGGCCGGATTAAATCCGCCGCTGCGCAGATGGGTGTAAATCCGGTAACAGGCGTATGCGTCGAGTGCGGCATAACCCTGTTGCGCTTCCGTCAGATTTTCCGCCTCCCAGTTGGTAAGACGCTGACCTTTCGATATGCGCTCGTTGAATATCACCGCATAGACTTTCTGCAGCGAATTGTCGGCGATGTCGTATGCCTTTACGTATGTCTGAAGCTCGAGCACATTCCGTGGCTCGAACTGGCCAAGCGCCGACAGCGAGTGCAGGTCATCCTTTATCGACAGACCCACCTTGAGCACATCCTCGCTCTCCATCAGCTCTTTGATTTCATCGGTCAGACCTGTGCGGTTCAGACGTATCAGAAAACACTCCCCCGCAGTCGAAAGCTGCAGAAGAGCGACCTTGTGCGGATTGCCTTTGTGAAACGACGGACGCGTTTCCGTGTCAAATCCTACGATTGGTTGTGTAAGCAGATACTTTATTGCCTTGCGACAGTCAAGCGGTGAGTTGATCACGATGATACGCCCCCCGAACAATGCCTGCGGCAACTCGGATATCGCTTCCTTTGAAATTCCTAACATTACTCTTTTATCCTTCTTTACTGCAAATATAGTCAAATTTGCATACAGCAGCAAAACATTAGATAAAAAACACCATATTTTCCGCTTTTTAATTTAATGAAAAATTGGTCGACATTAATATTTTTAATTATCTTTGTAGGTCGAACCATGACAAAGCTGAACTATCACTGGCACAGTGTGATTTTGTAGGTGTGATTTAATCGCATGTTTACATTTCCGAAAGTTTATTTTTAAGACTAAAAAACATACTAAGACAACAATGAAATATATAGGAGCTCATGTATCCGTCAGTTCCGGAGTGGCACAGGCGCCTCTCAACGCTCAGGCAATCGGCGCCCGGGCATTCGCCCTGTTCACCCGCAACCCATCGCGATGGAAGTCAAAACCGATTTCCGACAAAGAAGCCGCCCTCTTCAGAGAGCACTGCGAAAGACTCGGATACGCCCCGGAGCATATACTGCCCCACGACAGCTACCTCATCAACCTCGGCTCGCCCGACCCCGACAAACTCGCACAATCGCGCGAGGCTTTTCTTGACGAGCTCAACCGTTGCACCCAGCTCGGTCTGTCGATGCTCAATTTCCACCCCGGCTCACATCTCCGCCTCGTCGATACCGACGCATGCATCGCCACAATCGCCGAGTCAATCAACATAGCCCTCGACGCTACAGCCGGCGTAAAAGCCGTAATCGAGACAACCGCCGGACAAGGCTCCAACCTCGGATACTCATTCGGGCAGATACGAGCCATAATCGACCGCGTCGAAGACAAATCGCGCATCGGCGTATGTGTCGACACCTGCCACTCGTTCGCCGCAGGCTACGACCTCGCATCACCCCAAGGCTATGAAGCCACATGGCAGGAATTCGACCGCGAAATCGGTCTCGGCTACCTGTCGGCAATGCACATCAACGACTCAAAAAAAGGCCTCGGCTCACGTGTCGACCGTCACGCACCGATAGGACAGGGCGAGATCGGCTCACAATTCTTCACAATGCTCGTCAACGACCCCCGCTTCGACAACATTCCGCTCATACTCGAAACACCCGACGAAGCGCTCTGGCCGCAGGAAATTGAATGGCTCTACTCTCAGATCAAATGACAACGGCCACAACGATATCACCCCTACTTTTGAAATTAAATAAAAAATAAATAAATCATTCACATTCAATCAACATGAAAACTAAACCCGACTTAGGCTTTTGGAAGCTGTGGAATCTGAGCTTCGGATTTTTCGGAGTCCAGATTGCCTACGCCCTCCAAAGCTCTCAGGTGAGCCGCATCTTCTCGACCATCGGTGCCGACCCTCACCAGCTCAGCTACTTCTGGATTCTTCCCCCCCTCATGGGATTTCTCGTGCAACCCATCATCGGCTCTGCTTCCGACCGCACATGGAACCGCTTCGGACGCCGCCTCCCTTACCTCATCGTAGGAGCAGCCATCGCAATCATCGTCATGTGCTTCCTCCCCAACGCAGGCAGTCTCGGACTCTCAGTCTCCGCCGCAATCACATTCGGCCTCTTCTGCCTCATGCTCCTCGACACCTCTATCAACATGGCCATGCAGCCATTCAAAATGCTCGTCGGCGACATGGTCAACGAGAAACAGAAAGGTCTGGCCTACTCCATACAGAGCTTCCTCTGCAACGCCGGCTCATTCGTCGGCTACCTCGCGCCCATCATTCTCGCACTCTTCGTCAGCAACCAGGCCCCCGAAGGTGAAGTCCCCCCCACAGTGACATTCGCCTTCTACCTCGGCGCGCTCATTCTCCTGCTTTGCGTGCTCTACACATTCGCAAAAGTCAAAGAGATGCCTCCGAAATTGTATGCCGAATACAACGGCGTGCCCGAAGAGACCGACAAGAAAAAAGGCAACATGTTCACACAGATGGGCAGCGCACTCAAGACAGCCCCCGCCGTGTTCTGGACCATCGGACTCGTTCAGTTCTTCTGCTGGAGCGGATTCCTCTTCCTCTGGACATACTCCACCGACGCCATCGCCGGACATGCATTCGACTGCCCCTCCGAACAGAAAGTATCAGGCGTCGAAATCAACGGCACCACATATTCCGACAAATACCTCTTCGCCGACGAAGCCCTCGTCATCGACGACGGACGCCTCACCATCAGCGGCGTCACCGTCAACGACAACCTCATCTACCCCGACAGCATCAAGAATGCCGAAGGAGCGCTCCTCGTCAAAGGCGGACAGATATTCTACGACAAAGGCGTCTCGCTCGTCCGCCCCGGTGAAGAATTCGGCGCGGCAGGCGACATCATCACAGTCGACGGCAATGAGATAACACTCACCGCACCACTCGCCACAGTCACAACATTCTCCACCATCACCCCCGACCACAAACTCTCAACAGCTCACATCGTCGTCGAACGCAACGGAGTCTACGAGAAAGAACAGGTCACCGAACTCCCCTCGGCCCTCGCCGCAGAAATCACGCCTAAATACTCCACAGTGCTCAACGCCCAGTCCAAGCAATATCAGGACGCCGGCGACTGGAACGGCGTCCTCTTCGCCATACAGGCCGTCGTAGCCGTAATCTGGGCCGCAGTGCTCCCACGCTTCCGCAACCGCCGCTTCGCCTACTCCGTCAGCCTCGTCATCGGAGCGATAGGCTTCATCGCAGTTTACTTCTGCTCATCAAAATGGGCGCTTACAGTCCCCTACGGACTCATGGGATGCGGATGGGCCGCAATGCTCGCAATGCCCTTCACAATCCTCACCAACGCACTCTCCGGCAAAAACATCGGCACATACCTCGGCCTCTTCAACTGCACAATCTGCTTCCCGCAGATTATCGCAGCACTCCTCGGCGGACTCATCCTCGGCTTCTTCCCCGTAGCCGCAGCTGACACCGCACAGGCCGGAGCGCCACAGACCATATTCATGATCGTCGTAGCCGGCATCCTGATGCTCCTCGGCGCCCTCGCCGTATGGAACATCAAGGAAATCTCCGCCGAAAAGCAGCGCGCAGCAGCCGAAGCCGCCAGTAAATCTTAGCGTTTAAGCCTTACTTATATGTAGTTTCCCGGGAATATTTCCCGATATCATATTATTACTGTCCGCTAAAAAATAGCGGACAGTAATATTTTTTATAAACTTAACGCTACTTAACTTTAATGTGGAAGTTTTGGGTTTTTAATAAATAAGGCTAAAATATTTAGATTTTTAATATTTTTTGCGTTTAATGTTGTAAAGTATAAAGAATGTTTGTATATTGCACTCAAATTAGAAAAATATGGAGGCTTAGATGATAGACTTAAGCTGTTTTTTTAGACAATTACTATGAAAGTTTTGTTTGAATAAGATCTGTATTACAATCGCGCTGTCTTACTGATTAAATCCATTATCATATAAATCAATAATCAAAAGATAGCCTAATCGCACATACAAGCAATAAAATCGGGATATATATAATATAAAGAATAGAAAAAGATTATAGTCGACAATAATCAGCAGACCAAACTGTTAAAGGCGCGCTACCGAAAAGCGTATAAGAAGTAGGTGGAATCAATAGTTCTTAAATCATGAAATATGTAGAATTATCAGACAAAGAAGTCCTTAATCAAAAAGAAATGTTTGAGGTAAAAGGTGGTTATGTGTGTTACAGCTATGGTTGTAATAATAATGTTTGTACCTCAAACATAAAAGGAGCTGAATCGCTTTGCTCTACGGCATATTGCCGCAGTAAATCAATGCCCGAAGATGCTGACGATTCTTCTATAGGTACAGCTCCTAAATGCATAATTCTTGCTAAAATCTGATAGGAATGAGCCGTAATGGCTTTGAACGGTTGTTACGGCTCGTTTAATCAAATATCAAAACAATGAGATATATACTTAATGATTACTATACTCTACGTCACGATGGCCGGCGGACATTTATTTTAGGTGGAAGAAATGGAAAAAAGCCTAAAGGTATTCCGGTGGATATCGATTGGAAATCGATTATTCACCCCGCATACGCTATGATGCTGTCATTTTTTTCAAAACCAGTAGAAGTCGATACTGCCATAAGTGATATAGCTGAGTTTTTCTCTCTTCCAAAGGATAAAATCGCTGATTTTGTCATGCATATAATTAATGCTACTGAATGTTGGCACACAACATTGTCAGGATTTGAAAGCGGTTTTCCCAGGAAACTTATAATTCCTGAGGGAAGCCATTCTGACAATAAGGTAGAGTATAAGCCGGAAGATTTTAAATTCAGAAAACTGGATTACGAGACACTGCGTATGCTGACATCTCCGTTATCCATAGTATGGATGCCTAATAATAATTGTCATACGGCATGTGAGTATTGTTACGCTGACCGCAGTCGGCACAATCATGTATTCTCATTGGATAAAATAGAGAAATTTGTAAGGGATGCAGCGCATAGTGGTGTAGTTGAAATTATGCTTACTGGGGGCGACTTTTTTGAAAATCCGTATTGGAAAGAAATTCTTGAAATACTCCGGCGTGAGGGATATAATATAGAGTTGGTATCGACAAAGAAGCCAATGTCACGTATTGAACTTGAGGAATTTAAAAAATATGGTGTCAGATTGCAGATATCAATTGACACGTTGTCTGACAATATTGCTCATAAATTGTTACATGTAAATCCTGGCTATACGTCATGCATTAAAGAGATGTTGCGAAATGCCAATGACTTAGGTGTTGACTTTCAGATAGCAACGGTATTGACAAATATCAACGACAGTATTGACAATCTTGAAGAACTGTACGAATTCCTAAAGGGGCTTGACCGGCTGAGACGTTGGGACGTAAGGATAGCTTTTAGGTCATTATACAGCAAATCTGATTTTGACAAAATTAAATCATCCCGGCGTAGTATTGAAGAGGTAGCAGCGTGGGTCGCTGATAGATGTGATAAATCGGCGTTTAAAATATCCTGGTCTCCAGATGACGATAAGAAATATAAGAAAGCCAAGGGGGGAAGCCGGAACTTTGAGGGCGCGATATGTTCAGCCAATATGTCCAATATGATGGTACTACCCGATGGCAATGTGACAATCTGTGAACAACTCTATTGGAATCCGGAATTTATTATAGGCAATGTATTCTCAGATTCTATTTCATCAATATGGACTTCTGCAAAAGCGCTGAGTTTGTGGAAAAAGCGCCGTGATTTAATAAATAAGGCGAGCCCATGCAGTAGTTGTAAAGACTTCAATGATTGCTTCGCAAGCGGTAACCGGTGCTTTGCAAATATTCTAAAGGCTTATGGTGTGGAGAATAGTGATTATCCTGACCCGAGATGCCATCTGGCTCCGGAATTTACAAACAATATAACGCATGAATAGTATGAAAAGAACGATTGCTTTTTTATTTGCAATAATGGTATCATCGCTTGGCTTTATTGCGCAAGCTGAAGGATGTGAAGGGACTGTAAGAGGGCGGATTATCAGTGAAAATGGAGAGCCTGTAGAGGGCGCCTATATATATGCCCTGAGAGTAACTTCCCAGGAAGAACTCATAGGGACTTCGTTTTCCGATGAAGGTGGTGCATTCGAAATGGCTGTCGAATGCGGTGACGAGCTATATTTGGTTGTCTCATGCCTTGGATATAAGCAGTTTGCCGACAAATTCAGTCTTGCACAAAACGAAGTAAAAGATTTTGGTGACTGTCGTTTGGAAATCAATGCAAAGGAGTTGCAGACAGTCGTGGTTAAAGGTAGGCCCCTCACAGTCAAATCGCTGCCCGACGGCTTTTCGGTAGATGTGCGACAACTTGCCGAGAGCAGCAACAATGCTTTCGATTTATTGGGACGTCTCCCTCAGATTATTGTGGAAGGCGATAAGATAACGGTGGTAGGCAAAGAAAAAATTCTGGTACGGGTAAACAATGTACTTCAGCGAGTTGACGCCGCCGACCTGCCCAATGTGCTGCGCGGATATGACGCGGCGCTTATTGACCGAGTCGATGTGATAACCTCACCTCCGCTCAAGTACGATTCAGAGGGAACGACGGCGATGATAACACTTCACATGAACTCAAAATTCAACAAATATGCCGGCGGCAACGTAGGCTTTGAATTCATGAAAAATTCGGGATATGGCGGACGTGAGGCCGTATATGGCTCAGGCATATTCAATAACAAGAAATTGTTTGTTGATATTACTCCCTCCTTCAATCACAATTTTTCTCGTTACAAGGAGGATGCCCTGTATACTTATGAAGATAATACGACATATAAAAAATATACTCTTGGAAAAGGAAGAAATAATTATGTAGGCGGTTCAATAACGGCACAATACCAATACAATAAAGGTTATGTCGGATTGAATGCCAATATAAACAAATGGACAACACATAATAAATTCCCCTCTGAGGAAATCCTGCTTGATGTCAAAAATCTAAATCGTAACGATATAGATATCGACAAGCCTCAATTTAATGCAACTATGTATGCCGAACATGCCTTTACCAATGAATTTAAAGGGTGGCTCGACGTGATATACTATAATTTCAGGGAAGATACAGGAAATTTCTTTGACGGGATATATGAAAACGAAGACTCTCCCTTTATGGCTTATGACTCAATGGAGAAACTGAAAGTCAACGGAGTGGCATTCTGCAATGATTATTCGGTAGATATAGGTAAAGAAAATAAGCATACCATAGATTTCGGAATAAAGTTCATTTATTCCCGGCTTTCAAACAGCAAAGATGCTGAGCTGACCTTGTGCCCCGAGAGCACCTCGTCGCGGCAGTACGACCTACTCAAACTTAATGAAATAAAAACAATACCTTATCTGAGCTATACATGGCGTCCTTCCGATAGATTAAGTTTCAGAATCGGCTCTCAATACATGTATACAGTCCGTCAGGTGAAAAATCTCAGTATGGATAATAAGAGGATTGAATACTCATCGTATTTGCCCGATTTCTTAGCCTCCTGGAAGCCCGCAGATAATTCGAGGCTTTCATTTATAATCACTTCCGGTAGCACAGAACCGAATTTCAGTCGGATAAATCCGTTTGAATGGCGTACAGGTCAGTATAGTTATTCAAAAGGCAATCTCTCACTCAGAAGCGAAAACCGGTACCTCTATAAATTGGTGTATGTATATAAAGACAATTTCACGGTAACATGCTATCTTAACCAAAAGAGAAATGTGATATCCTCCATAAATACCATAGTCGACAACAATATATATTCGACCCAGAAGAATGCCCAGAACAGTATTGATTACGGAATAATGCCGACATATTATTTCAACCGGTTACGGTGGCTGACATTGTCGGCAGGCATTTATGGCGGATATGAAATTTCAAAAGGGATAATACCCGAAGTTCTAAGGCGGCAGACTTCTTATCTGTGGGGAGGAAATTTCAATTCCGATTTTGTATTAAACAGGCAGAGGACATTTACCGGTTCTTTCGGATTTAATTATAAAGGGCGCACACGTAATGTGGTCACTACTGTAGAACCTACCTATTCTTTCTATGCCGGACTATCGTTATATCTTTTTGACAGAAAGATGGGTATTCATATCTCAGGACTTAATCTGTTTGCATCTGCCTACAACGGGACATCACATGCTGACGGATATGTGATGGAATTCAATAACCGCTATAATTATCCCACGCTATATTTTCACATTACTTATCGTATCAACAACGTCAATGATGATGCAAAGAATAGGTCAGAAACGATACGAGATGTCCAACAAAGATTGTAATCATTCAGAAATATGAATTAAAATAACTTATAGGCAGATTGAAGCCTACTTAAAGTCATGCCAGTTAAATCATTCATACAGCCTGACTCGATGCTGTGCGGTGCTACATGCCTGCGCATAATCTGTAACCTTTACGGCAAGGATTACTCTGTCAAGTACATTGACAGTCTTTGCAGTGCGGGAAAGGATGGTGTTTCTTTACTCGCGATTGCCGACACGGCGGAGCGACTCGGATTCAAGACTTATGCCGGCAAAATAAACGCGCAGCGACTGCGTGAAAATAAACGTCCATGTATTCTACATTGGTCGCAGCAGCATTTTGTCGTCCTTTATAAAATCAAAAAAGATAAGTATTATATATGTGACCCGGCGAAAGGAAAGACTGTGTATGATGAAATTGAATTTTTTAAGCATTGGCTAAACATTGGTGACGGAGTATCGGCTCGTGGCATCGCGTTGTTCCTCGAGCCGACCAACGCGTTTGGAACGGTGGAGGATCAATTTAGGCAGCGTCGTTCATTCCGGTTTCTTGCCGGTTATCTGAAACGCTATCGAAAGTACTTCATACATATAATATTGGGGCTTGTGCTCGGCTGCGTGCTCCAGTTGATAATGCCTTTTCTGACGCAGGCTATCGTTGACAAAGGCATCCGCTACAGTGACATCGGGTTGATATGGCTTATTCTACTTGGTGAACTGATGATTGTGGCCGGACGCACGGCTACCGATTTTCTGCGACGCTGGCTTCTGCTGCATATCTCGATGCGTATCAACCTGTCACTCGTAGGCGATTTTTTTATCAAACTGCTCAATCTTCCGATGTCGTTTTTCGACACGAAGCTGATGGGCGACCTTTTGCAACGTATCGGCGACCATAGCCGTGTGCAGAATTTTCTTACGGGGCAACTGCTCGGCGTTATATTCACATTCCTGAGTTTCATAATATTCGGCGTTGTGCTGCTGGTCTACAACCCGCTTATATTTGCGGTATTCGTGGCGGGAAGCGCATGCTATGGGCTGTGGATTGCCTCGTTTCTGCGTAAAAGAAAGGTTCTGGATTATGAACTGTTTGAGCAGCAGGCCAAAAACCAGAATATGACATATCAGTTTATCACCACCATGCAGGAAATAAAACTTCAGGACTGTGAGCAGCGACGCCGCTGCGAGTGGGAGGACACGCAGGCCGACCTGTTTGCGCTGCAGATGAAATCGCTCAGACTGCAACAGGCTCAGGAGGCCGGCTCGATATTCATCAATGAGGTGAAAAACGTGATAATAACCGTGCTTGCCGCTACAGCCGTAATCAACGGTCAGATGACACTCGGCGCGATGCTTGCCGTGCAGTATATAATAGGCCAGTTAAATTCACCGGTAGAGCAACTGATGGCGTTCGTCTACTCCGTGCAAGACGTCAGAATATCACTCGAGCGCATCAACGAAATCCATGACAACCGTAATGAAGAGACTTCAGCCAACAGTGCTGAGTCTTTCATACAGGCGAAATCGATTAAATTTGACAACGTCAATTTCAAGTACGACCGGCATGCGCCGGCCATGACGCTTGACGGCATATCGTTCACTATTCCCGAAGGAAAGGTGACGGCGATAGTCGGTGCATCAGGCAGCGGGAAAACAACGCTGATAAAACTGTTGCTCGGCTATTATCCCGCAACTGCCGGCTCAATCACAATAGCCGGCCGCGATATTGCCGCCTACAATCTGCGGTGGTGGCGTCGGCAGTGCGGGGTCG
>SCEG01000108.1 GCA_004102805.1 Muribaculaceae bacterium Isolate-002 (NCI)
TTGACTCATAAAAGAGTCAAATTATGATTAAATTTCAGAGTTTGCCGCGACAAAAACGTCAGGCAATCCGGGAAGAGGTTCTCAGGCATTATGCCGAGACCGACATGAGTTATGGCGAAATAGCCGAAGTAAATGGCGTTCAGGTGCGCACGGTTGAATATATTATTCGTAACTTCGCGTCAGAACTTTCAGAGACACCTGTCATGCGAAAAAAGAAGAAAGACGTCAGCGCCGAAGATTACGATGCCTTGCGCGCGGAAATCACCCGTCTGAAAAAGGAGTTGCGCCATGAGAAGATGCGCTCCGAAGCCCTTGGCACGATGATTGACGTAGCGGAAGAGATGTTCAATATCCCGGTAAGAAAAAAAGCTGGCACCAAACAGTGAGACGCCTGCACGCACAACGTTCGGAGGCTTATACGGTCGCCGAACTGTGCGGGCTGTTTGGTAAGAGCAAGCAGGCTTATTACAAGCATGACAGCGACATTGATCTGCGACGCATGGCTCTGGAAGAGTTCGCCGTACAATACATACGTGAAGTCAAGGCCAAAGACCCCGGCATAGGCGGCATGAAGGTCTGGGCGATGTATTGCCGCACGTTCTCTGACCGCGACCGCATCGGGCGCGACCGCTTCTGCGATATCTTCGACCGCTATGGCTTCAAGATCCGACGGCGCCGCAGAGTCCGCACAACGGACTCACGCCACAGCAATCCGACGTATCCCAATATCGTCAAAGAGGTCATACCTACACGCTTCGGAGAGATTATCGTCGGAGACATCACATATATCCCATTGGAAAGTAATGACGGTCAGCGGAGATTCTGTTATGTCAGCCTCCTTATGGACTCCTACAGCAAAATGATACTCGGCAGCAGCGTGGGCATGACCCTTGAGGCCAGATACCCTATGGAGGCTTTGTCGGAGGCAATGGAGCTTCTTGCCGCACACGGGGTTGATTTATCAAAGACAATCCATCACAGCGACAGAGGCGTTCAATATACCTGTTCTGACTATGTTGCGGAACTTCGAAAAAACAAAGTGATGACAAGCATGACCGAAAGCGGCAACCCCAAAGACAACGCCGAGGCCGAGCGCATAAACAATACACTTAAGAATGAGTTGTTCAAGGATATGGTGTTCACTGAGATAGGCCAAGTCAGGGAAGCCATGCGGAAAGCTGTCATGTTCTACAACCACGAGAGGCCCCATCTAAGTCTTGAAATGCGGACTCCGGCCGAAGCCGCCGCCGAAACCGGTCGTTTCAAGAGGCAATGGATCAGTTACCGCGAGCGAGCCATTGACGCTATGACTGCTGGCTCTGAAATTGAAGCCGACAAGGCAAAAGCGACGGGTTAAAAAATTTTTTGTAACTTTGCCACTATCCCTGGGCGGAGTTGCCTTCGGGCTACGCCCTCAGTCAACTCCGCCCAGGGATATATCCCGATCAGTCAACCCCACACAGACAAAGAGGAAACATCAATCAGTAAACATCACAAACCGAGTCAACCTATTTCAGGAACGGACA
>SCEG01000109.1 GCA_004102805.1 Muribaculaceae bacterium Isolate-002 (NCI)
AACCGTAGCTGTACGAACGCTTCACCCTGTCGGCTCCCGTCCAGTCCATCCCCGAGATATATCCCGAATATGACGGCTTCGCCCCCGAGGCATATCTCATCGTCATCGCCATCGAGCCTGAAGCCGTTGCGATTCTATTTTTTCTGATTATCTTCATACGGCTCAAAATACTCGTCGTGAAACAATTTCGAAAACTGCTCCGTCGTCTTTGACTGGGTAGTTTCTAACAGTAGAATATCCCGTTCAAATTTATTGATGATAGCATATATTAATTCTCTTGCCTTATTGAACTGGAAATTGAATGGATCATCAAATGTTATCAGAAAATCGTAGAGATTGAAAGATTCGTCAATTCTTTTGCCATTTTTTAATGTGAGTTCTATATGCCATTCGCAAGACGCAGGACATATTAAATGGCCGTCATTGATGTATTTGTCTTTGATAGCAGATTTGTGACGAAAATAAAGATCTCTTAAAAAACATTCTAACAAATTGGACACATTTCGGTTTAAAGCTACTGAAATATAATCATTGTCAGAATATTGTCCCTCGGTCTTTATTCTAATCAAAGCGCCCGAGTCATTCGAAATCAACTGCACGTTTGATATTCCTGACGGCAGATATCCTTCGGGGTTATAATCGATGTCAATCCGATAATTAATAACTTGGTAAGATGAGCCTGTTTCATCCGATGATTGCATATTCGGCTCAGATTTCTGTTCAGCACTGACATGCGTGAAAACAGAAGCCAGAAATAATACGATTACAATAGACTTGATTCTCATTATTAAAAAAATCAATGATAAAATACATCATGAAACATCTCATTGATCCACTCGGCAGCCTCCGGCGTGACATTGTTTTTTTGTAAAATGTCACGTTCTATTTTATTTGTAATGGCATACATTAACTGCCTGATTCTATCGAACTGGAAATTGAATGGATCTTCAAATGACACCATGTAATCATATATATTGAGAGATTCGTCTATTCTCTTGCCATTCAATGTCAAATCAATGTGCCAGATTGACGAGTTCGAAAAGATATAATGAGACTCATTGAGATACTTGTCCTTTATAACAGAGCTATGGGTGGAATAAAGATCGTATAAAAACAATCTCAGACAATCGGCCGTCATCTTTTTTAACGATACGGTGGCAGTCGGATTATCAGAATGCCCTATAGATATTGTTTTGATTAAAGCAACCGAATCATTCAGAATCAAAATTACCTTATCGATATGACGTCTGAGACCTTCCGGATTAAAATTAAAGTCCAGGATGCAATCCAGGTCAATACTGTCAGGTCTCAAAGTCCGTGTAAATGATTTCGGCTCAGCGACATCCGGCTTATTATTGTCTGAATCCGCAGCATTGATATGAGCGAAAACCGAAGCAAAGAACAGCACTGTTAAAATAAACTTATTTCTCATCGTTGTAATATTTTATGTATTTGTTAT
>SCEG01000110.1 GCA_004102805.1 Muribaculaceae bacterium Isolate-002 (NCI)
CTTCGGGCTACGCCCTCAGTCAACTCCGCCCAGGGATATATCCCGATCAGTCAACCCCACACAGACAAAGAGGAAACATCAATCAGTAAACATCACAAACCGAGTCAACCTATTTCAGGAACGGACAAACAGACCCAAATTTTAGATCCCATTAGTGGTATTGAGTAAATCTTTTGGTTTCATTTTTTTTGAAATCAAAAGATTTATCAGTATCTTAGCATTGAAATAACTTTTTTCGATGTAATAATATTCAGTCATATGGATAATAGTGGTTTTAAAATGTGTGCCGATTGTGTCAATAAACAATTTGTTGATTTCGATGCTGATGGAAGGGCTATGTATTACTGCGCATTAGTAGATGGAATTGTTCGCAAAGGGATTGTTTATGATTCTACTGATGCATCTGCCTGTATAAAATGGAATTTGTTTAAGCCATTAGACTTTGCTACGAATCAAAAGTAATATTTACTCAAAATTGTCATAAGTGCAATTATTAGTATACCTAAACACAACCTGTGCGCCATTATAAAACATGGGCTCACTATTTCTTAAATTTTCTTTTTCTTTAAAAATTTGAAAATCAATAAATCTCTTTTTTTTAGTTGCGATATCAGAAGGCAAAGTCATATCCTCTGTTACCTCATATTCTGTAACCTTACCTTTTAAGAGCTCACAAATTTTTTCAAGAGTTCCTTTCTTTCCTTTAGGCACTTCAATGTGTAGATTCTCATAACAATAATCATTACATTGAGTAAATGCATCAGGAGCTATATATGTAACACTGGGAGGAATTCGTACGTGTAAATGCTCACATTCATAAAAGGCATGTGACATTATGCATGTAATAGTATTAGGTAAAATTACTTCTTTCAAATTAAGGTTTTCAGCAAAAGCATACTCTGGTATTCCATATACAGAATCTGGAACAACAATGCTTGAAATACCACAGTCTCTGAATGCCCAACTCCCGATATCATTTATAGCAGAAGGAATAATAATTTCTCTCAATTCTCTGCATGAACAAAATGCAGAATCACCTATACGTCTAAGATTTGGAGGTAAATTAATGGTTTCTATAGACAGACAACTATCAAATGCAGAATTTGGAATTGATAAAAGTGATTTTGGTAAAATTATTGTCTTTAACCACATGCAACGCTCGAACATGCTTTCTCCAAATGTTTTAATACCTTCTTCAAAAACTACCTCAACAAGGCTTTCACATCCACTAAATATACATGCGCCAAATTTTTCCACCGAATTTGGAATAACAATTTTATTCACAATGATTCGGTAAAATTTGAGGTTGTTCATCCTAGGCTAAGCCGCTAACTGAGCCAACCGATGATTTATTTTCTGAATTATTTTTAGATGCGGAGATTTTCCGCAAGTCGAAATAATTGTTGAGG
>SCEG01000111.1 GCA_004102805.1 Muribaculaceae bacterium Isolate-002 (NCI)
CACAGTTCCTAAAGTGCTGCCATAAAGGTCAATTCTCCCCAGAAGTCATTCGATGGGGCCGCGAGAACTACGAAATGTGCATGAGCACGCCTTATAACGAGTCCGAAGCCAGTATGAAAAAGATGGGAAAGAACAGGGGCGGAATGATGTCCTGACAGAAGAAGGACAAGAAAGATTAATCCAGCATATTCTGGCTTTTTTTGAGGGAGCGCTCCGGAGCTCCTTTTTTATGACAAAAAAAGGGAACCGGCCGTATTCGCCGGTTCCCCCGCAGGTTGCCCCGTTCCAGAACGAGCCTTGGTCAGGCGGTTTTCATCTCACGAATCAGTTCCGTAAGCTCCTGGGTCTGGCCGGTCAGATCGGATACGGCCTTGGCCGCTTCGGCCATGGCCTCGGCGATCTGTCTGCTCATATCGTTGCATTCGAGAATGGAGTGGTTGATCTCCTCGCTGGCGGCGGACTGCTCCTCGCTGGCCGTGGCGATGGCGTTGACCTGATCGCCGGTGGCCTCCACAGTGGCCACTATTTCCTGCAAGGCCTGACCGGACTGGTTGGCCAGTTCCGTGGCTTCGCCGATGCGCTCCACGGCATTGTCCACGCCGGTCATGCTTTTGGCCGTGCTTTCCTGAATGGCCTTGATGGCGTTGCCCACGTCGTTGGTGGAGGCCATGGTTTTTTCGGCCAGTTTGCGCACCTCGTCGGCCACCACGGCGAAGCCGCGCCCGGCCTCGCCCGCGCGGGCCGCTTCAATGGCCGCGTTGAGGGCCAGCAGATTGGTCTGGTCCGCAATGTCCGAGATGACGCCCATGATCCGGGTGATGTCCTGAGCGTGCTCGTTGAGCTGGGTCATGTCGTCCTTGAGGGTCAGCGACAACTGGTGCACTTCCTCAATATTATGCACTGTCTTTTCCACCACCTGCGCGCCTGCCTCGGCCTTTTCCCTGGTTTCGGCGGAGGCGGCGGAGGCGGAACCCGCGTTGCGGGCCACTTCCTGAACCGTGGCGTTCATCTCGTTCATGGCCGTGGCCGCTTCGGAGAGGCGCTGGGCGGACTCGGACGCGCCACGGTCGGATTGTTCGATCTGGGCGGACAACTGGGTGGAGGCAGAGGAAACCACGCTGCCCATTTCCTCCAGTTTGTCGGCGGCCGCCAGCATGGCTTCCGTCTTGGCCTTGGCCTCCCGGCTGGCGTCTTCAGCCTGTCGCATGGCTTCCTGGGCCTTGGCGGACTGTTCCCTGGCGTTTTCCGATTCGTGTTTGGCGTTATCTATATTTTGCTTCAGGGCGTTGACCATGGCCACAATGTTGCCGAACACGCCTATTTTTTTGCTGCCGTCATCAATATTGTAATCGCCGTCCACCACACGCCGGGCGATGACGTTCAACGCGCCGGGGTCCTT
>SCEG01000112.1 GCA_004102805.1 Muribaculaceae bacterium Isolate-002 (NCI)
CACTAGTGTCTCTTAAAAAGTGTTAATCAAATTCGAGGTCAAGAGTTGGATGGCAATTTGCTATTTGTGCTGGCTCCGGTTCTGGAGTCAACAAGTCCTTGATATGCTCCTTGACAAGCAGGGAGCTGCCGAGGATTCTCATGACTTCGTAGATGTTTCTTTCAAGTTTCATTTTATGTTCGATTATTGCGACAACGCAGTAAGTGCATATAGCCGCATAAATTTGTATTCTGACGGATGTCTCGGAATTACCCCAGAATGTGGTGACTCTAAGGTGCTGTTTGATCCATTTGAAGAAAAGCTCCACCTGCCATCGGTTCTTGTAAAGGAACACAATCTGTTTGGCAGACAGGAAGAAATTATTTGTGTAAAAAACAAAACTTCTCTTCAGGTCAGGGATATACGCTACAATACGTCTAATCCGGGAAGGGTAGTTGGATGCATTGCGTCTACCGGTAAACCTTACGGTATAATCTTGAAGAATGTTTCCATTCTCGGGCATGTCCAGACCATCCTCGACAATGAACTTCGGCTTAGCCTTCTCTCTTATGACAAAGAAGGCTCCATGTTCCTCAATCTTATGAAGCCTATCCAAGTCCCAGTATCCACGGTCGAAGATATAACCGGCCAACGGTTCATAATCAATGATATCCATCGCATTTACATCATGAACCGAGGCATTGGTGATGTTTATCATAACTGGAATCTGCGTCACTATATCAAGTTGGGTATGCAGTTTAATGCCGGACTTGGTGCTTCTGAACTTTGCCCAGTCATAAACACTCATGCAAAGGTCAATCGTGGAGGAATCGAACGCATAGAACTTGCCGCCGATACAAAATTCCCGGTCTATACGGGCTTCCTGAGCCAGCACAATCATATGGTTGGCGAACTCCTCGAACACATGCCAATCACGATTGGTATTGCATCTGGAGAGAATATTACGGTCTACCGCTTCTTTGCCAAATCCGAGATGAAAGGATTTCTTGCGATGTGCTGTAGTGATATCCGAGAGTTCACGGAGACTTCGACATCCGAGCAGTTGACCGAATATAAGGACAAGCAACTGTCCCCAATAAGACAACTGCCATCCGAGGGTTCTGTCCTCAACCTTATTTTTGGTACGATGCTCCATGATTCTTTCAAATTTGCGTTTTGGCAAAAAGTCAACAATCTGGCTGAAAATGTATCGTCCTGCATTCATGAAAAATTGGGGAACCGAGTTTTAAGGCTCCAACCCCAATATAATCATTTGAAAAGTGCGACAAGGTTTGCAGGCCTGAAAATCGCGTAACCAACATGAATACAGAGTTTAATAATTTCGCATTAACAGATTTTAAAAGACGCCAGTG
>SCEG01000113.1 GCA_004102805.1 Muribaculaceae bacterium Isolate-002 (NCI)
TCACCTCGCATACGCCCTCGCCCTCGTCGGTCAGCACGCCAAGGCTCGTCACATCCGGATCAAACAGCACGAACATGTCGGCCCGCCCCAGGTAGCGGTCGATCATGTCTTCCTGCTCGTCAGCCAGCAAGAGCAGATCTAGATGTAGAGTGTCAACACGTTGTTCACCCTCCGCTCAGCCTTGAGGCTGGAGGTTTTCTGCCAAGAGCCGTATGCGGACGCACAAAGTTGTAGCGATGCGTCCAGACCGGCAAGTTCGCTGTTCTTTTCTCTGAGTGGGTATACGTGTGTGCGTATGCCCACTCTTTCAAGGCCGTCCTGATAAAGCGTTCCGCCTTGCCATTGGTTTGAGGCCGGTAAGGTCGGGTCCGTTTATACTTTATGCCAAACTCCCGGCACGCATCCCGGAATTTTTGGGATTTATAACACGCTCCATTATCCGTCAGTACTCGTTCCACTTTTATGCCGTGGGCGCTATACCAAGCTACCGCAAACCATAAAAACTCTATCGCTGATTCCGCGGTCTCATCCGGGAGCACCGCTGTATACGCTGCCCTGGACGCATCATCCACGCAGACGTGTAAGTATTCCCAGCCTGGGTGGCGGCGACGGACTTGCCGTGTTCCTGCTTTCTTGTGGCCAACGCCGTCAATCTTGCCCAGTCGCTTGATATCCAGATGCAGCATTTGCCCGGGCTTTTCCCACTGGTAACGCTGGATGGGCGCTTTTTCCTCCAAAGATGAAATCCGGGAGCAGCCGAGTTTACGCAAGGCCCGGAACACGCTGCTGCGGCAAAGGCCAAGACGTAACGCAATTTCATCACCAGTCAGGCGCTCTTTGCGCAAAGCCAAAATGGAACCAAAATCTTGTTCCGTCAGTGTGCCCCGGCATCGCTTCGGGCGAGAACTTCTGTCCGCAAGATTCTCAAAGCCTCCCTGCCTGTAGCGGCTCATCCACTTTCTGGCGGTACGCAGGCTTACACCAAAACCCGCCGCAACTGCGGCTGCGGGCTTTTCGCTCATCCGCCGGATCATTTCCTCTCGACCGCGTGCAGTCAATTTGGCATTCTTATGGCTGTTCACCCTGTCCTCGGCTCGGTTTACTGTTGTCTGTCAACTCCAGCTTTACCGGCTTGAGGCAGGGTGAACAACCTATTGGAACATTACACCTAGGTCCTTCTGTCACAGAACTGTGGGGAGCCCCGGCAACGGGGCTCCCGTCGCCGGGGGGGTTGTGCCCCTCTTTTTCCGGGGAGCATATGGCGAATTTCTGTTACCGGGCCATTGACGGCCGCGGCAGGAATGCCAAGGGCATGATCGAAGCCGCCAGCCAGCGGCTGGCCGTCAG
>SCEG01000114.1 GCA_004102805.1 Muribaculaceae bacterium Isolate-002 (NCI)
CAATATTGTCCTAAACGTTTTGGGCAAAAATAAAAATAGGAAGTAGTTACTAAGGCAAAAAATGACTACCTTAGTAGTGAGCGACCAACTCAACTACTTCCTATGGCAAATATAACACTTTTCGCACAAACAATCGCCCAGTTACCCCGTCAAACAATCAGAAAAATAATCCGCGAGGCCCAAACAGACAAGCACAACAAGGGTTATGACACGTGGAGTCAGCTAATCAGCATGGTCTTCTGTCAGTTTTCCAACTGCGACTCCGTGCGGGACATATCCAACGGGCTGAAATCCGCCACAGGCAACCTCAACCATCTCGGTATAAGCCGTGCGCCATCAAAATCGACAGTGGCATATCAGAACGCCCATCGCGACTGTTCGGTATTCCGAGACATCTTCTACCGCCTCTATCAGCATTTCGGACAGCAGGCGGGGTGGATTCATGGCAAATTTCGTTTCAAGATGCCGTTGCGGCTGTTGGATTCGACGCTCATATCGCTTACGCTGTCTGTCTACGACTGGGCGCATTATACCACGACAAAAGGCGCTGTGAAGATGCACACGCTTCTTGATTATGACTGTCTGTTGCCTGAATTCGTGAACATTACAGACGGGAAAGGCTCTGACAACAAGGCGGCCTACGACATTCCTGTAAATCCGTATTCAATTGTAGTTGCCGACCGTGGCTACTGTGATTACAGCCTGCTCAGCCATTGGGACAGCAACAATGTGTTCTTTGTGGTCCGGCACAAGGACAACATCAGGTATAAGACCGTCCGTGAGCGTCTATTGCCTGAAAAGCGGGCGCAGGACGTGCTTATTGATGAGGAAATTGAACTGGAACTTCCAGTCGCGAAAAAGAAATATCCAAAGAAACTCCGCAGAATTGCCGTATGGAACGAAGAACATGGTTTCGTGGTGGAACTTTTGACAAACAACTTCACTCTTGCCGCCTCCACGATAGCCGCAATCTACAAGGCAAGATGGAATATTGAGATTTTCTTCCGCAATCTAAAGCAGCTTCTGCGCATAAAGAGCTTCATCGGCACCACACGCAACGCCGTGGAAATCCAGATCTGGACTGCACTGATAACCATGCTCATCCTGACATGGCTGAAACACATCGCCAAGTACAAGTGGGCAATGGCTAATCTTGTTGTCTCTCTGCGACTTAACACCTTTACCAAAATCGACCTCAACAAATGGCTTGACGAACCCTTCACACCGCCTCCCGAAGAGCCGTTTTTGCCTTAGGGGGATTACTCTGATGTCATTTTTGCAAAGGCTGATGCCTCTGCACGTTGAGTAGCACTCAAAAATTATTTAGGACAATATTG
>SCEG01000115.1 GCA_004102805.1 Muribaculaceae bacterium Isolate-002 (NCI)
CATTAGTGTCCACTAAAAAATCATAAGAGTTCTTTGAAATTGTTGATATTCTGGTTGTTACATCTAATTTGCAAGCGAACGGATTTCAATTTACTTTTGCGGTCATAATCAGACCGATATGCATAAAGACCCTTTCGTTTTTGCCCAATTAGTTCAGTTTATGAACCGAAGCAAGTTCAATCGCATGGTTGCCAAGTACGATGGTGACAAATATGTCAAGAGCTTTTCATGTTGGAATCAGTTACTTACGATGATGTTCGGGCAACTAACCAACCGTGAGAGCCTCCGCGATCTAATTGTAGCTACTGAAGCTCATTCGGGAAAACTCTATCATCTCGGCATGGGGAAATCGGTAACTCGCAGCAATCTTAGCAAAGTCAACGAGCAGCGAAACTATCGCATCTTCGAGGAGTTCGCCTACTTTATGATAGCGCAGGCAAGGAGCAAGAGACAGACCGATATTTTCAAACTCGGAGGGAACGTCTATGCTTTCGATTCGACAACGATAGACCTATGTCTTGCCGTGTTCGACTGGGCAAAATTCAGACGAAACAAAGGCGGTGTCAAGGTGCATACGCTATACGATATTGAGGCACAAGTTCCTGCTTTCCTGCATATTACAACAGCTTCGGTTCACGATTCAAAAGCCATGCCTGAGATTCCGCTTGAAGCAGAGGCGTACTACATATTCGACCGAGGCTATAACGATTTCGCCAATCTTTTCCGTATCCACACCATCGGAGCATGCTTCGTAGTCCGGGCTAAAAGCAACCTCAAATATAGGGTCGTCAGCTGGAAAAGAAGACTGCCAAAGGGCGTGCTGTCGGACTCGATTATAGAGTTTACCGTCTATAAAAGTGCCAAGGTATACCCCGAAAAGTTGCGAAGAGTCGTGTATCAGGATGAGGTGACTGGTGTGATCTACACATATCTCACCAACGATTTGGAGTCTTCCGCACTCGTTATCGCCAACCTATACAAGAACCGATGGAGCGTGGAACTTTTCTTCAAATGGATAAAGCAGCACCTCAAAATCAAGAAATTCTGGGGTACTTCCGAAAATGCTGTGCGCATTCAAATATATTGTGCCATAATTACTTATTGCCTTGTGGCGATAATGCAACACGATATGCGACTGGAGCGAAGCGTTTACGAAGTCCTTCAGATTCTTGGAATCTCGCTTACTGACAAAACCCATATACGGGACCTGTTCGACAAAAAGAATATCAACGATGTCAAAGTTCTCTATGGTTCAAGTGAACCGAATTTATTTAATTTTTAACCTCGTCCATTTTTAGTGGACAGTAGTG
>SCEG01000116.1 GCA_004102805.1 Muribaculaceae bacterium Isolate-002 (NCI)
TAAATTCGGTTCACTTGAACCATATAGAACTTTGACATCGTTGATATTCTTTTTGTCGAACAAGTCCCGTATATGGGTTTTGTCAGTAAGCGAGATTCCAAGAATCTGAAGAACTTCGTAAACGCTTCGCTCCAGCTGCATATCATGTCGCATTATCGCCACGAGGCAATAAGTAATTATGGCACAATATATTTGGATGCGTACCGCATTTTCAGATGTTCCCCAGAATTTCTTGATTTTGAGGTGCTGCTTGACCCATTTGAAAAAAAGTTCCACGCTCCATCGGTTCTTGTATAGGTTGGCGACAACGAGTGCGGATGACTCCATATCGTTGGTGAGATACGTGTAGATCACACCGGTCTCCTCATCCTGAAACACTACTCTACGCAACTTTTCGGGATATACCTTGGCACTTTTATAGACGGTAAACTCTATAATCGAATCCGATAGGACGCCCTTTGGCAGCCTTCTTTTCCAACTGACAACCCTGTACTTGAGGTTACTTTTGGCCCGGACTACGAAGCAGGCTCCGATGGTGTGTATGCGGAAAAGATTGGCGAAATCGTTATAGCCCCGGTCGAATATGTAGTACGCATCAGCTTCAAGCGGAATCTCCGGCATGGCCTTTGAGTCGTGAACCGATGCTGTGGTAATATGCAAGAATGCAGGAACTTGTGCTTCGATATCGTATAGCGTATGCACCTTGACGCCGCCTTTGTTTCGTCTGAATTTTGCCCAGTCGAACACGGCAAGACATAGGTCTATCGTTGTCGAATCAAAAGCATAGACGTTCCCTCCGAGTTTGAAAATATCGGTCTGTCTCTTGCTTCTTGCCTGCGCTATCATGAAGTAGGCGAACTCCTCGAAAATGCGATAGTCGCGCTGCTCGTTGGCTTTGCTAAGATTGCTGCGAGTTACCGATTTTCCCATGCCGAGATGGTAGAGTTTTCCCGAGTGAGCTTCGGTAGCAACAATCAGATCGCGGAGGCTCTCGCGGTTGGTTAGTTGCCCGAACATCATCGTAAGTAACTGATTCCAACACGAAAAGCTCTTAACATACTTGTCACCGTCATACTTCTTGACGATTCTACGGAATTTGAATTCGTCCATAAATTTGACTAATTGGGCAAAAACGTATGGGTCTTTATTCATAACAGTCTGATTCAGACTGTAAAAATAAATTCAAATCGTTGCGCCCGCAAATCAGCCGTAACAATCAGAATATCAATAATTTCAAAGTGCTCTTATGATTTTTTAGTGGACACTAATG
>SCEG01000117.1 GCA_004102805.1 Muribaculaceae bacterium Isolate-002 (NCI)
CAGGGCTGGCGCATGAGATTTAGTAAAATTTCAGTCAAAAATATGAACGATTATGTGAAATAAACTTTCAGATATTGCATATGTGGCTGAAAAATAGCTAAATTAGTGATATGCAAATAGAAATTTTCAGCAAGGTAAAAGACCCGCGAGACTTGGGCAAGGTAAAACATGAACTCGAAGATGTGCTTCGGATGGCACTCATTGGCGTATTGTGTGACTGTGAGGACTGCGACGACATATCAGATATGGTGACTGACAGGGAGGAAGAATTCAAATCTTCGGGATTGCTTAAACTTACCAACGGCGTGCCGTGCGGAGACACGATACTGCGCGTTGTCGAGTCTGTCAATCCAGTCCAGCTCCGGGCGAGTCTCGACTGCTGCCGTAGACATATAATTGACTCTCTGTGCGGTCATCAGGTCATCATTGACGGAAAGAAACTGCGTGGTGAAAATCCCAAAAGCCTGGGATGCCACGGACTTTATATCCTCAACGCATGGGTGTCTGAGACGGAGGTCTGTGTGGCCGAAAAGGCGGTTGATGACAAGACCAACGAGCTTACGGTTCTTCCGTCGGTATTGTCCTCGTTGTGGCTCACGGGAACTATGGTTTCAATCGACGCTATGGGCACACACCGTAATATCGCGGAACAGATTATCCTCCAGGGAGGTGATTATCTCATGGCTCTTAAAGACAATCAGCCTATACTCAGGGACTTGACAGAAAGTGTTTTTAGGAATGCCAGCCCAATGTCGGTATATACGACCGAGGAAAAAGGACACGGAAGGCTGGAAAAGAGGACTTGTTCCATTATGGATACGACATTGCTGGAGCAGGAGGGAATGTACGAGAAATGGCCCGGCCTGAAACGCATCATTAAGATGGAACGTGAGCGTACTGAGAACGGCTCCTGCTCGCGTGAGACAATCTACTATCTGAGCAGCGGTGAGAAAGATGAGGCGTCTTATTTCGCGCGGCGCATACGTGCTCATTGGGGCATCGAGAACAAATTGCACTGGCATCTTGACGTAACTTTTGGTGAGGACAAGTGCCGTGTGCGTACCAAAAATGGTGCCGTTAATCTTTCCGCAATGCGCAAATATGCGTTGGAAATGCTCAAAAAGCAGGACGATAAACTCAGCCTTAAGCGAAGACGCAAGAAATGTGGCCGAAATATTGACTATCTCCTCAAGGTCTTTAAGGAAAGTTAAATCTCATGCGCCAGCC
>SCEG01000011.1 GCA_004102805.1 Muribaculaceae bacterium Isolate-002 (NCI)
TGAAAAAAACAAGATTTTGATAACAGGATAACCTTTTAACATACAGACATAGAAAAATTACCCGCTCCGGACTGAAGCGGGTAAGGGAGGATGTGCTCTTTATTTTAGTTTAAATGAAAGAGCCGTGCTGTTATTGACACTTTCAGAAACTTACCGGTAGGGAAACCTATCCAATTTGACTGTCGTGAACTCTGCTCTTATGGCACAGCGCAGTCAGCAGTGAGCCGACTTAACTCTTCCGCAAAGGAGGAGGTGTACAAAATCAGTTCCACCGATAACGGCGTTACTTACTCCGTCATTCGTTTGAAATAATAAAGCAAATGACTATGGCAACAACATCCAGTACTCATGTTTTCCGTGATGCCCTCGGCTACACATTCGTGGTGAAAGAGCATAAGAACGGCACAGCCAAATGGCGCAAAACAACATACAAGTCTCCCGCCCATGCTCGCCGGGCAATCAATCGTTGGGCAGAGGGTGGCATTGAGAAAATCAAATAATCATGGACTACGCAATCTACAAAGAGCGTGACGGCAAAAATCCTCACGTTGTCCACCGCTTCACACAGGAAGCGTGCAATCACAAGGCTAAACTCGCCGCTCGTGAAAAACTGAGCGAAATGTGGATGCGAGTTCTCCAACGTCCGTATCTATGCCACAACCCGAAAATGGAGCCGGGCAAGATATACGGCTTTAGCTACGACTACATGACGAGTGTAAACACCTCTGAAAGCATTCGCTTCTACATTGCAAAACTCTAATCTCTAAATCAACAATAGAATGAAAAAGTACATCATCCTCATCGCCCTCTCGGTTGCAGCTATGACGGCTTGCACCTCAACCAAACTCGCCTCCGTCTCCGACAATGAGCGTGGCGAAATCTCGTGGAACGCTTTCTGCGATGCACGCGGATATGACCGCAACGACAACACCTACCTCACCATGAATGAGTATCTCGATACTTGGTGCGGCTCCGTGGAAGAAGAGAACGCTTTCATCAAGGCAGGAGTTGAACCCTACTAAATCATACGACTATGGCAAAAGCATACTACATCGGACAGGTCGTTATGTCCGTCTGCGTGATACTCTTCGGAGTTTCCTATGGCATTCGTTGCCTCGTGAGCAATCAGATATTCTGCGCCGTCTGCTTCGGCTTCATGGCATACGTCAGCGGTTACAAGTTGATGCTCCCTGCATCGCTCGCAGAGTTGAGGGAGTATAACGAAAGGAGAAAAGCCAAATGACGGTTCAGTTCGCAGACAAAAGTGTTCCCTACGGCGTATTCGTGAATGACTTAGCCGCCAAGATTGTCAACCTCCTTGAAAAGGATAAGACCGATCCCGAATTTATCAGTCAGCGCAAAGCCTTTGAAATCTTCGGGCGCAAAAACATAGAGCGTTGGCGCAGGCAAGGCAAAGCCAATCCAATCAAGCGTCCTCACAAACTGGAATACTGCACCGCAGACCTGCGTCTGCTCCAACGCACACAACAAGATTACTACGATTGATAGCCGAATGGGAGGTTAGCCAAGTGGACGAAGGCAACACCGATAGTTGAAAGCATCGGGTTCGGGTGATACCGACATCGCAGGTTCAAATCCTGTACCTCCCTCTAATAAACATAAGTTTAACATTTTAACAATATCCTCTATGGGTAATATCAATCTCACGGTTGAGGAAATCAACCGACTTGAACCTACGGCAATCGCTACCAACGAACTGGTGCGTGCCAAGTTCATTCAAATCTACGAAGCCATGTGGACACCCTCCACTGGCATAACCGGCGAAGCTGCCTATGAGCGTGAGAGCCGTAACTTCAACCGCATACTCGGTGAAAAAGAAGACCTCCGCAAAAACTGCACGCGTTTCTCACTCTTTACTGCGTTTCTTGACGTAGCAATCTCCGGCCTCACACTTGACCCCGGCACCCGTGCGCAGGCTTACCTCCTCTCGCGCTCAATCGCAGTGGACTCTTACCTTGATCAGCAGGGTAACAAGAAAAACAAGTATGAGACCCAGTGTATCCTCACCGTCTCCGGCTATGGTGAACTTATCCTCCGCGCTCGTTGCGGTCAGATACGCCATGCCGACAATCCCGTAATCGTTTACGCCGAGGATGAATTTGAATATGGCGAACGCAACGGCAACAAATTCGTGAACTATACCTGCCGTCTGCCTCACACATCCGGCAATATCGTTGCCTGCTTCATGAAGATTACACGCGCCGACGGCTCAATTGACTACGCTGTTATGCTCCCCGAGGACTGGAACCGCCTCGCAGGTTTCTCGGCACGTCAGAACCGCCAGTGGGATAATCAACGCCGTCAATGGGTACTGGGCAACCCCAACGCCCTCTACGGCCAACAGCAGGACGGCTCTCTGAAGATTGACACTGGCTTCCTCATCGCCAAGTGTATCAAGCACGCTTTCAAGACCTACCCCAAAGCGCGTGTCGGTCGCGGTACTCAACTGGAGTCACAGCAGGTAGATGAAGTTGAAATCAACGATGACATCTACGGACTTGAAGATGGTTCTTCAGTCAATCGCTCAACCGGCGAAGTTCTGCCCTCGCAGGACACTGGCTTTGCCCCGGCTCCCGATACTTCCGCAGGCGTGAGGGTAAACCCCGAAACCTCCTCTTCCGATGCAGGAGGCTCTGATGACACATTCTAAATCCTATAAATCAAAGTACAATGAGTGAAACTAATAACCTCCCTATCTTACGCCAAGAGAATGTGCAGATGATAGCGCAGTCTGCGCCGGACACCTACAACACCAATGCACTCTCTTCCCAGCGTTGCGCCGACTACGGCGAAAAACTCCTCGCGGAAATTCAGCGCGGAGGCATGACCGATGCGCTTGACAAGCAGTGCGCCGACTACATAGACAAGTCAAAGCGCACTCTGAAAGCCATGAACGAACGCCGTTCACCGATCACCAAGTTGTTTGACCAAATCCGTTCAGAGTTCACTGGTATGGAAAATACCATTGACCCGACCAAAAAAGATACGGTCCCCTACAAGATACAGCAGGCCCGCAACGCCTACGCAGCCAAGAAGCGCGAGGAAGCCGAGCGCGCACGTCAAGAGGAAATGCGCCGTCAGCAACGTGAGCAGGCTCTCAACCGCTACAAGCAGGAGTCCGAGGATGACTACCGCCGTCAGTTTGATAATCTCGTTACCGAGAAAATCAACGAACTCACCAGCCTCAATCAGTCGCTCACCGTTGAGAACTTCGATGAAGTCAGCAACAAAATACAAGGTTTCAACATCACGCTCGGCAACGAGTGGTTTCAGAACTGCCAGTGTCATGCCCACAAGCCTTATGAGGTTACCGATGCGGAGGCGATCGAAATTCGCCAGTCTATCCTCAACCGCCTCTCCAAGCAGTTCAAAGACCAGTTTCAGGCCGAGGTCGGAGAATACCGCGACACTATCACTGATGCGCTGCCCTCAAAGAAAAAGGAACTTGAACGCATAGCCAATGCCAATGCCGAGGAGCAGGCACGCATAAAAGCCGAACTGGAAGCACGCGAAGCTGCCGAAACTCGCCGTCTCGATGAGGAGCGCAGACGCAAGGAGGAGGAAGCCAAAGCCGCCAAGCAGGTTCAGCAGTCTGCCAACGAAATGGACGGTCTCTTTGCTCAGAACGCCGTGGCTACCCCGGTAGGTTATCAGCCTAAGACATCCGTCAAGCAGAAGATTGTCTGCGCCAACGCTGACGGCATCCTCGCGGCTGTCTCCATGTGGTGGAGCAAAGAGGGTCAGTTCCTTCCGATTGAGGAACTATCCAAAATCTTTAAGAAGCAGCTCTCATTCTGCGAAAAGGTTGCCAACGACAAAGACAACCCCGAGTTTATCAATTCTCCGTTCGTCCGCTACGAGGAAGAGGTTAAAGCCAAATAAGCATGAACAATCCCGATGCATACTATCAGCGCAGTGAGGTCTCCAACTCTGACCTCACTGCATTGAAAGAACTCTTGCACCCTCGCCCGGTGTTCGGTGACCGCGAGGCGGCTTTCCGCTTCGGGTCTATCGTGGACGCTATCATCACCGAACCCTCGCGTGTAGATTTCCTGCACATGACTATTGACGGCGAACCGGTCAATGAGGATGAGTTTCTGCACGCACGCGAAATGCAACGCGCCCTCCGCGCCGAGGCTCGCCGTGACCCATTCCTTGCCAAAGTCCTTGAATGTGCCGAGACACAGCGATACATGGTGAACAAGGCGCAGGAGTTTGAGAATGGCGGCTTCCAGTTCACCCTTGACACTCGTTGCAAGTGGGATTGGTGGTTAGACGCTCCTCACTTCGGAGGTGATCTGAAAACCTGCGCGGCCGCTACTCAAAAGGAATTTGAGGACGCTGTGGACTTCTTCGACTGGGACCGGTCCCGCGCTTGGTACATGGATATAGCGAAGTCCGACAAAGATTTCATATATGCCATTAGTAAAAAGAACTGCAACATCTTCAAGTTATTCATCAACCGAGGCGATGCAATCTACTCTCGCGGACGCGAAAAGTATGAAGACCTCGCTTTCAAATACTGGTGCTTTGCCTTATGACCGAACTGAAACATAATCTCAAAGTTGAGCCATACGACTACCAAAAGGAAGGTATTGAAGCAGGTCTGCGGTGGAAGCGTTTCCTCATCGGCGATGAGCCGGGATTGGGAAAAACGCTCCAGAGTATCGGCGTGGTGGACTGCGCCAACGCTTACCCCTGCTTGGTTATCTGCCCCTCCTCGCTCAAAATCAACTGGCAACGTGAGTTTGAGAAGTTCACCGACAAGAAAGCACTCGTGTTGGATAACTCAGTGGCTACAACATGGCCCTATCTCCTGCAAATGGGTATGCACCATGTGGCGGTTGTCAACTACGAAAGCCTGCGCAAATATTTCGTATGGGATATTGAAGCACGCAAAGGGCAGTCGTTCCGGCTTAAAGATGTTGTGTTCAATCCTCACATCCAACTCTTCAAGTCTATCATCATAGATGAGTGTCACCGCGTCAAAGACCCCACGGCACAGCAGACAATCTTCACGCGCGGTATCGTTGAGGGCAAGCAATGGCGCATACTCCTTTCGGGTACGCCTGTTGTCAATCGTCCTGCTGACCTCATAGCGCAGCTCTCAATCATGGGCAGGCTCTCCGAGTTCGGGGGCCGTTCCAAATTCCTTGCCGATTACGGCGGTGGAGAAATCTCCAAAGAACGCCGGAATAACGATGATGAGGACAAACCGCGCAACCTTGAACGTCTCTCGGAGCAACTATACTCTCGCTGTATGATACGCCGGGAGAAATCAAAGGTGCTGACGCAACTCCCCGACAAGACCCGAACCGACCTCTACGTTGACATCTCCAATCGTGATGAATACAACTTGGCGGCTGAAGATTTAGCCGAATACCTGCGCCAGTACACCGAGTGCGATGACATAGACATTCGCCGCAAGCTGCGCATGGAGGCTCTTGTAAAGTTCATGACCCTGCGGTCGCTCTCTGCCAAAGGAAAGGTCAAGCAGGCTGTTGACTTCGTTAAGACGTTCCTCGCCAACGGCAAACCTCTGATACTCTTCTGCTCCCTCCACGAAATTGTGGACGCTCTGAAAAAGGCTTTTCCCAAAGCGGTCAGCGTCACTGGGCGCGACTCCATGACGATGAAGCAAGCGGCCGTTGATGCGTTCCAGTCCGGCAAGGCTCAACTTATCATCTGCTCGATTAAGGCGGCAGGTGTCGGTCTGACCCTCACCGCTTCCTCCAACGTGGCGTTCGTAGAATTTCCGTGGACGTATGCCGACTGTTGCCAGTGCGAGGATCGCGCTCATCGTATCGGGCAGAAAGATAATGTTACCTGCTATTACCTCATCGGACGGCATACCATTGACCGCACCCTCTACGACATCATCCACACAAAGAAATCAATCGCCAGTCAGATTATGGGTACTGACGATGAAATCCCAACGGATGAGATGTATTTCAACCAACTTGCAGACCTCTTCCTAAACCCTGACAACGATGCCGGAGATTAGCAAAACCGATACGCTCAAAGCAATCTCGTATCTTGAAGAGGCTGCCAAACTATACGATGCCCTCCCGATGCAGAAATGCAAGTGCAGGGCGCACATGATAAGATTATTAACAACCAAACTAAAATCAAAAGTCTATGACAAAAAATGAATTAGTCAAGGAGTTGGCAGTTTCCGAGAAGCTGCACCTCTCAACAGCGGTTAAAGCCGTGGACGGAGTAATCCGCGTAATGAAGGAGGCTCTTGCAAGGGGCGAGGAAATAACCCTGCGTGGCTTCGGCACACTCTCGCCGGTCCAGCGCGAGGAGCGCAACGCCGTCCACTTCAAGACCAAAGAGCCGATTGTCGTTCCGGCTCACACCTCCGTGAAATTCAAAATCAGTAAAGAACTTAAAGCAACCCTCAACAATGGCACAGTGGATTGAAGTCAGAGCGCGCTATGACAAGATGATGGAAAACGGCGTGGTTAAGAAAGTCACAGAACCTTACCTCGTGGACGCGCTCTCTTGCACCGAAGCGGAAGCAAGAGTAACCAAGGAACTCACGCCCTGCATCAGCGGAGACTTCCGCATATCTTCAGTAGTAACCACCAAAATCTCGGAAATCTTTTGGGATGCTCGTGGCGATAGGTTCTACAAGGTCAAGGTCAATTTCATCACGCTTGATGAAAAGACCGCGACCGAGAAACGAACAGCCTCCTACATCCTCGTGCAGGCTTCCTGCTTCAAAGATGCCTATGACAACTTCGTTGACGGCATGAGTGGTATGATGGCCGACTACGAGATCGAAGCAATCACCGAGACTAAGATTGTAGAGGTGTACCGCGCTAACCTATCAAAAGACAATGGCTAAACGCAAGTCTAACAAACTTGAAATGCTTGCTCGATTAGGTTACGAGGTTAATCAAGAGTACCTACGTGCCTCTCGCAAGGAGAACAAATACCATGCGAAGCGCGTAGGCACTCACGCCTCCCAAAAGGAGCATAGCCGGGCCGCTACCCTCAAATTATGGCAACGCGCCGGGGTTATCTCCAATCTTCGTGAGCAAGTTCCCTTTGAACTCATCCCTGCCCAGTTTGGCGAGTGCGGCACCGACCTCAAAGGCCGTCCGGTCCGCGTCTGCTTGGAGCGTGCCTGCAAGTATATCGCCGACTTTGTCTATACCGACAACGAAACCGGGCAGACTATCGTAGAGGACACCAAAGGCGTGCTAACCGAGGTATATAAAATCAAGCGGAAACTCATGCTCTATGTGCATGGTATCCGCATTAAGGAAGTCTGACTATGGAGAGAGAAAGTTTTATATTCTACCGCAGTTTTTATGAGGCAATCAAATGTATGCCCCCGGATGTGCAGGCAGAGATTTATCCTGCCATCTGCGAGTATGCTCTATTCGGACGGACACCAAAAACCCTTTCCGAGGTCGCAAAGGGTATGTTTACCTTGATTAAGCCGAATATTGACGTTAACACGGCTCGGTTCGAGAATGGCAAGAAGGGCGGTCGCAAAAAGAAATCTCGCCCTGCTTCCTCCAAAGATGACTATTCTCTGACCTATGAGCAGGAGGTGGAGCAGATGCGCAATGATGAGAACTGGCGAAAGACTATCTGCGAAGATTTCAACATCTCGGCGGAAGAATATGACAAACGTCTCTCTCGCTTTCTTGATCGTTGCAACGATGACAAGGAGCGCAAGGGTAAACTCCACCATGATAGTTTCGTGGATTGTCAGAGCCACTTGCGCTACTGGATGACAAAGGCATATCCCGCTCCGCAGCCTCAACCCTCCGTACCCGACAACAATATTGATAACGACCCTCCTTTCCCCACCTCTGACTACACTTTCAACGGTGGCTTCGGTGGAATGGATGATTGACACTCTAATCTCTTATGGCATATCCGTCTTGTTTGATTGAAGAACTTGCGAAGTACAATGCTAAACCCACTGGTGATATTGAGTGGGACCGTGCTGTTCTGCATACCCTCCGCTGTAATGCCCAGTCAGCCGCCTCGTTTGAGAGCATGAGGCTGTCAAGTGCAGTTACAAGAATGAAAGATGAGCAACGCCGTGCGATGCAGGCGTTCCCCGACCTTTCAGATGAAGAAGTGTATGGATTTCACTGCCGCTTCCTCGTGAGGGTGGCAAATGAAATTCTCGGTCTCCAGTCTCGCAAGTTTGTCATTGATGACAACAATCGTGACATCCTGCGGTTTCTGCTCCTGTACTTCAACGAGTGTCCTCTTGCCGAAGAGGTATTCCCTGGCCGAGGTTATAAACTCCACAAGAACCTAATCCTAATGGGTGCTGTCGGTGTCGGTAAAACGCTGCTCATGCAGATTTTTTCCGAGTATCTCCGGCGCGTGGGCAATCCTCGCTACTTCCAGTGTGTATCGGTCACGCAGGTTGTCAACCATTACAAGCTGCATAACAACATGGATCTATACACTTACAACGAGGAAGATTTGCGCGGCTTCCAAATCAACCCTTACCATATCTGCCTCAACGATATTGGTATGGACAATGCCCCGTTCTATGGAGTTGACACCCTCTCGGTAATGAATGATTTTCTCCACGCTCGTAATGAATTGTGGTCTAATCTTGCCATTTCCGACCGCCGGTTCACTTACCTCACGACAAATCTCAACGTCAAGCAACTGGGCGATACATTCAAGCGCAAAGATGCCTTTGGGCGCACGGTTGACCGCTTCAAGACTTTTAATGTAATAGACTGCCCCGGCGAGTCTCGCCGATAATCTTATCAAATTATGGATAAAGAAATTAACAACTCCGATGTTGCAGGCACACTTCTCTCCGTGGAGCAGACCAACCACTGCGCCGAGCGTGCCTACTGGTGGATGAAAGGTGTTGACAAGGATACCGCCGAACGCCTCGGTGTCGCGGATATGGTGAAAAACGTCTTATCCCTCCTCCAAAAGGTTGACAACATCACAATGGATATTCAGATTACAATCAAAAACAAAACTCAACAATGACAACAGTAACTATCATTTCTATCTGCCTTGCGGTGGTACTGGCTTTCTTTCTCGGACGCTGTATGTACATCGGCAAACGCAGAGCCAATCGCGTGGTAAAGCAAAAAGATGAAATCAAGAAACTAAACCACCGCTTAGACAAAATTGCCGACTCTTCAAAGTATGACCGATACTATGAAATTGAAGAGGACGAACTCGGCAATGCTTACAATGTCAATATGAAAGTTTATATCCGCGTATCAACTTACGTAGGAGAGCATATTGACACCGTGTGCTACTGCCTTATCAAGTCATTCCCCTTTGAGGATGACAAAGAGTTTGCCCTCAACGAAGCCACTGAATTACTTGATAAACTCAACGAAAGATGAAAGCACTTACAGCATCTAACATTTATCAAAGCAATCGGTTGATTTGTTACGGCGTTGACACGAATACCGCAGATATGTTTTGGCAAGTTCCAGTAACAGTATCTCAGAAACGACAAGGCGAACATATACTTTTAATCCGACATGGAGAATATGAACTCTACCCCGGTGACATTCCTGCATGGTCTTTATCTGCATTACTCACATCCGTACTGCCAGCACGCGTCGAGATAGGATCATTAAAGGCCGAATTAAGACTTTCCACACGACTCACCGATAATGGTAACTGTATATGGGGCATCTCTTACCAATTTGGTGAGACGCCGATGTGCTACCATGAATCCGCCGATCCAATTCAAGCGTGCATTGAAATGATTGAATGGCTTGCTAAACATAGGCGTGCCGACAAAATCTATTTCCTCTAAATCAATAATGGTATGAGTTACTTTGAAGACAATTACGACTATTTGGTTTACGGGCCAAGACTTCGCCACGATTATTTAAGTCGGCAGGCGTATGAGAGACAAAAGAAGTTAAAGCAGGCTGCAGAAATTGACAACCGAGAACGAGCATTAAAGAACAAAGTTTGGAGATACTGGTCATCAGGTATCAATATTTCAAGCATGACTATTGAGCATCTTGAACGCGCTATCAAACTATGTCTCGATAACCCCACTAATCCTCGGTATGACGGTTTTCTCCCTTTGTTGCAAGAACGTCTGAAGTATAAGAAATCAAACTTGAAATAGAGCATGAGAGAAATAAAATTCAGAGGCAAACATCAAGATACTGGCGAATGGCTCTATGGCGTGCTATGTATCAGTTCCGTCCACGACCCCAATATTTGTTGGGTTGATGAAGAATTGGTCGTAATAGATACTCCTATCATTCGCCCGGACACCATAGGTCAGTTCACTGGCTTGAAAGACGGCAACCGCAAAGAAGTCTATGAGGGCGATATAGTCATGACTTACGTCCTTTTCGTTGACGAAGAGGAAATGCAGCGAGAGTTTTGGCGCGTAGGCGAGGTGCGTTTCATCACTGGAGGTTTCCGTCTTACCAACTGCACCAACTATGATGACTGTCGCATGGAAGAAAAGTCCGACATTCAACCCTCTCCTAAATCAACATTCTCATTCCCTGCTTATCGCTCCGAAGTAATAGGAAACGTATTTGATAACCCCATTTTAATTAACAAATAACAATGAAAAATCCCGAATTAAAAGACATCAAAGCTGCCTACGAGGTAGCCGATGAAAACGGAAAGAAGATGCTCCGCGCTCTCTATCCCGAAGTGTTTACCACCGAAACCGCCGACAACCGCCCCGTCACCGCGCGTATCAAGACCTTTGAGGACGCTTGCAAGGCCCTCGGCAATCATCCCCTCGTAAACCACTACCGCTACCTCGTGGAGGAAGCGGAGAAGCAAATGGACGAGACCGGCGCAGACATTGTGGCGTTCCTCAAACTCCGTATCGTAGCAGCCGCCCTCAATGAGGGTTGGACTCCCGATTGGGGAAACAAGGATCAGCGCAAGTGGTATCCGTGGTTCTATATCCTCACCGAGCAGGAGTACAACGACCTTGATGAGGAGGAGAGGTGCCGTGTGGTTGGTCGTGCGTACAGCAGTGCGAATGCGAATGGCGGTCTCGTTTGTGCGGGCGCGAGCAACGTTTCTTCGCACTCGTACACGAGCCACGGCTCTCGGCTCGCCTTCAAATCTTCAGAACTGGCTGAATACTGCGCAAGGCAGTTCGGCGAATTGTGGGCCGCGTTCCTCATCGCTTGAAACATCCAACACTATTATGGCCGCCGGTCACGTCCGGCGGCCGATTTCCCAAAACTAAAAAGAAAGAACAATGAGCAAACAGCAATGTGAAATCTGCGGTCAGATGAAGTCACAGCAGGAAATGTCAAAATCATACAAGCACCGCTGTAAGGAGTGCGTGGCGCGTCTCACCCGGATTGAGCGCAAAGCCGCCAAACAAAAGGCTGAACACCTCGCCGAGATACTGGAGGGGACCGGTTACGAAGTTGTCTCTCCTGCCGTTGTCCGCAATGAGCGTCTCGCAGTTGCCACAGCCGCCATGCAGGGAATACTCTCCAACGACCGATTGGTGAATTTAGTAGATCGCTATAATGGTGGCATAGAGAACGGCGTGGTAAAATTTGCCCTCAGTATCACCGACAAACTCCTCGCCGAGATAGACAATAAGAAAGGAGGTAGCAATGCTGATTGAAATTCTCTCTCACTTCGCGTCAGTAATCTTTACTGCCGTGGTAATCTTTCTCATCATCCTGCTCATCAATCGCTATGAGCGCAAAAGACACGAGAAATACCACATTACTATCGAGTACAGAAACTTCCTGTTCTATTATAGCAACATGGAAGATTGTCTGAACCAACTCAACGAACTGGGCGCAGATGGTTGGGAAATTGCAACCTGCGCAGGCGAAGATAGTTTTGCAGCTTACCTCATCCTCAAACGTGAAACCCTCCACACATCAAAGTCAAATGGAAAGTAGATTTTTCATAGTTCCTCAAAAAGGTCATACCTTTTCTGCCGAAGATAAACAAAGAATTGAAGCCGACTTGAAAGAGCATTACGGCCCCGATGTGAAGTTTTCTTTCTTTGATGGCAATGCAATAGTGGGAGATTATGAACCATTAGTTCAGCAAAAATATGAGGCTCCGGCAAAAGATACTCCCCAAGTTTTCTATGGATTATCCGTATTGCATGGCGATCTACCCTCACAAAGGGAATGGATGGAGTCTATACCAATGCACGATAATAGCGGTTCTTTCCGTCCTGTCTTTTGTGGCCAGGTCAGCGAAGAATTGGTCTCACGTTACAACCTCCTCCCATATTCATATAGCGTAATTCCTCGCCCATACTCATGTATTTACAACCGATACCCCTCAGTATTTCAGTTTAACTATGGCAAATGTACCAGACAACCATGAGTACAATCAGCAAGCAACTCGCCCTTATCCTCGTTAAGGAGGTCATCGCCGAGAAACGAAACAACAAAATCCATCCCGACTATGCCCTCGGACTGGAAGTCGGAGCGAAGATTACCGAAGCGTTAAATGAACTGGTCGCTGACGGCTCGCTAATCGAACGTCAAGCCTCCGTCAATCGCCTCCCTGCTTATGAGATACCCCAAACGCCGAGCCAACCTGCTCTATAAGCTGCGCCGTAAGGGGATTGAAGCCGACACCAAACAACGTGTTATCTTCATCCCCTACGGTGAGCAACCGCAACAATACATTCAAGCCGTCCGGCTCTGCCGTGAGTTTTATTTCAACATCCAATACATAATCACATGACAACTCCCCACAAGGTAAAATATCCCATCTGCGGATTGTGTGAAAACTTCCGTTGGATTAGCCTTGCACCTCAACACGGAGAATGTGTTGTTATCCCCGGCGAACGCTCACCGCAATCCGACCCCTGCGATAATTACCGCTGTGGCTACAACGAAGGGACAATCAAATCATACATAGAACTCGGTCAGCGGTTAGCCGACATCGACCTAAACACTAAAAACATCATTCCGATATATGACACTCCGCGTCTTTGAAGCCTTTGCAGGCTACGGCTCACAATCAATCGCCCTCGGACTTCTCGCCGAGGCTTTCCCCGATTTCCGCTTTCAGACTGTCGGAATATCGGAATTTGACAAGTACGCAATCAAAGCCTACACCGCTCTCCACGGCTCAACAATACCCAACCACGGAGATATTACCAAGATTGACTGGACACAGACAGCCGATTTTGACCTCCTCACATACTCGTTTCCCTGCCAAGACATTTCTTCAGCAGGTAAACAGCGCGGTTTCTCCGAGGGAAGCGGAACGCGTTCCTCCTGCCTATGGGCCTGCGCCAACGCCATTGAAAAGAAACGTCCGAAGTTCCTGCTCATGGAGAATGTAAAAGCACTCACGCAAACCAAATTCGCCGATGACTTCCGGCGTTGGCGCGAGTGGCTCATCAAGCAGGGATATAAGAACTACTACACAATCCTCAACGCAAAGGACTACGGCGTACCGCAGAACCGTGAGCGTGTCTTTATGGTCTCGTTCCTCGGCGATCATACGCCTTACTCTTTCCCCAAGCCGTTTGAACTCACCCGGCGGCTGAAACACGTCCTGGAAGATGAAGTTGAGGAGAAATACTGGTTGAAGCCGGAGCAGATACGCGCTATCATCAACCACAACGAGCGCGAGCAGTCCGAGGGTTGCGGTTTCAAAACCAACTTTCAGATCGGCGAGGGTATCAGCGGTGCAATCAAGACAAAGGAGGGGAGCCGCGAATATGACACCTACATCAAAGTTCCCACCTACGGTTTGCGAAGATTGAATGAGGTGATTGAAGAAGGTATGATTGACCCCGAAGAAACGCTGTTTATTGACGCTTATAATAAGCGAATAAATCCCGATATATTCGGTACTCTTTGCGCAAGAAGTATGGCAGCTGGGAACTATCTTATCTCTGACCCTCGCGGTTGCGCAATGCGTGGCCGCCCCGATGCCTCCGGGCGCAATGCACAGCAGATTGAACTCGGCTCTGACATCGCCAACGCCCTTACCTCCGTCCAAAAGGACAGCATGGTTGCCGAACCGCGCGTCATACAGGTTGGCAACCTCATCGAGGAGTCCAACTATAAGAACCCACAGCGCGGACGTGTATATTCCATTGAGGGAATTGCGCCTTGCCTAAACTGCAACGAGGGGGGGCAGCGTGAAGTCAAGATATTACAGCGCGCCCACGGCTTCGCCAAAGGCGGTGTGTATGACGTTGCGCCCGCGCTCACCTCCTCCAAATGGCAGGACAATAATTTTGCGATTATTGAATACTGGATACGCAAACTCACTCCGCGCGAATGCTTCCGTCTCATGGACGTTCCCGAACACCTCATTGACCGCCTCCTCTCCGCAGGCATCTCCAACAGCCAACTCTATAAACTGGCAGGCAACTCAATCGTGGTGGCAGTCCTTTACCACATCTTCCGCAAGATGTTCACCGAGACTGCAAAGGAATACGGCGCACCGATCGCCCACAGCCATGAAGCACCCATAATTCAGCAACTATCGCTTTTCTAAACTTAAAACAACCGACACCGCTTTATCACCTAACTTTGCCAAATGATTAAACTATTGGAACATACTCGCCGACCCGACATAACCTTTTGTCGCAACGGTCGCATTTACATCACGGCACGAGTGGCGCGCCTGCTATCCCTGCGTCCGGGCGATGCGCTCAACATCGCCGTGAGCAACGGCGAGTATCTCCTGCACGCCATTCACCTTCATAATGCAATAGGCCGCCACGAGGCGCAATGCTTCCCCACAAAGAAAGGCAGGGGAAATAATCTCTCTGCCAACTCCGTGCGCTTGTGTCGCGCCCTCCTTAATTCGGTAGGGGTCACTGCTGACCGCGCTTCATATATGATTGGCGAAGCCTTTGTGCAGGACTCCGTGACGTATGTTCCAATCATAACCCTGCATCCGCTATGAACAAAGAGATTAAATACAATGGCTATTCAGCACAGCCGTCAGACTACGAATGTCAGGACGGAGACCTCGCGGTCGCAATCAATCTCATTCCCGAAGATGGAGCGTTGAAGCCGGTCCACCCTCCCAAGTTGGTAAAGGCAATGGGCAGTAGTGGCAAGGTCGCTTTCGTTCATGAGACCTCTGCTTTTACTCACTATATCCTCTACGGCGATAACTCGCGCATTTCCTATCAGAAGAAAGGCAGTTCGGCGGCTCCGCAATCTATTGACACCAGTTACGACTATCTCTTCGGGGTCACGCATTTCAACTCCGTTGGCAATACTTTACTGGCTTTCACCGCAACCGGTATTCATTACTACCTTTGGAAAGACAACGCCTACACCTACCTCGGAGACCATGTGCCGGAGATTGATGTGTCGTTTGGTCTTATCGGACGTCCGCGTCTGTTCAGCCAGTGCGATGACAGCAAAAGCACATTCAATATCTCCTTTGACAGCATTGCCGAAGATGCAATCAACAACGAGTTCACCGAGAGCAACAAGACGCGCATAACTGAGCAGGTCATGGCAAAGGTCAATAAGTTTGTGCGTGAGCAGACGGTTGAGAAAGGACGCTTTTGTTTCCCTTTCTTCGTGCGCTATGCCCTGCGCCTCTTTGACGGCTCACTGGTTAATCACTCCGCACCCATTCTGATGAACCCCTCCACGGCTGCCTGCCCCGTAGTCTTTTGGAAACATATCCGTGGAAAGAAGAGTTACACCGAGGCAGAACTTGATATTATGATGGTTGCTTCCACGCTTGACTACAAGATACTCTCCACCTCTGATGCCTACAAACTGGAGAAGTGGAGCGACATTGTTACAGGTATTGAGATATTCATCTCCAAACCGATTTACACTTTCGATCAGAACGGCAAATGCTCATCGTGGAAAGACACCGACAACTTCTCTACAAAATTCATCGGCAGGCTCTACGCTACCAACAAGACCACAACAAGCACCTCCATTGCCGAAGATAAAGTAATCGGCGCGTTCACAAGCAAAGAGTTCCTTGACATTTATGCCGAGTGGGAGTATTCACGTATCTACGCAATATTCTTCTCAACTGATAGAACCTACCCCGGCGAGTCTCTACACCTCCCCGAATTTACCGATGAGAAAGTCACCGAGACTATCCGCAACACCTCCACGTTCTATAAGCTGCGCACCATTGAGACAGCCGAGGCTATTGCCAATCGCGGTCAGCGCAAGGAACTGGTTATTGAAGATGAGTATTTGCAGTCATTAGTCACACGCGAAGTTATGACCGATGACTATCTCACTCACGATATTCTTGCCGCCGAGAGTTCCTACGCCTACAACAATAGGCTCAACCTCTCCGGCGTCTCTCGCAAGCCGTTCCGAGGCTTCTTGGGGCAATCAATGTTCGCGTGGTTGACCCACAATTATAGTTGGCAGTTAAGTGGCACAACACTCACAATCTCTCCCAATCCGTTCAGCGGTTGGGAGATGTCGGTCACTGTCTATCTCAAGGAGAATGGCAAGGACTATGCAGTCAATGCAAGCGATTACTACGCAGGCAATATGTGCCTCTTCCTTTCCTTTGACATGACAGACAGCAATGGCAAATCTTTCAAGACTAAACGCTCATGGGGTTGCTACGTTTTCTATCCCAATGTCAATGCCCACAAGATGCTCATCAGCAATTCTACATTCGGCTCGTATCTGATAACGCTGAAACCGCATGAGTTCCTCAACGGTGCCTACGCCGTACTGGATTATGAAATGGTGCGCGAGATAAACTACACCAACGCTGACCTCCCTACAATAGGCTACAATCCCTCTACGGTCGTTGAAGATACCTATATCCGGCAGGACAATAAGATTTACACCTCCGAAGTCAATAACCCTTTCTTCTTCCCTCTGCTCGGTGTCAACACTATCGGGACCGGCAAGATGTTGGGTATCTGCTCGGCGGCAAAGGCTCTTTCGCAGGGTCAGTTCGGTCAGTTCCCTCTTTACGCCTTTACCACTGAAGGAGTGTGGGCGTTGGAGGTCTCCGCTACCGGTACATATTCAGCGCGTCAGCCTATCACACGCGATGTCTGCATCAACGCCGAGGGCATTACTCAACTCGATAGTGCCGTCCTGTTCCCGACCGAACGGGGCATTATGCTCATATCGGGTTCGCAGACACAATGTATCTCCGACACGATCAACTCCGAATATCCATTTGACGCGCTCTCATTGCCCGGCTTCTCAAAGCTGCACGATATGTTGGGGCATGACCCCACTAACGACAAATGCCTGCCGACACTCCCGTTTACGGAGTTCTTGAAGCAGTGCCGTATGATTTACGACTACGTCCATCAGCGCGTGATTGTATTCGCCCCCGGCATTACCTATGCCTACGTCTATTCTTTCAAATCCCAAATGTGGGGCATGACGTTCTCTGACATTGCCTCTCATCTCAACTCCTACCCGGAGGCTCTTGCCGTTGATAATGACAACAACATTGTCAACTTCTCGGAGTCTGACGTGGCGCAGGTGAAATGTTTGTCGGTGACGCGCCCTCTCAAACTCGATGCCGTCAATATCCATAAGACTATTGAGAGTATCATTCAGCGTGGCAATTTCGCCAAAGGACACGTGCAGTCCGTCCTCTTCGGCTCGCGTGATCTCATCAACTGGCACATGATTTGGTCTTCAAAAGACCATTTCCTCCGCGGCTTCCGTGGCACGCCTTACAAATATTTCCGCGTGGCTCTCCTCTGCAATCTCGCGCCGGGTGAGAGTATCTTCGGAGCGTCCGTGCAGTTCACGCCACGCCTAACCAACCAACCCCGATAACTCATGTACTTTAACATATCTATTGTAAGAGAAGAGCCGCCATGCGTGATGCACAGCGGCTCTTTTGATTAGGTTGGGGATTATTTCAGAACGGTGCCAGTCTCCTGCGCTTCCGCGACATTCGGGTGCTTACATTCACCCTTATCTCGCTCTCCGCTTCACTGGCTTTCGCTTTCCATATCTCCGCTTTCGCGGTGTTGGTGATGCTCATCCAGTCGGCTACCGCCTCGCACACAAGATACTCGTGTATCAGTTTCTCCAAGAGTTGGAGCGTAGTCTGTGAGTAGGTTGCAGGCACTTTCAACACAATCCCATACACACCCGGCTCTCGCAGTTTATCATCAAGCACCGAGCGGCGGATTTCTCGTTTCGTGTAAGGATAGAGAAATTCCTTACACTTCGCTACTCTCAAGTCAAGCACTCGCGTTACACGGTCCACATTCCCGGTTTCCCCCACGTCCTGCACCATGTGGCGGTTGTGGTTGCTTTCCGTGTCCATGACGCTACCCTCTATAAAGGCATAATTCTTTATGTCATATAGAAGTTCCTCGCGCTTGAACATTAGCACGGCAACGCGAGTGCCGTTGTCATCATCTAAAAAGCAACTCATTGTCGGTAGGGTTTAGGGATTGTCGGAGGGGCGCACGGGGCGACTGCGCTTGCTCACGGTCTGACGGATCAGTTCCATGTTCTTGTTAGCAAGAGCATAATACTGGTCTGCGTCAGCCTTGTTGGTGACGGTGTACCAGTCGGCGATAGCCGTATTGGCGAGATAAGCGTGTACTGCTTCGCCTACGCCGGTGGTCGCAGCTTCGTTGAAGTTGCTCGGCATGGTGAGGTTCAGCACAAGGTCGGTGCTTCCGTCATAGTGGCTGTTGTCAGTGGTCGTGCCGTTTTCGTTCAGATACTCGCCCAGTTCGGTCTGCACCTCTGCAAACGCACGCTTCACCGAACGGAGTATCTTCTCGCGGTTTTCCTCATCTTCAGAGGCAAACATACTGGCAACCTCCTTGTGGTTGTCCTTGTTCTGAATGGTACGTCCGCGCAGGAACGTCTCATTCATGATGTCATACAGCAACCACGAGATTTTGATGGTGGCGGTTACGTTTTTCTTCGCGCCTAATGTTGGTGTGGGCATGATAATTTAATATTTGTTGTTATAATCAGTCGTTTGGTCGGGTTGGCTTCCGGCGGCTGTAAAGCAATCTCTCAGCGGTCTCAAGCATTTCCGAAGCCTGCATGAAGTAATCTTTGGCTTCTCCCTTATTGGCAAACTTAAACCATTGTCCGATGATCGAAGCGATGAAGAAACTGCGTAGAGTGGACTGTACGCTTGCCGTCAGTGTCTTGTCAAATGACTTGCTAACCTCAATCACCGCTTCGTAGCCGGGCTTGCTCAACGCTCCGCTAATCGCAGGGGGAATGGCTACTGACTGCACCGCAATGTCGGGGTTGAACGGCTGAACTGGCTCTACCGGGGGCAGTATCGGGTCAATCAGTGCGGGCGTATCTGTGATTTGCTTTGTCTTGCCCGAAACGAGCATCTCCTTGAAATTCTCGTTGGTGGCAAGCACTGACTCCTCCCAAAACCTGCCCAGTTCGGCGAGGTCATCATCAGCCGCGAGTATGCGGTCGCGTGCGTTCTCATCGCCGTCTATCAGTTTTGAACCTGTGTAGTCGGTAGCTTTTGCTACTTCCGCATAAACGTCGGCCTGGAATATTTGAATGGTGATTGTTTCCATCAGAAAGATATGATTGAATACGTTATGCTGACCCCGAAATATGGCTGAAAGCCTTGTGGAGTATAGCCGTAGCCTATTGTCGGGCCAATGTGCCACCGCTTGGGAGGTTTCCATTCGCGCTTCGTGATGAGCGTTGTCGGGATAAACACTCTCACGCTGTCGAGCCGTGGGTCTATCGGGCCGCTCACCCATGCCTCGTATGTGCTGTCGGCATAGTGGCGTTGGATAATGGGCAGCTCCACGATTGCACTGTCATTGCTACATCGTGGTTCGCCTCCTGCGCCGGTGCCGTAATGGGTTGAGGTTATCAGAGTGTCAACACAAAGGCTGTCCGGCGCGCTCCATTGTCGCGGTTCTCCACCTGCCCCCACGCCGATAAAGTAATACTTCGGCAGGGTGTAAGTGCGCGTGCCTAACGCAATTTCCGACTGCGGTGTCGGCGCGATATAGGGAATGGTGTCATACACGGTTAACGTGTCGGTCACACACTCCGTAAAGTCGGGGATATTGCCGGGGGGTGACTGGCATTTGTGGAGCATCGCGCCTGCTATGAGGCCCGCTGTCACGACAAGCAGGAGTTTCAGATTTTCTTTCATGAGGATTATTACTTGAAGTTCTTAAATTCGGTTCGTGCGTCAAAACTGGGGCAGGCTTTCGCCGCGAAGTCGCGGTGTCCGTAAACTTCGGGATTGCCGTATTTCCCTTTCAGTTCTCTCACAAGTTTGTTGATAGAGGCTTTCTGCGCTTCGGTGCGCGTGTCCTTTCCCTGCTTGTTCCAGTCCTTGACCGAACGCGCCGGGCAACCGCCGATATAGCAAATGCCTATGGAGTCGTAGTTGTGGTTACTGGTGTGGCAACCTCTCACATTCTCCGGGCGGCACCTCACTATCGTTCCGTCACGCTTGATGATGTAGTGATAGCCGATGTAGTGCTTCTCTTTCGTGTCGGGGTCGATATAGTATGAGAAGTTCCGCGCCTTGTGCGAGTGGTCTATGGTGTCAATGGAATAATCCTCACCCTCCGGGGTTGCGGAGCAATGCAGGATTATCTTCTTGATAGTGCGGCCGCCGGGCGTGACTTCATCTGCTGTCTCGTAGCCGAGTTTGCTCCACGTCTTTGCGCCTGCAATGCCGTCCACCGACAAGTCATTGTGTTTCTGAAAATCCTTGACAGCCGCTTCGGTCTTTTTCCCGAACACGCCGTCAACTGTCAGTCCGTAGGGGCAGGCTTTGTTCAGAGCCGTTTGCAGGGTTTTTACCTCTGCGCCCTTGCTTCCTAATTTCAGTGTTGTCATATCTTAGTCCTTTGCTGTTGAGGGGTTGTTGTCGGTGCAGATAAGGTCAAGTATCCGTTTGGCTTCCTTCTTATCCGCGGCCGCGATAATGTCATTGATGATTTTGGGCAGTTCGGTCATGTGGCTCTTCCTGCGGTTGGCGTGTTCAAACATACTCTTCGCTTCAACCACTATCAGACCGGCCCCGAAAAGCACAGCCACAAACGGCAGGATGTAGAACGAAAAGAAAATGCCGAGGCAGTCCACCAAAAAGCCAATCATTATGAACCTCCAATACTCGCTCATCTTCCCGATCGTCACGCGGAGTTTATGCGAGTGGACGCGCTGATTGGTTTTCTTCGCCGTGTGTACTCCGTCCCATAAGTCAAGCATAATGGCAGATATTACCAGTATGCACACGGCAAGGAAGATGCCGAGGAACAGGTAGAGTTTTTCAAGTGAAATGATTGTGTCCATTATAAAAATATCTTTGGTTTGGCGCAAAGTTACCGATAGCCTGCGCCTCGCTCTCTTTAACTTTTGTGACACTTACCCACACGGCGCAAGATTGCTCCTGCGCCGTGCCTGCTGTCAGCAAAGAATGTAGATGAGTGAGGCGTAAAGGTTATAGAGCAGTCCTGCCTCAACCCAAAAGAGAATGTGCCTGCGGTCAAGTATGGCGATTACTGCCCCTGCGATGGCTATGTATGGCACACCTGTTGTCAGTATCAGCCATAGCGTAGCCGACAATCCGAGCGTCAGCGCGGCTCCGTAGTGTACCTGCTTTGTCAGTTCCTCTTTGAACGCAGGGGCGGCCGCTACAAACAATATGGATGCCACGATGAGGAACGCCACGAACTGGTATCTCTCGGGCGTGATGTTGAGCAGTGGCACGAGTGCCAGCACTCCCGACACTCCCGTGCAGACCGGGAAGAGCCATTTGCACTCTGTTCGGTAATAGGTGTCGCTGATTGAGCAAGGCACACCTTGATTGAGTATGTAGGCTGTCAGATACAGCGACATGATGATGCACGACAGCGTGACTGCGATTAGTTCTAAAATCATGATGATGTTACTTTTCGGTTGTGTAGATTTCTAAATTGAGTTCGTTGATTTCGTTCCACTCGGCTTTTGCCACGGCGGTCTTGTGAGCTGCGATGAGCGCGGCCACTTCTCCGATCTCCTCTGCGGTGCTGAACGTGTAGATTGACGGAGTGCCGTCCTCCGATGAGCCGAGGTTTATCTCGATAGGCAACTGCACGAAACCTGCCTGCATCCCGACAATGATGCCTGTTAGGTCGCTTTTCCGCTCCTCAGTGTATTCCACTGGCAAGCCGTTCCACTGCAAGCCGTAGCGCAGGCGGTGTGCGCTCTCCTCCTTGATTGCGCCCACAATCTCCTCCTTGATTTCTTCAAGGCTCGGACGCCGGGCGTATCGCTTGCGCCAGTTCCACCCTGTGGAGTCTGCCTCGTTGTCTTTGCCGAAGCCATAGATTAACTCCCACTTGTTGCGGCCTATCTTATACAGCCCGTCCTGCCGCACAGGGCTTCCATATACCTTTTCCATTACACGTAGGGATTGATGTTGAGATTTAGGGTTCTGAAGATGTAAGCGACCTCTTCATCTGTGGGAGGGGTCACGTTGATTGTTGATGCGTCAACAAAGTTGGTTTTCGGATACTGCCTGGAGTAGTCCACCGTGATGCCCACAAAGAACGGCAAACCTCTCTGAGCGTCTATCTCTTCAAGTATCTGCCACAACTCTTGGTCTCCGGTCCACATCTTGTAGAGTTCGCCGTTGTGGATGAGTTGGATTAGATACTTGCTCTTTGGCTTCGGTACTAACGACAAGTCCACGCCCTGCGCCGATGCGGCCTCGCAACGGCGTTGATACTCTTCTCTCTCTCGCTTGGGTATCATTTCACGTTCAAAGTCATACACGATGATACCCTTGTGGTCTAACTCTCTTCCGCTGATGCGTTTGCCCTTGAAGTTCTTTTTGCCGTCAAAGGAGAGTTTCTTGACTTTGAAGTTTCCGAACTGTTTCATTTTTCTCTTGTGCTTTAGTTTCTTGTATTCTTGGGGTGTGAGTAACGTCTTTAACAAGTGCCTGCAATCGGCGTGTGCGGCCATGCCGAAGAATGAACCGATGAGCGACTGCCTGCGCTTGCGTGATTTTACGCGATTGAGACGGCGCGCGAATTTCTGCTTCGTGCGTTTCCTTATCCGCGAGTACACAACTCTCTCGCCCTTGCTGTCATCAACAAAGGTGTTATAGCCGAGATAGTCTATCCCCTCGGTCAGCGGTCTCACCGCCTCGCTCGGTTTTATCTCCAATCCCAGTTCTGCGAGTAGTGTTGTCAGATAGTCGCGCAGCTTCCACAATCCTTTCTTGTCCGTACCGAGTATGACTATGTCATCGCAGTATCGGTAATAGTGATAGCGAACCTCCTTGCCGTTCACCTCAACATTGCCCACGCCCTTGATTACGACCTTATCTTCTTCGGGCTTACCCTGTGGAGCAATGATTTCGTGACAATCCACCACCTCACACATCTTATGGTCTATGACGTTCATATGCAGGTTGGCGAGACATTGTGACGAGCGCAGTCCTTTGGAGAGTCCGCGAGGCATTAGAGTGATGAAGTTGTCAAGCATTTTCAGAGCAAGAGGGTCGCTGATGTACTCTCTGATTTGGCTCTTCATAATATCTTGACTGATATGGTCGTAGTAGCCGCGGATGTCACACTGATAGAAATACAGCGTCTCTGCCGATGCCGACAAATCCTCTTCAAGAATGTCATGCAACCAGTGCATACCGCGCCCTTTGATGCTCGCGGCTGTGTTCGTGATGAGCGTGGGATACAACCTGCGCTCAACCGGCACCATTACCGCATGGCAACCAACACGATGATACACCAGCGGACACTGAACAATCCTTTTCTTCGGACCGTCCTCCACCTCCATTTCTCTTATGTCCTCCGGGGTTATCACAAAATCCCCGGTTCTTAATTGCTTCTGCAACGCCTTGCAGTAGCAAGCCTTTTTAGGCCTCATATGTTCCCTTTGTTCAGCGCACTCCAGATGATTTATGACGTAGTCAAAACTTTCGGATATGTTGACCGTGTCCGCAATCTCATCAATGATATTGCAGATCGGGAATGTAGTCTTGGCAGGCGTGCCGTCTGCTACATTGGTCATATATGGGATGTCGTTCTCTTTCATAAAGCCTTCAGGCGCTTCAGTGATGTTCCGGCTTTCTTCCTTGCGGAGAGGGTTGCCGAGGCTCGTGTTCCTCGCAGATTGCTTTGCCCAACTCGTGGGCGGCGCAGGGTCATACGATTATGATGTCCAAAGGGGCAATTATTTTGCGTCTTAATGTGAGCCGAGAGCCGTTGTTCGTGTTCGAGTTCGAAGAAACGTTGTTCGCGTTCGCATAAACGAGACCGCCATTCGCATTCGCATTGTTGTTCGCACGACCAACCACACGGCACCGGGGAACACTCTACCTTTTTCGTCACCGCTTTCGGGTGAACGTGTTTCGTTAAACTTCCGTTAATTATCTCTTTGGGTGTGACCCCGACCGCTTGGGGCGGTCGGGGAATGATAGTTATGCTGCCTCCGCTTCTTCATCGTCAAAGACAATCTTTCCACTGAAGGCGAGCCGAGAGCCGCCGTACGTGTACGAGTACGAAGAAACGTTGTGCGCGCCCGCATAAACGAGACCGCCAACCGCATTCGCATTGCTGCTCGCACGACCAACCACACGGCACTTGCCATGCGTGTAATAGAATACATCTGAATAATTCTTATTCCACGCTGAATTGTCGTTGGTGAGTTTGGCGGCTATCGTATCCATGAAGCGACCGAAGCGAACACGTCCGATACAATACCTGGTTGCGTTGATGCCTTGTACCTCGCGCTCCGTATCCTCATGCACGTTGTAAATGTGCCAACGCATATCAAGCGGATAGGAGGAGTCATCGGTCGGGCATTTCTTCGCTTTCCAGTCTTTGAACGATAGCACGTTCACCGCTACGTGGGCCATCCATTCGTAGTTGCAGGCTACGAAATTCTGAATACCGAACATGAGGTTACCAACATTAGAGGTTACGCCGGTTACGGTTCGGTTACCCCAAGCATTGATGTTCTTGCCGTTCAAGGTCTGACTACCGCAAGTATAGCCTGCGCTACAGCCTCGGCCGCAGATAGCCTGAATATCGCGTGTGCCAGTTAACTCCATTATGATGTTGGCGAGGTCTTTTGACTGCTCATAAGAGATAGCGTGGAAGCCCTCACCGCGCATTTCGCATAGGTTGATGAAGTCCTGGCGAGTGCGGTGCAGACCAGTTGGCGGAGTGATGTTGGTAACACGACCGTTCTTGTCATAGGTCCAGTCGGGGGAAGTTGAAGCAGTGCCGTCGCCGACCGCCGCCTTTGTGCCGGAGATCGAACGCGCACGTCCGAGTCCGTCAATGCCCACGGCATAGATGCCTACCAAATCTTCCTCGTGACGCGCCCAGTCGGGTTCTATCGCTTCAATCGCCGAACTATCCACAGAGATAGCCTCTTGATTGTCGCAACCTGTCTGCGCCGTGAAAACAAACTTCTTCGCCCCGGAGGGTACGTCAGTGAAGATGTAATCCTCGCCGGGCATGAAGTCAAACTGCGATGTGCTGTTAGCCATTTTGAATGTGCTGATGATTTTGTCATCTCCGTCAAGGAACACACAACCCAACTCATTGGAGTTGATGCCGGGCCAGCGCACCTGCTTCATCCCCTCTACGTCTATCTCATACACATTCATGTTGGCGTTGGTGGAATATGTCGGGGTGTTGCCTATGGGATTGGAAGCAAGCACAAGTGCCACATTCGCCTGCACTAACGCTTCGGTCAGTTTGACGCGGTTGATTTTCTGATACGTTGCCAACGGCATATCGGTGCAGATTGAGCGCAAGCCATACTTGGTTTGGTTCTTGAAATCGTTTATACCTTTATACCAGTGGCCTGGGATATACTTGAAGATGTCGTAACCCATACCGCTGCTGTCCGCGAGGTCAATGCTTGTGCCGTCAGCGAGGAAGTTGTAGTTGTCATCGCTCAGTTTCACACAGTGCATCACTCCCTCAACGTAGGTGCCGCGCACTGCCTTGCTCATCTCCTCCAGTCGCTTGAAGTGTCCGCTCGCCACGAATGGTTTGTTGAACAGGTAGCCGGTCCTGTTGTCAAGGTTGGTGATGTTCTCGCAGTCATCCTCCGTGTCGGTGTAGCATACCATTGAGAACTGGGAGTTGATGAGTTCCAGTTCGGGGAAGTAAGCTGCAAGAGTATTCATGCCTGCCTCGCCCTCCACGTCTGCATCCTCAATGAGTTCCGACAATATCCAGCGTCCTGTGATACCCGAACACTTATTGCTCTCCTCGTATGCGGAGCCGATTGCATCGAGACCGATTGCCCCGGTGCTTCGCAACTGACGTAACACGCTCACACTCGCTGTCATGTTGATGTCGGGGATGCGCACCTCTTGGATTGCGCCTGCATCGGCGATTGTCATTACCAGTGTTTCAACGTCCACGAAGTTGCAACCCTCAACCCATAGACGGCTGATGTTGCCCACGCTCGCAAACGTCAGACCGCCGGGGTATGTCAGTTTCGGCAGGTTCACGAGTTCAAGTGATGTCATTGTGCCGGGCAGGGTCAGTGTCTCAATCGGTGATGTCTGCGCGAGGGCGCACGTTGTCAGTGACGTGTCGTTGGCAATGATGCTCTCAACGCGAGGACACCCCTTTGCATCCACGCTCGTGGCGGTGGTCTTGCTCACGTCAAGCACACGCAGGAACGGCATATTGCCGAGTGTCACGTTACTTAACGGATTGAAGCCGTTGAGCGAGGTGTTGGCGGTATGCTTCACGCCTCCGAGTATGATTTCTTCCGCAAGTTCCAGTTTGCTCAGATCGTCAAAGTGGAACGCAAGAGACATTTCCGAAAGGTCAATCTTCCTCATGCGCCCCGGCTGATAGATGTAGAGCAATGCGCCTGCGTCATGCGCGAATGTCGTGAAGGCATGACTCTCTCCGGCTTCAAGAAAGACTATCTCCGACAACTGACCGCTTGCATCGTTGCCGATGCCGTAGTAGCCTGTCACGCCTGCCGTGATGTAAATCTTCGATGAATTGGAGATTGCCGACACACGGCCGCTCAACGGATTGGTGAAGAAATCGCCGGTCTGATAATAGCCGTCGCGGATACTCCACCTCTGCTCGATAAATCGGGGCAGTGAGGTTAATCCCAGGCCGTGCAGTGCGTAGAAGTACGGCAGGTTCGCAATCCCGGTGTTGTCTATATACTTGCGCTCGCCGTCATACGAGGATATGACTTTGGGCCAGAAGAGCAATTTGGTCTCAACAAAGAAGTACATCGCGCCATCGGGCGAGAACGGTACCATTGTCTTGCCGTCAATCTCCGCTGTCTGATTTCTCATGCGGTTGATTACGCTCTTCAGTGAGATTGTCGTAACGCCGAGGTCGTTGCTGTTCCAGCACTCCTGCTGTTTGTCAATATTGTTGAACAGCACCGAGCCGCTACCCATGTAGGGGTTGGTGTAGCCTGTCGCTTCATTGGTCGGCTTGTTGGGGTCAACCTCCGCGTCAATGTCGCGGCCACCGTCATTATCCGCGCCGTTGCAGGTGTCGCAGTCATATACCTTGTTGAGGTACATTCGGGTCGGCTCCATGTTCTTGTAGCCGGAGTAAACGCCGTTCTCTACCGCGCATCCGTCCTCCAAAAAGAACATAGGCTGCATATTCTTCGCTCGTTGGTCAACGGCGGCGAGATAGTCAGTGAAGCCTGTGTATGCCATTGCGCTCTCCAACGACATATAGCGGTAGGCGTTCTTCTTCCATATATCCTGCCATCCTGTCACCTTTGAATAATCGCAGGAGTCAAAGAAGCGGAGCATATTGAAGAGGTCGTAAGGCACTTTCTTGCCGAGTGCCAAATCCTCTTGGAGTTGGTCATCGTCAATCATGCACTCGAAATAGTACGTCCACGCAGGATAAGTCGTTGCAGCCAGTCCGAGTTTATTCACCCATGAGGATTTGGACGTGGTCGGGGCCATCATGTCAGCGATGCTGCTCACACCCTGCCACCAGTCCATGCCTGCGTATTGCAGGAGTTCATAACCGCTCACGGGGTTCAGCACATCGCCGGTCACAACCCATTTGCCGTTCACCTGCTTCATCGAGCCTGTTGAGCGCGTCCACGTGCCGTTCTTGTGGCGGTAGATTGCATAGTCACGTCCGCAATACTGCGAGATGAGATACACTTTGCTCGTGTCAGTGTTTGCGTCAGCCTTGAAACGTGCCTCGGTCTGCGCGAGAGTCTCCGACTGCGTGCCGAAGTATTCAACGAAATCTCCGTAGTTCAGACAGCCGAGGTTGTAGCCGGGAGTATCCTTGAAGCCGAGGGCCGTCTGCTCTCCCTTATCCTCTTTCCAGTTACCTTTGGCGTGAAACCATGCGTCCTGCAATGTGTCGGTGGTCGCGCGAAAGCAAGCCACGGGGTGGTTCTTGGTGGAGTGATCCATTTCTATGCCGTTCAGCACATCGCCGCCTCCGAGGATCTGCGTGCCGTTGAACGCCCTCTGCGCAGGGGTCATATACGATGCGCCGAGGGAGCGGAACGTGGCGTTCATCATGTCACATACACCGCAGTCGTTTGCGTTACTGCTGTCCGAGAAGTCAACCTTGACCGTGATTACATCTACAAAGTGTCCTTTCTCGTGAACGAATACCTTGTTGTGCTTGGCCGCGAGTATAGCCTTGCGCCCCAGTTCGGTTGTCTCATCGGGGTTAAGCAGGGTCACGGTTGCTTTTAAGCCTGTTGTTTTGTTCTTCTTGTTGAAGTTGAAGCGGTCGTTCTTGATAGGACGCTGTGCCGAGGTCGTGCCTTGTCTGCGCCACAGCACGTTTACAGCCTTGAAGTTGCATTCGGGGTGCTGGGGATTGAAGTAGTAGAGCGTGCAGGCAAACTGGTCGGAGGTGGAGGTGCCGCCGTTCAGCGCGTAGTCAAAGTTGTTGAATGTCGTTTGGTCGGCTACGATGACATAGTAAGGCATACCCTTTGCAGCCATAAGCGACATGGACGGCTTGCCTGTCGTGTCAAGCACGTTCTCGCGGTCATACTCCGCAATCATCGCTTTCACATCGCTCAACTTGCAGAGGTAGTTGCGGAACGCCTGCAACCATTCCATGTATGATGAATATGCCATGAAATAGTTGAGGTTGAAATCGCCGCTCTCTGAATTGAACTTTATGGTCTTGGTCTGACGCAATGCGCTCGTGCCGGGTTGATAACCGATAGCCGCGCACTCCTCGCCGTTCACATAGAGTTTCACAAACGAATAGTTGGTGCCGGTTGTCGCGCCCGATGCCTTGTAGGTTACATACTTGCTCCCCGGCTCAACTACCACAGCAACGGTTATCTTCTCGTTGCACTTGAAACCTACGCGCTGTTGTTTCGGCGTGCCGTTAAGCACTGTCAGCACAATCTCATTACCACGGACATAGAAGCCTACACCTGCCGAGGGGTCATAGCACTCGCAGAGCATGGCGTTTTTGTCTTTGATATTCTTGGTTGAGAATGCAAACTGGATAGCGGCTCCACTTGTTTCAAGCGATGAGGAGGCGAACGGCGCATAAGGTATCTCGGCTTTCACATTCTCGGCGATGCGCAGTGCAGTCTCGCCCAACACGTTCACAAAGCCGTTGGAGTTGAAGTTGCACCCTTGCAGGTTCAGCGTGTAGTCTCCGTCCTTGATGCTGTGGTCGGTCTCGTTGTTGCTTCGCGTGGAGAAGTCAAAGGCAAACAGCGCACCCTCTTTGATTGTCGCGTCTATGGCAGAGCCTTCCACAATCAGCGTCAGTGTCGTTGTCTTGACTGCTCCGCTTCGGGCGAACACCTGCAAAGACTTCGAGCCGTTGGAGGTGTATCCCTGCACCTGCTTGCTGACGTTGTACGACTGATTGACCGCGCAGTTCACCGAAGTTACCACCACGTTGTCTATTACCACCTCAACGGCTGTTGATGTCTTGCCCGGAGTGTAGGCCGCTACATCCACCGAAAGGTTGTCATAGAGACGCACCTTGCCGTTGTTGGTGTCATTGTAGCGCATGGCTACCACTGGCACCGTACTTGCAGGGTCGATGCACATCACGGCTGTATAGATGGTGTTGCCGGTCACTCCCGAAGCAACATCTTTACCTTGTATGCGGAGGGGGTATGCACCGTGCGTCAGTTTCTCATTGTTGCCGAATAGGTTGTTGGGGTTGATGCTGATGTTATGGCTGTACTGGTCGGTGACTGTTGCCGTTCCGAGGACGCGCCACTGCCCGTTGTAGAAAATTTCGGTCGTTACCAAAATTCCGCTCTTGGTGCTGACGTTGTTTTCAAATTTATACATGGGCAGGCTCTTCTCGCGTCCTCCCGGTTCAAGCGAGGTTGCCGAGGAGTAACTGAGCGACTGCACGCAGGTGCAGGTCACATCAACCGCTGTGCAGGTGATTGTTCGGGTTTTCCTGTTGCCGTCTGCGTCAGTGGCCGCGATGATGAAGTCTTTGCTCGATGCGGCTGTGATGAAGTCGGTAAAGTCAAACTCAAATGAATAGTTGGTAGCACTGGTTGAGGACGGAGCATTGACAGCCTCGCTCCATAATACCATATTTGTCAGCGCGTCAAGAATGCTGATAGTCTTGATCGTGCCGAGAATTTCAGTATCTCCGTCAAAACTTACACTCTTGATTGCCACATTCAGAGCGATGCGGCCGCCGAAAGCACCCCACACAGCCTGCGACTCCGGGTAGATGTTCAGCGTGCTGCCTCCTGTCGTGCCTGCGCCGTTGCTTCGGGGTATCGAAATGGGGTCTCCCACGGCGTTACCGAGTTTGTTCACGCCTTGAAAGATGTAGTTCTCGCTGTCGCTCATATCGTCAAAGTTGACAATCGGCTCAGTCTGCAACGCTTCATACACACCGCCTGCCGTGATAGCCTTGTCGCTGTCCTTTTCGGGGGTGTCGGTGGTCTCTATGTCGGTGCCGCCTCCTCCGAAGTCTTTCCACTGCTTTTCATTGGTAGCGGTCATGTCGGTTACCGCGCCTTGATACTGCTTGGTCTCCCACGTCTTTGTATCAGCATCTCTGCGGTAGGTGATGACAAGACCCTCCTTGCGGTACGTGATACCGCTTGATGTTTCATAGTCAAGCAGGGCCTGCACCGCTGTTGAGAGCGTGTAGTCCTTGTCTCCGCATAGTTTGTTGATGTTGATAACAGGTTCAGTGCCTGCCGACATTCCGGCAAGGTCTATCCAGTTCTCGGTTGGCTTGTGGACAAACTGCGCCTCGGTTACATTCGGGCCGATATACTGATATGTTTTCCACGAGTCGGGACCAATGGCAAAGGTTATCTGCAAGCCGGGCGAAGCCACGTCTGCGTCAAACACTGCTTGCAGTACGTTATGTACCTGCGTCTCTGCGATGATGTCCGTGTAATACTCGCCTTCGGGCAGGGGAATTTCTACGGTTACGTTGAATGTGTTGCCAACTGCGGCTCCACCTCCTCCGAATGGTTTCCACTGGTCGAGGTCAAGCCAGTTGGAATTGGATTTGAACACGTCCGTCTGCCACTGGTAACTAACCCACTTGCCGCTTTCTTCGCCCTGCTTTTCATCAGCGAGAAGAAACGACACCACAACACCATAGGCGCGTAGTTCATTAGGAACGGCATTGAGGGCTGAACGTAGCGAATAGAAAGGCTCATCGCTGTCGGCAAGTTGATTGATGTTGATATACAATGCACCGCGCACCATCGGCTCTAACGTATTGAGCCAATTTCGGTTTTGCTTTGCAAGGTCGGCGGCTGCCTTACCCTCATCGCCGGGGAACGCTGAGTTGGCGGTGTAACCGAGCGAGAGGTCATTGCCGATGATGACAAGATTGCTACCTCCCCAACGATACGTCTTGTTGTCTGATGTGGAAGTATAAATCTTGCCTGCTTCGGGTACTCTGCCGTTAGCAGTGCCGGTCCCGAACTTATCTGCATCACCCCAGTTGTTGTAATAGGTAAACATGGTATGATCAAGGATTGCGACATTATCCTCAATCTGCCAGTAATCGCCTATGCTGATTGTTGGTGTACCTAAATCTCCTCCTACGATTGAGGGCGCAGGAGTGAAAAGCGTTCGTGTCGGGCGAAGCACGAGTCCCCAATCATCAGCGTTGCTGTCGGTTAATGATACTTTGGAGACCGCAAGCAAAAAGGTGTTATGGTCGCTGTCATACACTACCATGCACCCGACATCAGTTGATTTCTTTGATGATGATTGTGGCGTAATGGTTACATCCGATACCATTGCGTTGAACTCTACCACGTCATCAACGTAGCCGGGCAACTGCGAGGACGGAACTCTGCCGCTCGCGTCCAATGTGGCTATGCCGTTTGCTTGACCCTTACTGTTGTTGATCGCCGAGATATTGGTCTCCGCTGTTGTCATTCGGGTTTTCAAGCCGGACACATCGCTTGTGAGCGTATTGGCCGTGCCACCGATTGTGTTAATCTGCGTGCGGATTTGTGAAATACTCTGCTTGTTTTCGGCAACATCAGCGGCCACCTCTTTGAGGTCTGCATCAAGAGCTGCTACCGCTTCATTGTACTGCTGGCTGTCAATGGTCGGATTGCCCGCGGTCTTCCCGGTGGATACCCATGCACCGCCGTCAGCGATGTAGAGGGCCGCAGGGAGGGTATTGCCAACCAATGCCCACCAACCGTCATGGGGGAGCGGATACGCTTCACGCAGTTTTACCGCTGTCAAAAATATTCCCTTATTGGGGCCTTTGATGTTCTTTGCATCAAGCCAACCCTCAACTTTGAGATTTTTCTTGACAGTAGTATTCCCCTGCACTGAAACATTACCGCCTGCGGTGACGTGTCTGCCAACAGACAGGTCACCCTCTAATTCGGTTGTTTTAATTTGGCTCATACTAAAAGTTGTTTGCTGAGTTCTGACATTATTGAGGATAGGTCACTTTGCCCTATGGTCGCAAGCACGAGCGAGGCCGCTTCATACACCACCGACTGGTAACACCGCTCCGGGATGTCAATGCCTCCGTCTCGGTCAACCCTCGGCAGGGGAAAGTAAACAGCCTGCTCTACGGTCGCGGTTGTGTCCTTACACGAGAAGAGTTCAAGCGCACGGCCCTCCGCTCGGCTCACTATCGCCACTACTGGCTTCTGCGGATTTCCGCGCAGACCCTTGTAGCGTGAGAACTGAAGTTGATACTTCGGGTCGGCCGCCGTGATCGGTTCATACACGGGCCGCTCCCAATCGCTCATCTTGAATATCAAGAGGCGCATGAAATCTTCGGGGAGTAATACCCAACCCGAACCCATGCTGCGCCAATACACGGCATCCCCGAATGGCACACCGCCGTCAAGCAGATGCGTGGGTGCTTCCGTGATGATACGGCGCACCGCCTCAACTATCTTGGAGCGAATTATATCATTCAACGATAGGGTGTCAATATCCTCATCGGCTATCAGTTGTTCGCTCGTTTTGTTTTCATCTATGGCGATACGCACGTCTCGCGCTATATGTAGGATTTTGTACACCATATCGCCGGATGTTTACACAAAGAGGATTTCTACTCCGTTCTGCTTACCTGCGTTCACAATGTCCTCGCGGTTGCGCAGCTTGCTGCGGATGAGGCCGAAGGTCTGCTCAAGGTAGTCCTTCGCGTCATCGTTGCATGAAAACTCTACCTGCGTGAGGTTCGCAGGCTCTTCGGCGGCTTCGGCGGCTTCGGCGGTCTCGGCCTCGGTCTGCTCCGCTACCTGCTCGGCAACCTCCTCGGCGGTCTCTACCTGTTCAGCAGGGGCGTCATCCTGCTTGGTAGGTTCATCGCTCATGGTCTGCTTTGCAGGCATGGGCGCAGGCGCAGGGGCGTTGCGGAAGATAGGTAACTCTTCGGCGAGGTCTATTGACCTCACGATGCTGATGCGGCCGCGCTTGAAGTCGTTGCTCGCCTCAATAGCGTTCTGAATAATGATATTGGAGGTGGTAAAGGTGGCCGGATTAGTACCCATTGCACTTATCGAGCCGTCAGAGAAGTTGATACTTACGTTTTTCTTGCCCACCTTGACAACGGCTTGGTACTCCATCATGCCGGATACTCCGTAAGTGATTTTTTTCTTATTCATTGTCGTTTGGAGTTTTACTAAGAGAGGCGGACGGCATTGCTACCTGTCCGCCTCTGATTGGTTGATTTCGGTTGAAGAAAGGGATTAGTCGGTTGCCATTACGTCACCGGCATACTCACTCCACTCGGTCTTGGCGGTATCGCCCGAACCGGTTGTCTTAGCCTGCCAAAGTGTACCCTTGACAGCATTGGTGGCTATGCCGGGGCAGTCAGAAAGCAGATAGAACACACAGCCGTCTGCTGGGTTCTTGGGTGCTTCCGCGCCGTCATAGAGGTGGTAGTGTACAGCCTCGGTGTTGAGGTTGCCGTCGGCGGTCGATGCTTCGCCGTTGATCCACACATGGCATGAGCCTTTGAGCGCGAGTGCATCCCAAACGAGCATAGACTCGCGGGTTGCCTCTTCACCCTCCATGCGGTCGCGTGAGGTGTGTTCTGCGCTGTACTGGTAGTGGACAAGGCGGTCGGGCGCAACGATGAACGCGGAGTTACTCCATTTGAGGCGGTCAAGGGTCGGGTCGTGCTTGAACTCAAGGTCTCCGAACACAGTGTGGAAGTTGGTGACAACCCAACCCACGGGATTGGTCTTGGAGGTAATCTGAATTTCGGGGTGCTTCGAGTAGTCAATGCACTGGATGTTCTCAAGGAAGTTCTTACCTGCAAGGCAGATTACGCTCTTGGGTACATCCTCGCCGGTGAACACCATCTTGGCAAGCGCGATGATTTCCTCTACGGTCCACTTGCCGACGTGCTGAAGTTCTTTCTTCACCTGATAGCGTACACCCTCGGAGCAATACACCGTCTGCACGCCTGCTTTCGGGGTCTGCACGGAGAATTTCGCCTTGCGTCCGGCGTAGAGCGTGCGGTTACCACGTACCTTGAAGTTGGTGATGGCGGCTTCCGCGATGACAGCCTTGCCGAACGGGATGCGCTTCTTCTGCGCTTCGTAGTAGTCCGATACTATCTGGTTCATGCCGCGCTTCTGCAAGAACACGGTGGTGGGCTGCGGAACAATGAGGTCGGGGTCAACTTCTTTCTGCGTCTCGTAGAGGGCGTTGGAAAGGATGATGAGGGTCGTTCCGGCAGGGATAGCAGGAGTGGTGCAATACTCGTCTGCCTTTGCTGTCTTGGGACCGTTGACTGCTCGGACGATGGGGTTGCCTGTGGCAGGGTCGTGACCTACGACAAACAGCATGAGGTCTTTGCCGGGCGTGACTGTCTGACCGTCCTCTGTGTAGCCGTCAACACCTTTGGCAAGCAGTGTGCCGTAGGGGCGAGGTATGGCTGCATCGTTGGCAGGTACAGGCAGAACAAACTGCTGGCTCGTGCCTTTCGCTACCGCTGTGGTGGTGATGATGCTTGAACGCGGCTCATCGATCATGTAGTGGTCAACTTCGGGGGAGTTGACTTTGACTTTCTTCGCTTTCAGCATGAGCTGCATAAGCGGAGTGTCATCCGATTTAAACTTGTAGAGTTCCTGGTCAAGGTCACTCTGCACGAGGTTGCCGGGGCCTACGCCACCAGTTGCATCTGCAACACTGCTGACGGTGGTGGCGGTGCCGGGGACTTGCGACTGGACACCGGCCGATCCCGGTGTCGGGGTGGGATTTGTACCACCTACGTTTACTACTTCTCCGTCCATGTCTTAAAATTTTGCGGATTAAAAAATTATTTTATATCACGTTGTGCAAGATTGCCCGGCTTGATACCGCCGGTCGCTCCTGCGAGATTGCTTACTGATGCCATTGCGCCGGGTACTTGCGTCTGCAACCCTGCGCTCCCTCTCGTGGGCGTGAGTCGAGAACTCGGAGGAAATTTTACAACCACTCCGTCCATGCTACATCGCTTCGTTGGCGAGGTCAAACATTGACTGCGCTTTCTTCGGTGCGCCTGCCCCCTCGCCGTTCTTGCCGCCGAGTGGTGCGATGCCGTCACCTTTCTTGCTCTTGCGCAGACCCTCAACTATCTTGCTGTTGCGTCCTGCAACCTCACCCTCTTCTCCGGCGGCCGCTACGTCCGCATCGTAGTTGAGTGCCTTGCAGGCCATGTCAAGTGTCTCAGTGCTGAATTTGCCCATAACGCCGTCACGGACTATCGTGAGCAGGAAGTCAACAACCTTGTCAACCTGCTCATCGCTCATGCCTCGCTCGGCTTGGAACGTCCGCAGGGTTTCAAGAGTAGCGTCCATGTTGGCCTCATACTCCTCATCCAGTTTCTTGCTCTTTGCAATGCGCTCGATATATTCTTTGTTGGCCTCCTCAATCTTGTCCTGCATTTCGGGGTCATCAAGTACGTCCTTGACTTCTACACCGAAATTCCGAACCAGTCCAAGCACCGGGTCTTTGCCGTTGTGCATATCCGTGAGGAACTGCGCACTCCGCGGGTCAGCCGCAAACATATTCGACAAGGATTGCTCCCTGCCTCTGAGATCCCCCAACTCTTGCTCGTATTGGTCGTAATCATCGGAAATCTGACCGTAGATTTCCTCATCGTCCTCAAACTTTTTGTCGGGGTATTTTTTGCGCAGGCGTTCAACGTGTTGGTCGCGTCTGCTCTTAACTTCGTTATTTTCAGCCATTATTTTGAATATCTTATGGTTGGGGGTTATCTTTTGCGCAAAGATACGCCGTTGGTGTGTGTTGCGACTTTTAAGTTTTGTGACGCGAATTTTGTAACTTTGCAGTTAGAACTAATCACCAAAAGGGCAATGGAATAGATGGCTAAACATTTTGGCTCAATAATGGACTTCACACGTCAGCGCAACGATGACCTCATGCGCGCCTATCGTGAGCAGCTTGCATTAGCGAGTTACATTGTTATGCCCGATATTTTTCAGAAGATTGCCGACTCTCCTGCAAGACGCTTTTGGGTGTCCGAGGAAAGAGCCGCCGTCGAGGTCTCGCGTATGCTGATTGGTAAACCGTTCTCGCGTATGAGACCCAACAAGCGTGAGATGTTTGAGGAGATATTCCGCAGGTTTCTCGCTCTCCGCGAGGAGCAACCCGGCAAGTCGGTCTTTGAACTGGTTTCTATCATAGTTCATCAGCCTGCCCCTAAATTCTATTTCACTGCCCGGACCGTGGGAGAGTTCATTTACCGCATTAAGAATGGTTGGTATGACAGACAGCACGACCGCTATAAACAGGATATTGACGGAGAACGACCGCCGCAATGAGATTATGTTCGCTCCTTGCGACTATATCACTGGCGAGGGTTCTATCGGCGAGAGAGTCCGCGTGACTGTCTCCGACTTCGTGTTGCCGGTCCAGTGGTTGCCTCTGGATATGATGAATATCCCCTTTGTGCGTAAACTTGTCTCCGCAGGTTCTATTGACGCTTTCCTCGCCGATGTGCTTCACGTTGAGCCTAACGATGTGGATTATCACAAAGTCTCTGAGAAATTCATTCGCCTGCGCTACCGACACGACTTCGCCTTTTGGGCGGCTTCGCTCGTGTGGATTCACAATAAGGACGCAGGTGCTGACGTGCTGTTCCGGCTTCGCTACCCACAGCGCATACTCGTTTCTCACTTTGAAGAGAAACGCCGTGCCGGTCTGCCCATTCGCCTTATACTCCTCAAAGCGCGTCAGTGGGGCGGCTCCACCACTACGCAGATTTACATGATGTGGTTGCAGCTCTTTCACGCCCTCGGTCTCAATTCCCTTATCATCGCTCATCAAGGTGCGGCCTCCGATGAAATCAAGGATATGTTCGACACCATGATTAAGGCTTACCCGGTTGAGTTGCTCCACGAAATGGGAGAAACTTTTTCAGAGAATGAGCCGAAGATGATTGGTGTCGGCAAGTCTGGCTCAACATCCCGCGTGCCTCAACGCAACTGTAAGATTAAGGTCGGCACTGCCGAACGCCCCGATGGTTGCCGTGGCGGTGCTTACTCTCTTGTGCATCTCTCCGAGGTTGGCATTTGGAAAAAGACTGAGGGCAAGTCTCCCGAAGATATTGTGCGCTCTGCCTGTTCGGGTATCCTCCTGCGTCCGCTCACCATGATCGTAATGGAGTCAACTGCCAACGGCACCGGCAATTTCTTCCACACTGAATACAAAGCGGCCTCTGACCCCGATACTCCCTCGCAGTTTGATGCGCTATTCATAGCATGGTTTCAGATTGAGCAATACTCTCTCCCTTTTGAAAACTCCACCAAACTAAGAGAATTTGCACGTTGGCTTTACGAGAACCGGGCCAACGATAATGTTGCTACCACTCGTGAGGAAAGCGGACGCTATCTTTATTGGCTATGGCAGAAAGGTGCGAGGTTGGAGGCAATCAATTGGTATGTGCAGGAGCGAAGCGGTAAGAACAGCCACGCGGTCATGGCTTCCGAGTTTCCATCTGACGATGTGGAGGCGTTCGTTCATTCGGGAACTATGGTCTTTGACAAGTACCAAGTGGAGGAATTTCAGAAAGCCTGCCGTCCTCCTCGCTTTGTCGGGGATGTCTATGCCGATGGTGATGAGGGGGAAAAGGCTCTTGAAAATCTCCGCTTCAAGGAGGATAGGCAGGGGCAGTTGTGGATTTGGGCGAAGCCGGAAGATGATGATGAAGTAGAGGTAACCGACCGCTACCTTACTATCGTGGACGTGGGCGGTCGCTCCTCTAAGGCTGACTGGTCGGTTATCCTCGTTATTGACCGCATGAATATGATTGAGGGTGATCGTCCTGCCGTTGTCGCTCAATGGTACGGACACTGCGATATTGACCGCCTCGCGTGGAAAGCTGCGCAGGTGGCGGCTTATTATAATAACTCGCTCCTTGTCATTGAGAGTAATACATTGGAGACCCACGACCGCGAAAGGCAGGTTGAGGGTGGAGACCAGTCGCAGTATATCCTCAACCAAATCTCAACAATCTATCCCAACCTCTACGCCCGGCGCCAGTCTGAAGATGAGATTAGGCAGGGCATTCCGCGCAAATACGGCTTCCATACCAACATCGCCACAAAGCCTATGATTATCTCTACTCTTGTCAAGGCTATCCGCGACCATATCTATACCGAGCGCGACAGCCGCTGTCTCGATGAATACCTCACCTACGAACGTAAACCAAACGGCTCTTACGGCGCAATCATCGGACACCATGATGACCTCCTCATGACACGAGCAATCGGTCTCCACATCTGCTTCTACGAAATGGATATGCCCCGTATCATTCCCAAGCGCAAGGGCAGGACGGCAAAAAGAAAAGGCCCCGTCTCCGAGGCCGTTTTCTAATCGTGTTATTGGTGTCATGCCGCCTGCAACATCTGCTGTGCGCGTTGCACGGCTTCCATGTTCGCGCCCTGCTGTGCCTGCTGTGCAAGTTCGGGGGAGATGCCGTCCGGCACTTGACCCTGCTCCAGTTGCTCGCGCTGGCTCTTGATGCTTTGCAGGAGTTCATCGGCAAATGGGAACTCGCCGTGTTCAAGCAACTGCTCTACGCTGATAGCGTGCATCTCAAACAATTTCATCAGAATATCATTCGACATTGCGCGGTATGTAGGCGTTGCAGTGCTTTCTACGATTGAGAGGTCAAATTCCACATCGCGTATCTTCTTCGGATCATACTCCACAATGGTGGAATTTCTGCCTGCGATGTTGAATACTCGCGGTGTGTCGTAGAACTGCTGAATGTTCTTGACATCCTTTGTCGCGCCCTCACGGATAAACATTGAGAACGTATCAAGTATATCAAGCAATGAGGTCGTGGCGTTCTGCGCCTGCTGATTGTAGAGGCTTGCCGACATTCCGCTGTATCCCGGCTTGCCCTGCAATGCACCGTTCACCCCCGATATATCCTCAAAGAATTTCAACTGCATATTCAGCAATTCAGTGATGCCTATCTGCGTGCAGTTGTTGGCGATTTGCTGAGGGAGGGCGGTGCCGGTCTTTGGCTGTTTAATCATTATCACACCGTTGAACTGCGCCCACTCGTCCGCAACATCATCCATTGTCATGTCATCAGGCAGACACTCTTTCGGGAAGAGAAGCACACCCTTTGCGCTGGCTCGCATAATCCAGTCATACATCGTGATGAGGCGGTTGGTATATCGCTGTTGGTCTATCACGTTGCTAACGAATGAATGTATCTCGCCGTCAATGAACGGATACGCCTTGAACACGTAGGGGTGGCTCTTATGCTCGTAGGGGGTCTCTCCCTCATCCAGTATATCCCCGAATGGGGTCAGATAGTAATAATACCAGTAACTATCCATGAACCACTCATACTGAATAAGGGGAACATCCTCCATATCCATGCCCAGTTCCTGCGCCTCGCGCACTCGCTCGCGGTTCACACTGCCGACAAATTCTTCAAAATCTTCGGGGTCAATCTTGAACACATCGCCGTTGTTCACATCGTGACAGCGGTAGCGAGGCTTGCTCTCCTTGCGCCATACTTCTATCACCCTGCATCGAGTTGCGTCTCTCGGCACAAGGAAGTCATAATATCCCTGCAACGGATAGCCGAAATAGTCATAGGTCGCTCCGAGTTTAGAGGGTTCTTTCGCGTCATGGTATATCTCCCCAAACCTCTTGACATCAGCCGGACTTTTGGCAAAACGCTCACAGAGTTCTCCGAACGATATGTCATGCACCTCTCCGAGACATGAGACATCCCAACCTCGGAAATCGCGCATATTGTTGTCAATGAAAAAATTGTTTGGCTGAACATAGTCCGTCCAACAATCCAGTTTGTTCTCTCGCCAACCGAACCATTTGCGTTGTACCACGAAGCCGGAGATAAGAAACTCCTCCATGCACCGCGCGTTAATCTCGGTCATGCGGTTGAGCTGCATATTGCATTGAAGCACCGTGGACATGGTCTCGCCATACTTCTGCTCATCGCGGTCGCGGGCCGTGCAGGTCGGCTCTTTGGCTTGACTGCGATACACACCGAGGACTGCCTGCACCATGCGCCGGATAAGGTTGTTTTTCAACGCCACATTACCCTGACTCTTGATGTAGTCCTCCTCCTTTACCTGCTTACCATCAACGCAGATATAATCATCCCACTGCTTGCCGTAGGTGTATTTCTTGTTGCGCTCGCGGTCTTGGCGAAACGTCTCCATAGCCTGCCAGTATTGCTGTGCCTCAAACAATACGTCAAAGGCCCGTGCGCGTCCGTTCGTACTCTTGGCGTATGCTACGCTGTCAAGTTCGGAGCGCGGCATCACTCGCCTTGCCTTATGTAATTTTTTTGCCATTGCTGTTTAGTTTAGTGTTGGGGAGTGCGCAAAGTTACTGCTTTACACACTCCCCAATCGTTTAACTATTGTGCCTGCTTCAAGTCGTTCATCATTTCTCGTTTGAGGGCGATGATTGCCTGCGCGCAAGAGTCTCTCTCGGCAGGGGTCTTGGCTTTCAGCCATTCCTTTGTCAGTGCGTCCACATCGCGCTTGTAGTCCTTGATGATTTCGTAGCGGTCATATTCGGGGGTCGCTTCCAGTTCATCAAGCAAGTCATAATACCGGTCCTCATCGTGGCTCTTGACTTTCTTGATTTCGCTGACACGCTCTTTGGTCTGCTCATACTCTCCGAGGATTTCTGCCATGTTCGGACTGACCGCCTTGTCGGTCGCGGTGGCAAGGCGTTCCTTTGCGAGGGTATTGCTCCGCGTGCGGTACTTCTCCATTAGTTTCTCGCGCTGTTCGTTGCCATACGCCCAACCGGTCAGCGGCGCGCCGCGTCTCACCTTGTATCGGGCATATCGCTCCGCAATCTCCGAGGGGGTCATCTTGCTTGCATCCCTGGCCGAAGCGTCAAGTTCATCAAAATAGATCTTGTCAATCTGACTCTGCGGACAATTCAGCACTCGTGCTATCAGCAACGCGCACTCGCGTGAGGTCTCTGCATCATCTCCGCAGAAGTCCATGACTGCGGTTACTGCATCGGTCAGAGACTGCGGATTGACACCGAGGCCCGACTGCACGCATAGGTTGATGACATCGTTCATGGCGACTACTTGGTCTTTATCCATATTCTTTAGGATAGAGAGGACATCGCTTGCCAACGGCATATCCTTTGTGAGATAGGCAGGGTTACCCTCGCCCGATACCCACATATTCCCGGCGGCACTCATCACATCACCGCCGGTCAGACCCTCTATGCTTCCGAACATGGTGTGATTGAACACATCGTTCATCATCTTGTCTTTCTCATCCTCATTGTCTCCGAGGATGAGATAAGGAAGATATGCGCCTAAGTTCCACAGCAACTGCAATCCATATCCGAAAACAGCCACGCGCACAAGGTCGCGCACTATGCCACGGCGGTATTCCTGCTTGGCGTTGCGGTCGGCTTGGTCGGGGTCTATGCCGTCACGCTTCATCTGCTTCGCCATAAATTCCTGCGAAAGGTCTTTGTATCCTTTGATGCCACGATGCTGGAGATTGCGCATTGCATCGTAGAGTTGTCGGCTGTACGACATGGAGGAGTTGCGGAACACCGTGAAGAGTACGCTCAACCATGAACGGTCAACCTGCATAGTTGAAAGGAACGCGCCCTCGCTTGACTGCTGAGTCTGATTGAAGAGAATTGTTGCGTCCTGCTTCGCTCTCTGCTCTGCCACATCCGGGTCATAACCTTGTCGCTTGTACTTGGCGAGTTTGGTCTGATACATGGAGTGTGCGCCGATCGCAACTGTCAGTGCGTCCACAAAGGCGTTCGGAGACATACCTACGCGAGAGGCTAACTCTACAACGCGGCTGCGCCACATCTTCCAGTCCATATCGGTTTTCAGCAGGCGCGGGTCTCCTGCCATACGGCTCTTCCATCGCTTCTCAAACAAGGGCAGGTTCTGCATTGTCCACTTCCATGCTCGCCACGGCGTTGCAATATTCGCCGCGAGGTAAACGGGATTGCTGTCCGATAAGTAGGCAGGCATTGAAAGGAACTGCTTTAATGCCGTGAAGATGCGGAAACTTACCTTTGCAGCCGTCACACCTTTGGCGATATTCACTGCCGACTTGTCAAGAGCTGCAATCGGTGGACGATATGCGCCTGCGGCCATACTGCACACGTTGCGGAAATTATTCCACAACGTCTTGCCTGCGCCGTAGGCACTACTCATGTTCATCACTTGGTTGCGGAAACGCTTGTATGAAAGCAGGGTGTTGAGGTCGCGGTTGAACTCTGCGAAAGCCGCCCAACGCTCCATTTGCTGAAGGTGGTCGAGGATTACGGAGAATGCGTTGGCACCGGTAACGTCAAGCGCGAGATTATTGCGTCTGCGCTTGATGATACTTCCTGTTGAGGTCGCAGGCAATGCGGTGTCGGTCGTATCGTCTGCCACATCTACATTCTCCAGTCTTGCGTTGGCGAGTATCTTCAAGGGGAAGTAGTTCTCAATAGCGGCCATTGATGCACCGAACATACGCTTGTGTACCTCGTTGTACTCGTTGCGCTTGTCAACGAGGAACTCTTCCTGCATCCAGTCTGCAAGTTGAATGAAACGTGGGTCAAGGAAGTTCTTGATGTTTTCAACATCATCTTCCGTGATACCCATACGGCGCAGTTTCATCCGTCCGTCACTCATCTTGTCGGCCATGTAGATATACAGCAGATTGCCCTGCGTCAGTTCGTGGTCTTTCATCTCGCCTCCATCCCAAAAACTTACACTCGCTTTCGGGAGTTTGCGGTCTATGGCGAAGAGGTCACCCCACGTCATATCCTTGCCGAACACTTCACTCACTTTCTCATCAAGCACTTTCAAGGCTTTCTGATAACCTGTGTACTCTTTCTCGGAGGCTTCCACCCAACCGCGCATATAACGGTTCCATAGATAACCCTCTCCGCAACTGTTCTTCTTGCCGAACATCCTCAGCATTTGGTCAAAAGTGGCGAGAGGTGCAAGCAGGAAGCGTGCGAAACTATTGTTCACAATCTTCTGCGTGCGGTCATCCTTGTGGTGTTCATCGGTCGGTCTGCCCTCCATGTCGGAGTTGGCATTGTGGTGGATTTCCTCAACGCGCTGTTTCTCGGCTTCACGCCACGCTTTGGCACGTTCGATACTACCGCTCAACACATCGCCAACCTGCTCTACAAGCGAGTGGAACGCCTCGGCGCGGTCTATCTTGTTCTGTCGGATTGCGTCATTCGTAGCCTCCACATACTGCTTATAAGCCGCTTCGGTCATCTGCCCGGCGTCCTTATCTTCTTTAGCCTGCTTGATGGAGTCGCGCAATGCCTTTTCCTCGGCTTTGCTCTCGGTGATGTCCTCCACATACTGGCGTGCGATTTGCAGACCTGCATATTCGATTGTCGCTTCATCGGCAATGGTAGTGTCGGTACTGCTCATGCGGTTAATTGCGTCAGCGATGCGGTTGTCAATATCATCTTTTGGTAGGGAAGTTGACTTCCTTACCACCTGCGCAATGCGCTGTCCGTCCGGGTCAAGTTCGCCCTGTACCTCAATACCGCGTGCATCAACACGACTGCCACGGATACTCAATAGCCTGCCCAGCGTGTTTGCTCCCATTCGCAACTGATTATCCACCATTATGTCCATGACTTTCTGAACATACTGGCTAACATCCTGCCGTCCGACAACATTGTTGATTGCTCCGAGTATGCGCTTGGTCTCATACTGGCTCAAATCATCGAGCAGACCTGCCTCCATGAGTACACGCGCAAGGTCGCTGACACTCTTCACGGTCGTAATATCATACTCCCTCTGACGTGCCATTGCTTGGCGCAGGTAGTTGAGGTTGCCGCCGATCGCTTTCATAGCGTCTCGCTTCGCCTGCAAATTCCCTGCGTTTGCTTGCATCGCTTCGGCTTTCATCTTGGTTATGGTCTCCTCCAATCCCAGGCCGGGGTCGCGGAAACGTGTAACCTCGTCTGCATCGTAGCCGGACTGCCTGCGTCTCACTGCGTCCTCTGCATCTGCAAAGACACCTTTCTTGCGCAGGTTCTTCCATGACTTGTAGAGAATGTATGAGAGGTCTTTGTCGTTGAGGCGTATGCTCTTGGCGATTTTCAGACCTTGCAGGAATTTGTCAAGGAACTGCTGAACCTTTGCCTTGATTTTTCCCCAAAGCGTCAGTTCATCACGGTTCATCTTCTCAAACCCCTCGCTTCCGATGCGGCCGCCGAGGTCTGACATATATTCCTCCGTGGCTTCATTGCGGAATTGCCCGCGCTTCTTCTCGGCTTCTACACGTGCCTCTGCCATGTCGGTATAGTAGTGTGAGTTCACATCTTCTCCGGCACGCTCATGAGCCATGCTCTTGCGCACACGCAGGCGGTCGGCTTCGGCTGATACCATCTCATCAGTCATTTTGTCAATGACCTTGCGAATGGGATTAGAGGCATGAGCATAAACCTCTCCGAGGAACTCATCAAACCGATCTTCGCCGATAAGCGCACGCAGGCCCTTATGCCCGACAACCTCATGCACCACCGTGTTATCCACGTCAGCCACATTCACGTTGTTAGGCAGAACGACAACAACGCCATTATCATCCGAACTCCACCAACCTTTGGCACGTCTTTCCCTGCGAGTGGAGAGGTTGTTAACCTCCGACTGGTTGCGGATTACTCGGATATGCGTGTGTAGGTCATTAGATAGGCTTTCCACTCGTGCCTCCTTTGCTTCGGGCGATGACTCGTAAGCGTCCATGTATTCACGCGCTCTCTCCAGTCCTGCATCCCATTCGCCTGCATTTACACGATCGCGCAAATCTTCAAGCATAGTAACGTCTCCCTCGGCTACACTGCCGCTGATACCGCTGAACTTCGCGCCACGTTTGGCGAGTTCTGCGCGGAGCATGGGAGGTACGGCGTTAATCGGGAATGCAACCTTTTGGTCACCCACACGCTCCATGATGAGGTCTGCAACCTCGCTCCACGGAACAATCCTGCTCGGCTTGAAGTAGCGCGACAGCATGGTCTGAACCTTTGTATCCTCGCTCAACTGGCCGTTAACGCTTCCGCTGTGCCAGTCCATAAGACCTACACTGTCTTTTGCGCCTTCGGCATGGTAGCCGCTGGTCTCTTCGCTTTCGGGATAGTAACCCTCCACGACAAGAAGTTCGGGGCGGTCGTAGGCGGCTGTGAACTGATCGTTGAGCGGTGAGGTGCGGATATGGAAATAGGGATTGTAGGCAACACCGCCGGTCGTGCGTCCGTTACCCTGCACAAGGTCGGCCTTGCCGTTGGCGTTCATCATGCCCTCTTCGCTCTGCTCCCAACGGCTGAATATCATCGGAGCGCGCCACTCACCATTCTGCTTGGCCGTCATGGGAGGCAACACACCCATGTTCGCCCACTGCGAATAGCGGAAGCCTTTCTTCAGCGGCTGATTGTTGAGGAAGTCAAGCACCGGTCCCTCTTCAACGAGACGATACTTGTTGCCGTCTCCATTGGTGGGAGTGTCCTCTCCGTCATCATCTAACGTAATGTCGGAAGCTGCATCAACGGATTTATCCATTTCGGCATACTTCTTCTCCTTTTCCTCCAGTTCTTTTCTCATCGCTTCCTCATATTGAGCGAGACGCGCCTTAGCCTCGGCGAGTTGCTGTTTATGGGGGAACTCCCTGCCGTTGCGCTCCTTGAGTTGGCGGTAGTCATCGGAGTATCGCGCGAGTTGCTTCTGGCCGCGTGAGAGAAGTTCTTGGCTGTCCGCGCCGGTCACAATCCTCTCCGCGATTTCCTCCATGATATTCTTGATGCGATTGCCTTTTACGGCCCGGTCCTTGATGCCGAGTGCCTCACACGAGTATGTAACTTCTCTCTTCGGCTCAAAGGATATTTGACCCTGTCCGTTGTTATCCACAATACGCGATACGTTGGTAGTCACCTCAAAAGGCAAACCGTCAACGTCAATGGTGAGTTTGCTTATCCAATTATCTGCACCCTCTTGAATTTGATCGGCGGCTTCATTCATCTTGGCGTTCTGCTCTTTGAAGAAATCGCCCATTGCTCCCACGCTGTCAAATGTGAGTTTGCCGATGGTTATCTTCTTGATCGTGCCGTCGGGCCAATGTTTGCCGATGATTTCAAGGTTCTTGGTCTCAATCTCAATACGGCGTTCCGCGCCCTTGATGAGACCCTCCACCTTTGGCAATTGGTTGTGGATGTAGATTTGGTCTATCTCATGACCTTTCTGCTTGGCGGTAAGATTGCGAACCTCGCGCTCGGCTTGGTTCTTCAGTATGGCATACTCACTGCCCGACAACTGAGCGGTCATATCACCGAAAGAGTCCTCTTCCTCTTCAAGTACTCGGTTCTCCATTGAATTCTGCATCATCTTTGAGCCGTTCATAATGGAATCCGCGATTGCGCCTTTGGTTTTCAGTCGCTGATATGCGGTAACGTCAAGACTATCCTCAACGCCGAAACGGATTATGCGCACCGGGATACCCATATCCTTATGCAGGTTGCCCTGTCGCAGGGCACGTCCGTTGCGCTGGGTATAGTCCATAGGACGGTTGGGCGCGTCCACATGGATAAGCGTGTGCAGACGCTCCTGAATATTCACGCCGGTACCGAGTGTGAATGTTGAGCCGAGTATCACACGGATTTCTCCGGCATTGACTTTCTCGAAGATGTCTAACTTCTTCTTTATTGTCATGCCCGATTTGATAATCACAATCTGCTCGGCAGGCACGCCCTCGGCAATGAGTTTGTTTCTGATCTCCTCGTAGAGGTTGAAACCGCTTCTCTTGTTTTGGTAGTTGTCGGAGAAGATTGCAACGGTGCCTTTATACTTCGCACTATCCTTGAGGGAACGCAGTGTCTCGCGCACGGTTGCGTTGGTCTTGCTGTTGGGGTCATCCTCGGCGTTGTCAACGACAAGTCGTGCATCTACGGCGGCCGCTTTGGCTATGCCGTACATGGTGAGGGGGATGTGAGAGTTCTCTTTTTTCTCCTTACCCTCCATTTTGTCGTAACGGTCCAGTTCTGCCTTTACATACTTCATCACACTGCGCAGGGCGCGGGTCTGAGGCAGGTAAATGTCAGTCGGCTTTCCTCCCTCCATTTCGGGGATTTTATCGCTCACACCGCCTGCCTCGCGTGTCAGAACGGTATCGGCTACACCGCTCCAAATGCGCACGAGTTCGGGTAGGTTTACATACCCGGCAAAGCGGCTCACCTCGGCAAACTTGCCGTTGGTCTTGAACTCAACCATCTGTGCGAGGTTGCCGAAGTTGCGGACAAAATCATCAAAGTAATATATGCCGTACTCTTTCATCGTGTCGGCAGGCATGAGGTAGCGCATGAACGTCCAGATTTCAGCGGCTGTGTTGGAGATAGGCGTACCTGTCGCAAACACAACATTGCGCCCGTGGTTGCGCTCCATGACTGCCTGCGTTTTCAGATATACGCCCTGCGACTTCTTGCTGTACGAGGGGTCAACACCTTTCACTCCTCTCTGCATGGCAGTGGAGAAACCGAGGTGTTTGTATTCATGAGCCTCATCTATGAGAAGAGCGTCAATGCCCATATCATCGAAGTTTTCCACATCATCCACCTCGCGGTCAAGCATCTCCATTGCTCGCACTTCGGCGTTCTGACGTGTGGTTGCCTCTCTCTTCTCATCGCGCTTTTTCTTCTTGCCCTGTATCGCTTCGGTCAGTTCGGCAAGGCGGTCGCGCTGTTCCTCAATCTCCTTTTCGGCCTGGCGCACAATCATGCTTCTGCCGTTATCATCGGCTTCACGCATGGCATCAAGAACTTTCAATTTTTCCTCAATGACATCTTGAATGTATGCCAGTTCGCGCTCCTCGCTGTCGGGTATGCGCTCAAATACCGACTGAGGAACGACAATCATATCCCAGTCGTTGTACTTGATTTTCGCGTAGAAATTCTTGCGGCCCTCGGCTGTGCGGTCTGCTTCCTCAATAGTCAGCACCTTTGCATTGGGATAAATCTCCTTTGCGCTCTCCACAAACTGACCGACTGTTGCGTTCTGCACAACTATCATAGGCTTGCGTGCTGTGCCGAGACGGCGCATTTCCATTGCCGTGGTGATAAGGGTGTAGGTCTTGCCGGTCCCGACCTCGTGAGCAAGCAGTATCGGCTCGGTCGTGCCTCTGACTACCGCTCGGCCTTGATGAGGACGCAATGCAAAGGGTCTGCCGTGCAACTCTGTCACTTGACCGCCGAAATGCTTGGGAACAAACTCATCGGGAATTGACATAGGCACATAGTTGTTTAACTGCTCGTTGTAGGTATGCTCGATACGCGCCGACATATCCGGGTCTGCCTGCATACGTTCACGCGCCCAGTCTTTGAACTCTGCGCGGATTTCATCAATCTTGGTACTGCACTCTGCGGTGGCGGCCTTGTCGGTTATGGTCTCTGATGTGCCATCCCATTTCTTTGTGGTCTTGCTGACGGTGATCTGCTTGTTGGTTATGGCAGCTTCAATCAGTTCATGCCCCATGATAGTCTTGTCACACATCTTGCTCGTTACCGACATGGCGCGGTTCTTTTCATTGAAGGTACTCCACGGAGTTTTCATAAACCATGTACCGCCTGCATTTGTCAGTTTCACACGGATACCTGTCTTTTCCTCCACGAAGTCCTCATAGAGTTTAGGTTCTATCCATGAAGAGCCGAGCGAGAACTCGATGAGGTGCGCAGGTATCGTCATGGGCATAACCTTTTCAAGAGCGGTGATATTCGGGTTATATCTGCCGTCCTCGTTGTTCTCCTGCGCGATGTGCAGCTTCTCACGGACGTTGCCCGAAAGATACTGATACGACACCTCCATTGCCCCGGTTGAGGGGTTCTCGAAGCCGAGTCCGCTTTCCACGATTTCCTGCTTCACCTGCTCCTTGCTCTTGCCGAGTGCCTCGCTGATGTAGTCCACATCTATACTGCCACTCTTATAGAGGCTTGCAAGTATGCCGTCCTTGACGGTCGTAGGCTGTGGCTCTTTCTCTTTCTCAATCACACGGCGGCTGAAAATGTCGGTCTTGCCTACCTTGACAACCTTGTTGCCTTTCTTGTCTCCTTTCTCCGAATAGGTCTCAAGTGCCATGATGCTTGAGAAGTCCACATCGTTACGGAGGAAAGAGATTGCAGTATTCTTGTGGAGGTTGCCGTAGGTGCGCGTGAATGTGTCAAAGGCGCGGTTTAGTTCTTTCAACAGCGGCTCCAGTCCTGCGTCATCTTCATTGGTTGACTGATATTCCAGTACGTCCGACAACGCTTTCTTGATCGCGCTGTATGCGTTGAAACACTCTGCTTTTGTGTGACCCTTGACCTTGTTTTTATTCAGTCCGAGAGGCACAGCCTCACCCATACGGGCCATGCAGAGTTCTCCCTCTGAGTTAAGCACCATGCTTCCCTCCTTGACACCATCGCCGAGTTTCTCATTGATGCGCGTCACGGCTTCCTCAACATCGTTGTCCGAACGGAGTGAGGACATATCCTCCTCCATTTCCGCAAATCGACTGGCCCATTCGCTCAACATCTTCTCCTGCGGCTTGTCTGCCGAGGGGAAGAGGGCGCGAGTTGTCGGCTGCCATGTCTCACCGCGCTCAAAGTTGAACATCATCTCGCCTGCCATATTCTCCGGGTGTTCCGCAAAATACTTGTTGTAGGTCATGCTGTACGGCTTGATGATAGGCACTTCCTGACCCTTGACCTTGCGAGTGTCCCCGGTGTCGTAGTCTGCCACGCGCACCGCCGTTACATCGGTAACATCTATGGCGTTGGCTGACGGCTTGCCGTTCACACGCTTGCGCACAACGATAATGTCCGAGGTGGCTCCGGTCCCTCCGAATGTCTTGTTGTGCATACGGAAAGCTCCTATCACATCGGCATTGCCCTCGTTGATTATCCAACGGCGCAACTCCTTGGAGTTATCCATTGTACCGCTTGATGATATGAAGATGCCGATACCACCTTCACGGAGTTTGCGGATATTCTTGGCGATGCAGAAATCATGGATATGACGGAATTTCTTTGAGAGGTCTTTATCTCCTGTTTCATCAAATACTTTAGCGTCCGTAATGAACGGAACATTGGTAATGGCGAGGTCAACACTGTTATTTAGGACTTTCGTTTTCTCAAAGCCTTGTATCTCCACCTTTGCATCGGGGTACAGCAACGAAAGGATACCGCCGGTCGTGCCGTCAATCTCCACAGCATGGATGTTACTGCGGTCGCTGATTTCCTGCGGCATGAGTCCGAGGATATTTCCGATACCTGCCGAGCCTTCAAGAATGTTACCACCCTTGAATCCTAACGCTCTTACTACATCCCACATCGCGTCAATAACGTTCGCAGGCGTATAGTAGGCAGACCGGCGGCTGTCCACTGCCTGCTGATAACCCTGCTCGCCTAACAACTCACGCAGGTGGGTGACAGTTGGGTTATAGCCATTATCATTGAAAGCCTTACCGAGACCACCCCAACCGCTGAATTTGCGCAGTACCTCCATTTGTTCTGGCGTGGCGGTCTCACCTGTATCAAGCAGACGCTTGGCAAGTTCAATAGCCTCAATGTTAGCCTTGATGCGTGCGTCCTCACCTTTGGGGGCATAGTCCACACCGCGCTCCGCATGATTGTTGCGCACATTCTTGCGCTCGCTCTCCGGCAATCTCTCACTGTTGGGGGATGTCTTACCGGTAGTTACGGCTGATTTCGCAGGCTGTTCAGATACTCCTGTGCCTCCCTTTCCGTCAGAGACAGTATGGCCGCTATCACGTCCACCCATTCCTCCTCGGTCAGTTCGCTTAACTTCATTCCGCTGGCTCTCTCCCAACGGTTCATTCGGTTGAGGTTCGTGTCCTCCTGCTCGCTCGGTAGTGCCGGGGCGAGGTTGTACGTCAGTTTTCTTTTCATCGCTTATGCCTTTATCTGATACACCGCCGTCATCGGCTTGCCGCTCTGACCATAAGTCAGAGAACAGGTCTCCGATCGGCTGTTCGGGTTTAACTTCCGCTTTCTTCTTCGCAGGTGCTTTCGGCTTCTTCTTCTCCTGCGCCTCCTTTGCCACTCGCGCAGCTTCCTCAAAGATGTCCTCTTTGGGAGTGACCGCAGGTTTGTCTCCGGGTGTTGTCGGTTCTTGCTTCTCAATCTGACTCCACTCGCAAGCCTCATACATAACCGGTGCCATGCCAGTGTCAAGAGTTACATCTGAACCTCCACCGAAGTCAACGATGGTAGCCAGTTCACGCTTGCCCTTGCCGTCATTTCGGGTGTACCAAACCTTTTCGCCAACCTTAAAGCCGTTCTTCTCGGTCTCGGTGATTTCGTGACGGTCCCAATAACCTCCGGCATCGTAAGGCTCGGCTTCCTCCGCTTTGGGCAGATAGTTTCGCGCCTCATACTTTACAGCGTTAAGGAAATCAGAGTAGGTGCAATCGGGTTGTATCCATTGATTATTGCCATATCGGTCAGCACCTTTAATTTCGGGTGCTTCCACTCGATACATGATACTACGCACTTCAAGGTTATCCCCATAGCCATAGCCGTTCTTGTAAGCGTCACCTCCGCGACTATGCACAGGGTCAAGTCCAATGTAGATGTGCAGTTCGCGTCCGTCCTGCAAAGGTAATGCAATAGTCACATCACCTCCGGCGGGAGCGAGATTTGCTCTCACCGCAGTTTCTTTCTTGACACTCTTACGTCCGAGGGGAGTTGTCGCGCTCGTAACCTTGATGTCCAGACCGAGGTCATTAACCAACTGTTTGGCGAGTTTCGTTGCGTCTGCCACGGCTTTCTTCTCGGCTGTGAGCATATAGCCGTAACTCTCGTGGAATTTCGCGTCATCTGCTTCGGCTTCATAGTAGCCGAGCAGGGCCAGTTGGTCGTTTATCTCATCGAGCGTGTTGTCTATTTCTTCTCCTGCTCGGTTGAGGGCTGCTGTATCTTCTGAAGTTTCTGCGAGACTTTCCGCTTCGCTTGCAACAGTCTCTGCTTTTTCTGCAAGAGCTGCTGTATCTGCTGCTGTTTGTTCATCCTGTTTCTTACGGTTATTGTTACGGATTTCGGTTAATTCTTTCTGCGCCTGCTCTGATGCGGTGGAGGCTTTGCGCTCCTCCACAATCATAGCCGCCTGCGCGATTGGGTCTGCCTGCTTCTTGTCAAAGTTCTGCACATCGAAGCGTGCAACCTCCTCTGACGGAGTAAAGGCATAATTCTCATAGCCGGGTGTCCAGCGTGCGCCCTCATAGAACGATTTGAGCCACGGACGTATCTTATCGCCCAACAATCCTACCATCTTGGTAGCATAGTCAGGGAATGACGTTGTGCCACGCTCCACGAGACCCATTGCCAAACGGATACCTGCCGACTGGATGCGCTGACGCTCCTGCGGTGTGAGTTCGCCCGGATCGCGGAATTTGAGAGTGCTGTCTCCCTCATCCTCACCGATGCCGAGGAGGTCTCGCAGCTCATTAGCCAACGACTGCATCTCATCATCGCTAATCTCGTGCTGTGCCTCTTTCGGTGCGTCAGCAGGTTTGTCTTTGGGTGTGAGAGGTTCGGCATGGTCGCTCAACTTCGCCTCACCCTTTGTCTGCAAGTCCTTTGCAACATCTTCAAGGCTGACGCGGTTGATAGGTGCTTTCTTCGGCTTTGACTTCTTGCTTGCAACATTATCACTCTGACCTTTGACCTCCGACTTCGGTGCAACCGCCTCGCGGAGTTCATCGGCGGTCATAGGCTGTACATCTGCAATCGCCTCGCCCGACTTGTCGGCAATCATCTCGCCTGCCTTGCGTGCGTCCTCCTCGGTGCGGAAAAGCCACTCTGAATATGAGTCTTTATCCGAACACCAACCACGAGCCTTTCTGCCGTCAGCCTTTTCACGAGCAAAGGCGGCTAACGCCTTGCGCTGTTCGTAGGTAGGGGGTGTAGAGAACGACAAAGCGTGCATCGGAGTTGTCTTGCCTGCCTTATTAGTATATGTTGAGGGAGAAATTGTGTAAGGGGTTGCAGGAGCATTTGACGCGCCGACCGCTTTCACGCTCTTGTATTCGGAGAATGGTTTGGTCTTGCGCTTCGATGACTGCACCCACTTCTTGAACTCATCCTTGCTCACTTGGGTAATTGCTCCCAGGCCGGTCCACCCGGCTTCATAGTTGGAGAGATACGCCTCGCGTGCAACTTCCTCCGAGGGGAAACCATACATCACTTTGTGTTCATCAAACGAGCCGTCCGCATTGCGTTGGTCGATGACAAACACATCGCCATCTTCGGGAGTGTCAGACAGGAACACGTCAATGTGGTCTCCGTCCACACCCTCCGTGCCACGGATATAGCCGTAGTCATTGTGCATCTCGGTTTCCCACTCCGTGCCGTCTGCGTTCTTGCCACGGCGCACACTCCCTTTGGGGTTCTCAATGCTGATGTTGTAGCCGTCAATGCGGCGGTGTTCCATCTTGTAGTTGCCTGCGGCTTTCTGCGCCTCGGTAGGCTCGGCTGTGGCGTTGTCTATCGCCTGCGCTATGCTTGCGAGGTCTCCGTAGTCCTTGCCGTTATAGGTGAGTTGACTGCCCGTGTACGAGCCTTTATCGTTCGGCGCATCAGTTTGGATAATCTCATGCTTGCCGTCAACATAAAGTTTACGCTTGTATATCGGGTGAGCCTCATCGGGACCGGCTTCTTCCCACTCATCACCGACACTGATACGCGCACGCAGGGCGGCTTCTTCGGGGGTGTCCTCGTTGATGTCGTTACGGTCCTTGCCGAGAGGCTCTAAATCGATGCGCTCCTCCGCTACTGGTTCTGAACGCTCTGCATTGCGTTCATCAACATTCGGAGTTTGTTCACTTGCTTGGTCTCGTCCACGCTGTTCTGTTGGTTCGCCTGTGCGGCTCGCACCTTCGGCTCTGCGCTTGCGCTCCGCAATGGCAGCGTCCACGAGTGCCTGCTGTTCTCTTGGGGTTGCATTTCTGAAATGTTCATTTACGTTTGTGAGTATATTTTCTTTGGTGGGTATCTCCCCGGTGAATAGGTCTGCTTGACCGCTTGCCGACTGCGATGCCTCATTGTTGTATGATGTCAGAACCTTGCGCAGGTCGCTCGGCTTACCGCTATTGAGCAGGTCTGCAAGAAGAGTGGTAGCGTCCGTCACGCGACTGTCTCCGTACTCATCATCAAACAATCCCTGCATACGTCCAAAAGGTGACACTGGCATTCCGTCAGTGTAGATGTCCGGCTGTGCGGCTTTTGCTCGATACACGAGGTCAACCGCTTTGGATAGTTCCTCGCTCAAATCGTAGCCGGAGCGAGAGAGTGTGCGGTTGCCTGCTATTTCGTTCAATCCCATGACGATAGACTGGCGCATGGTCGGCATGGAGATAATCTGACGCACTGCATCGGGCGAGGCTTGGAACACTTTGCCGATAAGAGTATTTTCGATCAACTCCTTGCCTGCGGCCGACAGTGCGGTGCCGGTCCGCATTTCGGGCATTTGCTTGTCGTTGATTACACCTGCCTGCATCAGTGCGCCTAATGCGTGCGCCACGGCTTTCTCATCGGCATAATAATCCGAAAGGCGGTCATAACGGCTTATCTCGCCTACAAGGTCATTGAAAATATTGTCGGGAACAATCTTGCCGAGTTTCACGGCGGCTTCGGGTTTAGACTGGCTCTTCATCTCCTGCGCGTTGAAACGTGAGAAGGTGGTTGCATCGTAGGGGAGGGCCTCATCCGGCACGAATACCAGTCGGGGGTTCTTCATCCCTGCAACCTGTTCCGGGGTGAAACCGTACTTCTGCCCGAACTCGTGCAGATAATCAATATAAGCCTTGTCACTTCCCTGTCGTGCTGCAAGGTCACCGCTCATGGTGCGGTTATTTCCCGACAGCACAACTCCGTCACGACTGACAATTACAGGAGTCTGCAAAGCGCGGTTGTCGTATGCGCCTGCCATTTGCTCCACAATGCGCTGTGCGTCCTTGTCGCGGAGGTAGTCGCGGTCATTCACGCTCTGTCCGTTCTCATCAATCGGGAAACCCTCGGTCGGCTCGTATGCGTTATTCACATCGTGGCTCGCGGAGGCGGCTCCTGCTTCGGTAAGGACATAGCGGCCGCGGATTGTAGAGCCGTCCGGCAAAGTGATTGCATCGGGGTTGCCCTCAATCTTCGGAGTGTTATCCCATTTCTCTTTGATTTTGGGATTGACAGCATGAACGCCTACGCGCTCCTGTTCGGCCTGCTTCTCGGCTTTGATGCGCTGTTGCTCCTCAAACTGAGCCACGGCTGCATCATGCGCCTCTGCATCACGCTGACGGCGTTCCTCCTCGCGCTGACGGCGCAATTCTGCACTGCGTGAGGTATAGACACCCAATATCGCGTTCCATGCGTCAAGGCGTGCCTGCGTGTCGGCAATCTGCTGATTGTAGTTGGCGAGTTCGCTCTGATACTTGTCGGCAGCCTCGCGCTTCGCCTGCGCCATTGCCATAGGCGAACCTTTCAGTTTGGGTGCTTTGGGTGTGGGCGGTTTCTTCTTGAGTGCTTCAAGGTCGGCGGTTGCCTGCTGAACCTGCGCCGTGGCGATGTCAGCCGCGTCAGTCTCACCACCGACAGCCTCAACAAGTCCATCCCAGGCCGTCTCTTTCTCCACGGCTTCAAACATCGGCTCTCCCTCTTCGTTGAGAGGTATGCGAGAGAGTGCGGCTTCCTGTCCGTTTCCTACACTTGCGTCCGTTTCAGACACGTTTTGACCCTCTGTAACGGCATTTTCCGTAGGATTGAGAACGCTTTCCTCGGTTTTGGGAACGCTATTGGCGGCTCTGTCCTGCTGAACAAACTCCAGTGCTTCAAGTCTGCCACGGATATAATCATCTACGCGCCCTTGCTCCTGCATCTGCTTCTGCGCTCCCTCGCGCAGTGTGTCCACATAGGTAGCAAGTCGCTCATCGGTGAGGTTCTCGGCCTCCTCGATTGCGTCACTATATCCGCGGTCATACTCCTCAACATTGGGTGCAGGAATATTTTCCTCCCCATTGTTGCCTTCTACTGGACCCGATAGATGTTCGACCGCAGGGGAGAAAATATTTTCTTCGGGGGTGTTGCCTGTCGGCTCTTCCGTAACCTCGGCGGCTTCCTCGGCAGGGTTCTCACGTCCACTGAACATTGACATCTGCTCCTGCTCAATGACTTCATGAGCGGCTCGTAACTCCTCCTGCGGATCAACCGCTTCGGAGATATTCAATATTTGGTCGGGAGAGGTAAATTCATACTCACCGCTCTGCGCGTCCATGACAACGACATGCTCCGAAGAGTTCCGTGCGTCCACGGCAGTGCCGTCGGGGAACATCACGACATCACCCTTGACAACATACACCTGCCTGTCATCAACTTTCATTGTGGCAGGAATAATCACACCGCTGTCCTTGTGGGTGCGTTTCTCCACAGCCTGCTCAACCTCCGCACGCTTGCGGTCAGCCGCCTCGTTCGATGCGTCCATAACGCCGTCAAGCGCGGCCTTGGCGTTGATGTAGTAGAGAACCGCGTCTTGCTGTTCAACGGTCAGTTCGGGGTCATTGAGCAAATCCCACGGATTTTCATTGAGGTGGAACATATAATATTCGCTCTCTGCTCCGAAAGCGTCCTCAACGCCTTGATATGCCTCCTGCATACGGATTGCGATTGCGTCTTCGTCAGCCTGCACGGTGGGGTCTCCCTCCTCAAAGCGACCATACAGCAAGCGCCCCTCCTCATACTTGCTCTGCGCCTCTGCCTGTTCGGGCGTAGGCTCTGCGGCTCGTTGACGTGCTTCTTCGGGAAAGAGACGCTCTAAATAGGTCTTGACCGCCTCTTTCTCCTTGTCGTTGCGCTTCGCAGGCGATTTGCGCAGAGCTGCATCAACATCAATCCCGGTCTCCTCCAGTATGGCGTTACGGATTGCTTCGGGGCGATGCGCATCTGCAATATCCTTGTTGCGTGCGATAGCATCATCAATAAATTCAGCCAACTGAACCTGCTCTTCGGTCACGTCCTTGTTGCCTGCCTTGACAGCGCGATAGATACGCTTGACCGCTTCGGGGTCTGCACCGGGCGACACCTCATTGACAGCCGCGCTCAACACCATATCATCGGCGGTGGCTTCTGCAAAGCGTTCGCCCACGTCAATAGTATTGAGTTCTGCCTGTCGCATGATGTTGTCAACCTCACCCTGCGCTTTCTCCTTGTTGGCAAACCTGCGACTGGTAACGACATCGCCGTTGGCGTTGGTGGCGTTCACAATCACACTGCCGTCCTCGGCTGTGGTGGTCTGATACCCGGTGACGCTTGACATCGGGAGCATACGACCCGTGAGGATATAGTAGGCTTTGGCGCGGGCCGCTTCACTGACCCTGCCGTCCTGCATCAGTTTCTCCATTGCCGAATAGCCGTCAAATTCGGGTCTGCCGTTGTATATGATCTCAGCCTCCGCACGCTCGGCTCTCAACTCGATTGCTCCCTCCGCAGGGTTAGGCTGTGAGATAGGACGCTCCTTGTCGCGGCTGAACAGGTCGGCAAGTTCGCCATAACCTGCCCGGCGCAACTCCTCGCGCTCATCGGCTGTGAAAGATAGATCGTTCGGACTCGCGTCCATATTCTTGCGCAGACGCTCCTCAAAGTTCATGCGGTTGTGAGTGCGCTCTGCCTGCGTCAGAGGTCTGCCCTCAGTCGGCTTGATAGGACGCAGACCTGCAATGACACGCGGTGCGCTCTTGATACCGTGCTGTGCCTTGAAGCCAAGCATCATTGCCATGTTGTCAGTCCACACGTCCATTGCATCACGCTCTCCGCTTATCCATTCGGGGATAGAGAAGATTGTACCCTCCGCAAGAGTGGACACTGCAACCTCACCACCGCGCACAGCCATCTTGCCTGCCGTGGAGGTCGTAACCTTGACCGCCTTGTCAGCCACATTGCCTATGAGAGGGGATGCAGTACCAACTATACCACCCATTATGAAACCATGCTTGGTGGCATTGAGTAGGTCTTGCCCGGAAAATCCGTTGGAAGTGCCGGTTGCATAGTCGGGCATACCCCCGGTTGAGGCTTGCTGTTGCAAGTTCTTTAATGTCTCATAAGTGGCAAAGTTAAATACACCTCCGGCTGCACCCTGCACAAGTCTCCCAGTGAGGGTTCTTGCTGCAATCCGCTCGGCCATTTCTTTCGTAGCACCTTTAATCATTTGCTTACCCGCAATCTTTAACGCCTGCTTTCCCGCTGCGCTCCCAACACCTCCCGATATGTATGTGGTCGGGTCAATTGCCATATTGCCGATTGTGCCGATTATATCAAGCACACGATGCTCTTGACCGTATTGAGACATAGCAGCTTGGTCTGCTATTGTCATTCCATACGAGCCAGTCATAGCCGAAGCGGCCATATCCATTGCTTGATAAGTGGAAACGAAAGGCTGATCGGCAAGTTTTCGCAAAAAGAACTCAGTTTTACTCTTAGGCATACGCGAGTCTACAGCGTGCTGATAGACCGCTTGGTAAACTTCACCTTTGAGTGCTTCCTCTGCGGCTGACTGGACGGTACGCCCATTCAGTTCGTTGGTATGAGTTGAGAAATACTGCTGATAGGCCTGAAGTTGAGAATTGCGATACGATGAGGGCAACCCGGCATAAACGCTTTCAGCCATTTTTTCAAGGTTGAATGTCTCCTTACGCTTGACTGCCCGATTGTAGTCTCGTAAGTTCTCTTCGGGAGTAGGCAGAGGCATTCCGTCCGGTCCATAGGCTCGGATATTGCTCCGAACGGAATTATTATACTCCTTGAGTTGGCGTGTGTATTCCTCATCAGCCTCTCTATCCTCGGCTTCGGCTTGCGCCCAGACATTGCTAAGAACTTTGCGCATAGGTGCCTCATAGTCCAACTGCGCCTGTTTCTGAACGTCCTCCTGCTTGCTCGGGTCAAGTCCGTTCTGCTTCATGCGCTCTACAAACTGATTGCGCAGACGGACCGTGCGTGCGCCGTACTCCGCTTGGTCTGCCTCGATAAGGCTTGTAGTCAGTCGGCCATCGGGCAACAACCACTCCGTGACAGGCTTGCCGTCCACATACTTCACTCCGTAGGGGACTGGAGACTGACCGCTCTGAATAGGCTTCTGCTCTGCACCGTCCGTCTCACCGCCTTGTGTATCGGGCGCGGACACTGATGTTGGGGGGGTAAGACCCATGACCTGCGTGGGAGTGCCTGCAAGCTGCGCTTGAAATTTCTTCGCTTTTAGTTTCTTGCGACCCTCCGGGGTGAAATGTTCGGTCATTCGCCGCGTCTGCTCAATCCTCGCCTTTGACCTTTGGTTGAAATCGTTGAGCATGGTGTTCAACTGATACGACATTCGTATCTTATCCTGCTCCGAGGGTTTCCACGTCTGCGCAGGCTTCGGTGCTTTCTGCTCCGCTTGTGGGGCCGGTGCAGGTGTTTGAGCAACGGGAGCCGCCGGTGCGCTCTGCTGTTGTTTGGATGCAGGGGCAGGAGCGGCCTGCGGTTTCGGAGCATAGCCGATATTGCGCTCAAAGTCGGCATACGCCTCCATGTTGTAGCCATCTTTCACAAGAGCGTCATAGGCTGCTTTACGCTTCTTGGGGTCTTTGAGGTTCTCGCGGAATTGAGCCTCTGACTCCATAGCATACCCACTCTTGATAAAAGCGTTGTATAAATTGGTTACTTTATCTGCCATAATGGGTTATGATTATGCGGTGGGAGATTGGCGGCCGGTCGGACTGGGTTTGCCTGCGTGACCGCCTTTCTTGGTCTTGGTTTGTGATGTGGATGACTTCTTACCTCGTGCATCCGTTTTTTCGGTAGCGGTGACTTCGCTGACATCCTCCTCTTGCCATGTGCCGTGTTGCTTGGCAAAAGCCTCTGCAGCTTCCTTCGTTCGGAATGGATGTGCTTTGCCGTGTTCATCCCATGCCGTGAACTCCGACACGTTGGAGCGGTCATGCGCCCTCGCTGAAGCATAGGAGTTGGCGGCAGAGGCTCTTGAAGCACTCGCGGATGCGCGTTGTGCTTCTCCTCGCGCCTTTTCCGTACTGAGTTTTGCGGCTTGGAGTGCCGGAGCATTGTCGGCTTCTGCCTGCGCTGTCCTCGCGTCCTGCTCGGCTTTGTCTGCCTTACCTGCCTGTTCACGCTGTTTGTCGGGTTGCAGGAGGGCAAGCCAATTATGCTGTTCAGCTTTGCGCTGTGCCTCCTCACGAGCAAGTTTCTGACGCTCCTGCTGTGCTTCCAGTTCGCGCAGGGTCTTGGCACGATCGTTCTCAATGTCTCCGAGTTTGAGCGAGAAGTTGAGGTACTCATCGCGTTTCCTCTCCCTCTCTGCTTTCAACTTCTCTATACGAGCGTCCACGGCATTAGTCATGCTGCTCTTCTCGTGGTTATACATATTCGGGGCATACTGCGAGGTGAAGAAAAGATTGCTCAACGCGCCTATGCCGTCACTGATAGCGGCAATAATCTTCTTTGACTTCTCCCTGCGCTCGCGCTTCTTGCGCTGTTCAGCGGTCTCCGGGCGATTTTCCTCCGCGTTCATCCAGTCTTGGATAGTCTTGATTTGGCGGTCTGACCCTGCAACGGCCTCGGCACGCTGACGCTCATTCTCTGCGCGTTCGCGTTCCTCCTCGGCTCGTTTCTTCTCTTCATCCGTGGGTGAGGCTTCTTCATGCTCTGTATCCGATGCAGGGATCGGCTTTGACTCCGCTCCGTCATCTTCTTTGTCCGCATTGACGGCAGGAGCCTCAATCGGTTTAGCCGATACAACCTCTTGCCCTGCTTCGGGTGCGCCTGCAAGGTCTGAGGATATTGGAGGAGGTACGGAAGCCGAAGCCACGGCGGTACCGGTCATGGGAGACTTGGGAGTGCCGTCATTCCCTCCCGGCATAGATACGGGCGCACCCTCAATCTCCGTAGCGAAACCCGGATTTGAGGGAACGACATCAATTGGTTTGTTGTTCTGTATCATCTGATGAGGGTTAGAACGCGCCTGCTATCCCTGCGCCTGCCTGTGCCACACCCTGCACGGCAGAACTGATAGCCTGCGCTTTGTTGATTTCAAGATTGTTCAGAGCGTCATTTATCTGCGCGTCCTTCTGCTGATAGGTCTGCTCGATTTGGTCTTTGCGTGCCTCGGCATTGACGGCGATCTGCGAAGTTGCATCGGCGAGAGCCTGATTGTTGGCAGCTTTGGCGGCTGCAACGCTCTCCTCCGTGCCTCCCATGACAGCCTGCGCCCCGGCGGCTTGGCGGTTGCGGTTCTTGATAGACTCCTCCGTCTTGGTGAGGATACGTTGAGCATCGGCACGCTGTGTCGCGTCCTCATTGTATCTGCGGTCGTACCAGTCTTGATTTGCCTGCTTCTGCGCCTGCAAATTCTTCTTGACTTTCTTCATGGCTTTACTTGCCGAAATACCGCCGAAAATACTCCCGACTGCCGACAAGCCTGCGCCTACTAAACTTCCTATCATGGTTGCGATATTTCAAAAGTTATAATTCCTGCGCGAAGATACGGACGTATCTTTGTTCCCAACTTTTAAGTATTGTATCATGGCAAAAGGTAAGAAAACAGGTGGGCGTCAAAAGGGTACGCCCAACAAGGAAAACCCTCTAAAAGGGTATCTTCGCGCTCATAGCCTTGCATACTTTGAGGCGCGAGTGCAGACTGACCCAATAACAGGTGGAGCGCGTGAGATACAGCGACAACGCCTCGTTTACGATAGTGAGACCGGCAACGTCTGCAAGGTCATTGACTTAATACCGCTCACTGACTATAAATCCGGGCAACCGCTTACAATCTCCGACTTTGAAGCAGATATGATCGCTCTAAGTCCTAACGAGCGCGTCAATGCCGAGCTGCGCCTGCTTGAGTTCCACACTCCGAAGATGAAAGCCGTTGAGGTTGATATGGATATGCGTGCCACAACAGTCACCATTGAGGACCGTCTGCGCGAACTCTGCGGAGAAGATGACGAGGAAGATGATGACTGACGCACCCCGGCTCTTTCTATTTCATCTACTTTTAGACACAACCAAGCCTCAACCGGACATCCAACCATCGCACTTTTGAAATGTGTTTTTCATAAACCGAAAGCGAACCGTCCGCGAGGATAGTTCGCTTAATCTATCTTCCGACACCCGATTTTCACAAACCTAAATCTAACCGAAACTAAACCAAAATAAAACCAAACACAAACCAAAACGTAACCAAACTATAACCTATGCTTTCTACTGATAACGTCATTCCAAAAACCAAAAACTAACCAAAGTGATACCTTCACGCGTGCGCGCGGGAAATTCCTTTATGGAATTCCTCTATGGATTAGGACGTATATATTAAGTCGAATATATACTACGGATATAGGATAAGGAAGAAAAATATAAGTCAATATTTTTCTATGGAGTAGGAAATGGAATAGGGTTCGCTTCGCTCCGACAACGCCGACATTAACAAATTTTGGAGTTAAATTTTTTTCTTTCTTTTGGCTGACGCTCGTAAACCCTGCGGAGCAGGAAAGAGAAAAAGAAAAAAAGTTGCGCGCAAAAAAGAAAAAGTCAAACGCCCGGCTCTGCTTGAAACAAAGTCGGGCGAAAAAGATTAAAGGGGAAAGGGGGCCGCGCGAATTTTCAGAAGCCTTTACCTTTCGTGTGTTCATAGACCACCTCGCGGTCGGTGTCAACATTCTTGATGCGGAACTGGACTGCACACCCAGTCGGTATCGTGTCGGGGAATTGCTTTGCAAGTCGCTCTATGACTTCGCCAACGGTGCCGAAGCCTATGTCGCTGACCTCTGCAATAACCTCCCCACGGAAATAGGCACGTGCATAGACCATGTACTTGGGTGACAATCTGAATAACTTGTCTTGTGGCTCTTCAAGGTCTCTCGCATTGCCCTGCTTCCCTTTCTCGGTGGAGAAGAAGATAAAGTCAATCACTTTGGCGTTCAACACCCAGGCCGGAGTGAAATCAATCTTGATGTAACCGCGAGTAATCGTGTGTCCGTGGCTGTGGTTCATGCCGAAAGCAACCTCGGCTATGGACGCTTCGCAATCATTCTGCGCGATTGTTCCCCATGTGTGTCTGAACGTATAGACGCAATACCACTTCTCTTTGGGAATGTTCATTGACCTGCACACCTGCCGGATGCCGTTGTTCACATTCGCTCCGAAAGAGTCAAAGTCGCAGTACCGCTTGTGGAAATTCAGCAGGTAAGGGTCATCCTCATCGGCGAGATACTTCTTGATGATCGGCTCGATGATTGGCTCAACTCGCATTTCGATGTATGCGTCATCACGCCTGCTCTTGCGCGTCTTGGCTCGCTTGTAGCCAATCACGCCGTCATGATAATTCTCTTTCTTCAACTCGTAGATGTCGGCTGTGTTCATCCCTGCGAGACACAACACCAACATCGCCACGTCTCGCCCCAGTTCGGGCAGAGGGTCAATCATCCGGGTTGCAGGGAGAGGAGCCGCAAAGAACGCACGGCACTCTTCGGGCGAGATTGCTATCTTCTCGGACCGGTCCGCAGGCGGTATCTTCACCTTGCCCCACGGATTAGTCTTGATGCGGATGATGCCGTTGTCGTAGTCGTTGAACTCCGCAATAGCAGCTCTGAACACCTGCCTCATGCACACAGGGTACATCTCCTTTGCCCGGCGCGTCTGCTCCAACGACTTTATCCACCTGCCCACCTGCATGGAGGTGAGCTGCCCGAACATGATGCGGTTCGTGCCAAAGAAACGCTCCATGTGTTGAAGAGACAGTTTGTAGTTGCGCGAAGTCCGCTCTTGGTTGTTGTCAATCAAGCGGTCAATGTGGGTACGCGCATAGTCGCTGAAACAAATATCCTCATCGCCATTCTTCAGAAACTCCACAACCTCCGCTACGGTCCACTTGCTGATGTCCTTGCGGTTCAACCGCTCGTTGAACGCCATGATGCGCTCCGTGCAGTAGTTCAACACAAAGGGGTCTTTGATTTCCCCCTGCTTGTTGAGTTCCTTTCTCGTTACCATCTTGTCGGTCTTGATGTATCCGTGTCGCTTATGGTGGCTGACCCGGATATAGACCTGCATAAATCCGTCAGTGCGGACACCGCGGACGGTTGCTTTGAATGTTGCCATTTCTTCCGTGTTCCTATTTTTATTTGTTCTGAAAATCCTTTAATCTCGTATCTCTCGGTTCTATCGGGAGTTGCTTTGTACACCTGCCTTGTACACCCATGTACACCACCCCTCAAAAAGTGTGTACAAATCTGTACACCTTTTTACGCAAAAGTACACACAAAGCGTGTTCAATTGAACGAACCCCCAAAGAATACCAAAGGCTGTAACCTCCTTTTTACGGGAGCGTTACAGCCTAAGTGTCGGATTATGTTAGACTACGTCTTAATCTTCGATTGCAGCCTGCGCCGCGGCAACGCGGGCGATGGGCACACGGAAGGGAGAGCAACTTACGTAGTTCATGCCGAGTTTGGCGCAGAATTTAACTGACGAGGGTTCGCCTCCGTGCTCGCCGCAGATACCTACTTTGAGTTCGGGTTTGGTGGCGCGTCCTTTCTTTACACCCATTTCAACGAGCTGGCCTACACCTTCCTGATCAAGAACTTCAAACGGGTCGGTCTTGACTATGCCGTGTTCCTTGTAGAATTTGAGGAATTTGGGCGCGTCGTCGCGAGAGAATCCGAATGTCATCTGGGTCAAGTCGTTGGTGCCGAATGAGAAGAAGTCGGCAACGGTTGCAATCTGGTCGGCGGTGAGAGCTGCGCGGGGCACTTCAATCATTGTTCCTACGAGGTAGGGGATGCTCTGGCCTTTTTCTTCGAATACTTTAGCCGCGGTAATGTTGATTACATTGGCCTGGTTCTGTATCTCCTTGAGAGAACCAACCAGAGGTATCATGATCTCGGGGTGTACATCGATGCCGCGAGCTTTGCATGCAAGCGCTGCCTCGATTATCGCACGAGTCTGCATCTCTGTGATTTCAGGGAATGTGATGCCGAGACGGCAACCGCGGTGTCCGAGCATGGGGTTGAACTCTTCAAGAGAGTCTACCTTGGCCTTTACTTCTGCGAGGGTGATACCCATCTCGTCGGCCAGTTCTTTCTGGGTAGCTGTCTGGTGAGGTACAAATTCGTGCAACGGCGGATCGAGGAGGCGGATGGTGACACCATAGCCGTTCATCGCTTCAAAGATGCCTTCGAAGTCGCCACGCTGCATGGGAAGAAGTTTGTCAAGAGCATGGCGGCGTCCTTCCTCGTCAGAAGCAAGGATCATCTCGCGTACGGCCTTGATGCGGTCTCCTTCAAAGAACATGTGCTCCGTACGGCAAAGACCGATACCCTGAGCACCGAAGTGGCGTGCCTGTTTTGCGTCGCGGGGTGTGTCGGCATTTGTGCGTACGAGTGTCTTGGTATATTTGGCGGCAAGGTTCATTATCGCGCCAAAGTCTCCGTCAAGCTCCGGTTCGGTAGTGGGGACCTGTCCGTCGTAAACTTCGCCTGTAGAGCCGTTGAGAGAAATCCAGTCGCCTTCATTGTATACTTTACCGCCCATTTCAACGGTTTTTTTCTCGTAGTCAACCTTGATTTCGCCGGCGCCTGACACACAGCATTTGCCCATACCGCGGGCAACAACGGCTGCATGCGATGTCATACCGCCACGCATCGTAAGGATACCTTGAGCAACTGCCATACCGCGGAGGTCCTCCGGAGATGTTTCGATGCGCACAAGCACAACTTTTTTCTTCTTCTCAGCCCATGCCTCTGCTTCGTCTGCAAAGAATACGACCTGACCGGTGGCTGCACCGGGAGATGCGGGAAGGCCTTTAGCCATTACTTTCACGCGTTTGAGAGCGGCCTTGTCGAATACCGGGTGGAGAAGCTCGTCGAGTTTTTGAGGCTCCATGCGCTTCAGTGTGGTCTTCTCGTCGATTTTGCCGTCGCGGAGGAGGTCCATTGCGATTTTAACCATAGCCGCGCCGGTGCGTTTGCCGTTACGGGTCTGGAGCATCCACAGTTTGCCGTCCTGAATGGTAAATTCCATATCCTGCATGTCACGATAGTAATCTTCGAGACGGTTGGCGATAGCGATGAGCTCGGCGGCGCATACGGGCATCGATTCTTCGAGAGAAGGATATTTTGATGCACGCTCCTCTTCAGATATGCCTTGGAGTGCGGCCCAGCGACGAGAGCCTTCAACTGTAATCTGCTGTGGAGTGCGGATGCCGGCTACGACGTCCTCGCCCTGAGCATTGATCAGATATTCGCCGTTGAAGATGTTTTCGCCGGTAGCAGCGTCGCGTGAGAATGCCACACCTGTTGCGGAGTTGTTGCCCATGTTGCCGTATACCATAGCCTGAACATTGACAGCTGTACCCCATTCTTCGGGTATCTGATTCATGCGGCGGTAGATGATGGCGCGCTCGTTCATCCAGCTGTCGAACACGGCACAGATGCCGCCCCAGAGCTGCTCCCATGCGCTGTCGGGGAAATCTTTGCCTGTGAAATCTTTCACGGCTGCCTTGAAGAGGCGTACGAGAGCCTGAAGGTCTTCAACTTCGAGTTCAGTGTCAAGTTTAACACCTTTCTCTTCTTTAACCTTTTCCATTATGGCTTCGAAGGGATCGATGTCGGCTTTGCTTTTGGGTTTCATGCCCAGAACCACATCACCATACATCTGCACGAAACGACGGTAGCTGTCCCATGCGAAACGCGGATTGCCGCTTTTCTCGGCGAGAGATGCCACGGTGGCGTCGTTCATACCGAGGTTGAGCACGGTGTCCATCATGCCGGGCATTGAAGCGCGAGCACCTGAACGGACTGAAACGAGCAACGGGTTTGCGGGATCATCAAACTTCTTACCGGTGAGGCTTTCTACGTGTGCGATTGCATTTTCCACATCGGCTTTGATGCGTTTTACAACTTCATCTTTGCCATATTGGGTGTACTCTGTGCACACTTCGGTAGTAATGGTAAAACCGGGAGGAACCGGCATGCCAAGCAAATTCATTTCAGCGAGGTTTGCGCCTTTGCCACCGAGAATATTTCTCATCTCGGCATTGCCTTCAGCTTTTCCGTCGCCAAAAGTATAAACTCTTTTCATTGTGGATTATGTTTAAATATATTAATTGTATAAATATCGTTTCTAAATCAGCAGTGGAGAGAAACGGTGTCAATCAAGGACTGATACTGGTTAATCAGGCTATCGGTCAGCATTCATATCTGCAAATATAATCAATATGTCGTCAATCGCAAAACAAATTTTTATTTTAGTGAATTTTTCAACACGGCTCTTTCATTTAAAAAAGTCTTGTGCTTCCGAAAAGCCTGTTATTTTATAGCGGGGGAAGTCTGAATGGGAAAGGGTGATTTTCGCATTCATTTCTCTGATTTTCAATAAAATAAGTGGTATAAAAA
>SCEG01000118.1 GCA_004102805.1 Muribaculaceae bacterium Isolate-002 (NCI)
GGTAAGTATGTTTTCTCCCAGGTAATTGAATTTATACCGCGTTACCAGTTCGATAAGCTTGTAAGGCTGTATAAAGGAGATTGGCATGTAAAGAATCTCAACAGTTACAATCACCTCCTTCATCTGCTCTTCGGACAGTTGACGGGCTGTGATTCGCTACGAGACATCTGTCTATGTCTGGAGGCCCATTCAAAGATGCTATATCATCTCGGTTTTCGGAAAACAGTCAACCACACATCTTTGTCGCGGGCTAACGAAAGTCGGGACTATCGAATTTTTGAGGGACTGGGAATTTATCTAATAGGATTGGTAAGACCCATGTATTCAAAGGCTAAACTATCCGAGATAACCATAGACAACGTAATCTATGCGTTGGACTCCACAACCATATCAACCAGCATAAAACTTGCGACATGGGCATTGGGCAAATACAGCAAAGGCGCTGTAAAGATGCACACATTGCTTGATTTGCGTGGAAGCATACCGGCAAACATCCATATCACCGATGGAAAATGGCATGACAGCAACGAACTTGACATACTGTTGCCGGAACCATTCGCCTTCTATGTGATGGACAAGGCTTATGTTGATTTCAAGGCTTTGTTCAGATTCCATCAGTCACAGGCATTCTGGGTATCCCGTCCGAAAGAGAACATGAAGTTCATGACTGTCGAGCAAATGGAAATACCCGATGCAAAGTCCGGCATAATAGAAGACTCTCGGATTCGTGTCACCGGATATAAATCGAGTAAACTCTATCCTGATGACATGCGATTTGTACGGGCATATGACCCGGACAATGACACAATTGTGGATTTCATCTCCAACAACTTTGAGGTCAGCGCCTTGGAGATATCCAATCTCTACCGCCATCGCTGGGATATAGAAGTTTTCTTCAAATGGATCAAACAGAATATTGTCGTGAAGACCCTTTGGGGATTTTCCGAGAACGCGGTAAAAATCCATCTTTGGACTGCTGTCATTGCCTATCTTACGGTAGCTCGAATAAAGGCCGATTATAAAAGCTGCTATTCTATAACCGAAGTGGCGACCCTTATCAGAATCTCTGCTTTGGAACGTGTCGAATTACGACAACTTCTAACCAACCAAGACTTGTCAACCAATTCAAATCAAAATGTCAAAGAACTCTCTTTATTTGATGATTTCTAAACTAACGCGATTTTATCGCACCAGTAGTA
>SCEG01000119.1 GCA_004102805.1 Muribaculaceae bacterium Isolate-002 (NCI)
TCCGGGCTGCGGAGTATCCGTGGGCATACTGCTGACGTACAGGCGTTTTTCTGAGGTGTGTACTCCTGTTGACTTTTTGACTGTGGACGATTCATACTCTATGATGGTCATGTTTCCGCCCCATTTCTTCTTGTCTGCGATAATGTCCAGTCCGTCATATACGCGGTAGGTTCTCGTCTCTATCCTGCCGTGGGCCTGTTCGGGACCTTCGGTGTAAGAATATACCGGTGTGTGTTCCTCCAGCCTGTCCTCAATGCCGTATCGCAATGACGGCCGGTTGGCTTTGAGTTCTATCAGAAAGTCTCCGCCTTTCTTTCTGATTTTCTCGACAATGTCCTTCTGCATAGACATGGCGTCGGCTGTGACAATCTTTCCTGAGATATCTATTTTATCAAGAAGTATCGGTACGGCCTTTATCTCGTTGCTCTTTTCCTTACAAGCTTCGGTGGCTATTGTTATGCCGGTGTTGAATGAATAGGCCGAGACGATATCCGGGCTACGCCCGTTTTCCTGAACGGTGCCGCGCTCGGCCTTGCCGTCCACACAGACCATCTCTCTGTCACGACATGCCTTGAACAGTTCGTTATGGAAGTTTTCGGCAAATGCCTGCATACTGTCCGCCATGGCCGGGTCATCGATGCCGTTCTCTACCCGGCAAAGGGTTGCCTCCGAGGGAATCCCATTCTTCAGCATCCCCATTTTACGGAGTTTATTAAGATTATATTTGCCGAACGCTATTATATCGGAACGTCCGACATGCCCGCACGTCCGTCCGAGTATCATCAGAATGATGATGTCGCTGAGTCGATGCCGGATGTTTCCTTTGTCGCATCTGCGGAAATCAGGGACTGAGGCGGCAAAATTCATCAGCCGTTCCCCAGAATACTGCCCTGTGGAACGAATTTATTTATTACTTTTGCGGTGTGATTGAGCTTATGTGCGTCAATCGAAAGGCTTTGGTCAAGTGGCTCCATTTTTCAGTGTAACTAATTGATATTCACCTATAAAGTTACGAAAAATCTACCACTTGGCCAAATTTCTATCACACTTATTTCATTGAAAATCAGAGACTAAAGTTCATCTCCGTCCGCACTGCTCTCGCTATAAAATAACACATTTCTCGACAATGAGACCAAATCTTAAATGAAAGAGCCGTG
>SCEG01000120.1 GCA_004102805.1 Muribaculaceae bacterium Isolate-002 (NCI)
GGGTCAATGTAAATATCCGGTTGTTAAAATATCTGCAAATATAGTTAACTTTACGGCATGAAACAATGGCAAGTATTAAAAACGATCTTTCCGGAGATTATCACGGAGAATTTTGAGTTTGTAAACTACGAGGAGTCGTCAGAGCGTCTAGACTATTGGCTTGATGAGCGCGGCTACATGTCGCGGGAGGATTATAAGAAAGGAACCGTCCGGGAGTACGGCTTTACTGAAGAGCGCGTCATACAGGATTTTCCAATCCGAGGTAAAGCGGTCTATCTTCATGTGCGGCGTCGCAAATGGCGTGATACGGAGGATGGAAGCATTTTCACTTACGACTATGAGCTTGCGGAGGAAGGCAGTCGGCTAACCCCGGAGTTCGTAGCTTTTTTAAAAGAGGAGGATTGAGTCTACCCCAGAAAGCATCCGTTCGATAGGCGCGCACTACGGCGTAAACGGAGCCAATCTGTCCAGACAATACAAGGAGATATTCAGCGATTACCGGAGCTGGAGGCAGCTTGATCATGCCGAAGAATACATTCTGTATCCGCAGAATATCGGGCCAAATCTTGCCATAGATGAGTCATCGCTCAGTTGCGGTGAACTCTACACGTTTGTTACCAACCGCGACGCTCATGGCGGAAAAGGCGCTCTTGTCGCGGCCATACGTGGGACCAAAGCAGAGACGGTCATTGCCGTACTGGAGAAAATCCCTCCGGTCAGGCGCAAAATAGTCAGGGAGATAACGCTCGACTTGTCGTCGTCAATGATGCTCATTGCCAGGCGTTCGTTTCCAAAAGCGACTGTTACCAACGACCGCTTCCACGTGCATAAACTCTACTACGACGCCATTGATGAGCTGCGCATAAGTCTAAGGTGGATGGCCAGGGATGTGGAAAACGAAGAGATTGCACGCTGTCGCAAGGCCGGGGCTGCATATGTTCCATTCCGTTATGCCAACGGCGACACCCGTAAACAACTGCTGGCCAGAGCAAAATATATCCTGACCAAACACGCCTCCAAATGGACGAAGTCACAGCATTGGAGAGCCGACATCATCTTTGAATTCTATCCCGAACTGAAGAAAGCCTATGACCTGGCTATGGACCTTACTGACATCTTCAATCAAAAGGTTGATAAAGACACTGCCCGACT
>SCEG01000121.1 GCA_004102805.1 Muribaculaceae bacterium Isolate-002 (NCI)
GGCGGAGAGAAGTATGTAAAGAGCTTTGACGGCTATACGCATCTGCTTACGATGCTTTATGCGGTAATCCAGCGTTTCGACTCGTTGCGTGAGATAGAGACATCTATGACAGCAGAGGTTCGCAAACTGCATCATGTCGGAATTGATACTGTACCAAAGCGCAGCACGCTGTCGGATGCAAATGCCCGGCGGTCAGAGAAGTTCTTTGAGGAGGTCTATCGCGACCTGTATGCAGCAAACAAAGACATTCTTTCATCGGACAGCAGACGCAACGGCACGGAAGAGTGGATAAAGCAGCTTAGGATTATCGATTCCACTACAATCACATTATTCTCCAACGCTATTTTCAAGGGTGTTGGCCGACATCCCAAAACCGGAAAGAAGAAGGGAGGTATCAAGGTACACTCGGTAATATACGCCAACGAGGGTGTCCCCTGCGACGTGCAGTTCACTTCGGCGGCGACCAATGACTCTTTCATGCTTGCTCCAAGCCATTACAGCCACAACGAGATAGTCGCTCTTGACCGCGCCTATATCAATTATGCCAAATTCGAGGAACTGACGGACCGTGGCGTTGTATATGTCACCAAAATGAAGAAAAACCTCAGTTATGAGGTACTTGTAGACTGTATGCATCAGAACCCGCAGGGACTGATGGAATACCGTGAACAGGTCGTGGTGTTCCGTAAAGACGGTGTAAACCACATCGCCAGAATAATTACATACGTTGACATCAAGAAGAACGGGAAGCCAAAACTCATATCGCTTCTGACCAACGACTTCGACATGCCGCCAGAGACAATCGTGGCGATATACCGCCGCCGATGGCAGATAGAGTCTCTTTTCAGGCAGATCAAACAGAACTTTCCCTTGAGATACTTCTATGGCGAGAGCGCCAACGCCATCAAAATCCAGATATGGGTTACACTCATCGCAAATCTGCTACTATCGGTTCTACAAAGCACATTGAAAAGACGTTGGAGCTTCTCAGGGCTTGCTACAATCATCAGAATTGTGCTGATGTATTACCTGAATCTCGAAAAATTCCTCAATCAGCCCGATGCAGACCTGAAAATCATGCTCGCCGAAGCCTCGGAATCGCCACCCGAGGCGCCCGAAAACTGCTGAGGGG
>SCEG01000122.1 GCA_004102805.1 Muribaculaceae bacterium Isolate-002 (NCI)
GCATTTCAGCAAGCCGTTCTTGAAAGTGGTAAACTTTTCGTTGAGCCTTGATAAATTTTCATCAATGAGATTGTCAAGGCGGTCAAGCCATGACTGAGGGTCAATCGACTCCGTCGGCTTCTGATTCCGTTCATGTATCGCTTCCTGAAAGAGGCTTACCACCGATCCGGACCACTGCTGCTCCTTGTCAAGTTCGTTGAGATACTGGCATTCGCGAAGCAGATGCGCCAGGCACACCTGATGATTTAGAAAATGAAGTGCGAAGTATGCGCTGTGACGGTCGGTCACGGCTGTCATGCGTTCGAGCGAATCGCCAAAACGGTCTTCAAGTTCCAGCCCTTTGCGGCTCTTGCCATGGAACACAAGTGTAAAATACACTGTCTGTGCTATCTACGCCCAGTCAAGATGTTTGTTGCAATAGCAACACGAATCATCAAAACCAAATACAGGCGATTGCACTATATTCTCCTTGATTTTCTCAATGGCAGGTTCGGCCGAGCATCTGGCCTCGTTGATCCAGTTGACCATTGACCCCTGGCTGATTTCAAGACCGAACACTTCTTTGAAAAAAGCCGCTATACGATTATATGGGAGGAACTGAACCGTTGACAGGTATACGACAAAACCTTTTACAGAAGCGTCATACACAACGGCGTTGGAACGGCGACGTCGGGAGTGGGCTTTTACACGCTTGCCACAAGTACGGCATATCGTGACATAATGTCTGACCTCCGTTATCAATGGCTTTAGTTCCGGCAACGAGATTATCTGTGTGATGTAATCCAGCTCGGTATCACATCCGTCCAGTGAATCTCCGCATTCATCACACATGCCGGGTTTCTCATCCACGATATTGTCGACAGAGTCGTTCAATTCGAGGGTGTTTCCTTCATGGCCGGGCTGACCTCCGGGTTTCCTGCCTGACGGTTTACGTAGTGATTTTATGA
>SCEG01000123.1 GCA_004102805.1 Muribaculaceae bacterium Isolate-002 (NCI)
GGCTGAGGGCGCAGACATCACTACCATGGATGTTCGCTACGCTCCCAACGTTACCAAGAAATATAATGCGAAGATCTGTGAGGAACTTGGCATCACTGTTCCCGATGATTATGTAGCAATTCAGTAAGTATTCAGTCAATTAAGTACGGAAACAAAATATACTTCGATAGGGATAGCGCCAGATAAGCGGTATCCCTATCGGAAGTTTTAGGAGGAAAAAGAAATGTCTTACTTTATGTCACTGAATCCCCTTTCCCTGTTCAGGGCAATGCCGGGATCAATAGCGCAGGGAATGATCTGGGGAGTCATGGCACTGGGAGTGTATATTACGTTCCGCCTGCTGGATTTCGCTGACCTGACCGTGGATGGTTCCATTGCAACCGGTGCTGCGGTATCCGTTATGCTGATTCGTGCGGGAGTTTCTCCTATAGCTACGCTGCCCATTGCTTTCCTGGCCGGAGCATTGGCAGGCATGGTAACGGGACTGTTGAACACCGCACTGGGAATCCCCGGAATTCTGGCAAGTATTCTGACGCAGATCTCCTTGTATTCCATTAATCTGAATATCATGGGCAAAGCAAACCAGCCGGTCAGCGTAGATAATTATCCGCTGGTGGTATCTTTGCGTTATGTGACGGACGGTTCGATGAGCAGACTTCTCTTTTTCCTGGGAATGATCGTATTTTTACTGGCACTGATCGCTGTGATGTACTGGTATTTTGGAACAGAACAGGGACATGCTATCCGTGCTACGGGCTGTA
>SCEG01000124.1 GCA_004102805.1 Muribaculaceae bacterium Isolate-002 (NCI)
CATTACTATCCCTACGGCGCGCTGCTGGGCGAATCGGCCTCGACGGAGTATGTCAAGGCGGTGGCGCGCACCCGCCAAAGCGAAATCTCAACCAACCAATACAAATATTCAGCGAAGGAGTGGATGCCTGCTTTCGGCCTCAACCTCTACGACTTCTCCGCACGACAGTATGACCCGATCCTCTGCCGCTTCACATCCCCCGACCCGCTGAATTTCAACTATCCACAGCTATCACCATACCTCTACTGCGCCGCAAATCCGATAAATTATTCTGACACAAGCGGGCTTAATCCAATTTTTGACTGGTATGGAAACTATCTTGGTAAGTCTAAAGAAGGGTATACCGGTGAGGTTTTAATTTATGACGGAAAAGAAAAAATCGACTTCGCAAAGTATTCAGTGTCTGAATTAAAACAACTGGGAGTGGTGGGATTCGGTGAGGTTGCGGGCTATCTGTCAGATGCTACGAAGTTGGCCATATTCAATCATATAGTAGCGCAATATAATGGGACAGTAATATTTGGCGAAACGTTTCACACATCCCGAATTAATGGAGGCGCAATATTTAGTATTATGCCTTATAATAACGTCTCTATGTGGGGAACGGCATTCAGAAATGAAGACGGTGATTTAATATATCCGCCCAAAATATATTGGATAGCAGATTTCACATCCGCTTATGAAGCTACAGTTGAAAATATAGCCATGACCGTATTAGTTCATGAGTGGTTCTCTCATGGAATAAGACATTACGATAACGAGACAAAAACCCATCGTTTTGCATATCAAAATGTAATTAATTATAAGGAACTATGGGGAAAAGTTACTGACCGATATAAAGGATTTATAATGAAAGATCTACAATATTATACTGAAATAGAAACTGGTTGTAAGAATGTGAGTATTCTTTATCGGAATTTATATAACAAAT
>SCEG01000125.1 GCA_004102805.1 Muribaculaceae bacterium Isolate-002 (NCI)
AGCGGGAAAACAACGCTGATAAAACTGTTGCTCGGCTATTATCCCGCAACTGCCGGCTCAATCACAATAGCCGGCCGCGATATTGCCGCCTACAATCTGCGGTGGTGGCGTCGGCAGTGCGGGGTCGTGATGCAGGACGGCGTGATATTCTCCGAATCCATTGCACGAAATATCGCGGTGGGAGACGGCGAAATCGATCCGGCGCGACTTGAGGAAGCAGCGCGCACAGCCTGCATACATGACTACATCATAGGGCTTCCCCTTAAATATGACACGCGTATCGGCCGCGACGGAGTCGGATTGAGCCGTGGACAGACACAACGCATACTCATCGCCCGCGCAATCTATAAAAATCCCCGTTTCATATTCCTTGACGAAGCGACCAACGCCCTCGATGCCGGAAACGAAAAAGCTATCGTGGAAAACCTCGCCGCATTCTGCCGAGGCCGTACGGTCGTTGTCGTGGCGCACCGGCTCTCAACGGTCAGAGACGCCGATCAAATTATAGTGGTTGACGGCGGTCGGATTGTCGAGTCCGGAAATCATCACTCACTCATCAAAGCCGAGGGAGCCTACTATAATCTTGTTAAAAACCAACTTGAACTTGGCCTGTGATATGAAAGAAAAATCCAAAGAAGACGTTAATGCCCAAAAAAATCTCGACGCATTATTGTGTGAACGCGCCATACACATGCATTCTGAAAAAGTGGATCGGCTGCTCCGTCAAGGACCAGACGAACTTGTCACGTGGAGCACTGTCGTAATGATTGTAGTATTTTTTGCGCTTTTTTTTGCCGTAGCTTTTGTGGAATATCCTCACTCCCGCGGCGAGTCTATATTGCAGCATCTGATATGGGGCGACAGCTGAATGTGATTACAGCACCATGAACAGTATCGGTGG
>SCEG01000126.1 GCA_004102805.1 Muribaculaceae bacterium Isolate-002 (NCI)
AGAGGGTGTTTCATAACGATTGTTAATTTGTGGGAAGTCTGTTTAGGAGCATTGCCACACCTGCAATAATAACCATCTGTCGTGCGACCTCCAATGTATCCTCATAATTTCTGCATAATCGTCGGAAGTTGTCAAGCCATGAGATAGAGCGCTCCGCTACCCATCTGCCCTTTGCCGGAATAAACTTCCCATCAGAAGAACCCGACAAAGTGATCTCCACGTTCATGCCAAAGACATTTCTCACAAGTTCAATCAAATCTCCGCGATAACCTCTGTCTGCAAGGATCTTCTTGATGGCAGGGTGCGAGGCCGCGAGTAAAGCAAGAAGCATCAGACCGCCTTTGGTGTCATGTATGTTAGCAGTAGTTGTCTTTACATCAAGCAAATGTCCGTTCTTGTCAACTGCAATCTGCCGTTTTATCCCTTTGACTTTCTTGTTGCCGTCAAAACCTTTCGGTGAGGGATATGAGGCGGCCCGCACACTTTGGGCATCTACAACCGCGACACTTGGTTCCGGTGCCTGACCTTCCTGAAATCGCACTTGCGAGACAAGGCGGTCAAGCAGATTCTTGAACTCTCCGATGGCACTCCAAGCACGGAAATAGTAATATACCGTCTGCCATGCCGGAAAGTCATGAGGTAGATTACGCCATTGGCAGCCGGTCTTGTCCACGTATAAAACAGCATCAAAGACGAGAAAAAAATCATATTTACTCGTCCAATTATCCATTGGAATTGTTTCTTTTATGAAAGCTTTCTGTGCTTCTGTTAAATCCGAGGTGTACATTTCTAAATCATTTCTTTTAATTGTCAACAAATAAACAATTTAGAAATGTCCTCTCCTTTAGCAGAGGCATTTTTGCTTGTTACTCTTAACAATTGTTATGAAACACCCTCT
>SCEG01000127.1 GCA_004102805.1 Muribaculaceae bacterium Isolate-002 (NCI)
ATTTTTTGCGCTTTTTTTTGCCGTAGCTTTTGTGGAATATCCTCACTCCCGCGGCGAGTCTATATTGCAGCATCTGATATGGGGCGACAGCTGAATGTGATTACAGCACCATGAACAGTATCGGTGGAAAAGTCCCGTCTACGGTCGATATTATTTTTGAAGAATATGCATAAGCGCCGCTATAGAGGTGCTTGCCGTCGAATGTATACAATATCTTTGACTGATAGGCGTATGCCCCCTTGTAGATATGCTTCCCGTCCCACGTATAAAGTATTTTGGAAGAATACGCATATCCTCCCTGATAGAGGTGCTTCCCGTCCCAGGTGTAGAGTATCTTGGAAGAGTAGGGATAGGCACCCTGATAGAGATGTTTTCCGTCCCACGTATATAAGATCTTTGACGAATACGTATACGCCCCCTGATAGAGGTGCTTCCCGTCCCACGAATATAGCACATTGCTGCTGTAGGCGTATGCGCCCGTATATATTTTGGTATGCGCCGATATCGAAGCGATTGTCAATAACAACGTTATAAGCAGAAGCAGTCTTTTCATCCCGGTTGAGGTATTAAGAGAGTGTTTGGATTTAAATCAAATTAAGACTGAGAGGATTTTTTGAGGGAATTCCGCGAGTTGAAGAAGGAGCATAGCGAGCTATGCGACTGATGAAACTTGGCAGAATTGACCAAAAAAGACCTCAGGATTAATTTGAAGTTTTTACTCACATTATCTGTAATTACAATGATTCGGTAAAATTTGAGGTTGTTCATCCTAGGCTAAGCCGCTAACTGAGTCAACCGATGATTTATTTTCTGAATTATTTTGATATGCGGAGATTTTCCGCAAGTCGAAATAATTGTTGAG
>SCEG01000012.1 GCA_004102805.1 Muribaculaceae bacterium Isolate-002 (NCI)
AAAATTTCTATTTGCATATCACTAATTTAGCTATTTTTCAGCCACATATGCAATATCTGAAAGTTTATTTCACATAATCGTTCATATTTTTGACTGAAATTTTACTAAATCTCATGCGCCAGCCCTGAAAATCCATAATATGCTATTGCATTACAATCAAAAACTGTTAACTTTGCAAGTGCATGGCGCCGGCAGAGGCCCGATGCGGGCCGAGGGGCGGGATGCCGACATAATTTGAAAGCGTTTACTCGACGCTCTTTCTTGACTTGCTGAAACTTCGCAACTTTCATCGATCCGTCAGGAATGTAGCAACGGTAGATGGCTTATTTATGATGCAGCAGTCCCTGTTGGAGTCCGGGAGGATTGGGGCTGTGAATTATTCGGTGATAAGGTGCACGAAAACGCCACGCTCTATGTGCGGCCTATGGCTGTAGAAGCTGCACGTACCACCTATCCATGGAACAAATTTAAAAACATTGTGGCATACGAATTTCCTATACAGGATTATTATCTTGTAGGTGACTTCAATGATTGGGAAAACGGCGAGGAAAATTGTAAATTCACTCCTACTGATAACGGTGATTATGTTTTTGACTACGAGGGGAGATACTGTCGGAGTTCAAGATTACGGACGGCACTTGGGAAAATGCCGGTGTTTATGGCGGCGCGACATTGTCGCTTAATGAAATAAATTATGTCTGGCGACCGGGCGAAAACCTTAATTTCGGCGATGGAGTGGGTGTGGAAAATCCGCATATTGTATTCAATCCCGAGAAAATGACAATAACAGTGACCGGTAGCTGGGCTGATTTGACTCAGTATTATGAAATTTGGGGCAATTTCCCTGAAGGAGGAGCAAATTGGTCTGCCACAAAAATGACTTTGGATGATGACCCTACCAGTGGAATATGGAAAGCTGAAAATGTCGTTGTGGAAAATAAGAGCGAGTTTGTATTAAGGTTTATGGTCTCAGATGTCGTAAAACATTGGCTTCACCCTTATGAAAGTACCGAAATAACAACTCCAGGAACTTATCCCTGTATCCCTATCGAATATGATTATAATTATTCTATCGTACCCGGGAAATGGGACATCACATACAACAGAACTTTAGGGACTTTAACTGTAGAATCGGCTATAGGTGCAGTCGACGAAATCGAAGCCGACAGCCAATCAGCCGCTACCATCTACTACAACCTCCAGGGTGTACGCGTTGACAACCCCACAGCCGGCGACCTCTACATAGTGGTCCGCGGCAACAAAACCACCAAGGAATACGTAAAATAATCGTATCCTTCCCCCGCATGGCAATTTACGGGCACATCGGCGCATAAAAAAACGGCCGGTGTGCCCGTAATTTAGTTCAAAATTCCAAATTCTTTAAGGCTTCGTCGACTTTGCTCACCTCTATGATTTTTATGTTGAATTTCTGCGCGTCGATGCCTTTGAGGTTGTGGCGTGGTATGATTATGCACTCCATGCCGAGCTTGGCAGCTTCCGATATGCGTTGCTCTATGCGTGTCACGGGGCGTATCTCGCCTGACAGACCGACCTCTCCGGTCATACACACTTTCCGCGGTATCGCAATGTCGATGTTTGACGACAGCACGGCACATATCACCGGCAGATCCATCGCCGGATCGGCCACCTTCAGGCCACCGGCTATGTTGAGAAACACATCTTTCTGTATCAGTTTGAAGCCCACGCGCTTCTCGAGCACGGCAAGCAGCATGTTCATGCGGCGGGAGTCAAATCCCGTGACCGAGCGCTGCGGAGTGCCGTAGGCGGCAGTGCTTACCAATGCCTGTGTCTCAATGAGAAACGCGCGTATCCCTTCGACAGCCACGCCCACCGCTGTGCCCGACAGATTTTCATCGGCCGGCGACAGCAGCATCTCCGACGGGTTGGCGACCTCGCGCAGCCCGCGACGGCACATCTCATATATGCCTATCTCGTTGGTGTTGCCGAAACGGTTTTTTATAGCGCGCAGCAGGCGGTAGAGATGCTGACGGTCACCCTCGAAGTGGAGCACTACGTCGACAATATGCTCAAGCACCTTGGGGCCTGCGATGGCGCCGTCTTTGTTGATATGGCCGATAAGCAGCACCGGCACACTCGTTTCCTTCGCATATTTGAGCAGTCGGGCGGCGCATTCGCGCACCTGGCTGACACTTCCGGCGGCGCTCTCTATCGTTTCCGATGCCACGGTCTGAATGGAGTCGACTATCAGCAGTTCGGGCTGCAGGTCATCGATATGGTCGAAGATGTTTTCAAGCGATGTCTCGCACACGATGTAGCAGTTGTCTGACAGACGGCCGATGCGGTCGGCGCGCATCTTGAGCTGCGTGGCGCTCTCTTCGCCTGACACATAGAGTATGCGGCGCGACTTGATGGATAATATATTCTGCAGCACAAGCGTCGACTTGCCTATGCCGGGCTCTCCGCCGATAAGCACCATCGAGCCGGCCACGAGGCCGCCTCCGAGCACCCGGTTGAGTTCCTCCGAGGGCATGTGTATGCGAGGCTCGTCGAGAGCTTCGATTTCTGACACTTTGCGTGGCTTGCTTTTTGTCATGCGTGCCGGCCCAATTGACTTTGAAGAGCCTTTGGCCGTAGTGACACGCTCTTCCACCATCGTGTTCCATTGTCCGCACTCGGGGCAGCGGCCGGCCCATTTGGGTGACTGGGCGCCGCATTGCGAACAAAACCATGCCGACTTGATTGTTTTAGCCATTTGCGGTGTGGGATATAAGATGTGGGTGTATTATTGGTTTCTGCGGAATTGCGACAATATCACGGCCGTGGCCATCGACACATTCAATGACTCGACATGCGGAGCGTCGACAGGGTAGGGCGGGATGAAGAGATGGTGGGTGACACACGCCGCAACTGCCTGCGAGATGCCTTTCCCCTCGTTGCCCATGATGATGACGCCCTCCGGCTGCAATGATGCGCCATAGATGTTCTCGCCGTCGAGAAATGTGCCGTAGACTGCGGTGTCGTGCGGCAGCCGGCTGAGCCACTGAGGCAGGTCGGTGTAAACGACCTTGACACGGGCGAGCGCACCCATCGTGGCCTGCACCACTTTGTGATTATACATGTCGACAGTGTCGCGCGAGCACACTATCGTGCCTATGCCAAACCAGTCGCAGGCGCGTATGATTGTGCCCAGATTGCCCGGATCCTGCACTCCGTCGAGTGCCAGCGTCAGCCCTGAGCCGGCGGCGATGACTTCCTGCGCGGGAATTTCCATCACCGCTATCACTTCGGGGGCGTTGCTCATCGAAGATATACGCTCCATGTCGGCGCGCGTGGCTTTGATTGCCTCTGCTCCCTGCGGCAGTGGCGCCGCGTTTCGTTCAAACCATGCGTGGGTAGCCACTATCATGCGGCATCTGAAACTGTCGGTGAGCTCGGAGATGCATTTCGCCCCCTCGGCCACAAACAGCCGCAGCTCACGGCGATGCTTCGGTTGTTGCAGCGAGGCTATCAGTTTGCGTCGCGTCGCGCTCAGCGCGGGTAAATTGTCGGTATTCATAACCCCAAAGTTAATCAAATGTTTGCAACTGCACAAAAAAGTTGCTACCTTTGTGACCTCGACAGAGGTCCGGCTCGTCGCGGGGAGAGCGCTGTTTCATTACGGCGCCGCCTGAGGAAAGTCCGGGCAACGCAGGGCACCACACTCTCTAACTGGGAGCTATCGGCGACGGTAGAGCAGCGTGACAGAAAACAACCGCCGTGGCTTCATTGCCGCGGTAAGGGTGAAAAGGTGGGGTAAGAGCCCACCGGGCGCCACAGCGATGTGGCGTGCCGCACGTCTTGTGGGTTGCAAGGTCAAGTATACCGGCATTTAAGGGTTGCTCGCCCATTGCCGGGGGGTAGACTGCTACGGACCGCGCACCCGTGCGCGGCCAAGATAAATGACGGGCCGTCATTCCCGTGCGGGCGTGAGCCTGCCTTGCAGTGACGACATAACCCGGCTTACAGGACCTCTGTTTTTTTATTTTCTTCGGCTGTAACATTTCATATCATATCTGCGTCTTATATACAGATGCGGGGCAGTTGTGCTTCGGCATCGGTTTCAGATAATAATTTTAAGACATATTACAGTTATGAAAAAAATCTCACTTCTTGCCCTGCTCGTTCTTGTGTGCGGCATCGTGGCAGTCTCGGCGCGCACGCTGATTGAGCCGTCAAAAAAATCTGTTTCGAAATCTTTCAACATCAGCAATTTCGACGAACTGAAAGTGTCCGGTGTGTATGAAGTGGAGTATGAACAGACTACCTCCAATGCATGGAGCGGTGAAGTCACCGCTCCTGAAAACATCATGCCCTACGTCAAAGTGCGCCGCAGCGGCGATTGCCTCGTGCTGTCGCTTGACAAAGGTCTGTCGACAAGAGACAGCTACACGCTCAAAGCCAAGGTGAAGGCTCCTGTGCTTGAGGAGATTGACCTTTCGGGTGCGGCTTCATTTAAGGCCGGCAAGATAAATCTCGCAGGCCGCAAGTTTGAAATCGATGCTTCCGGCGCTTCGAAGTATGATATAAAATCGGTCGTGGCATCTGAAGTGGAAATCGATTTCAGCGGTGCGTCAAATCTTAAAATCGGCACAGTGATTGCCGAAAATATCGAGGTTGAGTCAAGTGGTGCGTCAGATATCGACCTGCCCGGCATATCGGCCCAAAAGGTAGAGGTCAAAGCTTCCGGAGCCTCGGATATCGACCTTGGCGGCAAGGCGGAATATCTTTCGATAAATGCAAGCGGAGCCTCCACGGTCGTTGCCAAGTCGCTCAAAGCTGTGTCCGGCAAACTTGATGCATCAGGAGCTTCAGATATCAGTGCCAATGTGGCAAATCCGCTATTGCAACGCGCTTCCGGAGCATCTTCGATAAAAAATAAAAAATAATTTGTCAAAAAATTTGGTTAATTAAAACTTTGTATCTATCTTTGCACTCGCAAATGAGGGGTAGCCGACGAGATAAATGAGTCAAAAATCTTTCATTAGTGCAAAGGACGGCGGGATAGCTCAGTTGGTTAGAGCGTCGGATTCATAACCCGGAGGTCTCGAGTTCAATTCTCGATCCCGCTACGAAAGAAGAGAGGTGTGATTTAATCACACCTCTCTTCTTTCGTAGCATCTAAATCTGATAATACAATCCGCCGTGCGTCCCTACAATATGAGGCCTTTCTTATGCACTGCAATTCAGGATTGAGCCATAAAAGGAACGCTAATTTTTTTGAAAAAATTTTTCAAGGGGGTTGAGTTTTGCGCCGGTTGTGTGTCTTTATAGTGTATGACGAACAGAAATGACATAGAACAGCTTTTCAAAGCACATTATGCGCAGATGTACCGGTTGGCCGTGGCACTTCTGCATGACGATGACCTTGCGCGCGACATCGTCCATGATGTGTTCGTATCATTGCTCGACTCACCACATGGCATACATGTTTCCGGAGGCTATCTGCTGAAGGCGGTCAGAAACCGCAGTCTCAACCATATCAGGGATTGCGAGAGACATCAGCGCATCGCCAACCGATATTTCCTCGATAATGAGGAATATGATGCAGAGATGTGGCCCGACGATGAAACCGTGGCGCGAATATACAGACTTATACGTGAGGAGATTACTCCACAGGCAAAACGCGTGATGGAACTGCGCTTTGCCGACGGACTCCCGTTTTCCGATATTTCTGCTGCGATGGGTATAAGCGAGACTGCTGTGTATCGTCATTTGAGTCAAGCACTTAAAATCATCCGTAAAAAACTCAATGAAAATGGATAAGTACGAACTTGTGCTCGATGTTGTCGAGCACCCTGAAAGATACACCGCTGAGCAACTGGCGGAAATCATGTCAGACTCCGAGTGCCGGGAAATCTATAATCTTCTATGCAAGACTGACTCAGCGGTTGAGGCTCATAAAGAGGTCGATGTTGAGACTGAGTGGGAACGCTTCGCCGTAGAACGCGACCAGCGTCAGCGTCGCCGCATCCGTTGGTTCTCAGGCCGCGCGGCATCAATCTCGGCCATAGTGTGCTCGTCAATAGTAGCTGTCGCTTCGGGCATCGCTGTCACGGTGAAATTGACAGAACCCGCATCGGAGCACGAGCAGCAGCCGGAGCCGGCGCCCGTGGTCTCCGTTCCGGCAGTCACTCTCACGGAGAGTGCGTCAGCCCCGGCCGATACAATAATGGAATTTGACGACACGGTGATGTTTGAGGATGAATCGTTTGAGTCGATAATGCATCATATAGCCGTCATCTATGGCGTTGATGTGAAATTCAACAACAGAGATGCCGGAGCTCTGCGTCTCTACTATCGGCTCGACCCCACTCTGTCGCTTGACGAAGTGGTGGCACAGCTCAACACATTCGAACAGATAAATATTTCCTGCGAGGGTAATATGTTAATAATCGACTGATCATGAAAACAATCCTTACCATCATATTGGCAGTAATGACATTTATCACTGCCGGTGCCTACAAGTATTCATATACGTTTGACAACGTTCCGGTGTCGGAGGCTATAGTAAAAATAAGCAAAGAGAATCCCGAAGTCAATATTTCATTTATCTACAAAGAGCTCGACCGCTACCTGACGCGTGCACGCGTACGCACTGACGACGCTTTTGACGCCTTGCGCAGTGTGGTTGGCATACATCCCATATCAATAATCCGACGGGGCGACAATTACTATATCGAGGCTATGCAGCGTGGCGATTACACTCTGCGCGGGCGAGTGGTCGACACTGACGCCGAGCCGCTGGCCGCTGCAGTGGTGTATATCGTTTCGGCCGACGGGCTGAGGCAAATCACCTATGGATTTACCGATGGCAACGGCTGTTTCGAGATACCTTGCGACAGCAAGGACGTGACACTGCGTACGTCATATCTCGGATATGAGGACTTTGCAATGTCTGTTCCTCATTCCGGCAACTGCGGTGTAATCACACTTAATCCCAAGGTTGTGGCTCTGAGAGAAGTGACAGTGAAATCTGGCCGTCCGGTGACGGCAATCAAAGGCGATGCGTTGGTGACAACCGTAGAGGGGACGCAGCTCGAACACGCCGGCACTGCAGAAGATGTCCTTGCACAGGTGCCTATGGTGCTTGCGCGTGACGGCAGCGTGGAGGTATTCGGCAAAGGGTCGCCGTCAATCTACGTAAACGGTCGTCAGATAATGGACATGACAGAGCTGTCTATGATTAGCTCATCCGATATAAAGCGGGTGGAAGTGGTGACGAATCCCGGCGCAAGATATGACGGCTCTGTAAAATCAGTGATACGTATTTTCACGCGACGCCCGCAAGGAGAGGGTTTCAGCGGCACGCTGCGGGCAACCGGCATAATGCGCGATTACGGCCAAAGCATCAACAACGCGAGGTTCAAATACCGCACCGGCGGACTTGAGGTTTTTGCCAATATTGCCGGAGGCGTCGGGAAATTTGACGGCAAGCAGGACATGGAAATGCTCACCAATACCACCATACGCTGGAATCAGTCGCTTGACCGTAACGGCACACTGCACCTGTTTGATTGCCTCGGACAGGCCGGCTTCTCCTATCTTTTAAATGACAATCACTCAATCGGCGCTCATTACAATCAGCATTACACCAACTCCAGGTCCGACTATTTCGGCTTGACCACCGTGCACGCCGACGAAGAGTTCTACGACAAGCTGCAACTCAACAGCGTCGACCGATCCAGAACACTCCCCTCCCACTATACCAATCTATACTATTCGGGCAAGGTAGGAGAACTTAGTATTGATTTCAACGCCGACTATATGTGGCGCAAGATTACCAATCCCGTAACGGAAACCGAACTCAGCGCTATGCACGAGAGCACCGAGATTAATTCATGCGGAGTGAGCCGAAGCCGAATGTTTGCCGAAAAACTTATTTTCAATTATCCCGTGTGGAAAGGAACGGTCGAGGTAGGCGAGGAATACACATCGTCACGCTTTTCGTCAGACTATATCACAGATGCAGAAATAGTAAACAATGCCGATTCGCGTGTGAATGAAAACAATATCGCCGCTTTTCTGGAACTGCGTCAATCAATCGGCCGCTTCAACATCGTGGCCGGACTCCGTTATGAGTATGTCAAGTTTGACTACCTTGAAAACGGAACCAGGCAATCAGAGCAGAGCAAGACCTACAACAATCTGTTCCCATCGTTGTCATTTGCCACAACAGCCGGCAACGTGCAGCTGTCGCTCAACTACTCCCACAAGACGCAGCGTCCGAGTTATTCCGATCTTGACGGATCCATCGGCTATATCAACCGTTTTACCCTTGACAGTGGTAATCCTTACCTCAAACCGGAGAAAATCCATTCGGTGGAATTGACAGGCGCTTGGAGGCAATTCTTCGCTCAGTTGTCCTACATCTGCAAGAAGGATCCGATAATGAGGACATCGCGCCCCTACAGCGAGAGCGGTGAAATCAAGCTTCTCACTATGGAGAACTTCCCTGAAATACAATCCCTCCGAGCATTCGTCGGCAGCAGTTTCAAGATAGGAGTGTGGGAACCGAGGGTCAATCTGGGCATTACCAAGCAATGGCTTTCAATGGATTACATGGGGAAGAAAAAAAGGCTTGACAATCCTGTCGGACTCGTTCAGTGGCAGAATGCCATTCATATTCCCGGCGACCTATGGCTCAACGTCGACCTCCAGTGGATGAGTGCCGGAAATGAAAAGAACTCATATCAAGGCCATTCCTCATTTATTGACGCAAGGCTATATAAAGCGTTCTTCAACAACAGTTTCAGCATCTCAGCCCAAGCCAACGACATATTCAATACCCGTAATTACGGAGTGACGATGATGAGCGGCGACGTGACGCTGTATCAATGCTCCCGCTCGTTAAGCCGTTCGTTTGTGTTGACACTCCAGTACACCTTCAATTCAAGCCGCGACCGCTACAAAGGCAAAGGCGCCGGCACCAACGAAAAGAACCGTTTCTGATAAGGTTGACCCAAATGAAGTTACGCTATATATAAAGATAAGACCTGGACGGGCGGTCTGTGGTTCCGACCACAATACTCCCGTTCCGGTCTTATCTCTATAAAGTTGGCAGTTGGTTTATGAGCCTCGTCACTGTAGACTCCGGGCTCAGGTCAGTCACAGACCTCGAGTCTCGTGCTCTTTTTAATAGTCCCTAAATAAATATTATAAGAACCATAAAGATTACTATTAATAAAATTCTTGCAAGTTGGGCGTAACACTTTTGCCGGACACAGAAATAGGTAATAAGTGCAGTGAATACGGCCAGAAATATCCCTCCGACAATCAATAGCCATTGGGCGTAATAACCGAAAAATGCCCTGATTGTGAAGACGATGACGATAGGGATAAGAAGCAGCGAAATTGTTCCCGCACTCGGATTCTTGATAGTCTTCATTTTCTGTTCCATAATCATCACATTTTAAGTAAATTTAAAACCAATTTTTCCCGTTTTTGTTTAATATACTCGGTTCATACAAAGATCATACTCACTTCGGATTGAACATAGCTCAGCATAGTTTGCTAAAAGTTCTATATCGGTGAATTCAACAGCAGCACCTGCTGTGGTAATGTCTAAAAATGCATCTACTCCTATGCTGAGACCTAATAACGAAAGTTTAAAGCGGCCATAGCTCTACAACCTTCCTCATGGCTCCTTGATGCATTATTATCTAATTGGATAATATATTTCATAAATGGGCGAGTTGTCCTATCGATATAAACTGCCATAGCAACGTATAGTTTTACTTTTTTTATCATAAATAAATAGTATTAATGAATAAAGTGTTTTTATTATAACATTTTTTTAAATTAGTTTGATTTAACGTATAGATTTGAACATGCAGAAATTGCTCATGCAATCAATATTCGGAACTCAGTGCAGTGTATGCAGACAGCGCGTTTTGATGCGTCGCATCGCGGTATGGGGTTAGTTACAGGAAAGGGTTGTGGCGGAGCTCTGAAGCTATGGTTGTTGACGGTCCGTGGCCGGGTTTGTGCCGACTGTGAAGACTTAAATGCTTTTGAGCATTTAACAGTCAGGCTCTTGTGTAAGTTGTTATAATGTTGTAACTTTGTATTATAAAACAGAATCTGATATGGCTATGACAATAAACTCATCACCTGTACTGACAGGTGAATCAGCAAAAGCATTTTATGAAGAAGCTGAACGAAACGGGCAGCTCCCGACTCCACGTTTGTCGCCTGAAAGGGAGGCGCAGTTAAGAGAGTACGACCGCAAGTGTCGGGAGTTTTATCATCAGTTATTTGGCAAACGCAATGGCTGAGAGTTCGTTATTTGAGTTGGCTTCAGAAGCAATAAGAATGCCATTTACACAGGAGGTGGCTTCTTTCTGCGAGCCATTCAGCTGTGATGACCCAGACCTCGATGACTTCTTCAACAACACGGCGTTGTTCTACGACACTGAGATGTTGGGTAAAACATACGTATGGGTGGAGAAATCCAATCCTCGTAACATCATGGGAATGATTACCCTTGCAAACGACAGCGTAAAATTGAAGCTTATAGCAAAATCGGCCCTCAACAGATTACAACGAGGAGTAAGCAACAACAAACGAGGCCTGAATTATCCTGCTGTTCTCATCGGTCGCCTTGGCGTGTCATCGCTATTCCGTGGCAAAGGTATGAACATAGGTAGCCAGATACTTGATTATATTAAAGGATGGTTTCGTTCAGAAGACAATAAAACCGGATGCCGTTTTATTGTTGTTGACGCTTACAACAACGAAAAGACTCTGCATTTTTATGAAAAGAACGGGTTCAAACCTCTGTATAAAACCGTGCAAGAGGAACGCGCCTTTTTGGAACTAAAACCGGAGGAGCCGTTGGAAACCCGCTTTATGTTCTTCGACCTGAAACTCAAATAACATTATTCGGTCAGCCAATTATATCAGTTCAATAGTGCTCAATGTCTTCCTCCAACTTCAACACATATTACGAGAATATCGACTATGATTTTTGGCGCGATCTTTGTATTAAAGAAGGAGTGTTGCGCCATTATGAAAAAGGCGAGCTGTTTGCCGAGCGAGGACAGGTCGCACGATATATCGGATATGTAAAGTCAGGCACCCTTAAATATGTGGCATACGCAGCCGACGGATCCGAGTGTGTTGTCGGCTTGGAGTTTGCCGGTGAATTTGTCGCCGATTTCCCATTCTCTCTTTACGGCAAAAAATCTCGCGTTTCTATCGTTGCCGTTACCCCCTGCGAGATTTATTGCATACAGACGAGGGATATAGGTCAGCGCATGAAATCCGACGAGCAGCTATATAGAATCATTGCCGAAACCAATGTTGCGTTGTTTGATACCACATACAACCGATACATAAATCTACACACCAAATCGGCGCAAGAAAGATACAACGAACTTATTGCCAAATACGATAATATCTTCTCGCTGTTTTCATTAAAAGATATAGCGTCTTTCCTTAATATAACTCCCACCCATTTAAGCAGATTAAGAAAATCTTAATCTTTTTCAGCCAGCCTCAACATTTGTTGAGAGCAAAGTCGCGGTTTATACCTAACTTTGCTTAAATTTCAAAATAGGCTGAAAATGACTAACCGACTAATAATATTTTTATTGTTGTGTGCCTTTGCTATTACTTCAATGGCACAGTCGGTTATTAGCGGTAAAGTTTCAAACGCCGAAGGTAACAGTGTGGACTTTGTCAGTGTGATTGCATCACCGGCTAATGCTCCGAAGACGATATTGGTATCTGCCTTCACCGATGAAAACGGCAAGTTTCAAATGTCGGTTAAAAGCGAGTGCGACAGCCTTATTCTCAAAGCGTCGAGTGTCGAGATTGCTCCGGCGCAGATTATAGTGCCTAACCGCTCCGGGAGCTATGAAATCATTGTGGAGAACCGCGCCGTCGAACTGAAAGAGGTTGTTGTAAAGTCGAAGAAAGTCTATTCGCAGGGCGACACCATCAACTATAATGTAGGCTCTTTCCTGTCGCAGACAGACCAGTCGATAGCCGATGTCTTGAAGAAAATGCCGGGCATAACGGTTTCGGATGCCGGACAGGTGTCCTATCAGGGCAAACCTATCAAGAATTTTTACATTGAAGGACTTGACCTTATGAAAGGGCATTACGGTATTGCCACCAACAACATCGACCCCAACAACATCGCCACGGTGCAGGTGCTTGAAAACCATCAGGACATCAAGGCTCTCAAAGGGCTGCGCCCGGAGGAACAGGCCTCAATCAATCTGCGGCTCAAAGAGGGTGTAAAGGGTGTGTTCAATCTCATTGCAACACTCGGAGGTGGTTATGGTGATGAAGGATTGTGGAACAACTCCGCAATAGCAACGTATTTCCGTCGCAACAGCCAGTTTCTCGCAACTTATAAGGGGAACAATACCGGCGAGGATTTATCGCAGGAACTGTATTCCTTCGACAACGATTATTCGCGCACAAGCAATATCTCGACAATCTCCATGCCGTCGGCTCCGGGTATAGACAAGCGCTTCTACTATTTCAACCGCTCGCACAACGCCACATTCAACAATGTATATCGTGTAGGCAAATCGGGCGAGTTTAGTATCAACGCCGCCTATCTGAACGACCGCGACACGAGGCAAAGCCATTCGGCAACCACCAATTACCTGCCCGACGGCGGAGTGAACACCGTTGACGAAATGATGGACGGCACAGCGCGTATGCAGAAAGCATACGGCGACCTTACATATATGAACAACGGCGATGAAAGCTATCTCAAAGAGCAGTTGAAATTTGATTGGAGTACTATCGATGCCGACAGCCGTATTGTAGCCGGAGGCGACAATGTAAGCCAGATTGGTAAGATTGACACTTACCGCCTGCTCAACAAATTTCACATGACGCACCGCAATACCTCCGACCGTGGCTTTGAGATTTCCTCGCTTGTCAACATGGAAAAGAGACCGCACAGCCTGTCTGTTTCTCCCAACCTGTTCCCCAACATCATACCGGGTGATATGCTGTATCAGCATGTGGATTTCCGCAATATTTCCACCGAGAACAGTGCGGGATTGCTGTCGGCTCTTAAGGTCGGCAATTTCACGCTTCACCCCTCGGCGATAGTCAACTATCATCACAATTCACTTGAAAGCAGACTTGATGCCGCAGACAACGACCTGACGCTTGACCATCTCGATGCCGGAGTCGGTGTCGAAATGATGTTCAGCACCCGAAAAATCCACACCGCGCTCTATTTGCCATTAAAATATCGCTTGTTCCGGTTGAATAATAGGCTTGACGGCAACATCACCGACAAAAACCGTTTCCGTGTCGAGCCGTCGCTCAACTTCACATACAAATTCAACAGCAGCCATAACCTCAAAGCGGCGGCAATGCTGAACTATATGACACCCTCGATTGAAACGCTGTATTCCGGGCACATACTGACATCTTACCGCCAGTTGTCGGCTTACGACGTGGCAGGGCTGTACGAAGGCATGAATCAGTTTTACTCGTTAGGCTACGATTTCAAGAATATTCTTTCTATGAGTTTCGCCGGAGCGGAAGTTTCGTGGAACAGACAGTCGCCCGAAGTGCTATATGGTTCCTACTACGACGGCATAGTGCAGCGCACCATCAGCCGCCGTACATCGGAGAACGGAGATATGATTTCGGCAAAAATCCATGCAAGTCAGGGATTCGACTGGCGACGCCTGAAAATCGGAGCTTCGGTTACATACTCCTATTACGACAGTCCGCTGCTCGTTCAGGACGAGGTGTTGCGCTACTCCGGCAACAGCATAGGAGTGAACGCTGACATCAGCCTGACGCCGTTCAAATGGTTAGGTGTATCTTATCAAGGCAACTACTCGCAGTCGGCGACACAGCAGAAAGGCTATGACAGATTTCCGTGGCTGCGCACCGTAACGAACAAGGCTTCTCTCGACTTTACAATTCCCGGAGGCGTTACGCTTACTACATCGCTCTACAATTACTACAACAACTTCAACGATGGCGACAAGTCCTTCCTTCTGCTCAATGCCGAGGCGAAGTACACCATAAAGCGTTTCAGCTTTACTCTGTCATGCGACAACCTGCTCAACCGGAAGTCGTATGTATATTCCAGTCTATCTGCTCTCACGGAGTCAAAGGCAATCTACAACATACGCCCTCGCAGTGTGTTGCTCAAAATACGATTCAGAATATTCTAAAATACACCGTTATGAAATATATTTTATCACTACTTTTTGTTTCCCTGTGGATTACAGGTGCAGCACAGGAAACCTGCTCCCGGATTATTGACCGGGCAATGTCCGTTGATACCGCCCGATACAAGGTTACATATTCGCTGAAATATAAATTCCATCCAGACAAACGAGACGCCTACAACGACACACGGATTGTGCAGATTGGTAAGCGCAATGTAAAAGATTACAGCGACATAATCAACCACTTCGATTCGTTGGCTACCGAACAGATTCGTCGTGGGGCGGATTCGTATTCCAATGTGTCGGGCAATCCGTGGCCTTTGGAAATCATCAGACCCGTTCGGGGAGAGAAAGCCGATTTGAAATACCGGCTGTCAATATCCGCTTTCTTTGTCTATTCTGATTCCATTCCGTCGTTGGAATGGAATTTCAGCAGTGAAGAAACCGAATCGATTATGGGCTATGACTGCCGTAAAGCGACTACTGACTTTGCCGGACGCACTTATTCAGCATGGTTTACACCTGAAATCCCTTTGCCTTTCGGGCCTTACAAATTCGGAGGTCTGCCCGGTCTTATCCTAAAAATAGAAGATGCTGAAAGACAATTTGTCTGGGAGGCAATCGGATTCGAACGCACGAACAATCCCATAATGGAATATACATACCGTGACGGCAACGATAAACGATGCTCCGTATCCGATGTTGAAAAAACTCTTGTACGCTATTTCAAATCGCCGGTCGGTTTTATGATTTCAGAGATGGGCGGAGATAGCAACAGGGTTCATATTGTCGGCAAGGATGGCAAAGTGATGAATAATGCCGATGCAACCCAAATGTCAGTTCCATATATACCACTCGAAATAAAATGAAGATATTACAGATAATAGCACTCTCACTGTTCATGTCAGGGTGTGCCAACGCGCAGTCAACTACCACAACGACAAAACTAAAATTATCCGGTGAGCCTTTACCTGCAATAAGGCATATCACGGACATGAAAGTATCCGGTGACACATTGCTGTTTGTCTTTGAATGTGAGGACGGATATGGTCAACGGCTTCTCCGACGCGCAATTATTGACAACTCCAACAACACAATTAATATAAGTCCGGACATGGGCAAACGTGGAGACGGATATTATGCTTCCTATATGCCTTATCCTTTCATCTCCGACAATGGCGCACTCCACGTTGTCGGGCAGGACGATTGCGAGATTTTTACCGTCGAGAATGATACAGCGTTTGTCAGGACACGGCACTATCTGATGGACGGCAACAGCACCGTGCCATTCCCTCTCTCGCAGTATGTTCAGGATGTATATATGACCGGCGCGGACAAATATGTCTTTATTGGACGGGAGCCAAACGGAGGTCGACAGTATGCCATGACCGCAGACCTTACTACATCAAAAATTGATACAATCAGACAGATCAACATTTCTCCCAAATTGCAGACATGGATGCCTAACGCTGGGGAAATGGTGTATTCTGACAAACACAACAGGCTCGCTTTTGCCTATAAACTTCACCCGGTCATCGAGATATTCGACCCCGACGGCAAGACAATCAAATCGGTAAAAATCGGAGAAGACACCTTCGACCCTAAAACTCTTGAAGAAGCCGACTTCGAGGTTATGAATAGTCTGCACACCGTGGATTTAACATATACCTCCGATTACATCTATGCTTTGCATTGGGGGTGTGGGTACTCCGATGCCGACAAATACGCTCCGACCATCTATAAGATTGACTGGAACGGCAATATAATCGACCGATATTTCAACATACCATATCCTCTTTATCGCATCGCCTCCCTAGACGACAACCGGCTCATAGGTTGGAACGGCAAAGAGTTTATCTTAATTCAGCTATAAACAGCAACTCATACTATACAGAAACCCCGGCAGTGATGTCGGGGTATTCTTTTGGCTCAAGCCTGAATTGCAGTGCATATCACACTCTCTTAATATTGCTGTGAGGGTGTTGTGATGCGTCGCATCGCGGTATGGGGTTAGTTACAGGAAAGGGTTGTGGCGGAGCTCTGAAGCTATGGTTGTTGACGGTCCGTGGCCGGGATACACTGTTGTGTCGGGCGGGAGCGACATCAGTTTTTTCGTAATACTTGAAATAAGCTGAGAATAGTTGCCGCCGGGGAGGTCGGTGCGGCCAATGGAGTTACGGAAAAGCGCGTCGCCGGTGATGACAAATTTTGATTCGGGACAATAGAGCGCGATGCTGCCGGGGGAGTGGCCGGGCACGGCGAGCACGTCAATCGGTTCGGCGCCGAGCATCAGGCGGTCGCCGTCATGCAGAGGCATGTCTACATTGAGAGAGTCGGGCATGTCGGTGCGCAGATGAAACATGCGCGCCTGTTCGGCTATGCGCTCCGACAGTATGCTGTCATCGGTCGAAGCCGAGATGCCCGTACCGTATTTTTTAGCTATGTATTCGTCGCCAAACAGATGGTCGATGTGCATGTGTGTGTTGATGAGATATTTGATTGTCAGAGAATTCGACGATATAAAGCTGTCGATTGCCTCGCACTCGCGCGCATCTGTCATGCCGGGGTCTACGACAGCAGCTTCATGGCTGTCGGCATCATATATGATGTAGGTGTTGACTCCGAAAAGATTGAATTCAAATCGTTGTATTTTCATAGAAATTGTGACTTGTTTATTTATATGGAACGTAAATCAGGCTTTTCGTGTCGAAGAATGGTTCGTTGAAATATTCCGTCAGCGGGAAGTCCATTACAGGCATGCGTGTTTCGGCGATTTCTTCGGCAAGATTGCCCCCTTTGAGACAAACAAGTCCGTTATGGTATTTGTTGACATTGTTTTTGCGGTCGACATTGCCTGACGATATTTTGACGAGTTCCGGCAGAGTCATCACCGCGCGGCTCACCACGTAGTCGAATTTGGTGTGGCATTCGCCCATATCGCCGTGCTGGAATGTCACATTGTCGAGTCCGATTGCTTCAGCTATAGCCTGAGCGACTTTTATTTTTTTGCCGATACGGTCGATGAGATGGAAACGGCACGAGGGATAGAATACCGCGAGCGGTATGCCGGGGAAACCGCCGCCTGTGCCGAGATCGACAAGAGTGGTGCCGTCGCGAAGTTCTCCGAGAAATTTGGCGATAGCGAGCGAGTGGAGTATATGGTTGGGATAGAGGTTGTCGATATCCTTGCGTGATATCACATTGATTTTTTCATTCCACTCCGGATAGAGAGTGCCCATCATTTCATACTGATGCATCTGCTGCTGTGAGAGTTGCGGGAAATATTTTGTAATAAGACCGATATTCATGTGAATATATTTTAAAATAAATGCCTAATAAGTTACAAATTTAGGTTAAATTTGTGATTTATTTGAAATACAAACGGTATTTTGTTGTTACAACATAAATACTAATGCTACATTTTATGATACAAATCGGAAGATATAACAACCTTAAGGTTGTGAAAATAGTTGATTTCGGACTGTATCTCGACGGAGGAGACGACGGCGAGATATTGCTTCCTGCACGGTATATAACCGAACTGCCGCAGCCCGGCGACGAGATGAATGTGTTTGTCTACCGCGATTCGGAAGATCGCCTGATAGCCACCACTGACAGACCGTTTGCCACTGTTGGCGAGTTCGCTTACCTTCAGGTGACTGCGGTCAACAAGGTCGGGGCTTTCATGCAGTGGGGATTGCCAAAAGACCTTCTGGTGCCTTTCCGCGAGCAGAAGGTAAGCATGAAGCAGGGGGGCATATATCTTGTCTATATCTATGTCGACGACGCCACAAAACGCATTGTCGCGTCGGCCAAGATTGAGAAGTTCATAGGCAACCGTTTCCCCGACTACGCTCCCGGCACTAAAGTGAAGGCGCTGGTCTACAATCACAACGAGCTTGGCTACCGTTGCATCGTCGACAATCTCTATCACGGTCTGATCTATCAGAACGAGACATTCCGTCCCGTGGAGCTCGGCGTGGAAATCGACGCTTACGTGAAGCGTGTGCGTGACGACGGTAAGATTGACCTTACGGTGTCGCCGGTGGCTTCTGTCAGAGTCGAGCGTCTGGCTGCGCGCATACTTGAAAAGGTGCGTGAAAACAATGGCCGACTTCCTGTAAGCGACCATTCTTCCGCCGAACTGATACAGGAGATGTTTGAATGCAGCAAGAAAGATTTCAAGAAGGCGATAGGGCTCCTTTACAAGCAGCGGGTCATTTCCATCTCCCCGGAGCATATCGAGCTTCAGAACTGATAATGTCATGTTAAATCAAAAAATATACAGTTTATGAAAATAATCAATCTGGCACTTGTTGCGTGCGTGGCTTCGTTTGTTGCGTGCAATTCCGAGAAGACATCAAAGACCGCATCTGATGAAAATAAAGAGGGCGCTGTCGCCGGTGACGCTCCCGCCTACGTAGTGGAGAAAGTTTCTTATGCCGATTCGGTAGTGGTCGACAGTTGCAAGGCTGTGGCCGAATGTTCAATCGATTATCTGAAATCTGGCAAGAGCGACGACGCGCTCGTTGCAAGTGTTGACAAGTGGATACGCCACATGCTTGATGACTCTGACGCGACTGTCGCAATGGGTGAGCTGCTGGCAAAAAATTTCGTGGAGAAAACTATTAAATCGGGCGGTGACGATCTGCGCGAGTTGAATGAATACTTCAAGAATGACAACCGCGGGCAGGCGCTCAAGATGTCATACGAATATTCCTATCAGGTGATACCTCTTGAACTGACGCCCGACTATGTGACAATGATGTTTACATCATACGTATATCTCGGTGGCGCCCACGGAGGCTCGGCTGCGATAGGGCAGTCGTTTGACGCCCGCAACGGCCGCAAGCTCGACATGGATATGTTTAAGGAAGGCACCACCGACAAGGTGCTTCAGATTGTCAAGAAGGGCATCATGGAGCAATACTTCGAGGTGCGTACCGAATCTGAGCTGCGTGATATTCTGCTGCTGAACAACGAGCCGTTCCCGTTTCCGCAGAATCCTCCCTATTTCGAGGAAAACGGCGTGTGCTTCCTCTATCAGCAGTATGAGATCGCACCATACGCCGCCGGTATGCCGGCCTGCGTGATACCGTTCGAGACACTGCGTCCCTACTTTACGGATGACGTGTTGCAGATGCTCGGTCTTGATTGAAAAACAGGGGTAAACGACCTGAAAATAGGTTTAAATGGCGCGATTTGATGCAGGTCGCGTCATTTTTTGTGTATAATATAGATGAAAATTGGATAAAAATTTGCATCTTTGCATGTTATTAGAGAGATTGTCGGCGTCGTAATGCTACGATTGACGGCCGGCGGCAGTCTCAGTCATAATTTTAACTGCTATTATCATTTGTAATGCAATTTTCAGCCAATCAGATAGCGCAGCTCACCGGCGGTACGGTCGTGGGCGACGGCGAAGTGACAGTCTCTACGGTTGCCAAAATCGAGGAGGGGCACCCCGGCGCAATATCCTTTCTTGCCAACCCGAAGTACACACATTTTATCTATGACACTGCCTCGTCGATAGTTCTTGTCAGAAATGATTTCGAACCGGAGCGCCCCGTTGCGGCAACACTTATAAAAGTGGCCGATCCCTACGCCACAGTGGCGAGCCTGCTGCAGATGGTTGCAAGCATGACAGAGCCGCAATATTCAGGCATCGAGTCCCCCTCCTATATAGCCGAGGGGGTGGAACTCCCCGACGACGTTTATGTCGGTGCGTTCGCCTATATAGGCCGCGGAGCCATAATAGGCCGCGGTGTCAAGATATTTCCGCAGGCATATATCGGTGACAATGTGGTCATCGGCGACAACACCGTAATCAAGCCCGGTGTCAAAATCTATCACAACTGTCGCATCGGCAAGCGCTGCATCATACACGGCGGCGCGGTGATCGGTGCCGACGGCTTCGGCTTCGCTCCCGTCAACAACGAATACAGCAAAATACCCCAGATAGGCAATGTCGAGCTCGCCGACGATGTGGAAATCGGAGCCAACACATGTATCGACCGCGCGACTATGGGCTCGACCCGCATCAGTCGCGGAGTGAAACTCGACAACCTTATTCAGGTGGCTCACAACGTCGAGATAGGGGAGAACACCGTGATGGCGGCGCAGGTAGGCATCGCAGGTTCGACCAAAATCGGCGCACGGTGCATGGTGGCCGGACAGGTAGGCTTCGCCGGACATATCACTGTCGGCAACGACAATCAGATCGGAGCGCAGTCGGGTGTGCCCAACTCCGTGGGTTCCGGCAAGCGTCTGATGGGCTATCCTGTAGTCGAAGCGCGCGATTTCGCCCGCAATCTCGTGTATCTGAAAAATATCCCCGCGATGCAGAAACGCATCTCGGCGCTTGAAAAAGAATTGCGTCACGACAGTCAGCAAGGCTGACATGCGGTTGCGACACTATTGAATTTGAAAAATATAAAAACCAGATAAACAATGAAGCAGCAAACTCTTAAAGGCCAGTTCACTGTCAAAGGCAAAGGCCTTCACACCGGGCTTGATATCGAAGCGACATTTCTCCCGGCACCCGAAAACCACGGATATAAATTCCAGCGCATCGACCTCGAAGGTCAACCCGTAATCGACGCGCTCGCCGAAAATGTAACAGCCACGACCCGCGGCACCGTGCTTGAGCGCGGCGATGTCAAGGTGAGCACCGTGGAGCATGCCCTGGCGGCTCTCTATGCGGCCGGCATCGACAACTGTCTTATTCAGCTCAATGCCCCCGAGATGCCTATACTTGACGGCAGCGCGGCGGTTTATTGCGGCAATATTGCCGAAGTGGGCGTAGAGCAGCAGAACGCCGATAAGGATTTCTATATCATCAAACAGAAAATCGAGGTGCGCGACGACTCTACAGGCGCTTCGATAATAGCACTGCCCGACGACAACTTCTCTGTCGACGTAATGGTGGAATTCAACTCGATGGTGCTTGCCAACCAGTTTGCATCGCTTGACAATCTCGCTGATTTCCCCGCTGAAATCAGCGCTTGCCGCACATTCGTGTTCGTGCGCGAAATCGAACCTCTCGTCAAGGCCAATCTGATAAAGGGCGGCGACCTCGACAATGCGATCGTGATCTACGACAGCCCGATGGCTCAGGAAGAACTCGACCGTATCGCCGACATGATGGGTTCTCCCCGCAAGCAGGTCAACGAATTCGGCTACATCAACACCAAGCCTCTGGCTTTTGAAAACGAACCCGCACGCCACAAACTGCTTGATGTGCTGGGCGATATCGCCCTTATCGGACGTCCGGTAATCGGCCGCATCATAGCCACCAAGCCGGGACACTCGCTTAACACCGCGTTCGCAAAGCAGATACGCAAGGAAATCAAGCGTCAGGACATGCAGGCACCGCGCTACAATCCTTCGGTGGAGCCTCTGATGGACGTCAACCAGATACGCCGTCTCCTTCCCCACCGCTATCCCTTCATGATGGTCGACAAAATCATCGAGAAGGGCGAAAGCTATATCGTTGGTATCAAGAACGTATCGGTCAACGAGCCATTCTTCCAGGGTCACTTTCCCGAAGAGCCCGTTATGCCCGGAGTGCTTCAGGTGGAGGCAATGGCGCAGACAGGCGGTCTGCTCGTGCTGTCATCGGTCGAGGAGCCTGAAAAATATTCAACCTACTTCATGAAGATCGACAATGTGAAATTCCGCCAGAAAGTAGTGCCCGGCGATACGCTTATATTCCATGTGTCGTTCATGACCCCGCTGCGTCGCGGCTGTGCAATGATGAAAGGCTATGCGTTTGTCGGCGAAAAGATCGTCACCGAGTGCGAATTTATGGCCCAGATAGTCAAGAATAAATAAACCGACGCGGCGCGTCTGCGCCGCGTCATCACAATATCAATTGTAATGAAACAACCATTAGCTTATATACATCCGGCAGCCAAAATCCATCCCAGTGTGGTGATTGACCCCTTTGTGACAATAGAGGCGGATGTTGAAATCGGTGAAGGCACACGCATTGCCTCCAACGTCGTGATCATGGACGGTGCCCGTATCGGCAAAAACTGCAATATTTTCCCGGGAGCTGTGATTTCCGGCATACCGCAGGATCTGAAATTCCGCGGAGAGGAGACTACAGCCATCATCGGTGACAATACCACCATACGTGAATGTGTCACCGTAAACCGCGGCACAGCAGCAAAGGGCAAGACCGTGGTTGGCTCCAACTGCCTCATCATGGCCTATTCACATATTGCCCACGACTGTGTCATAGGCAATAATGTAATCATCTCCAATGCATCGCAGATAGCCGGCGAAGTAGTGGTGGATGACTATGCGGTAATCGGCGGAGGAACACTTATACACCAGTTCTGCCATCTCGGCTGCCACGTGATGATACAGGGCGGCGCTCTCATCAACAAGGATATCCCCCCCTACGTCAAAGCCGCCCGCGAGCCCATCGCCTACACCGGGGTCAACTCAATCGGTCTGCGTCGCCGCGGCTTCACCAACGATCAGATACGCGATATCCAGGAAGTCTACCGTTATCTCTACCTGTCGCGTCTCAACGTCACCGACGCTCTCGAGCGCATTGAAGCCGAACTTCCCGCATCGAAAGAGCGTGACGAGATTATCCTCTTTATCAAGAATTCCAAACGAGGCATCATACGCGGATATGTATAATTGATATCCGCCGTTGCGTCATAGTCTGACGCGATGACACGTAATAACAACAATGGCGTGACCGGTTTTCCGGTCACGCCATTGTTGTTATTACGTGTGGAGTCTGATGTCATTAGAACGGCAGATCTTCCGTGCCGTCACCGCCGGGGAACGGTGCCTGCATCTGAGGCGCTGCGGGAGCGCCGGCGCCGGGATAGGCTGTGGGAGGAATAGCCTGGGCAGGCGCGGTGGGAGCTGATGCCATGGCGGCGTCACCCTTCTCGGCTTTCCAGCCGCGTATGCTGGTGAACCAGCGTCCGTTATATTCGCGGCTCTCTATGTCGAAGCTCAGTGTGATGAAATCGCCCAGATTGAGGGGGAACTGGTCGGCACGTTCGCCGAAGAAATCAAAGTGGACTTTCTTGGGGTAGTTCTCAAGAGTCTCAAGCACATATTCTCTTTTTTTCCACGGATTGCCTGCTTTTGAAGTTCCTGACATCTCGGGGAGCACGGCAATGATTTTTCCTTTTACTTCCATTTTATGTTTTCTGTTATTATATTGTTTTCTGTTATTATATTATCCTACAAATTTAACAAACATTCCTGCTTGTGCCAAAATTTATCGGTATTCTTTTTGAACATTTCTCCGCTATAGTTACTTTTGCGGAAAATATTATTACAATGGCAAAGAAAGATGATTGGTGGACCTCGCCGACTGAAGGTGAGAACGGTTCGCTTATAATGGTGACCGGACGCAGAGATGTGGAGAAATTTCGAGACAATCCGAAATATTCAATCCGCGTGGAGGTGTCATGGAAATATGACGGTGAGTCAAACGGCATGCCTGACACCGCCACGTCTCAGCTCATGGAGGAGGTGCATGACGCGCTGCTGGCAGTGTTTGCCAAAGACCCCGTCGCCGTCATGACCGGTATCTACACCGGCGACAATCGCCGCGACTGGGTGTTTTACACACTGTCGACACATATTTTCCAGAAGAAAATCAATGAGGCGTTGGCTGCGTTTCCGCTTCTTCCGCTCGAGATATATGCCGAAAACGACCCTGACTGGGCGGAATATGCCGAGATGCGCGAGCTCTCGGAGATTTCGGCGTCAGACGATGACTGACGCCGATGCCATCTATTCCCTTACGGCGATGGCATTGAGCGCGCGCAGCACATTGCACAGCGTCGAGCTCCAGTAGGCCTTGAAGTCATCGCTTACCGATGCAAGGGCGAGCGATACGGTCTCGTCGGTGGTGTCGCGCACGGTGGCAAGGAAATTGTATAGCACCTGAAAGATGTCGGCCAGGCCTTCGGCTATGCTCGCCGACACCGGAGTGTCGCTGAATTTCATATCCTCTTCAAACACCTCGAGATATACGTCATCGGGACCGAACAGCTGCTCCATGCCGCGCCTTACAGCGTCGTAGTAGTCTTCTTCGAGGGCTGCGTCGATGTAGGCGTCGAAGTGGTAGTCATCGTCAACTGCGAGATCGGTGGCCGATATATAGAGCCGCGGCAGAAGTTTGAGCATCGTTCTGACAAAATCGCCCTGTTCGTATTCGCGGGCATTCTCTACGGCGTTGCAATATTCGTGGGCAAGACCGGTGAATGCTATGGAGTTGGAGTTAAGTGCCATATAGTTTTTTCTTTTTGATATAATCATATACCCTGTCGGGCATGAAAATGTTCATGTCAAGACCTTCTGCGAGTTTGTCGCGAAGGAACGTGCTTGACAGGTCGACGGTAGGCGCATCTATTTTAATGACGTTGGCAGGGAGCGACGAGGCTTCGATGTCGTAGCCCGGGCGAGGATACACGATGACGCCGTATCGTTCTATTATCTCCCGTGATGCGCGCCATCTGTCGAACACGAGCCAGTTGTCGCTGCCTATTATGATTGATATCGACGCATCGGGATAGCGGCCGGCGAGCAGCCTGAGCGTGTCGATTGTGTATGACGGCTTAGGCATTGTCAGCTCGATGTCGCAGGGAGTGACGCCGGGACAGCGCATGCACGCGAGGCGCAGCATTTCCATGCGGTCGGTGTCTGAAGCGAGATCGGTGTTACCCGCTTTGAGCGGATTGAGCGGGCTGACGCACATTAGAACTTCGTCGAGGTGCGCGGCCTGCCTTACATAGTCGGCCACCATGAGGTGGCCGATATGCACGGGATTGAATGACCCTCCCATCAGCGCTATGCGGCGTTGCCGTTGCATTGTTCTGACGCGATGTGGCGTGATTATTTGCCGGTGATGAAGCCGGTGATGACACGCTCGGTGTTGTCAATGGCTTTTTCGAGATTGTCGTTGACAACCACGGTGTCGAATTCAGGCGCGAGCGAAAGTTCGAACTCAGCGCGCGATATGCGTTCGTCGATTACCTCGCGAGATTCAGTGCCTCGGTTCTCGAGGCGGCGGCGAAGCTCTTCGACCGACGGCGGCTTGATGAATATGGAAATCGCGCGTTGGCCATAAAGCCGCTTTACGTTGATGCCTCCCTTGACGTCGATGTCAAGCACTATGTTCCGGCCGGCGTCGAGCGCGCGGTTGATTTCGCTTTTCAGTGTGCCGTAGAAACGGCCGGGATACACCTCCTCATACTCCAGGAAGTCGCCGGCAGCAATGCGGTCGTGAAATTCGCCTGTTGAGAGAAAGTGATAGTGCACGCCGTCTATTTCTCCGGCACGCGGCTTGCGGTTGGTGGCCGATACGGAAAATGTCATGTCGATATTGCCACGTTGCGTGAGGTCGTGGATTATTGTCGATTTTCCGCACCCGGATGGAGCTGATATTATGATAAGTTTTCCTGACATAGGTATTTGGCTTTATATGTTTGTCGGTTCGGGTTGTTGTGGCCGGGCTCAGAGCACGTTGAGCACCTGCTCCTTTATCTGCTCGAGCTCGTCTTTCATCTTCACGACTGTGATCTGCATCTCGGCATGGTTGCTTTTAGAGCCGAGGGTGTTGATTTCGCGGCCCATCTCCTGCGATATGAACCCGAGTTTCTTGCCTTGTCCCGGCTCTGCGCCCATCGTCTCCGTGAAATATTCCAGATGTTGGGCGAGGCGCTGCTTCTCCTCGTTTATGTCGAGTTTCTCGATATAGAAAATCATTTCCTGCTCATAGCGGCCGCGGTCGTAGTCGGCCTGAGGTATCTGCGAGAGCGCGTCCTCGATGCGGGCGCGTATCCTGGTGATGCGTTCGGCCTCATATTTTGGCACTTCGGCCAGCAGGCCGGCGATATGGCTTATGCGCGAAGCAAAGAATTCCTCAAGTTTCTTTCCTTCCTTGGCTCGGAACTGGCGCAGGGCGTCGCACGCGGCTTCGACAGCCTTGAGCAGGGTGGCGCGGTCATCGTCGTCGATGGTGTCGACGCAATCGGTATGCATTACATCGGGCATGCGCAGCAGCACACTGTACCAGTCGGCGGGAGCGGGAAGACCGAGTTCCTGCGACATTCGCTCGATCTGAGCCTTGTAGGCCGCAGCTCTCTCCATGTTTATGCTGATGTCGGAAGTCGCGCCGAGCGTCTCTACGGTGACTGCGAGATCGACTTTGCCGCGCTCTATGCGTGAGGCAACGAGATTGCGGCATTCAACCTCCATCTCACGGTAGACTGACGGCATGCGGCTTGAGAAATCAAGCTGTTTTGAATTGAGCGTCTTTATTTCTACAGTGAATTTCCTTGAACTGTTTTCGGCTACGCCTTTGCCGAAGCCTGTCATTGATAATAGCATATCCAAATTATTTATTTTCTACAAAATTACACATATACGCGGAAAAAACGTAAATTTGCATTAAAAATTTAGAGTGTCCCCGAAAAAATATCTGACCAAATGACTATACTTAATATTGAGACATCGACCAATGTATGCTCTGTCGCCGTCACTGCCGACGGCATGGTGCTGTGCCATCGCGAGGATTTCGCCGGGCATAACCATGCTACGCTGCTGAGCGGTTTTATAAAAGACTGCCTTGACCATATCGCCGCACACGAGATGAAGCTCGATGCGGTGGCGGTCAGCATCGGTCCGGGCAGCTACACCGGCCTGCGCATCGGACTGTCGGAGGCCAAGGGGCTGTGCTATGCCCTCGGCATTCCGCTCATAGGCATCGACACGCTGAAGATAATGGTGGTCGAAGTGATGTTCACGCAGTCACTTGAGGGCGACGAACTGTTTGTGCCGATGATTGACGCACGCCGCATGGAGGTCTATACAGCTGTCTATGACATGGCTCTTGCCACGATCGTTGAGCCGACTCCGCTCATATTGACACCCGAAGCGTTTGAGACATATCTTGCCGACAGCAGGCTGCTGATATTCGGTAATGGCTCCGATAAAGCCCGCGATGTCATCACGTCGGACAATGCGGTGTTTGTGCCGGATATTCACCCCCTGGCATCCAACATGCTCCCTCTTGCCGAGCAGGCTTTCATGCGGAAAGATTTTCTTGACCTGGCCTACAGCGTGCCGGTCTATCTGAAGGAATTTCAAGCCACCAAACCCAAGAAACTGTTTTAACGCAATCAGTTGAAGTGTATATAAAAAACAGGCCGGCGGAGTGATATTTTCCGCCGGCCTGAGTTGTATATGTCGATGTCAGATAAGGGTCTGATTTATCAGTCTTCCTTGGCATTGGCCGTTTCAGCGGCCTTTTTGCTCTTGTAGTCGGAAACGACTTCGTTGATGAGTTCTTTGACTTCCTCTTCGGCTTTCTCCTCTTTGAGGTCGTTTATGAAATCATTGTGAGAGCACATGCTGCCGAATGCCATCAGATAGCCGAGTGTGCTTACTGATGAAAGGACTATCGTGACGAACTTGTAGTTTTCTGCAATCCATTTGCCTACTGCGAACCCTTTGCTGTAGCTTACTTCGATATATTCACCTCTCGATTTCATAGATACACCGTGCCCTTCCATAGCACTCATAGCGAGCAATATTGCTGCCACAAGCAGGATTTCGCATACGGCTGCTGTGCCTATACCCATTGCAGCTGTATCAAAAAATTTGTCCTCTTTATTCTTTTCCTGCTTTAACGAGAAGTAGAAGATTGCAGGACCTATCAGCCAGAGACCTTCCCAAATGAGAAATTTGGCGCTTACGGGGTCTGTATCTTCTTTAATCACGAACATAGATACAATAGATATTATAGCCCAGAGAATGAGTGCTCCGCCGGCCGAACGGACTCCGGTCTCAAGATGTCCCATACGACATAATGTGTTGCCTGCACCAATAAGGCCGATGCCCCATAATATAAGGCCGATTATCATTGATACTTCGCTCAATGTCGTCAGAGAGTCGGTCTCTTTAACTGACATAATGATGTCAAAAATGGAGCTGATTAAGCAGATGGCGGCTCCGATTGCGGCAATCTTAAACGATTTGCCCAGCATAGTCTTGGCTTCCGGGCGGTTAATAGCAGTTTGTTCCATAACGATTGATGTTTATATTTAATATTTTACAAATATATTAACAATCCCTCAAATTACCCCCCTAATGTTAAAGAATGTTAAGTGTGATAGGCATGGCTTAATTTGCATCCATACAACAATACAGGCTGTGCCGTAGATTGGGCACAGCCTGTATTGTTGTATAATGGTGAAATAACTTTCCGATTATTTCATATTCTCGACAAAGTTGCGGAGATTTTCGTTCTCGGGGTTGATTTCGAGGAATCGGGTGTAGTATTCTTTTGCTTTCTCGCGGTCTTTCGAGAGGTTATACTTGCCGAGCAGGTTGAAGGCGAAAATGTAGTCGGATTTGCGAGCCGTTACGTTTTCGGGATCAGCGTCAAGTATTTCCACAATCTTTATAAGCTGCTGCTCGATGTCATCGTTCATCTCGTTGTTGTTGGCGATGAGGTAGATGCGGCTGCGGGTGGTGAGCACCTGAAGGTTGTCGGGCACTTTGGCGTAGACTTCCTCGATGGCCTTGATGGCTTTCTGCGAATAGTCAGCGTGCTCGGGAGAACCGGGCTCTGAAGTGGCGGCGGCATTCTGGTAGCGGCGTGCGAGTATCATCACGTCGTTGATTGAGCGCTCGGGCTCCATGTCGATATATTTCTGCTGGGCTTCTGCGGCTTTGCCATACATCTGTGCAGCTGTGTAGGCCTGACTGATATCTTTGTAAAGCGATGCTTTCTCAGGAGCGAGTGTCAGAGCTTTCTCATACTGGAGCACACCAATCGAGTCCTGACCCAGGGCGATGTACATGTCACCGTAGGTGGTGTAGTCGTTGGGTACGAATTCTCCTTTTGTCTGGAAGAATTTGTCACCTTCCTCAATCGCTTTTTCAGGCTGCTCGAGAGCGGCGTAGTTGAGCATGCGCATGCGCTTCATATAGAAGTTGTCGGGGTCCTCAGAGAGAATTTTTGCGGCGAGGGCGTTTGACTCGTCATATTTCTTGCCGAAGTAGAGGAGACCTACATAGCGCTGTTCGTCACGCTTGAAGTGGTTGGGGTTCTGGATATATTTGCCATATTGCTCGGCAGCCATGGTGAGCTGGTCGTTGTCGTAATATTTCTCGGCGAGTTCGCGCTGTGCGAGAGCGGAGTTGGGCTGAAGCTCAAGGAACTTTTTCAGACCGTCGATTGCATAGTTGGGGTTGACCGGGAAATATGTGCGGGCATATTTCACGAAAGCCTCGGGATAGTTGACACCGTCGGCAGCGCTCATCGCCATCTCGTAATATCCGGCTGCGTCACCAATGTTGACAGGTGCGAGCATGTCGGCTTCGAGGATGTAGATTGCGGGGCAGTCTTTGTCGGCTTTGCGTGCGTCGGCGATATATTTCTTGATATCTTTTTGATAGAGGCTGGCGTCAGCGTTGTAGAATGCGCGGGCTATATTTGTGAGAAGCACTGCATCTTTCTTGTTGAGTTTGGCGGCCTGCTTGAAAAAGTCGTCGGCTGCCGACTTGTCTCCATTATGCAGAGCGATTTCGCCGAGACCGATGTAGTTGTATCCATTGTCAGCATTCAGAGAAATGCCTTTTTCAAAGAAGTTCTTGGCATTGGCGTAGTTCTGACGGTGGATTGCTATCTGTCCGAGATAGAAGTTGGCCATCGATTTGTCGGTAGCCGGATCGTTGATGGTGCGGTTGATGATGATTTCCGCTTCATCCGGCTGGTCGGCGCGATAGTATTCCACTGCATCTTTAAATCCCTGGGCTGAGCCGCTTATGGCCACAGCACCGAGCATTAGCGCTAATAATGTCTTTAATTTCATATTGTATTATTATGTTTTAATTATTTTTTCCGTTGAGGATATAACGATATTTTAATATAAATGTTGTATCTCGTCAGTGTATGTTGAGATAAGAATATGTAAAATTACTAATTTTTATCGTTTGATGCAATGCCACCGTGAGATTAATTGGCGGCGTGATGCATTTTTATCGTTTGTTTATGTCTTTTCACACAATAACTGTTGTCGGATCTGAAGTCATTCGACGTTGACAATGCGGGGATGCATCGCGGCGGGGAGCGCACCTGTCAGCTGTATCAGCTTTTGTCCGGCAAATCCGGTGACAAATGTGAAGAAACCGCTTTGTGTGGCGTTTTTATATCCGGTCACCGTAAGGTATATCGGGCGGTAGAGTGGATACGATCCGTCAAATATATAGGCCTGATACGGCTTTTTCCCTTCTCCGGGCAGCTGGCCGGCGGCAGTCACGGCAAGCACCTTTATGTCGGGTGAAAATCCGAGGTTGGTGGTGTCGTTTTTCTGTGACGCTTCCGACAGCTCTTCTGTCGACATTCTCACACCTTTGAGATCTGATGAAATCCAGCTTACCCCGATGATGCCGAGCGCGCCCTTGCGCTGTGACACTGTCTGCACCACCTTGGCATTGGAGTTTTGGGCGAATACGTTTTTGCCGAACGGATGTCCGTCCATTATGCTGTCGGTCATGTAGCGCACTGTGCTTGAGCCGTTGTAGTCGAAGATAATGTCGATATCGCCTGATTTATTGCCTGGCTCCACCCATTTCCATTCGGTGATTTCGCCGGAGAGTATCTTGCTCAGGTCGCTGACAGATATCTCGTTGACCGGATTATCTTTGTTGGCGATTATCGCGATAGCGTCGACGGCCACCATCTTGGAGCGCGGCTGCCGTTTGCGCAGTTCGAGATAGCGCATCTCGGCGTCGGTCAGAGGCCTTGATGTGACGGCAAGCTTGGTGTTGTTGGTGTGGAGCAGCGAGTCGATGCATTGCTGCTCGGGGAGGAAGCGCGAGAGTATGGTGGCGTTGGGATATTGATATTCAAACACATTTATCTCCTGCTCCATGATGCGCTGGAATGATTCGTCGCAGGCCATCACTGTCACACCGGCCGTGGCCGACACTGAACTGCTGTCCTGTCCGACCTTATATTTGCATGATACGGCAGACACTGCGAGCGCGGCGCCTGCCATTGCTATCGTTATCTTCTTTTTAAGCATAATTCTGTCATTTGCGGTTATTCTTCATCGTCGGATTCGGGGGTCTTGAACAGGCGATAGGCACGGAATATGCCGTAGAGTATGAATATCGGACCTCCGACCCAGCGCAGCCAGTTCCACGACGGATCGTAGATTACGTTAAACCAGTTGAAGAGCAGCATCAATCCTGCGAAGCCGAAAACCAAAATCATAAAAATGCCGAAACAGATCCTGAGGGAGAAGGGTAGTACGGGCTTCTGGCCTCCATAATTTTTTTGATTCATTGCCATCAGTTTTATTAATTTGACATTCCGGATGAGTCAGGCAACTTTCTATAAAGATTTATGTCATGCGTTGAAACGATGTCGATATGATAAGTGTGCCCCCATCTTTGTTTACTTCTCGAAGTTTTATATAATTTATATAAATGTAACATTCAAGAAGTCGTATGGTTCGGAGTCTGTGGCTATGTGAGTCACGCGCACGCCGGCGCCGTCATATCAAAAGGGGTACACTTTGCCTGCCGATTACGAATGCTTTGCCCCAAAATTAATAAATTTTGGTTATCAAATGTGACATCGGTTATATAAAATATGTTAATGTCAGAAACTTGTTTATTCTCCGGCAAGGCTCTCAAAGGTAAAGTGATATGAATTTTAAACAGGTTCTAAATTCAAACACTCTCTCAGAGCGCTACGCGATTGATTTGCTCGTCTGACGGCGTCGGGGTGACGGTGAGGAGCTGACGGATATCTGTCAGAATGTCGCGGAGGCCGCGGTTGATAAGGTGATAGCTGTTGTGACCGGTCGCGGTTGAGTGCAGCTTTTCAAGCCAGGTGTTGCAGAAATGCAGCGCTTCGTCATAGACATGCAGTTTGAGCAATATCGACACTATGACGGCTATGATGGGAAGTTCGGCCGGAGTCAGTACCGGTGATTTCAGGTTGTCAATCATATAGTCGTAGGCCTCGCGGTAGCATCCGTTGTGGTAGAGAAGCTCGATAAACACCATTTTGCCTTGTGTCGACAGCGTATATGCCGACTGATACCAGCGCAGATAGCCCAGAGCCGCGGCTTCGTTGCCGGTGCGGAACAATTCGCTTACATGCACTATGACCTCGTTTTCATCGGCGTCGGTGTTGGCGTAATAGTGCGACAGGGTGTCGGCCGCCTCGTCGGGAAACGTGGTGAGCATCTCGCACAGCAGCGACGTGTCAGACGGGTCGGCCTGAAACAGACCGCGCACAAGCTCGGCGCATTTCTGCGTGTCGCCTTTCAGACGGTAGGCCTCCAGCAGATTGCGGCGCGCGATGAAATATTCGCTGTCGACCGACAGTGCGTGCTGAAAGGCGTTGATTGCCTCGTCGATGCGGTTGAGCTTGAGGTAGTTGTAGCCTTCGATGGTGAGCAGCTCCACATCGTCGGGTTCAAGTGCCTTGGCGTAGTCAAGCGATGCAAGCGACTCTTCATATTGTTCGCAGTTTGACTGCAGTTCGGCCATCAGTCCCCAGTAATCGGTGTTGAACGGGTCGAGCTCCGTAAGCTCTTCAAGCAGAGGCAGGGCTGAAGTCGACTGCGGCCGGTTTTCGGCCATGCGGGCGATTTCAAAAAGCAGAGTCGGCGCATATTCGCAGCGGTCGCGCACGCGGTCGATGTTTGCTGCAAGCCACTCTTCCTGTTCAAGGTGGCGTACGAGCGCGGCAAACTGTATTATCGACTCATCGTCGTCGAGACGAAACCGTTCGAGAAGCGACTCAAGTTCGCGTATGGCATCGTCGGCCGGATAGGGGGCGTTGGCCCGTATCCGCAATATCTCCCACATCACCGACGGATTGGAGCGCGGATGGTCGAGAATGAACTGGCGCAACGGCTCGTTGCCCATTCCGGCAAGCCAGATGGCACGGCGCTCGAGCATTATTTCGCTGTCGGGGAAGAGTCTGTTGCCGAGAAGCAATGCTTCCAGACGTATGTAATCGTCGTGGACATCGCCGGCATAGTCAAAGATGTCGGCAAGGTCGCCCTCGTCGTAGTAGATTGATATGTCGTTGCCTGCGAGTTCGTCGCGAAATTTATTGTAAAGTTTCTCTAACTGATTGTCCATTACGTCTGCGGGTTGTTCAAGAAAACGGTTTTGTCTGACTCTGTTGTAGCCTGTCGGGAGGTAAATGATGCCGCTAACCTGTTTTGACGCCGGTGTGGCGTCAAAACAGGTTAGCGACGGAGTTATCTGTCAGTTGGCCGGGTTATTTTTTCTGCTCTTTCTCCCAGCTGTCCTTGAGTGCGATTGTGCGGTTGAAAATAAGATTGTCGGAGGTCGAGTCGAGGTCGGGAGTGAAATATCCGATGCGCTGGAACTGGAACTTTGTGCCGGGTGCGGCGTTTTGTGCCACAAACGGCTCGACTTTGATATTGTTTACAATCTGGAGCGAACCGGGATTGAGCATGTCGCGGAAGTCGCGGTCGGGTTCGGCGGCGGGATTTTCCACGTTGAAAAGGCGGTCGTACAGACGGGCTGTCGCATCAACCGCATGAGCTGCCGATACCCAGTGAAGTGTGCCTTTGACCTTGCGCTGGCTTCCGGGAAGTCCCGAACGCGTTTCGGGGTCGTATGTACAGTGTATTTCCGTGATATTGCCGTCGGCATCCTTTACCACATCTTCACACTTGATTATGTATGCGCCTTTGAGACGTACCTCTCCGCCGGGTGCCAGACGGAAGAATTTCTTCGGGGGATTTTCCATGAAGTCCTCGCGTTCGATATAGATTTCGCGTGAGAACGGCATCTCATGTGTTCCCGAACCGGGCTGTTCGGGATTGTTTTCCATCTCCACGGTCTCCACCTTGTCCTCGGGATAGTTGGTGATGACCACTTTCACCGGATTGACTACGGCCATTACGCGGGTGGCGATGCTGTTGAGGTCTTCGCGCACGGCGTGCTCTAAGAGCGATACCGAGTTGAGCGCCTCATACTTGGTGTAGCCGATGCGCTCGATGAAGTTGCGTATCGACTGCGGAGTGAAGCCGCGGCGGCGCATACCCGAGATGGTCGGCATGCGGGGGTCGTCCCAGCCGGCCACGAGACCTTCCTTGACGAGCTGGAGGAGCTTGCGTTTCGACATCACGGTATACGTGAGGTTGAGGCGGTTGAACTCAATCTGGCGCGGGCGGTATGTCTCGTCGGCAAGCTCGTCGACAAAGTAGTCGTAGAGCGGACGGTGAGGCACGAATTCAAGCGTACATATCGAGTGAGTCACACCCTCGAAGTAGTCGCTCTGGCCGTGGGCGAAATCGTACATGGGATATACTTTCCACGTTGTGCCGGTGCGGTGGTGCGGGTGCTTGATGATACGGTACATGATGGGGTCACGGAAGTGCATGTTGGACGACGCCATGTCGATTTTGGCGCGGAGCACTCGTGCGCCCTCCTCAAATTCGCCGGCGTTCATGCGCATGAACAGGTCGAGGTTCTCCTCGGGAGTACGGTTGCGGTAGGGGCTCTCGGTACCCGGCGTGGTGGGAGTGCCTTTCTGTGCGGCTATCTCCTCCGATGTCTGGTCGTCGACGTAAGCCTTGCCTTCCTTAATCAGACGTACGGCGAGGTCGAAAAGCTGGGGGAAATAGTCCGACGCGTAATATTCGCGGTCGCCCCAGTCGAAACCGAGCCATTTGATGTCCTCCTTGATAGAGTCGACATATTCAACATCCTCCTTTACGGGGTTGGTGTCGTCGAAACGCAGATTGCATGTTCCTCCGAATTTTTCGGCAATGCCGAAGTCCATGCAGATGGCCTTGGCGTGTCCGATATGCAGATAACCGTTGGGCTCCGGCGGGAAACGGGTGTTGAGTCTACCTCCGTTTTTGCCGGCCTGCAGGTCGTCATATACGAGCTGTTCTACAAAGTTGTAGCCTTTAGAGTTTTGATTGTCAGCGTTTTGGGTTTCGTTTAGCTGATTGTTGTTATCCTTTGTTTCCGCCATCTTGGTTAGAAATTTTTTTAATTGACTGATTTTGAAAATGCAAATTTAAAGAATATCTGCAAAAATCCACCGATTGAATACGCTTTTTTTGCATTATTGTTAAAAATACTTAGTAAAACGGGATTAATGGCGCAATGTTGGGTGAAATATTGAAAGAAAGCGTTAAATTTGTCACAAATATCCGCGTCTTAGCGGCGCGATGACCGGAATGTAATTCCGGAGTATTGAATATCAGGAATATAAATAATTCATCATGCAATTGTCTTTTATCAGGAAATATGCACTCGGAGCGGCCGCTGTAGTGACAGTGGCTCTGGCTGCAACGTCACAGAACAATATCGTCGAAGAGGTGGCGTGGGTGGTCGGAGACCAGCCCATATATAAATCGCAGATCGAGGAAACCTACCAGCAGATGCGCTATGAGCGTGTGCCTATAAACGGCGACCCCTACTGCGTGATTCCCGAGCAGCTTGCGATTGAGAAGCTTTATCTGCATCAGGCCGAGATAGATACCGTGGAGGTGCAGGACGCCATGGTATCGCAGCAGGTAGAGGCCCGCATCAACATGCTCATCGAGAACATCGGTTCGAAGGAGAAAATCGAGGAATATTTCCGCAAGCCGCTGCCCGAATTCCGTGAGCAGCTCGCGCAGACAATACGCGACAACTACCGCATAATGCAGGTTCAGGACAATATCACAAGCGATATCAAGACCACTCCGTCTGACATACGCCGCTATTTCAGCGACCTTCCCGAAGACTCCATTCCTATGGTGCCGCTTCAGGTCGAGACTCAGATAATGACGCTAAATCCGGAAATTCCGCGTGCCGAGATAGAGGATGTGAAAGCCCGTCTGCGTGACTTTACCGATCAGGTGAACCGTGGCGAGAATCCTTTTTCGACTCTCGCTATCCTGTATTCGGAGGACGAAGGAACCGCGCGTCGCGGCGGTGAGACCGGACTGCTCGGCAGAGCACAGCTCGAGTCGGAATATGCGGCAGTCGCTTTCAACCTCAATGACCCCAAGAAGGTGTCGAAAATCGTAGAGACTCAATATGGCTTCCATATCATACAGCTGATTGAAAAGCGCGGCGACCGCATCAACACCCGTCATATCCTGCTGCGTCCGAAAGTCTCTGACGCCGACCTCACGAAGGCAATCAACCGGCTCGACTCAATACGCACCGATATAATGGACAAAAAGTTCACCTTCGAGGATGCCACCGCCTATCTGTCGCAGGACAAGGATACGCGCAACAACCGTGGCGTGATGGTAAACGGCCAGAACGGTTCGCGCTTCGAGATGAGCGAGCTTCCCGCCGAGGTGGCAAAAGTGGTCGATAAACTGGAACCCGGTGAGATTTCCGAGCCGTTTATTATGATTGACCCCGCCCGCAACTGCGAAGTGGTGGCTATCGTCAAGCTCACCAACCGCATTCCCGCCCATAGGGCAAATATGTCCGATGACTATCAGCTTATAAAAGGAATGTGCGAGTCGTCGCTCAAAAAGAAAAAACTTACCGACTGGCTCGACAAAAAAATCAATGACACTTACGTGCGTATCGAAGATGGCTGGGACAACTGCGAATTTACGCACAAGGGCTGGCTTAAATTGAAACGATAACCCAAATCGCTCCGCACAAAGGCATAGTGCGGAGCCATAATCGATTGCGATGACAAAGCGTCCCGTACCCATACTTCTTTTTATTCTGGCATTAGTCCTGACAGCGATTGTCAGTCCGTCACGCGCGCAGAATGCCAGGCGCGACACTACCCCGATTGTGCCGGTCATACCGTCGGCCGACCACAGTAATCCGGACCGGGTGTTTCTTGAGCATGCCGACCGGCTGCTGTCGAAACCGGGCATAAACTATCAGATACTTGTAGGCGACGTGCGCTTCCGCCGCGGAGGCATGTATATGTATTGCGACAGCGCCCATTTCAGCGAAGTCACCGGCAATTTCGACGCGTTCGGCAACGTGCGCATGGAGCAGGGCGACACATTGTTCATCTATGCCGACCAGCTTGCCTACGAAGACTCCTTGAAGCTCGCCGTGCTCTATGCCGACGACGGCAGGAAAGTGCGTCTTATCAACCGCGACGTGACACTCGAGACTCCCGTGTTCAACTACGATATGGGCATAGACCTCGGTTACTACGAGCATGTCGGAGGCAAGCTCTTCGACTCGCTCAACACCCTGACATCGCTCAACGGCGAATACAATCCCACCTCAAAGGAGGCTATCTTCACAGGCAATGTGCATCTTTTAAGCCGCAACAACAATGACGGCGACACTCTCGAGATATACACCACCAATCTCTATTACAACACCTTGACGCACATAGCGCGTATGGACGACGAGTCGACCGTGCGCAACGTCGACGGTATCATCTACACCTCGGAAGGGGAGTACAATACCGACTCGATGACCACGCGTCTGTTCAGCCGCTCGACAGTCGTGTCGACGATGGAAAGCAGCCGCGGCACCACCCTTACCGCCGATACCATCTATTTTGACCGCCGTCTCGGACAGGGCGAAGCATTCGGCAACATGATAATGACCGATACCATCAACAAGATGATAATGGAGGGTGACTATGGCTATTTCGACCAGATGATTGACAGCGCGTTTGTCACCGGTCGTGCACGTGTCATACAGTACCGCCCGGTCGGCGACGGCGATTTCGACCCCGACAAGGTCGATACGCTCTATGTCAACGACACGTTTACGCGCTCAATCGAGACCATCTATCTCCATGGCGACACTATCCGCGCTTTCCGCAATATCATACAGCGTAACGACACCATATATACCGAACTCGCACAGCCCGCGCCGGCCGATACGCTCGCGGCTGCCGACATACAGCCGGTAGATGCAGGCGCCGTCGCCGATTCAATCAAGGCGTCAGATAATGCTGCGTCCTCGTCTGCAACGCCGTTTAAGGTAGAGGAGGTGTCGGATACCATACGCTATGTCGTGGCCGCCCCGCATGTGAAATTCTACCGTAAGGATATGCAGGGTCTCTGCGATTCGCTTACTTATGTATCGGCCGATACGATGGTCCACATGAATTACAATCCTATAGTGTGGAGCGACAACAGGCAGATTTCAGGCGATGTCATACAGATACATCTACGAGAGGCTGTAACGTATGACGCCGATTCTGTGGCAAAATCACGCATGATGCTCGACCGTGCCTACATTCCGTCGGCAGGATTTATGGCCGAATTGATAGAGGACGGCTATTACAACCAGTTGAGCGGAAAGGAGATGATAGCGCAGTTTACAGAAGGTGCCCTGAGCCATCTCGATGTCAACGGCAATGTGCTGGCTATCAACTTCCCGGAGGAAAATGACTCTACCATCAATAAAGTGTGGAATATCGAAAGCTCTTTCCTTGCCGCCGATTTCAAGGATAATGCGATATCGCATCTGAAATTATGGTCGGAAACCAGCGGTACGGGAACACCACTCTATCTTGCCAAAAAATCGCTCTTTTTCCTTCCGACATTCAAGTGGTACGGCGAACACCGACCCCTCAATCCGGATGATATCTTTGATTTCCCCGACAGTCTGCAGGCTATTTTTGATGCAGCGCGTAGCCGGGGACGCTCGTCGGCAAAGACGGCATCGCCCTTGTTGCCGTCTCCGGCATCGCAATCGACTCCGCTGATGGCTCCCGAAGCCATAATGCACAAAGAAACGACACAGGAATAAACCCTATACATATATCATGGAAACATCTGCTTCGCATCAGGTAGAAAGCCTGATGAAATTTCTTGACAACTCACCTTGCAATTTCTATGCCGCGGCCAACGTGGCAAATATGCTTGACGATGCCGGATTCACGCGTCTGGACGCTTCCGACAGATGGACGCTCGAGCGTGGCGGCAAATATTATGTGATGAAAAACGGTTCGGCGGTGTTCGCATTCTGTATCGGCACCGGCGAGGCGCACGCAGGTTATAAGATAATCACTGCCCACAGCGATTCTCCCGGCTTCCGCATAAAGCCCCATGCCGGTATGGTGTGCGACGGCGGCATCATCAAACTAAATACCGAAGTGTACGGAGGCCCGATACTCTATACGTGGTTCGACCGTCCTCTTTCGGTGGCCGGACGTGTGATACTCCGCAGTGACGACCCGTTGCATCCCCGTGCCGAGCTTGTCAATTTCCGTCGTCCGATTCTCACTATCCCGCATCTCGCCATTCATTTCAACCGCAATGTCAACGACGGCAACAAGCTGTCGAAGCAGAAAGACATGCTCCCCGTGATAGCGCAGGTGAGCGAACCGCTCGAGGCCGGAAATTTCATGCTCGAGGCTGTTGCGCGCGAACTTGGCGTGGACGTGAAGGATATACTTGACTTCGACCTCACGCTTTATGATGTCACTCCGGCTATGACAGTAGGATATAACGACGAGTTCATCACCTCGGGCCGTATCGACGACCTGTCGATGGTACACGCCGCGGTCAGCGCTCTTGTGGCGCAATGCGATGCTCCCTCGGCCATGACACGCGTGGTGGCGGTGTTTGACAACGAGGAGACGGGCAGCGGCACGAAGCAGGGCGCAGCTTCGCCGGTGCTCTACAATATACTCTCACGCGTAAACGACGCACTCGGAGGTGACAACGAGTCGCTGCTGCGTGCGGTCGCCAACTCGTTCATGGTATCGGCCGACAATGCCCATGGCGTGCATCCCAACTATGCCGAGAAGCACGACCCTACAAACCATCCCGTGCTTGGAGGCGGCCCGGTAATCAAAATCAATGCCAACTGCAAGTATATGACCGATGCCGACAGTGCCGCCGTATTCCGGACTATCTGCGAGGATGCCGGCGTTCCGTTCCAGTATTTCGTCAACCACAGCGACGTAGCCGGCGGTTCCACGCTCGGCAATATCCTGACGTCGCAGCTCGATATCCGCGGTGTCGATATGGGTGCCGCGCAGTGGGCTATGCACTCCGTCCGCGAGACAGCCTCCGTCCGCGACCACGAATACATCATCAAAGCCTTCACCCAATTCTTCAAGTAGAAGCCTGTCGGCCAATACTGATACGCAAAAAGCCGTAGTGACGGACAATATGCCTCGTGACTACGGCTTTTGGTATATTATGACGTGTACTCTGTGCGCGGATAAAATCTGTAAGCCGGTTTTGCTACAGTCTGGCTCCGCGGAGGAATTCACCGGCTTCCATGCGGCGTTTACCGGCGGGCTGCAGCGACAGGATTTCTACCGCGCGGTCGGCGGCTCCGAGGTAGAGGTGTCCGTCGTGGGTGTAAACTTTGCCTTGTTGTTCAGCAGGTGTGGTCGTCGGTGCCGGTTTTGTTTCGAATATCTTGGCGGTGACTGTGGTGCCGTCGGCGAGTGTGATGTCAATCCAGGCGCCGGGGTAGGGTGAGAGTCCGCGCACGAGGTTATGGACTTCGGCGGCGGTGCGTGAAAGGTCGATATGGCAGGTGTCACGGAATATCTTCGGAGCAGGTGTCGGTTCGATGCCCTCAAATCGGCTCTGAGGTATCGCCGTGACAGCATCGTCGAGTATGGCGTTGACGGTGTCGAGTGTGAGCTGTGCGCCGAGATGCATCAGGCGGTCATGCACGGAGCCTACATTTTCGTTGTCGTCAATAGTGATGCTCTGCTGCTGGATGACATCGCCGGTGTCAATCTCATGCTTGAGAAAGAATGTGGTGACGCCGGTTTCTTTTTCGCCGTTTATCACGGCCCAGTTGATGGGCGCGGCTCCACGGTATTTCGGAAGAAGCGAGGCGTGGAGGTTGAAAGTGCCGAGTCGCGGCATCTGCCACACCACCTCTGGAAGCATTCGGAATGCTATTACGATAAAAAGATCGGCATTGAGGCTGCGGAGTTCGTTGACAAATGTCTCGTCCTTCAGCTTTTCGGGCTGAAGTAGATGCAGACCATGCTCAACTGCATATTGCTTTACCGCAGACTGGAGCATCTTGTGTCCGCGTCCGGCCGGCTTGTCGGTAGCCGTAACAACGCCTACTATGTTGAAATCGTTTTTTACGAGCAGATCAAGGCTCTCGACCGCGAAGTCGGGAGTGCCGAGAAATACTATTCTGAGATCTTCTTTTTTCATGCACTGTGCGATTAGTTGTGTTTGTCCGGTAGGGACGCACGGCTCGTGCGCCCACATCATGATTTTCTGACGCACGAACCGTGCGTCCCTGCTATTTGGAGGCTATGCAACACCCTCCGCCAATTATGACATTACTGTCAGCCTAGGGTGAGTATTTCCCAAAGCGGTTCGTCAGCGGGGAGTGGTGCCTCCACACATATCGGTTGTTTCGACACCGGATGGATAAATTCAATCTTGCGGGCCAGCAGCGATATGCCGCCGTTGGGATTGCTGCGCTTGTCGCCGTATTTGAGGTCGCCTTTGATAGGACATCCTATGGCCGACAGCTGCACGCGTATCTGGTGCTTGCGGCCGGTCAGCAGATTGACCTCGATGAGGTTGTAACGGTCGGACTTGCCGATGAGACGGTAGCGCAGACGGGCTTCCTTGGCATTTGGCCGTGGCGATGTGTAGGCATACGACTTGTTGGTGCGCTCCACGGTCGTGATATAGTGGGTGAGTTCACCTTCGGGCTGCTGCGGAGTGCTGCGAGATATGGCCCAGTAGGTCTTGTGCACGTCGCCGTTGCGAAACATCTCGTTGAGTCGTGTGAGAGCCTTCGATGTCTTTGCAAACACGACAAGACCTGCCACGGGACGGTCGAGACGATGTGTGACCCCGACAAACACATTGCCCGGTTTGGCGTATTTCTCCTTGAGCCACTGCTTGACAGTCTCGCTCAATGGCGTGTCGCCTGTCTTGTCGCCCTGCACGATTTCGCCAATAGCTTTGTTGACTATGATGATATGGTTGTCTTCGTAGACTACCTCCATGTTGAGTAACAGTTTAATGACTTGATATTGCCATAATTATAAGGTGTGTCACAATGTCAGTTGACGGCATTATGACACACCATATTATTTAGTTTGCGGGTTATCAGATGCCGAGGTCAGATTTGACAGCGGCAATCTTGGCGTCAGCTTCGCTGATGGCCTTGTCGTAGTCGGCGTTGGTCTTCATCGAGCCTTTCACCTCGATGTAGAATTTGATCTTGGGCTCGGTGCCTGACGGACGGATCGATACCTTGGTGCCGTCTTCGGTGAAATACTGGAGCACGTTGGATGTGGTGGGCATATCCATCTTCGATACGGAGCCTGACACTACGTCGGTGACATTGAGGTCGGCGTAATCCTTGATGGTGACAACCTTGCTTCCGCCGAGCGATTTGGGCGGATTGGAACGGAATGCCTTCATCATGGCCACAATCTCTTCGGCGCCTGATTTGCCTTTGCGCACTACCGAGATGCCTTCCTCGCGTGAGAAACCATATTTGATGTAGATGTCCTGAAGCATCTGCAGGAAGTCCATGCCTTTGTCTTTGGCCCATGCGCAGATTTCAGCCATGAGCGAGATTGCCGACACGGAGTCTTTGTCGCGGGCGAAATCTTCGGCAAGGAAGCCGTAGCTCTCTTCGCCGCCGCCGAGATAGCGCATCGACGCTTCGTTGTCGCGGATGACGGCTGCAATCCATTTGAAGCCGGTGTAGCAGTCAAACATCTTGATGTTCCAAGCGTCGGCGATGGCTTTGATTGTCTCAGTGGTGACGATGGTCTTGACGATATACTCGTTGCCTTTGAGCATGCCGAGCTCGGCATTGCGTGTCATCAGGTAGTTGAGAAGTATCATCACAATCTGGTTGCCGTTGATGAGCACGTATTCACCCTTGTTGTCGCGGATGACACAGCCGATGCGGTCGGCGTCGGGGTCGGAAGCGACTACGAGGTCGGCGCCCACTTCCTTGGCTTTGGCGATAGCCATTGCCATAGCTGAAGGCACTTCGGGGTTGGGCGACTCGACTGTGGGGAAATCACCCGAGGGGATATCCTGCTCAGGCACATGGATGATATTGGTGAAGCCGTAGTTGTGAAGTGAGTCGGGTATCATTTTCACGCCTGTGCCGTGAATCGGAGTGTATACAATCTTGAGGTCAGCGTTGCGCTTGATGGCTTCGGGACTGAGCGACAGACCTTTTATTGCAGCAAGGAATGCATCGTCGATTTCCTTGCCGATAATCTGGATGAGCTCGGGATTGCCGTCGAATTTGATTTCGCTTACACTCTTGATTTTGTTGACGTTGTCAATGATGTTGACATCGTGGGGGGCGATGATCTGCGCTCCGTCAGCCCAATATGCCTTATATCCGTTATATTCCTTGGGATTGTGGGAGGCAGTGATGTTGACACCGCTCTGGCAGCCTAAGTGGCGTATCGCGAATGAAAGTTCGGGGGTGGGGCGGAAGTCCTCGAAGAGATATGCCTTGATGCCGTTGGCCGAGAAGATGGCAGCGACTATTTCAGCGAATTTGCGTGAGTTGTTGCGCACGTCGTGGCCTACTACGACACTGATCTGGGGCAGGTCGCGGAATGCCTCGAGCAGATAGTTGGCGAGACCCTGGGTGGCCGCGCCCACGGTGTAGATGTTCATGCGGTTGGAGCCCGCGCCCATTATGCCGCGCAGACCGCCGGTGCCGAATTCCAGGTCTTTGTAGAATGACTCTATAAGTTCGGTCTTGTCATCGGCATTGAGCATGCGCTCAACCTCTTTGCGGGTATCTTCGTCATATCCTTCGCCGAGCCAGCCTTTTGCTTTCTCTGTTACTGTTTTAACCAATTCTTCGTTTTCCATTTGTCTGTATATGTTAGAATGTTGTCAGGGGGGTGTTTGAATGATAGCAACCCATGCCGGCGCTATATGAGCCGGCATGGGTTTGATATTTTATATGCTTTAGCGTGCAGCCATGAACATCTGGCCGGAAACCACTTCCTGATAAGCCATCAGGCCGGCTTCCGAGAGTTCGACGAGGCGGTATCCGCCGTTGGCGTCGAGCATTTTTACGTGGCTGTCATCGACGAATGTCATCAGTTTGACGCTTTTGCCGTCGGCTTCTACGCTCCATGATTTGTCGGCTGAGTCGAAGTCAAGGCGCACTGTAGAGCCGTCATTTTCAGAAGTGATGGTATATCCCTTGCCGTCGCATTCAACGAGGTAGCGGCCATCCTGTCCGTCAATCACTTTGGTCCCTTTGGCTACGGGGTTGTCGCCGCTCCAGAATTCAATGGAGTTGAGCACAAGCAGGTCGGCGAGTGCGGTCACCTCATATACGGGAAGAACCCAGAAGCCGAAGAATATCAGCTCGTTGACAAACTTGTTGCTGACGTTTTTGTTCCAGTTCATCAGCTTATTGGTGAGCGAGAAGCTACCTATACATGAAGAGAAAGAGAGCGATGCAGCCACAGTGAGTATCAATGCTGCGCTAAGGTAAGTCTTTTTCATAAATAAGTGGTTGATAATGTTATCTATAGTTGTTTGTTTCAAACAGCCTGTGCATTATGGTGCGCTGCTGTTTTGCTTTGGAGTCAATAAAGGTACAAAAATTTAACTTAAAATGCTGATTTTTTTTAGAAAAATTGATTAAATATTTTTAGTGAATGTCTGGAGTTGATTTCAACTCATTCGATGAGTGTTTATCATGCGGGTATCTCACGTTTGAAGCGGTCGTAATATTTCATGATGCGGTCTACGTAGCCGGCTGTCTCACGTCCGCGCATATATCCGTATTTGACCACCGGGTCATTGTAATATTCAGGATTTGATTTCATAAGCACGGCCTTCTCTACGTTGTCGTCCCATTTGGTCGGGTCCATGCCATATTTTTCGGCAAGAGCCATCGCGTCGGTGACATGTCCGATGCCGCCGTTGTAGCAGGCGAGAATGAATTTCTGGCGTTCGCGGTCGTCGGGCACTTTCTTCATCAGCATCTTGTCGAGGTCATCGATCATCTTGACCGATGTGGCGATAGATGCCTCCGGATCGTTCATTTTCTTTATCGGCAGATTGTAAGCTTTGGCTGTTCGCGGCATCAGTTGCATGAGCCCGCGGGCGCCTGCCCAAGACTTGGCTTTCGGATTGAAACGGCTTTCCTGGAAGCTCTGCGATGCAAGCAGACGCCAGTCCCATCCTATCCTTGATGCATATTTCTTGAACCAGTTGTCGTATTTTGATATCTGGCCATCGCTAAGGTCGAGCGACATCGCCACCTGCGGGGCTTTGGCCTGCTCGAAATAGCGTTTGTGGAGCTCGGCGCTGGCGGCGCGGGTCTCGTCGGTGTCGAGCCATGCGTCGATTGAGTCGCCCAGCCATGCATATTTTGTCGAGACTGCCCATGCCGATGCCTGTGGAAAACTTACGTCGACCGATATGTCGAGCGTGGGGAAATAAGTGGCGTTGATCTGAGCGATATCGTTGTCGACAATGGTAAGCGGCACTTTGCGCTCGGCTACCATCTCGATAAGCGCATCGGCATCAATGGTGTCGGTGTTGATTGCATTTATTATTATGCCTCCACCGAGCTCTTCGTCAAGATTTTCAAGACGATAGAGATATTTCGTACCATCCTCTACGGCTATCTCGTGACCAGGCAGGTCAGTCACGTCGGTTATCTGGGCTTTCCCTTCGATTTTAGGTTGAACGAGCACCTGGTGAGTCTCGCTCCGCGGTCCGCACGGCACGAGGCGGTCTTTATATTCGGTGATTTCCGGTATTTCGTAAGCAATGAGGTCAACGCGTTCGCTGTCAAGCATCTCGATGGCGCGGTGCACCGACGGCGCTACTTCTATTTTCAGTTCCAGACCTTTTTCCTCGGCAAACCGGTGTATGAGATTGTAGTCGTAGCCCATCGGTTCGTCACGGTATATGAAATATGAACTCGGAGAATATAGCGTGGCGATTACGAGAGTGTCGGGAAGTGTGTTCGCTCCGAGACGGTCGGCCGAAGTGCTCCCTCCGTCATTCTTTCCGCATGATACGCCTGCCGCTCCGATGGCCGTAAGCACCGTTGCCAACAATGCATTTTTCGCTGTCCGGTCTGAAAAAAAATTGTAAAACACGTGAATTGAATTTAATTAGTAAACCTCACGTAAATACCAACAAGTGCCCTTGCAAAAAAGTTTTGGAAATCGGAGTTGCCTGACGATACAGGATAATCTATCGCCCTCGTTACGATACTTTACAGCCCGCATCCTGGTGCCTATAGGCCGAGATGCGGGCTGTAAATGTGTATGGCTGTATTTTAATATTCGAATGTGCCTTTGTCGGAGATGATTGTGAGACGGTTGGCGGGAGCTGCCTCGACGCGTCCGACGATGCGGGCCTCGATGCCGAACTCTCCGGCGATGTCAATTATTGTCTGTGCATGTTCGGGGGCAACGTATATCTCCATGCGGTGTCCCATGTTGAACACTTTGTACATCTCCTGCCACGGAGTGCCTGACTGCCGCTGGATGAGGTCGAATAGCGGGGGCACGGGGAACAGGTTGTCTTTGATCACATGCTTGTTTTCGACAAAATGCATCACTTTGGTCTGTGCGCCGCCCGAGCAGTGCACCATGCCGTGGATATCCTTGCGCATCCGGTCGAGGATAGTCTTGATTACGGGGGCGTAGGTGCGGGTGGGCGACAGCACGAGCTGTCCGGCATTGACAGACACTCCGTCGACGGGGTCGGTGAGGCGTGTGTTGCCTGAATATACGAGTTCCTGAGGCACGGATGCGTCGTAGCTTTCGGGATAACGCTCGGCGAGATATTTGCCGAACACGTCATGGCGCGCCGAGGTCAGACCGTTGGAGCCCATGCCTCCGTTATATGTTGTCTCGTAGGTGGCTTTACCGTAAGAGGCGAGACCTACAATCACATCGCCTGCCGCAATGTTGGCGTTGTCGATCACATCGCTGCGGCGCATGCGGCATGTCACGGTCGAGTCGACGATTATAGTGCGCACGAGGTCGCCCACGTCGGCCGTCTCGCCGCCGGTAGAGTAGATTGACACTCCCTGTCCGCGCAGCTCCTTGAGAAGCTCTTCGGTGCCGTTGATTATCGCCGATATGACTTCGCCGGGTATGAGGTGCTTGTTGCGGCCGATGGTCGACGAAAGCAGTATGTTGTCGGTGGCTCCGACGCAGAGCAGGTCGTCGATGTTCATTATCAGGGCGTCCTGGGCTATGCCTTTCCACACGCTGATGTCGCCGGTCTCGCGCCAGTAGATGTAGGCAAGCGACGATTTGGTTCCCGCGCCGTCGGCGTGCATTATGTCGCACCACTCGGGGTCGCCTCCGAGTATGTCGGGGATAATCTTGCAGAAGGCTTTGGGGTAAAGTCCTTTGTCAACATTCTTGATGGCGTTGTGTACATCTTCCTTTGATGCCGACACGCCACGGAGATTATATCTTTGGTCAGTCATTGTGATGAAATATTATTTACCTTAGAGTATGAGAAAGAGATAAATCATTGATACGGGCACTACGAGCAGCAGTGAGTCGATGCGGTCGAGTATGCCTCCGTGACCCGGAATGAGACGACCGGAGTCTTTGACTGCGCATGTGCGCTTGATCTGCGACTCGACCAGGTCGCCGAGAGTGGCGAAAATAGAAACGAGTATGCCCATGCGGCAGAGGTCACCGTAGCTGAACATGCCGTAATATTGTGCGAAACACCCGCGCATTATGAATGCTGCGATAACGCAGAACAGCATTCCTCCCCAGAAGCCTTCCCATGTTTTCTTGGGCGATATGCGCTCAAAAAGTTTGTGGCGGCCGAGTGTCGAGCCCACACAGAATGCACCAGTGTCGTTGACCCAGATAAAAATTAGCAGTGCAAGCATGACCTGTGGCCCGAATATGAAATACAGCATGCCGAACATAGCCAGCGGCATCGACACATACATCTGCGCCATCATCGAGCGCGACAGTGAGTTGACCGGATTGCGGTGCACGGCATAAAGCTGGGCGACGGTGCGTGCGACCATGAGCAATATGTAGACCATCATGAGGGTGACGAATACTTTCCGTGTGCCGGTGAAACATATACCCGCAGCTATCTGCAGGATTATGGCGGCGGAAATGTCGAGCAGAGATGCGAAGCGGGGATATTTGCCCTCGCATGTCATGGCGGTGAATTCGTATACACCGATCATGGCGAGGAGACTCGTCAGAAGTATGATCCATATTCCTCCCGACAATACTGCCCCGACAAGTAATCCTGCATACACAGCTCCGGAAACGGAGCGGATTATGATGTTCTTTTTCTTCATAGTCAAAGGGGTTGGGAGAGAAACTTTGCCAAAGTTAGCTATTTTTTTTCAATCGCAGGTAATGGATGCTGATTTTTTTGGCCGTCGAGAAGCGCCCGGCAGGGCGGGCTTGTGTATTCCGACGGTTTTACCACATCATCGCCGTATACGACAATGTCGATGTCGACGGTCACGGAGTGCGGGTTGGCGCGGTCACGTCCGAGAACTGTCTCTGTCTGTCGGAGCGTTTCTTTCAGAGAGGATAGCCCGTGAGTGGTGGTTCCGGTCAGCAGACGGTTGAGATAGTCGGGGCCGCGGCCGGTGAAGTCGGGATTGTCGAGGTCGTCGGACAGAGCGGTGATGTCGACATATTGTCTCAGAGCTTCCGAGGCTTTGTCGAGATATGCTTTCCGGTCGCCGGTGTTGCTGCCGAGCATTATGATTACATTGTTGCGGCTATGTGTCATCAGATGTCGTGTTGTGGTATGCCTTTCATTGAAAGCGATATGCGTTTGCGGCGCTTGTCGACCTCTATCACCTTGACGCGTACATGCTGGTATAGGGTCAGAGCCTCCGACGGATGCTTTATGAATTTGTCGGAAATCTGCGACAGATGGAGCAGGCCGCTCTCATGCACTCCAAGGTCGACAAACGCGCCGAAATCGGTGATGTTGTTGACAATGCCGGGAAGCTCCATGCCCGGCAGGAGATCGTCGATTGACGCTATGTTTTCGTCGAAAGAGAATGCTTTGGCGCGGGTGCGCGGGTCGCGTCCCGGTTTTTCGAGTTCGGCCACAATGTCGTTGAGCGTGGGGAGTCCGACAGTGTCGGTCACATAGCGGTTGAGGTCAAGAGCCTTCACCAGGTCGGGGCGCTTCACAAGATTGGCTATGTCTACGCCCGCGTCGGCAGCCATCGCCTTGACTATCGGGTAGCTTTCAGGGTGCACAGCGGTGTTGTCGAGCGGATTGCTGCCGCCGGGTATGCGCAGAAATCCGGCTGCCTGCTGGAATGCTTTGGCTCCGAGCCGCGGCACCTTGAGGATATCCTCGCGGCGGCTGAAGTCGCCGTTTGCAGCGCGGTAATCCACTATGTTGGCAGCCATCGCAGCTCCGATGCCCGATACATATTGCAGCAGTTGCACTGAGGCTGTGTTGAGGTCGACGCCGACAGTGTTGACGCATGCCTCCACCGTGGTGTCAAGCGATTCCTTGAGCTTTTTCTGGTCGACGTCATGCTGATATTGCCCGACTCCGATCGATTTGGGGTCGATTTTGACGAGCTCGGCAAGAGGGTCCATAAGGCGACGCCCGATTGAAACGGCGCCACGCACCGTTACGTCATATTCCGGAAATTCATCACGCGCAATCTTTGATGCCGAGTAGACCGATGCGCCGCCCTCGTTGACAACGAATACCTCCACGGGGCGTGGAAACGCAATCGATTTGAGGAAACGTTCGGTCTCGCGCGATGCGGTGCCGTTGCCGAGCGATATCGCTTCGATGTTGTAGGCCTCGACGAGATTTGCAATCTTGCGGGCCGCGCCCTTTATATCGAGTTTCGGGGCGGTGGGATAGATGACATCGTTGTGGAGCAGTCCGCCGTTGGCGTCAAGGCACACGACCTTGCAGCCGGTGCGGAAGCCCGGGTCGATGGCAAGTATCCGCTTGCTCCCGAGCGGCGAGGCCAGAAGCATCTGGCGCAGATTTGACGCGAAGTTGCGTATGGCGGCTTCATCGGCTTTCTCTTTGGCCTGTGCCATCACCTCGTTTTCGATTGACGGGCGCAGCAGACGGTCGTAGCCGTCGATGACAGCTCCGGTGATGAAGTCGGCCACCTCTTTGTTGGCATCGCGCCGGAGTATGCGCCGCAGGATGGTGTTGAGCAGGCGCTCGTCGTCTACGACAATCTTCATCTTCAGCAATCCCTCGTTGATGCCGCGCATGATGGCGAGAGTCTGGTGTGACGAAAGCCGTGACAGCCGGCCGGAGAAACGGTCGTAGTTCTGATATTTGTCGGCGGCCTCCCCTTTCCCTTTGGGAATTACCACATTTACCTCGGCATATTTCTCGAGCACGTTTCTTGTGGCGCGTCTGTTGTCGGGCAGGTCGCTGACACGCTCGGCGATTATATCAGCGGCTCCTGCCATGGCTTCCTCAAGACTCATCTCCTTGAGTATCGCCGCCGGGGTGCCGGTGGCAAAAGAGAAGTCACGCTGTGAGGCAAGCACTGCGTCGGCGAGCGGTTCGAGCCCTTTCTCGCGGGCTGCCTGGGCTCTTGTGCGCCGGCGCGGCTTATACGGAGCGAATATATCTTCGATTTCAGTCAGAGTAAACGAGTCATCGATGTTGCGGCGCATCTCGTCGGTGAGTGCTCCGGCGGCCTCGATTGTGGCAATCACATATTGCTTGCGCGCCACGATTTCATCATATTTCTTTGAGAGGTTCTCGATATCGAATATCGTGACTTCATCCAGTCCTCCGGTCATTTCCTTGCGGTAACGGCTGATGAACGGGATTGTCGCGCCTGCGTCGAGAAGGTCGACGGTCGCTTCTATCATGTTTACGGCTATTGAAAGCGAGCGGGAGATGTATTCGGCTTTTGTCATGGCAGATCGGGCAGATGTATTTTTAATGTTTTTTGTGAAGCGTGATGAGGGTTATTTCAGGTGTGGCGCCTATGCGCATCGGGGTGCCGACAGTGCCGGTGCCGATATTCACATAGAGCTGATGGCGGCCCGGGCTGTCATCATAGAGGCCTCCCCATTCAGGATGGAACAATGACGCCGGCGACCAGCCGAGAATGCAGGTCTGCATGGCGTGGGTGTGTCCCGAGAGAGTCAGTGCGATGTTTTTGTTGTCGTGGTGTGCAATGTCATTGTGCCAGTGCGACGGATCGTGTGACAGCAATATCTTGGTGTTGTCATCGTCAAGCGCCGGATAGGCTATGTCAAGATTGCCGTAGGCAGGAAACGGAGGCTCGCCGATATTCTCGACTCCTATCACTATGATTGAGTCGTTGCCGCGGTAGATGGTGCGGTAGTCGTCGAGTATGAGATCGAATGATGTCAGGCTGTAGAAGTTGATGAGCCGGGCGCGGTCGTTCTCACGGGCACGGGCGTCGTCGGTATAGTAGTAGTCGGCATAGTCGTGGTTGCCGAGGATGGCATATTGTCCGTCGCGCCCTCTGACTTGCGACAGAGCATCGGTAAATGGCCGTATTTCATCGGCATGGCGGTTGACGATGTCGCCTGTAAACACCACCATGTCGGCATCGAGGCTGTTGACTTCGTCGACTACCTTTCTTACAAAGCTGTCGTCGTTGCTGTAGCTTCCGACATGCATGTCGGAAATCTGGGCTATACGGTAGCCGTCGAAGGCCTCCGGCAGATTGTCGATATCGACATCCACCTCTTTTACTTGCAATGATGTGCGGGTGACAAAGGCCCCCCACACTATCATGCCGAATGAAAGCGCCGCCAGTGCACAGCCAGCCACAGATACCGCCCGGCAGCGCCGCTTCCCGAACAGTTCGGGTATGCGCGCGCACAAATCGACAATGGTGAACATATATCGCGGAGCAAGCAGAGCGACAAACGCAAGCAGAGCCCAGCAGAAGAAGCAGAACATGCCGTCGGAAAGATCTGACGGCGGCATGACGGCGAGTATTGCGAACAGTGCCAGCGACACTCCGCACAATGCATAATACGCGGTCAGCGGCCATCGCAACCTGATGCGTTGCCTTATCGCTCTGACTATATATAAGTCGACGGCGATATTCGCTATGAGCAAAACTATTAAACCTGCGATATTTATTCTCATGACCCGATTTTGGCTTTGGAAATTATGACAAGCAACCGCTCAGACAGTGGCTGAACGGTTGCTTGCGTATCCGTTAGTTTTCTTCCGCCTTCAGTTTGTTGATAAGCGGATTGGCATACATCGTCACCATCATTTGACGCATATACCGGCGGTCGTCGTCTGATATGTCGTGCAGCCGCACCTTTTCCAGCTGTCCGTCAAGATATTTGTCGAACGCCTCGATATCGGCCGCGGTATATCTGTCGGCGAAACGTTGGGTTGAGTTGATACGGTCGTAACATATATAGTTGACCGGGAATATGTGGTAGCCGCGGTGTATGCACAGGTCGATATGATTGCGCACGGCGTTGAAAATCTCGTTTTTGTCGGTAATGCCGCGCAGCCCCTCAAGCATGCCGTTGATTGACGGCGATATCTGGTAGTGGATGCGACCCTTGAAGCCGAGAAGGCCGGTCTCCATGCTGAGAAGGTCGTCGCTCTGGCTTTTTACATAATCGGGATTGTTGCGTTTGCACAGAAATTCGGTAGCTTTCAGATAGTCGTTGGGGTCGTATTCGTAGGATATCGTAGTGGGGCAGATGTTGAGCGTGAGAAGCGCGTCGACAACAGAGTCGCTTCCGGCAAGCGCCAGCATCTTGATGACCGATTCCTGAGTGCGGTCGTTGGAGTCTTTGGCGCGTCCCTCACGCTGCGCTATCCATACCGATTCATGCTTGTCGGTGTGGCAGTAGCGTATATAGGCCGAGAGCTGTTTGGCAGCCTCGAAAGCCTTAAGCATGCGCAGGTTGCGCTTCACGATAAAGCCTTTGTTGAGCTTTACGAGCCGCTCTATCCAGTCGTAGATGAGCAGGTTGTCGCCCAACGCTATCTCGCCGGTGCGGCAGCCGTTGCGCAACAGGCACAGATTGAGAAACGACGCGTCGAGCACGATGTCGCGGTGGTTGGAGATATAAGTGACCGAATTTTCGCGGTGGCTTGCGTCAAGACCGTCCATCGTGATGCCCGAAGTGGTTTTCTGAGCGAGCATCTCGAGAAACGGCACCATGATGTTGCGCTGAAACGCATCTTTAGTGTCGATAGTGAGCAGCTGCCTTACGAACGACGGATAGTCGACCATCGGAAGCACATATTTCACGGCGTGTTCAAAACCCGGTTCTTCGACCAGCGACGCCATCTTTTCCTTGAACTCCGAGTCATCAAACGGAGCTATATCTTTAAATTCTTCTTTTGTCATTTTATGCTATTGTCAGTCTCTAATGGAGAGAGAAACATATTGGCTTGGCAACAGGAGCGGCGGCGCAAAGCCGACATCCTGCATTTGCACCCGCAAAGGTAACTTTTTTAATTAACAAAATATGAATTTTAAAATTAGTTAACGAAGCAACGGCGATAATTGCACACTTGCCTGTGTTTTTCATACAAGTGTGCAATCGTTGTTGTGGCGTCGGCGTAGCGCGCCGGGGGGCTATTTGCCGGCGTATGAAAGCACGGTGGGGCTCTCTATGTCGACGCCGTATTGTCGGGCGCGTGCCAGTATGGCGCGTGCGAGTTTCGGTTTAAGCTCTTCCGGGCAATATCTGAAATAAGCCTCGGCCGCTCTTACATGTGCGGCGTCAGGCATCGGGTATTCGCGGCGTTCGGGCAGTCCGAACACACTGTCGGGAAGCTCCTTCTTTTCTTCGTAGCTAAGTCTGTCTGACATAATTTCAGTATTTGATGCGTTGTATTACATTATTAAATAAAACATCACTTGTCGGCTGAAAGTTTTTTTGTAACTTTACATCCTCTAACAAGGATTGAAAAAAGCTATAAAAATGAATTACGATATGCCTTCCGACCCGGTGATGCTGCTTAGCTTCATCAACATGAAACTCCGGGATTTCTACCCCTCGCTCGAAGCGTTGTGCGATGACCTCGGCGTGGATGCCGGCGAACTTCAGACACGGCTCGCCACGATTGACTGTCATTACGACGTCGCTCTCAACAAGTTCATTTAAGACGGAGCTCTCAACAGACTGATGGAAGATTATCTGAGCAAACTCAATGAGCCGCAGCGGCAGGCTGTGGAATATCTTGACGGACCGCTGCTCGTCATAGCGGGTGCGGGGTCGGGCAAGACGCGTGTGCTTACCTATAAAATCGTGCATCTTCTGACGAAAGGTTATGAGCCTTACCGCATAATGGCGCTGACATTCACCAACAAGGCTGCCAGAGAGATGCGTGAGCGTATTCACAGCCTTGTCGGCGGCGACATCGCGTCGAAACTGTGGATGGGCACCTTCCACTCCATATTCTCCCGAATATTGCGCCGGCATGCCTCTCTGATAGGATTTAAAAGCGACTTCACGATATATGACGCATCCGACTCCAGGTCGCTGATCAAGTCAATTATAAAAGATATGCAGCTCGACGACAAGGTGTATAAGCCCAATGTGGTGCAGTCGGCCATATCTATGGCGAAAAATGCGCTTCTCTCTCCTGAGGCATACGAGTCAAACCGGGAGCTTGTGGAGGCTGACCGCAGGGCGCGCCGTCCGATGATTTCGGCTATCTACCGTGCATATAAAAGCCGCTGTAAGCTCGCCTCGGCGATGGATTTCGACGACCTGCTTTACTATACCAATGTGCTGCTGCGCGACAATCCCGATGTATGCAACCATTACCGCGAGTTCTTCCGATATATACTTGTCGACGAGTATCAGGACACCAACTTCGCGCAGCATCTGATTGTGTCGCGTCTGACATCTGACGCCGACAATCTATGCGTGGTCGGTGACGACGCTCAGAGCATATACTCGTTCCGCGGAGCCAATATCAGAAACATACTCAACCTGCGGAATGCCTATCCCAATCTCGCCACATTCAAACTCGAGCAGAACTACCGCTCCACGCAGACCATAATAAATGCCGCCAATACGCTGATTGCAAAAAACCGCAACCAGATACCGAAACAGGTATTTTCTAAAAACGCTGTCGGACAGCGCATCGATGTGGTGAAATGCTACAGTGACTACGAGGAGAGCTTCATGGTGGCAACCCATATCGCCGGCCTCAAGCGCGAGGAGCCGGAGGATTACGACGAATATGCAGTGCTTTACCGCACCAACGCGCAGTCGCGCATACTCGAGGAGTCGCTGCGTAAACGCAATATCCCTTACCGAATATACGGCGGCCTGTCGTTTTACCAGCGCAAGGAGGTGAAAGATGCCATCGCTTATTTCCGTCTCGCTGTAAATCCTGACGACGACGAGGCTCTGAAGCGTGTCATAAACTATCCGGCGCGTGGCATTGGCGACACCACTCTCAACAAATTGATTCGTGCGGCTCACGACGGCGGGAAAAGTATATGGAGCGTGATAGCGACTATCGATGAGGAGACTCTCGGCATGAATGCCGGCACACGCCGTAAACTCAATGATTTCCGTCAGCTGATACAGTCGTTTATCGACGCAAATGCCGAAGGTCTTGATGTTGACAGTCTTGCGGTAAAGATAATACGCGACACCAGACTGTTGTCTTCGCTGATTACCGACCATACGCCGGAGAGCATTTCAAAGCAGGAAAACCTGCAGGAGCTGCTCAACGGCGTGACCGAATTCGCTGCCACGCAGCGCGAGCAGGAGGGCAACGACAATCCGACGATTTCCGAATATCTGTCGCAGGTGTCGCTGCTCACCGACCAGGACACCGACAAAGATGACACGAAACGCGTCACCCTTATGACTGTGCATGCGGCCAAAGGGCTGGAGTTCGCCCATGTCTTTATCGTGGGGCTTGAAGAGGAACTGTTCCCGTCGGCAATGGCGTCAGGCTCGCCTGCCGAAATCGAGGAGGAGCGCCGTCTGCTTTATGTCGCTATAACAAGGGCAAAGAAATATTGCATGATGAGCTATGCGTCGAGCCGTTTCCGCAACGGGCAGACGGCCACATGCTCGCCCTCGCGATTTCTGCGCGATATCGAGAGCCGTTATCTGTGTGTCAAAAACGGCAACTCGCTCGGCGGCGGCCAGTCGTTTGACCCGGTCGGGAAATATCACGACTCGTTTCATTCCGTGCCGTATGCCGCCGACAAGTCAGCGCCGTCATCGTCTGACCGCTACAGAGGAAAATACTTTGCTTCCGACGGACGCCGTGCGTCAGGCGCCGGCTCGGGAGTTCCCGCCCCGGCGGCAACGGCATCCGGCTCATTCGGACTGCACACGGAGGCAGAGCTTTCCATCGGCATGAAAATAGAGCACGAGCGCTTCGGAATCGGCACAATCGAGGAAATCGATGCCCCGAGTCCCGACAAGTCGCGCATAATAGTGAAATTCTCAAATCTCGAGATAAAAACGCTTCTTCTGAGATTTGCAAGATTTAAAATTACAGAATAATTCCAAATAAAAATCAAGGAAATGAATTCCAGAATATCATCGCTTCCGACACCGTTTTATATCGTCTACGAAGACAAAATACGCCGCAATCTCGAACTGATTGACCGCGTGCGCCGCATGACAGGAGCTGAAATCATCATGGCATTCAAGGCCAATGCGCTGTGGCGCACCTTCGGCATATTCCGCGAGTATGGTTTCAAGAGCACCGCCAGCTCAGTCAACGAAATGCGCCTGGGCAACGACGAGCTGTGCCACCGTGTGCATGCCTATTGTCCGGCATATACTCCCGAGACTATCAAGGAGTATATCAGCGGCAGCTCGCATATAACATTCAACTCCGTCGACCAGTATATGCGTTTCAAGGGAAATATCTCCCGTCACAATGCATCAGGGGCGTATCATGTGTCGCCCGGACTGCGTGTCAATCCGCAGTGCTCGGTGATAGAGACCGATATATACAATCCGGCACTTCCCGGCTCGCGTTTCGGCGTTACGGCCGAGATGCTTGGCGGAAAGCTTCCGGAAGGCATCGAAGGACTGCACTTCCATCAGCTCTGCGAATCGTCGTCATACGATCTTGAAAAGGTGCTCGATGCGTTTGAGCAACAGTTCGGCGATATGCTCGACAAGGTGAAATGGGTGAATATGGGTGGCGGACACCTGATGACCCGGGAGGGATATGACGTGGACCATCTGATATCGCTGCTCAACGATTTCAAGGCGCGGCATCCGCATCTGCAGGTGATACTCGAGCCCGGCAGCGCATTCACATGGCGCACGGGTGACCTGATTACCTCTGTTGTAGATGTGGTGGAAAACCAGGGAGTAAAGACTGCCATCATCGACGCCTCGTTTGCCTGCCACATGCCCGACACGCTCGAGATGCCATATAAACCGATCATTACGGAGAGCGTGGAGCCGCAGGAGGGAAAAGAACTGCCGACCTATCGCCTCGGTGGCAATTCATGCCTGAGCGGAGACTATGTGGGCGACTGGACTTTCGAGACACCACTGAAAGCCGGCGACCGGCTGACACTTGAGGATATGAATCATTACACCACCGTAAAGACTACGATGTTCAACGGCCTGCAGCATCCCGATATCGTGTTTGCCCGCAGCAACGGCTCGCTTGAATATCTGCGCCGCTTCACCTACGAAGACTACCGCAACCGCATGTGCTGACTCTCTCTTAAAATTAAACTTTAAACAGACTGCTATGCCACGATTTTCGATTATAATACCGGTGTATAACCGCCCGGGCGAGATTTCCGACCTGCTTGAGAGTCTTGCAGCCCAGACCGTGAAAAATTTCGAGGTTGTAATAACCGAGGATGGTTCCACAATACCGTGCCGCGATGTATGCGACCGATATGCCGGAAAAATCGCCATCAGATATTATGAGCAGGAGAATATCGGGCGATCGCCGGCGCGCAACAATTCGATGGAAAAGGCCACAGGCGATTACTTCGTGTTTTTCGACTCCGACTGTGTGATTCCGCCTGACTATTTCGCCACGCTCGCGCAAGAACTTGATGCCGCTCCGCTCGACTGCTTCGGCGGCCCGGATGCCGCCCACGACTCATTTTCCGACATGCAGAAAGCCATCAACTTTGCCATGACATCGTTCCTTACAACAGGCGGCATACGCGGCGGCAAGGCGAGTCTGGAAAAATTCACTCCGCGCACTTTCAATATGGGCTTCTCCCGCAAGGTCTACGAGACGGTAGGCGGCTTCAGGGAGATGTTTTCGGAAGATATCGACATGAGCAAGCGCATAGAGGCTGCGGGGTTTACCACCGGACTGATACGCAGCTGTCCGGTCTATCACAAGCGTCGTCTGAGCTTCCGCAAGTTTTTCAGGCAGGTGCATGTGTTCGGCATGTCGCGCATCACGCTGAAACTGCTCTATCCCGGTTCGCTCAAGCCGGTGCATGCGTTGCCGGCATGCTTTGTCATAGGGCTGATCGCGCTCATAGTGGCGGGAATATTTGTGTCACCGTGGTTTCTGGCGCCGATAGGTGTTTACGCAGTGGCTTTGTTTGTGTCGGCGTTGCTGTCGACACGCAGTCTGAAAGTGGCATTGATGTCCGTGCCGGCTGCGTTCATACAGCTCACCGGCTACGGCACTGGATTTATAAAAGCCTTTTTCACCAAGATAATATTGGGCAAGGGGCGTGATATCGAAGAGGAAATAGCTGTCCGCAAGGGCAGATAAATTTACGGATTATGAAAGAGTATGACACCCCGCAGCAGTCAGCCGAAAGCTGTCGTGTCGCCGACCTTGATGTGGCTGACAAACCGCGTGAGAAAGCGTTGCGCCACGGCATCGCCGCGCTGTCTAACGCCGAACTGCTGGCAATAGTGTTCGGCAGCGGACTGCCCGGACGTTCGGTTGTCGATCTGAGCCGCGACATACTGCGCGACAATGACAACCGCCTGTCGCGGCTTGCACGAATGTCGATGCATGAGGTCGTGAAGAAATATAAAGGCATAGGCGACGCAAAGGCTATATCGCTGGCTGCGGCTTTCGAGCTCGGAGCCCGCTGCGCACTCGACATGAAGCAGCTCGATCCGCAGGTGAAGGGGAGCGATTCCGTATATGAAAGATTACGCGGTCAGATGGCGCTGCTCAATTATGAGGAATTCAGAGTGGTGCATCTCAACCGGGCCAACCGCATAATATTCGAGGAGACAATATCGCGCGGCGGCACGGCAAGCACTCTGGTCGATGTGAAGCTTGTGATGAAGAGCGCTGTCGACAAACTGTCGTCGGCTCTTATCTTTGTCCACAACCATCCGTCAGGCAATCTCAATCCGTCGCAGGCCGACGACAAACTCACACGGCAGTTGCAGCAGGCCGCACAGCTGCTTGACATACGAGTGCTCGACCATATAATAATTACCTCTCAGGGATATTACTCCTACAATGACAACGGACGATTGTAAAAATTATAAAAGATGAAAACCATAAAGGAATATTCAGGAATAATCAATGCTGCGATTGCCGCCATGACTTACGATGGTCCGGCATCGCTTTTCGACCCTATACGATACACGATGGAAGGTGAGGGAAAACGGTTGCGTCCGGTGCTCACCCTGGCTGTGGCCGAAGCCATGCATGCCGATGTGGAAAAGGCTGTGCGTCCGGCTCTCGGTGTTGAGCTCTATCACAATTTCACTCTGCTGCATGATGACATAATGGATAACTCGCCCACGCGCCGCGGCCGGCAGGCCGTATGGAAAAAATGGTCGGAAGCGCAGGCGATTCTGTCGGGCGACACGATGCTGTCGGTGGCGATGTCGTGCATGGTGTCAAGCGGCTATACCGACTCTCAGCGTCTGGCGATGGTCGACTGCTTCAACACTACGGCGCTGGCTGTTGACCGCGGTCAACAATATGACATGGATTTCGAGCGACGCGGTGATGTCACCCTCGACGAATATATCGGCATGATATCGCTGAAGACCGGCGAGCTTCTCGCCGGAGCCTGCTGCATAGGCGCCATCTGCGGCAATGCGGCGGCTTCTGTCCTGAAGGCTTTCCGCGAGTATGGCATCAGCCTCGGCATCGCTTTCCAGATACAGGATGACATACTTGATGTATATGGCGATGAGGCCACGCTCGGCAAACCTATCGGCGGCGACATTCTTAACGACAAGCATACATGGCTTCATATCTGCGCTATGGCCGAGGCTCACGACGAGATGTCGGAGATATATGACCGCAAGGCGGCCGGTGCGGAGAAAATCGATGCCGTGCGCGGTGTGTATGACCGTCTTGGCCTGCGTGACAAGGGCGGATGCGAGGTCGAACGTTATCTGGAATGTGCGGTGCAGGCATTGGACGGAGCGGGTCTGTCAGCCGACGCACATCAGTTTTTTGTCGATCTCGCCCATTCGCTTATCGGAAGAAAAAAATAACAGGAAGTATATTATGATTGATACCCACACACATCTCTATCTTGATGAGTTCGCCCCCGACAACGGGGCGGCTGTCGAACGTGCCATAGCGGCCGGAGTGGAGACGATGATATTGCCCAATGTCGACCTGGCCACGCTCGAGCCGATGCGTAGGCTGCACGGGCTTTATCCGCAGCACACATTCATGGCTGTCGGACATCACCCTACGGAAGTCGGCGCGGAGAGCGCCCGGGCACAGCTCGGATATGTGTATGACGAACTTTCGCAGCATGCCGGAGATTATGTGGCGATAGGGGAGATAGGTATAGACCTCTATTGGGACAGGCAGTATCGCGAGCGGCAGATGGAGGTGTTCGGCCTGCAGATGGATCTGGCTGCCGGGCGTGGTCTTCCTGTAATCATACATTGCCGCGAAGGTCTGGATGAGGTGCTTGAAGTTATTGACTCTCTTGAAAAGGTGCCGGAAGGTGTGTTTCACAGTTTCGGCGGCTCGGCGACTGATGTGGAGCGAATACGCCGGCGCGGTGATTTCTATTTCGGCATCAACGGCATAGTGACATTCAAAAATTCAGGCCTGCGCGACGTGCTTCCGGCCATAGGCATTGAGCGAATACTCCTGGAGACCGACTCTCCTTATCTTGCTCCAGTGCCTAAGCGCGGCAAGCGCAACGAGAGTGCCTACTTGATACATACAGCTGGATATGTGGCCGATACATTAGGCCTGCCTCTCGATGTGGTTGACGAGGTCACCTCAGCATCGGCCCGGCGTCTGTTCGGAATATGACGGTGCGGCAAGCGGCCGGCCGATTATTTCAGACGGAACATATAGCCGAGTGTCACAAGTATCGATGTGCCGCGCGATGCGCTGAATGTGTCTTTTTTGCTTGACGGATAAATGTTGCCAAGACCGAAATAATAGCGGGCTTCGAGCATGAAGGCGTGACGGCGCTTTATGATAAATTCGCAGCCTGCGCCGGCTGTAATGCCGTAATCGAATTTGTTTTTTATATCCATCGACATCTGCTCGGTAGAGCGGTTGGCGATGGGAAATCCCGGCACCTGGTCGGGATGCTCATAGTCGAAGTCGGCAGAGATGTTGTCGCCGACCATATATCCGACCACCGGACCGAGATTGACAAATCCCTTGAATTTTGATGACCCGAAGAATATATGGGTCAGTATGGGCACTTCAAGATATGTCAGTTTGCGCGAATAGCTGAATGGCGCTTCCTCGAAATCTTCTTTCCAGCCCCGCTGGCTGACGTTGAGTTCGGCGATAAGTCCCACGTGGCGCTCTTCGGCATATCTGAATGACACTCCGGCCGTCATGCCCTGCGTCATTGATTGTCTGACGGAAGGGGAGAACGACATTTCCGACATGGTGACTCCGGCGTGTCCGCCGACCCATACGTGGGGTATGTAATGGGTCTGGGCCTTGACCGACAGAATGCCGGTGATTGCGGTCAGCAGTAATAATATACGACGCATCATACAGATTTAGATATTACGGTGCTCGGTAAAGCCTCCGTCCTTGAATTTGATAAGTTCGACCGAAGTATTGACAAGTCCCTCGCAGTTGCTGTCGGAGAAAATGAAATCGGTCTGCAGACCTTCTACGGGGGCTACTTTTGAATGGAAGTCTCCGTTGTTGGCGCGCATTGATTTGATGATGAAGTTGGCGACGTCATAGCCCATGATTGCCTGTGAAGGCACTGCTGAATTCATGTCGCGGCCGTAGGCCTGCCGGTATGTGTCGGCAAAGCGTTTGGCCGGATAATATGTGTCGTCATAATAGAAACGCGAGTAGATTACGGCATTTAACGCTCCGAGATTTTCCTTGCGCTCTCCGCGGAAAGTGAGCCATTCGGGATAGCCGAAAATTGTCAGAGCGGTCTCTGAGCCCAGCGACTCTTTAAAGCGTTTTGCTCCCGGTGCAATCTTGTTGAACTCGGCGGCCGAGCTCGAAAGAGGCACTATCACGTATGAACCGCCGGTGTCGTAGCCTGCAAAATCTTCATCTTTCAGAGTTGTCTCGAAGGTTATTTCCTTGAACGCAATTCCTCTGTCAGACAGTTGCGATTTGAGCATCGAGGTGAATTCCTCTTTGTCGGCAGTGGCTCCGATGCGCTGCACGAATACGGGGATACGTCCGTCCATTTCATTGATGAATGCATCGATTGCGCGCTGATACATCATCGAGTGGGGTATGTTGGCCTGAAGCACATTGGAATTTGTCTGCCATGAACTGCTGCGAACGGCGAATGTGTTGAACACAAACTGGCGGTCGCTGTCAGCCTGCGATATGATATAGTCGAGTTCGGCAGCCGATGCTGGAGCCACAAACATGTCGACCTGAGCCATCTCGTCGCGTGCCATGAGTTCTTTGACTGTGTCGAGATTGCCGCGGGTGTCGTAGGCGTTTATGTTGACATGGCGTCCGGAATTACACAGGTTTTGGGCTGCGAGAAGAAATCCGCGGTAAAATTCGGTGAAGTTTTCGGCATCTTTGCCGATTTTTTCATCATCAAGTCGGAACGGCAGCATTATGGCGATATTATAAGGTGTGTCGGTTACATCCGCGATGTCGGCAGTTGGCGTCGGATTATGTGACGCGGTGTCAGCGGTTGCTTCATCGCTGTTTTCTGCGATATTTTGGGTGGCCGGAGTTGACTCGGGTTTGCTTGCCGCATGCTGTGGGGCTTCGGTTTCAGCCACGTGGGGCGTGGCGTGTGGTTCGGCTGAGCCTTCGGGAATGTTTATCACAATGCCTTCCGAATAATTGTAGGCGTCAAGCTCGGGATTGGCTGCCAGAAGCTGCTCCACGGTTATGCCGTTGTTGACGGCTATGCGGTAGAGAGTCTCGCCCTGCGATATGGTGTGCGTGCCTCCGGTATGGCTGACGTGTGTCACAGGTTGTGGCGATTCGGCATTTTCCTGCATGATGACGAGCCGGTCGCCCGATTTGATGCCGTCGCGGGCCGAGGGGTTGAGCGCTATGAGCCGGTCGACGCTTATGCCGTATTTTTTTGCAACTCCGTAGAGGGTCTCTCCCTTCTTTACGTCGTGTGTTGTGGTGACATGGTCTCCGTCGGCGATGGCAGATAATCCGGATTCCACCGGAAAATACAGGCGGGTATAAGCTTTCAACCCGCCGTCGACGCCGGGATTGTAGCTGATGATTTCCTCGCGGGATATGCCGAGACGCTGCGATAGAGAAAAAATCGTTTCCTTGGGTTGTACGTCATAATAATAGTAGTCTTTGCCGTTTACGGTGGTCACAGGCAGGTCGATGGCAGTGGCCGGTATTGCGGCCGCCATTGTAAGAACCGCCGACACCAGGCCTCTTTTTATGAAATGTATCAGTGTCATATATTCTGATGTTGAAGTATACAAACGTAATGACAAAGTTAATGATTTTTTTATTAACTTTGTGACATGAAGAAGCAAAAACATGATAAATTCGCCTATAGGCCAAATATATTGACTACATTATGACAGAAGCACAGAAAATGGCTATTATTGAAAGTGGGAAAAATTATTTCAGAACATCAATAATACCCAATCATATAAAAAATCTTCAAAAATTAAAATTAAAGGATTTTGATATAAATCCCTTTTTGATTAATTATCTTGCGGCGTTTTTATGTGGAGATACTACGCCGGAGTCAATGGCTAAAGCTTTGGTCTATCCACGCATTCTGGGTACGAGTGTAAATACAAGTTTCGGACAGAATATACAGATATTCATATCTCAACTTGCGCAAGTGGCCGGTTGTGCCTCGGGTATTGATGGTGTTGATATAGAATTTATAGATGCAATCGACGGTAGAAAAAAATATTGTCAATGTAAAGCCGGCCCGCAAACAATCAATAAGGATGATGTTGATACGATTTTAGGCCATTTTAAACGACTTATTGGAAAGGCTCGTCTTGACCGAATCCCATTGCAATTAGACGATATGATTGTCGGTGTGCTGTATGGCGAGCGTATTTCTGCCAATTATAAGACGATATCACTGGCGTCTTTTAAAATCTGTTAATGCGAAATTATTAAACTCTGTATTCATGTTGGTTACGCGATTTTCAGGCCTGCAAACCTTGTCGCACTTTTCAAATGATTATATTGGGGTTGGAGCCTTAA
>SCEG01000128.1 GCA_004102805.1 Muribaculaceae bacterium Isolate-002 (NCI)
GATATGGAAGCCGTGGTGCGCGGCCTGGGCGTGACCGAGTGCGCCAAGGTGCGGGCCTTCAACCTTAAGGCCGTGACCAAGGCCCTGGAAGAAATGAAAGGCAAACCCGGCGTGCGGGTGCTCATCGCCGAGGAGCCGTGCGTGCTCTACGCCCGCCGCCGCCTCAAAAAAGCCCAGCCGCAGGTGGCCGAAGTGGCGCAGCAGGGCGCGGAAGCCCTGCGCTGTCTGGAACAGCTGGCCTGTCCGGCCTTTTACCGCCAGGGCGATAACCTGGCCGTGGATGAAACCCTGTGTTCCGGCTGCATGGTCTGCCTGCAGATCGCTCCCACGGCCTTTAAAGCCAAAAAGCGCTGAGTGGTGAAAGTATGAAAGCAAACGACAAACAAAAACGGATGCGGATTTATTTCACCGGCGTGGGCGGACAGGGAACCCTGACCGCCACCACCCTGCTGGCGCGTACGGCCCTTCAGGCCGGTCTGGACGTGGTGGCCGGAGAAGTGCACGGAATGGCCCAGCGCGGCGGCGTGGTGGAATCCGTGCTGCTGCTGGGCGGCTGGCGCTCGCCCAAGCTTGATTTCGGCTAAGCCGACCTGCTGCTGGGCTTCGGGTCTCTGGAAACCCTGCGCGGCCTGTCCTATCTGCGGCCCGGCGGCGCGGTTTTTTCCAGCAGCGATCCCCTGCCGCCGGTGAGCGTCTCTCTGGGGCAGGCCAGTTATCCGGATATGGCCCATATCAAGGAACAGACCCGGCTGGTGGCCGGGCAGTGCCGCTTCATCCCCTGCCGCGAGCTGGGGCTTCAGGCCGGTTCGGCCCAGAGCGGCAATACCGTGCTGCTGAGCGCG
>SCEG01000129.1 GCA_004102805.1 Muribaculaceae bacterium Isolate-002 (NCI)
GCCTCAACAATTATTTCGACTTGCGGAAAATCTCCGCATATCAAAATAATTCAGAAAATAAATCATCGGTTGACTCAGTTAGCGGCTTAGCCTAGGATGAACAACCTCAAATTTTACCGAATCATTGGATACATACATATTGAAGTAATTTGCATTTTCGGAATAAATATCAAAAGAAAAATCTCCGTAAGGATAAATCATGTCATATTCCCAGTCCCAGTCGCAATAATTTGCTATAAAAATGACGTTTGAGATAATCGGCCGAGAGGGTACCAATCCCCATTTCAGATATATTTCATCCTTATTCTTGTCACTTGCCGTATACGTCACTTTTAACTGGAAAAAATCGCGATTCAGAGATTCGTTATATATTTTCTTTGCCTCACGCCGTGATATTTTTTTTATAGTTTCATCAAATGGAGTAATAACACAATGTCTATAATCGGTTATGATGAAAGGAATGTCGACATATTCATCCTTTTCATTTAAAATTGCGACATTCCAATCGCCATAGATGTTGTTATCAGTCAGCCGTATGGTTAAATCTGACAGAGAAGTGAAATATGTTCCTGCATCATAAAAACTGTCGTTCTGCTCAATTTGACGAGAGATAAGATTTCCGCCATATAAGTCACCGGCTGACATAAATATAATGCCAAGCAAAAATAATTTTTTTAAAAGCATACTCATTTATTGACGAATTTTAAGGTTTTAACCAATATTGTCCTAAACGTTTTGGGCAAAAATAAAAATAGGAAGTAGTTACTAAGGCAAAAAATGACTACCTTAGTAGTGAGCGACCAACTCAACTACTTCCTATGGCAAATATAACACTTTTC
>SCEG01000130.1 GCA_004102805.1 Muribaculaceae bacterium Isolate-002 (NCI)
TTTATTCATAACAGTCTGATTCAGACTGTAAAAATAAATTCAAATCGTTGCGCCCGCAAATCAGCCGTAACAATCAGAATATCAATAATTTCAAAGTGCTCTTATGATTTTTTAGTGGACACTAATGATTATAAATTTTTAATGATTGATTGGGTTTCTCTATTTCTAATATGGCACTCCAAATAACGATGAGTTCCGTAGAATATCACCAATTCATCTACGTTGGTATTAGATATAGGCGTATGTTTATGTGTGTTGCATGATGTGTTAAACAGAGCAACTCACAATAAGGTCAAATAGCAAAATATAGATTTCATGACGCAAATTTAGCAAAATTTGTAAGCTTTAATCTTTCTTATCATCGCAAAATTGGAGTATATTACCACATTGAGGGCAACGGAACTGTCTGTTAATTTGAAGTTCTTTATCACTCGCTCCGCTCATCTGCATTGAATATTAATCTGTGAGCCCATAAACTGCGATTTTGAAATAAGTTCCGACCGCTCCGCTGAAAAAGTAGCGGTCAATCTCATTGAACGTAATTTTTACTTTACGCCCGACACAGAGAGGTTTGGCTGATTGAACGACTTATGAGGTTTCTATTCGACAAAGAGATACTCAGCTGTAACTTTTTGCATATATTCGCGTGTCTTGCCCTGAAAAAAGTTGACTCATAAAAGAGTCAAATTATGATTAAATTTCAGAGTTTGCCGCGACAAAAACGTCAGGCAATCCGGGAAGAGGTTCTCAGGCATTATGCCGAGACCGACATGAGTTATGGCGAAATAGCCGA
>SCEG01000131.1 GCA_004102805.1 Muribaculaceae bacterium Isolate-002 (NCI)
GGCACGTTGGTGTTCACGTCGGCAAAGCCGCCGGAAATGAAGACGTTCTCATCCTTGCCGTTGACCCGGTAGCGCAGATCGCCGATTTTCAGGGCCGAAAGCAGGGAGACGTGCTGCGGCAGCACACCGAATTCGCCTTCCACTCCGGGGCAGACAACCATTTCCACCTCGGCGCTGACCACGGTTTTGTCCGGCGTCACCACTTCCAGTTGCAGCGTGCCCATACTGACTCCTTAGCTTCCCTGACTCGCGACGGGACTAGTTTTCTTCCTGCAGCTTGCGCTGCTCGTACTTCGCCACGGCCTGCTCAATGCCGCCGAGCATATAGAAGTCGCCTTCGGCCAAGTGGTCGTACTCGCCGTCCAGAATGCCCTTGAAGCCCTTGATGGTGTCTTCCAGCTTCACATACTGGCCGGGCGTACCCGTAAAGGTTTCGGCCACGTGGAAGGGCTGGGAGAGGAAGCGCTGGATGCGGCGGGCGCGGGCCACGGTGAGTTTGTCCTCGTCCGAAAGCTCGTCCATGCCCAGAATGGCGATGATATCCTGCAGTTCTTTATACTTCTGCAGCACCATCTGTACCCGCCGGGCCACGCTGTAATGCTCTTCGCCCACCACGTCGGGAGCGAGAATGCGCGAGGTGGAGTCCAGCGGGTCCACGGCCGGGTAGATGCCCAGTTCCGCGATCTGGCGGGAAAGCACCAGGGTGCCGTCCAGATGCGAGAAGGTCGTGGCCGGGGCCGGGTCGGTCAGGTCGTCGGCGGGCACATACACGGCCTGCACCGAGGT
>SCEG01000132.1 GCA_004102805.1 Muribaculaceae bacterium Isolate-002 (NCI)
GATGTCGGCGCGTTCGCCGGTGGGGGAAATGAACAGACCGTTGAGCCCGGCCTGGGGCAGAACGTCCGGGAAGCCGCCCCCGCTCCCGCCGGACAGCGTCCGGAAGAGGGGCTGACCGGCGCTGACGGTGTAGGGATTGAGCGCGAACCAGTTGGGCGCGGCTCCCAGCAGAACGGGCAGACGCCGGGCCGTGCTGCTGTTGCGCCAGATGCGTTCCGTGCCCGAGACCTGGGCCGTGAGTTCCGGCGCGGCTCCCAGCATGGACTGCCGTTCAAGCCATTGCAGATAGCCGGGGTCGGCTCTGGGCAGGCCGTTGCCTGCGGCGGCCGCCGCTGAGGGGACGCCGGTCGGGTGCGCCGCGCGGTTTGGGGGCGTGCAGGCCGCCGTCAGACAGCAGATCAGCAGAACGGCCGGCAGAACAGCCAGAAGGCGGGGCGTGCGGCGCGGCAGGGGCATGGCGTCTCCGTCAGGCCTTGTCGGCGGATGCGGCTGTTTCCTCCGCCTTGGCCGCGTTCCAGAGTTCGTCCTTGTCATCCAGGGAAAGTTCCGTGAAATCGCGACCCTGCTCCCGGGCCAGCTCCTCCATGCGGGCGAAGCGGCGCAGAAAGCGCAGTGTGGCCAGATCCAGGGCCTCGCTGGCCTTGATGCCCTTGCGGCGGCCCAGCTCGGTGATGCTGAAGAGCAGGTCGCCCAGCTCATGCTTCTGGGCTTCCGCGTCGCCGTTGGCCGAGGCGTCGAGCCATTCCAGCCATTCGGCCTCCACCTGCTGCTCCACCTC
>SCEG01000133.1 GCA_004102805.1 Muribaculaceae bacterium Isolate-002 (NCI)
TCTTGGATGGATTCTTCGATGAATCGGCGTTCACGGTCGGGGTGATCGGGAATGCGCTCCAATACAGACTGGGGAATGACAACCATATCCCAGTCGTTGTAACGTATCTTTGCATAGAAGTCCTTACGTCCTTCTGCATTGCGGTCTTTATCGTCAAGACTGAGAATGCGTGCGTCCGGGTAGAGTGCTTTCGCGCTTGCCACAAACTGACCGAGTGTAGCGTTCTGCACTACAATCATCGGCTTCTTGGCAGTACCAAGACGGCGCATTTCCATTGCTGGGGTGATGAGGGTAAAAGTTTTACCTGTTCCAACCGCATGAGCAAGCATAAGGCTCTGCTGCGTGCCTCTCACAATGGCTTTAGACTGATGTTTGCGCATCTTGATATGCTTCCCTCCGATAACTCGCGCGGCTCCGTCAAAGTATTCTGGAATATACTCATCGGGGATAGTCATTGGCGCAGAGTTGTTGAAGATGTTGTTGTAGGTCTCTTCAATTTCCTTTGCCAGTTCGGGGGCAGATTCCATGCGAGAGCGCAGCCACGATTTGAAGTCATCGCGGATTTCATCTACTTTGGCAGCGCAGGCAGATGTAGCTTTAGGGTC
>SCEG01000134.1 GCA_004102805.1 Muribaculaceae bacterium Isolate-002 (NCI)
ATGTATTGTCAGTCGGTTGATTATCGCATATATACACGCCAGCAACGTCGCGGGCACGCGCGGCGATCCGCCAAATCATCCGCCGGGCCGCGCCCGGCATAGAAGGAGTACAGCTATGGAACAGGGCACCATCCGCCTCAAGACCGGCCTTGCCGAAATGCTCAAGGGCGGTGTGATCATGGACGTCACCACCCCCGAACAGGCGAAAATCGCTGAAGAAGCGGGCGCCTGCGCCGTTATGGCCCTGGAACGCGTGCCCGCCGACATCCGCGCCGCCGGCGGCGTGCCCCGCATCGCGGACCCCACCATCGTCAACACGCTCATGGAAGTGGCCCGCAACCAAGTCATGTCCAAGACCCGCCTCGGGCACTTTGTGGAAGCGCGCATTCTGGAAGCCTTGGGCGTGGACTACATTGACGAAAGCGAAGTGCTGACTCCCGCCGACGACCGTTACCACATCGACAAGCGCGACTTCACCGTGCCCTTTGTCTGCGGCTGCCGCAATCTGGGCGAAGCCCTGCGCCGCATCGCCGAAGGCGCGGCCATGATCCGCACCAAGGGCGAACCCGGCACCGGCAACGTGGTGGAAGCCGTGCGCCACTGCCGTCAGGTCATGGATGAAATCCGCATGCTCTGCGCCCTGCCCGACGCCGAAGTGCCCAACTTCGCCAAGGAATGCGGCGCGCCCCTGGAAATCTGCCTGCTCGTGCGCAAGGAAGGCCGCCTGCCCGTGGTCAACTTCGCCGCCGGCGGCATCGCCACCCC
>SCEG01000135.1 GCA_004102805.1 Muribaculaceae bacterium Isolate-002 (NCI)
CCACGCCTGCAGGCGCCGCGTTACTCCCCGGCGATGCGGCCCCCGCCGCCCGGCCGGACGCCGCCGACGGGGAGAATGCGCGCCCCCCGTCGGGATTGCGCCAACGCCCGATAAGCGCCGAATCCCTCCCGCCGGGGTCGCCTTTGTCCCGTTTCGCCATTGTGGCGGCCATCGCCCTGGCCTTGCTCATTCCCCTGCTGCTGGTCCAGAATCTTGTGGACGAACGGGCCTCCCTGTACCGCAACGTGGTCCAGAACATCAGCCGGACCTGGGGCGGCCAGCAGCAGTTGACCGGCCCCATGCTGCTCATTCCCTACACGGAACGCCAGATCACCCGCCGACGCGGCCCCGGAAAAGAGGCCACAGGCGGCGGAAATCAGGGAGATGAAACTATTACCGAAAGCCATTGGGCTCTGGGCCACTTCGTGCTGCTGCCCACGCGGGTTGACTTCAGCGGCGGCATGGTCCCGCAGGAACGTCGGCGCGGCATCTACCGCTCCCTGGTCTACACGGCTGACCTGCATCTCGCGGGGCGGTTCACCCTGCCCCCGGACGACGCCCTGAAACGGGCCGCCCCGGCCCTGGAAAGCGTCAACTACGCCGGAGCCTATGTGGTCATGGGGCTTTCCTACCCCAACGCCCTGCGCACCGTGGGGCCGCTGGTCTGGAACAAGGCCGAACTCAACGCCGAACCGGGCATTCAGCCCTTTTCAAAGCTGAAAAACG
>SCEG01000136.1 GCA_004102805.1 Muribaculaceae bacterium Isolate-002 (NCI)
TTCATTCAGGAATGCAAGAACGAGAAAGCCAAGAAAGCGATGGTCGATGCGATGAACCGAGGAGATATCCGCATCATCTTCGGTTCTACCTCCATGTTGGGAACAGGCGTAAATGCCCAGCAACGAGCGGTAGCGGTCCATCAACTCGATACGCCGTGGGTGCGACATGAAGTCGCATAGATAATTGTTGGAATGATACTTACGGGTATCAGCTTTAACCCGCTGTTCCGTCAGCGGTAGCCTACCGACCAATGCACCTTAATGTTGTATTAAGCGGTCGGGACAAAGTACACTTTCCGAAAGGACAAGACAGAACCGTGAGGGAAAGTCAAGTACGGTTAGTATCATATCGTAGAGTGGCGAGGCTGGATAGTATGGTTAGCGTAAGCGAACTGTCAGTAAACTTCGTAATGTCACGAAAGAGTGTAAGATACTGGTACACTCTCACCAAAAAGGGAAGCGGTCTGTTAATCCTCTCCATGGTAGGATTACACGGACATAAGCACCGCCGGAGGATGAGACAGAACCTAACCTATCCGTTAGTTATCTATGTGGAACATGGTAAGCCTGTATATCTCCTGTCATGTCA
>SCEG01000137.1 GCA_004102805.1 Muribaculaceae bacterium Isolate-002 (NCI)
CCAGAGGATCTTGCTGCGCGAAATGGCTCCGCCCCGGATCATGCGCGTGCTCTACACCTGTTGCGCGCTGGCCCTGTTCCCCTTCGCCACGCCGAGCGCCCTGCTCCGTCTGGACACCGCGCAGAGCCTGTGCCTGGCCTACTGCTGCCTGAACACCCTGGTCGCTTACGGCGCGTTCAGCCGGGCCATGTCCTGCTGGAACACGGCCAAGGTCAGCGCCATCCTCACCCTGACGCCCCTGTTCACCCTGGCCTTCGCCCAGATCTTCCATCTGCTCGCGCCGAGCTTTTTTCCGGCCGACCCGCTGAACTGGCTGGGCTACGGCGGCGCGCTGGTGGTGGTCTGCGGGGCCGGACTCATCGCCGTGGGTCCATTGCTGCATCTTCCGGCTTTGCCGCACCGCCACTGAGGCAGGCTCTCCCGGAGCAGATGATCAAGAGTATAACGAAAGGCGCGGGAATCAAATGATTCCCGCGCCTTCTTCAGAGCATTGTATAAAATGCCCGGTTACGACGGGCAAAGCCCGCCTGCTCGCATTTCGCGGCAAGGATTTGCAGAGCGGTTCACGCATTTCATGCGTGAACCGCTCTATTGCATCTGACGGAGGAGGTCGGCCGTCAGATGCGGATGCTGTCGCGCACGTCTTCCAGACGGGCCTTGGCGAAAAGCAGATAGGAGAGGATCAGCTCCCCGG
>SCEG01000013.1 GCA_004102805.1 Muribaculaceae bacterium Isolate-002 (NCI)
TGAAAAAAACAAGATTTTGATAACAGGATAACCTTTTAACATACAGACATAGAAAAATTACCCGCTCCGGACTGAAGCGGGTAAGGGAGGATGTGCTCTTTATTTTAGTTTAAATGAAAGAGCCGTGACAGAGAAATACTCGAGCGGCTGCAAAAGGCCGGGATAAGGCACAGCGATGTATGCTATATCGACCTGTATTCTGACTACACCAAACTTGTATCGCAAGGCTTCAAAGCATCATACGCCGTTGCCGAGGCCGCACGGATGCATGGTGTGAGTATTCGCAAAACCTACGATATCATATCGCGTTTTAAAACCGATTGCACGTTTTGCACAGGTTAAACGGCATGGTTTTAACATGTGTGCCGGTCAGGTGGCAATACCTTTGCACCATCACCAATCATCACACTTTATGGCTCACAACAAATGTCATCAGATCCTTGCCCAGATCCTTGACGCCGGCAAGCGTCAGGCCAACAAAAAAGGCAACATAACATACCTCGTCAATGAGTGTATGTCTCTAACCCCGGCCGACCTTCTCGATATATTCGAGGGACACGGGCTGGCACGTAACAAACTCCGCTCCGAACTTAGGCTCTTCATGAGCGGCGAGCGGTCAGTCGAAAAATACCGCGAGGCCGGCATAAACTGGTGGGACTACTGCGGATCTATCCTTGTCAACTCATATCCTACTTATTTCGAGAAGCTGCCGCCGCTGCTCGCCAGGATTAACAAGGAGCGCCGCCCGTCTAAAAACTATGTCCTGTTCCTCGGAGAGACCGGTGCCGAGAGCAATCAGGCTCCGTGCCTGTCGCTCGTGCAGTTTCAGATCGATAACTGCGAACTGGTGGTGTCTGCCTACCAGCGCAGCTCCGACGCCAACCTCGGTCTGCCGGCCGACATCTACCACCTCTAGTAGCGGTAAAGTCTCGGTTGATAATATAGGGGGCAATCTTACCGACATCACCCTTGTAAGAACGATATCTGATTTTGCGTATCCGGCTTTTGAGACCCATAGATTGCATCAGTCTCTGAACAGTCTTATGGTTAATCACAAAATTACGATTACGCATTTCTGTGGTAATGCGCCTGTAGCCGTAACGACCTTTATGCTCATGAAAAATTAGTCTGATATTTTCTTTTTCCTCAGCATATTTATCCTTGGCCATTAGTTGTTTAAGATGATAATAAAACACAGAACTAGCTATCGTTCGTAACTCTAACAACAAGTTAAGTGGATATTCAGACATTAGTTCGTCTATGGCTTCTGCCCACTGAGACATGCTCGGGATTTCTGTTCATCCGACTAAGGCCTTCACTTTTTTAGCAGCGCGTTCTCCGCCCTCAGACGCAGATTCTCCGCCTGTAGCTTCTCCAGCTCGGTCTGTAGTTCTTTCTTCTTCGGTCGTGCCATTGGATCTTTTGGTGGTCGCCACTTTCGTTTTTTTCTGATGCATGACTTCATTGCCATATCGGAGTACCATACTTACCCATTTTTGTAAAGCGGACTTACCAATGCGGTATTCTATCCTTACATGGGCCAAGGTACGCCTTTTTCTAAAATTAAACGTACAACTTTTTCTTTTAGTGCGGGAGTTGCGCGACAATGTGGTTGTTTTTCCAATCCAATCCGCCCATATTTATCCCACATCCTTACCCATGCCAGTATTTGAGTCTCATTTATATGATACTCTTTTGAGAGATGGGCGATGACTTCTCTCTGTTTTACTTGTTGAACAATAACGAGTCTATGTTCATAACTGTACTTCATAAAAAGCGCCCCAAAAGTTTTATGTCTAACTCTTGGGGTGCAGTCCAGTTTTAGGCGGCCTCATTTATGTAAATAATGCTACACGCTACACTAAATATGTGATATATAAATATTTATTTGCCGAATATATTTCCGATCTTACCTTTGATTTCCTCAAAAACACCTTCTTTTATGCCATCACCATCAAGATCTCCGACAAGGCCGGCACTTTTGACTTTTTCAATAATCTCCGTTATTGAAAATTTACTTGTGTCAACTCCCTTAAAATGCTCAGTTATTGCCGAAACATTAATCTTGTCTCCAAATTTTGACTGCAATTCGGATATTATGTTCTGGATATCCATAATAATTAGTTTTAAGTTAATAAATAGGATTATCTTAAATGATAACAGCCACAATGAAAAGAATGTTTAACGTGGCGAACCTATTCAACTGTTACTGATTTTGCAAGATTTCGGGGCATATCGACGTTGCATCCCTTCTTTACTGCAATGTGATATGCTAACAACTGCAATGGGATTGACACAATTATCGGAGACAGGCATTCGGGTACTTTGGGGATTTCCAATACATGGTCGGCAATCTCTTTTATCACTTTGTCCCCCTTTGTAACAATGGCTATAATCGAGCCTCCTCGAGCTTTGACCTGTTGTATGTTGGATATGATTTTGTCGTGCAGTTCATCCATCGGAGCTATAACCACGGTAGGCAACTCGTGATCAATAAGAGCAATCGGTCCGTGCTTCATCTCGGCTGCGGGATATCCTTCGGCATGTATATATGATATTTCCTTCAGCTTCAACGCGCCTTCCAATGCTGACGGATAGTTATAGCCTCGCCCGAGGTAAAGAAAGTTATGGACATAAGTATAGATATTTGACAGTTTCTCTATTGCTTTGTTAAGCCCAAGAGTCTCTTTTATAAGCGCCGGAAGCATTTCTATCGCAGATGTCACACGCACAAGTGTGTCGGGAGTTACAGTTTTACGCAACTGCCCTATCGCAAGTGCGAGCATAGTCAGCACTGTCACCTGTCCGGTAAACGCCTTGGTCGATGCCACTCCGATTTCTGGTCCGACATGGATATATGTGCCTGAATCTGTTGCGCGAGCTATCGAAGAGCCTACAACGTTACATATTCCATATACGAATGCTCCTTTTTCTTTTGCAAGAGATATTGCTGCAAGTGTATCTGCCGTCTCTCCCGATTGGGAAATTGCGATAACAATGTCACGTGATGTGATTACCGGACTGGAGTAGCGGAACTCGCTTGCGTATTCAACTTCTACCGGCACACGGGCAATATCCTGCAAAAGACGTTTGCCTATCAATCCGGCATGCCATGATGTTCCACAAGCCACTATGATTATACGATCAGCTGATGCGAAAATCTCGCTATTTTCGTTAATGCCGGAAAGCTGAATATGATTATTTACCACACGGCCGCGTATGCTATCCTCGATCGTAGAAGTCTGTTCAAATATTTCCTTCAGCATAAAATGCGGATATCCTCCCTTTTCAAGCTGAGAAACAGAAAGTTTCAAAGTTTTGATGTCTATATTTGAAGGCTCGTTGTCGGAGGTGATAACGCGTAACGGCTCATTATTTTTTATAATGGCGATTTCATCGTCATTAAGATATACCACTTTATCGGTATAATCAATAATCGGGGTTGCATCGGATGCTAGGTATGTAGCATCTTCCCCTATCCCGATTACAAGCGGAGAACTTTTACGAGCCGCGATTATTGTATCCGGTGTATTGCGGTCAACGACAGCGATTGCATAAGCGCCGACTACCTGGCTTAGCGCCTCAGTGACAGCTTCAATGAGTGTACAGTTGTTTGTTTCTTTTACATATTGGATAAGTTGCACGAGCACTTCAGTATCGGTCTCACTTTTAAACTCACAACCATGTTTAGTCAGAGCCTGCTTGAGCACATTGTAATTTTCAATTGTTCCGTTATGTACAATAGCAATATTTCCGTCAGCGCTCATGTGGGGATGGGCGTTGATATCATTTGGTTCTCCATGCGTAGCCCATCTGGTATGAGCTATGCCGATTGATCCGGCAATGTCCTTTGACTGGCAAAAATTTTCCAGATCTGCAACTTTGCCTCGAGTTTTATATAGATTAAGTTCGTTGTTTTGATTGAGAATGGCCACCCCGGCACTGTCATAACCACGATACTCCAAACGGTGAAGTCCTTTAATTAGCACTGGGAAGCATTGTGAATTTCCAATATAACCTACAATTCCACACATACAGGTTTCTTTTTCTTAATTGATTAAAATATGTTTATATAAATCACCAAAAAAGGAGCAGATTACAACGTCAACGCGTAACTTGCTCAAAGTTAATGCAAATATACGATTTTTTTTTCAATTACGACGAATAAGCGCATAAAACGCGCAATAATAGCGATATTATAATGAAAAATGCAGGTGGGAGACCTACTTGGTTTTCCACCTGCATTATCGTCTGTTGCTTAAAATAGCAATGGATATTTATTCTTCCATGAGGATTTGCAGCATCTTGATTGCAGAGTCAGGGATACGTGTGCCGGGGCCGAATATCGCAGCCACTCCGGCCTTGTAAAGGAAGTCGTAGTCTTGCGCGGGGATAACTCCTCCGGCTGTCACCATAATATCCTCTCGCCCAAGTTTCTTAAGTTCTGCGATAACTTGCGGTATCAGAGTTTTGTGCCCTGCGGCAAGAGATGATACTCCAAGTATATGGACATCATTTTCTACCGCCTGTCGGGCAGCTTCAGCAGGAGTCTGGAACAGCGGACCCATATCGACATCAAAACCACAGTCAGCATATCCTGTGGCAACGACCTTTGCGCCGCGGTCATGGCCATCCTGACCCATCTTGGCTATCATAATACGGGGCTGCCGGCCCTCTTTTTTGGCAAATTCCTGACACATCTGCTGTGCTTTGATAAAGTCAGGGTCTTGTTTTGTTTCGTTGGAATACACGCCTGAAATTGTTCTGATTACTGCTTTATAACGTCCGACAACTTCCTCGCAAGCATCGGAAATCTCACCTAATGTGGCACGAAGGCCTGCCGCTTTGACTGCAAGGTCGAGAAGATTGCCTTTCTTTGTGCGGACACACTCCGTAATAGCCGCAAGAGCTTCTTTAACTGCTTTCTCATCGCGGTGCGCCTTAACTTCATCAAGACGTTCTATCTGCTCTTTGCGCACTTCCGTATTGTCGATTTCAAGAATGTCAATCGGATCTTCATGGTCAAGACGATATTTGTTTATGCCGACAATAGTCTGACGTCCGGAGTCGATGCGGGCTTGCGTACGGGCAGACGCCTCTTCGATGCGGAGTTTGGGAAGTCCGGTTTCGATTGCTTTGGCCATACCGCCAAGTTTCTCGATTTCCTGAATATGCTGCCATGCACGATGTGCGATTTCATTGGTAAGTGACTCAACGTAATACGAGCCGGCCCAGGGGTCAATCTCTTTGGTGATATAAGTTTCTTCCTGAATATATATCTGAGTGTTACGGGCGATACGTGCAGAAAAGTCAGTAGGCAATGCAATCGCCTCGTCAAGAGCATTGGTATGAAGTGACTGGGTATGGCCCAAGGCTGCACCCATGGCTTCAATACATGTTCGGCCGACATTGTTGAACGGATCCTGTTCTGTAAGCGACCAGCCTGAAGTCTGCGAGTGAGTACGCAACGCGAGCGATTTGGGATTCTTTGGATTAAACTGCTTGACGATTTTAGCCCAAAGCATGCGGGCGGCGCGCATCTTTGCTATTTCCATGAAGAAATTCATGCCTATAGCCCAGAAGAATGAGAGACGGGGAGCAAACGCGTCAATATCCATACCCGCATTCACACCGGCACGAAGATACTCAAGTCCGTCAGCTAAGGTGTAGGCAAGCTCAATATCACAGGTGGCACCGGCTTCCTGCATGTGGTATCCGGATATTGATATCGAGTTAAATTTTGGCATATTCTGAGAAGTATACTCGAAGATATCAGCAATGATACGCATTGAGAATTCCGGCGGATAAATATATGTGTTACGCACCATGAATTCTTTAAGAATGTCGTTCTGTATGGTTCCGGCCATTTCCTCCAGTTTCGCACCCTGTTCAAGTCCGGCATTAATGTAGAATGCCAATACCGGAAGCACTGCGCCGTTCATTGTCATTGACACGGACATTTTGTTCAAAGGAATACCATCAAACAAAACCTTCATGTCGTCCAGCGAACAGATTGACACGCCTGCCTTGCCTACGTCGCCAACAACGCGTTCGTGATCAGCATCGTAACCACGATGCGTGGCAAGGTCAAACGCTACAGAAAGTCCTTTCTGTCCGGACGCGAGGTTGCGCCGATAGAATGCGTTGGATTCGGCAGCGGTTGAGAATCCGGCATACTGACGGATAGTCCAAGGACGCATTGCATACATTCCTGAATACGGACCACGCAGGAATGGTGGAATACCCGCCACATAGTTGAGATGCTCCATCCCTTCAAGGTCTGCTTTAGTATATATAGGCTTTACCGGGATGAGCTCGGGAGTAAGCCATTGTTCTCCCTCCTGTACAGGAGCGGCTTGCGATGCAAAAGCATCAGAAGTTATATTGATGTTAGAAAAATCCGGTCTCATTGTTATGAAATCATTTTAAAAGTTCGGCATTAAATTTACGAAGTGTGTCAAGTACATTTGAGCGCACATGAATGAAGTCGGTGATTCCTTTTGCCTGAAGTTCTTCAGTGCATGCAGGTGCTCCAGCCACAACGAATTTAGCCTTACCGTTTATCATGTCAAAAGCTTCAGGAGCATACTGCGCATATTCATCGTCAGATGAACACAGCACAATAATATCTGCCTGTTTTTCGAATGCTGCGGCCACGCCATCAGCGACAGTATCAAAACCAATGTTGTCAATGATTTCATATCCTGCGCATCCGAAGAAGTTGCTTGAGAACTGGGCTCGAGCCAGACGCATTGCCAGATTTCCAATCGTGAGCATAAACACTTTTGGGCGGTTGGCAGCATGCTCTGTAGCAAGCCTGAGGGCTTCAAAGTCGCTTGCCTGACGGGCGCTGTTCAATGATTTGGTGGCATCGCCGTCAGAGTGACCGCATCCGCATGAACAACCTGTTTTTTCGATTTTGCCGGCGGCCAGTTCATTAAAGTTGGGGTACTGGTTTGTGCCGAGTAGTATTTCCTTACGACGAGCCATGTCTGAATGGCGTTTGGCTGCCGATTCGTTAACTGCTTTTTGCACAAGGCCTTCGGTTACAGCTGCAAAAAAGCCTCCGTTTTTCTGTACATCAAGGAAAAGGCTCCAGGCCTGCTGTGCGATTGACACGGTCAGGGTTTCCACATAATAAGATCCGCCTGCGGGGTCGACCACTTTGTCAAGATGACTCTCTTCCTTAAGGAGGAACTGCTGATTGCGGGCAATACGTTCAGAGAATGCATCAGGAGTCTTATAGGGGGCATCAAAAGGCACTACCGTTATCGAATCTACGCCGGCAAGAGCCGCGGACATAGCTTCGGTTTGGCTACGGAGCAGATTGACATGAGCATCATATATGGTCTGGTTGAAACGTGAGGTCTCGGCATGCACCATCATCTTACATGCGCAATCGCAAGCGGGAGCATACTGTTTCACAATCTGAGCCCAAAGCATGCGTGCCGCACGGAATTTTGCAAGCTCCATGAAGTAGTTGGACGAAACGCCCATATTAAATTTTATCGCACAACCGGCCTCGACTGCGTCAACGCCTGCGTCAGTAAGCTGGCTCATCCATTCTGCACCCCAAGCGAGAGCATATCCGAGTTCCTGATAAATATAGCAACCTGCATTGGAAAGCATTACAGAGTCAACCGAGATAACCCGAAGCCCCTCAATATCCTTAGCTGACTCAATCATTGCTTTTGCATCAGCTACAGCCTCCGGAAGAATTTCGCCACCATGGCGGAGCGCTCTACGGAGAGGATTATAATCTATTGAGCCGCGGAACGAAGCCTCAGCTCCGGCGGCTTTGATTATAGATACAAGTATATCGCACAATTCTTTTGCGCATGCCGGACAACAGCCAAGATTGATTTCTACCGAATTAAGATCAATGCCTGAGAGGAGTGTTTTTACATCCTCTTCATTAATCTGATTTTTCGACAATTTGAAATATAACGAAGCAATCCCTTTGTTGAGCACATCAAGAGCTTTGGCATTGGCATCTTTTATGTCATCTGCGATAATTTCCTGACGGGTAAGCCAGTCGTTATTGTCTCTGGTACCTCTTACATAAGGATATTGTCCTGGAATGGTATCGGTTGTTTTCAAATCTGCGATATCTTCCAGACGATACATAGGATTTACATTAAATCCTTCATTTGTGCGCCAGACTAGTTTTTTCTCAAAGGGTACACCCTTAAGGTCGGCATCGACTTTTTCGCGCCACTGTTCTGTTGTAACAGGGGGAAATTGGTCGAACAATTGTTCTTTTTTTTCTGCCATAATGGTATTATATAAATTTCTTTATTAATCCGAAATCGAAGTATTACAGTGGGTTTTATTAAACACAAAAACATTGTGCCATAAATATATTATATCAATGGCAGCCACAAATTTAGAAATTATTCCCAATATTTTCAAATAATAACGGCTAAACTTTTTATGACGCCAGAGAGGCTTATCATTTACTTTTTATATACCTTTGTAACCATTACAAAAAAGCTTGATTTATGAAAATTCGCAAAGGGTCTGTAGCGGACATTTCCGCAGTTACCGATATCTATAATTTAATTCACGACGAAATAGAGTGTGGAAGATACAATATGCGGTGGCATCGCGACCTGTATCCGACACGGTCATGGGCTGAATCTCATATAGCCGATGGAGATTTATATGTAATGGAGGAAGACGGCATCATAGTCGCCTCTGCGATCATAAATCACGCTCCTCTGCCGGAGTATTATAAGGGCGCATGGTATCAGCCTGATAGCTACAATAATATAATGGTGCTTCACACGCTCGTTGTGCATCCAAAGCACATGCGCCGGGGGTATGCCTCTGCATTTGTCAATTATTATGAGAAAAAAGCCAAAGGGTCAGGGTGTTATCGATTAAGGCTCGACACACAGATGATGGATATCCCTGCAAGAGCTCTGTATAAAAAACTTGGCTATGTTGAAGTTGATAATGTGCCGTGTCAGTTTCAAGGTATCTCTGACATAGATCTCGTCCTGATTGAAAAGTTGTTGCTCTGAGATTTCATGTTCTGCATCTTACGGATAAATGTTCGGAAAATAGCTAAAACAAATGGCTGTAACAATGATTAAAACTTGTTCAGTCCAATGAAAATTTATATATTTGCAACGAAGAAGGTTGTTTTTAGCAACCATCACGTTAAACTGTCTGGAACGATAAAACAAGCAATTCGGACACGAATTAGTTAATAAAGTGTGATTTTTTACGCACTCAATTAAATAGACATCACAATTTACAGGGGATGGAATGAATTATATTAGTAAGTTGGTAATTTATGAGTGGATTTTAACGAATATGTGGTGTGGAATTGTAAATTTATTACGTAAACGTTAAATTTTCTTTGCAAAGTGATATTTTAGCAATTAAAAATAGTTATCTTTGTAGAGAGAAGTCGAAAAGCGTGTATCGCAAAGCCATAAAAGGAGGTATATTCCGGGAAGGTTGCACCTGATTCCGTGCTGCGATGACGAAATATTTCACAACAAGGTATCAGTACAAGAGGTATGAAAGTATTGAAATTTGGCGGAACATCTGTAGGAACTCCAGCAAGTCTCCGCAATGTAAAAGATATAGTAGAAAGTTCGGACGAACAGGTTATTGTCGTCGTTTCAGCTTTGGGGGGGATTACCGACCAGCTGATTAATACAGCAAAATTGGCATGTAAGGGAGAGATTGCTTATCTGCAGATTTATGCATCAATTGTGGAACGCCATCTGAAGGTTATTGACGAGGTTGTGTCTGAGGATAAACGCCTTGATGTTAAGTCAATAGTGAATCCTCTGCTTGAAGAGCTGGGTAATGTGTTCAGGGGTATAAATCTGATTAAGGATCTTTCGCCGCGTACGCTTGACGTGGTGGAGAGTTACGGTGAAAGATTGTCGAGTGTGATAATTTCTAATGTAATTGATGGTGCGAAGTATTTTGACTCGCGCAATTTTATTATAACAAAGAAGCAGTTTGGCAAGCATGTGCTTGATACGGAGGCTACCTCAAAGGCGATACATGCTACATTTGACAGCGCGGATTTCAATATTGCCATATTGCCGGGTTTCATATCGTCGGATAGGGATGGTGACATTACCAATCTTGGCCGCGGTGGCAGCGACTATACGGCCGCGATAATGGCCGCGACTCTTGATGCAGATGTGCTGGAAATATGGACGGATGTAGATGGATTTATGACTGCGGACCCGCGTGTTATAGATAAAGCATACGTGATTGACAATCTGTCATTTCCTGAAGCAATGGAGCTGTGTAACTTTGGCGCAAAAGTGATATATCCACCTACTATTTATCCGGTGTTTCACAAGAATATCCCTATTCGGGTAAAGAATACATTCAATCCGACGGCAAAGGGTACGCTTATATCGTCAGACCATCATTGTGCGGAAGGAAAGGCAATCAAGGGTATATCGTCAATCAATGACACGAGTCTCATCACGGTGTGTGGTCTTGGTATGGTTGGCATTTATGGTATCAATGCCCGCATATTTGATGCATTGGCACGCAACGGTGTCAGCGTGTTTCTCGTATCACAGGCTGCCAGCGAAAACAACATCTCAATTGCTGTGAAATCGACCGACGCGCAACTCGCCGCGGATGTGATATCGGAAGAGTTCCGGCTTGAACTGCAGCGCGGCGAACTGACCGGCGTCGATATTACTCATGACCTTGCTACAGTCGCAGTAGTCGGAGAGAATATGAAACATACTGCCGGTATCGCCGGCAAACTGTTCAATACGCTTGGCCGCAACGGCATCAGCGTGATAGCCTGTGCCCAGGGTGCAACAGAGACCAATATCTCATTTGTCATTGAACGCCCCAATCTTACAAAAGCGTTGAATGTAATCCACGATTCTTTTTTCCTTTCGGAAACGCAGGTGCTTAATCTGTTCATTGTAGGAATCGGAAATGTTGGACGCAGGCTTCTGTCGCAAATTCGCCATCAACAGGAGAAACTGTTGAAGGAAAAGGCATTGCAGCTAAGAGTGGTAGGTATTGCCAATTCCAAAACTGTAGTGTTTGATCAGGAAGGGATAAATCTGTCGAACTTCGAGTCGAGGCTGAAAGAATCAACAATCAGCGCCACTCCTGAGAATATCAAGAACGGAGTGATTGGTATGAATATATATAACCCGGTGTTTGTAGACTGTACGGCTTCGGCAAGTATCGCGGAATATTATGCCGATCTGCTTTCCAATAATGTCAATGTTGTCGCAGCGAATAAAATCGCGGCATCGTCAAACTATGACAATTATTACAATCTGAAGAAGATTGCCAGAAAAAAAGACGTAAAATTTCTGTTCGAGACAAATGTCGGAGCCGGGCTTCCAATTATAAATACAATAAACAATCTGATAAATTCTGGCGACAAGATATTGCGTATTGAAGCAGTTGTGTCGGGCACGCTCAATTATATATTTAATGTACTAAGCAAGGATATTCCGTTGAGCAAAGCCATAATGATGGCTCGAGAGGCCGGATATTCTGAGCCGGATCCCCGTATAGATCTGTCAGGAAAAGATGTGATCCGCAAACTCGTAATTCTTGCGCGAGAGGCCGGATATCGTGTCGAGCAGGAGGATGTCGCACGCGATTTGTTTATTCCCGAAAAATATTTTGAGGGCTCCATTGATGATTTCTTCAAGACAATTACGGATCTTGATGAGACATTCGAGAAGAAACGGGTAGAAGCTGAGAATAATAACGAGCAATTCCGTTTTGTCGCAAAGCTTGACGAGGACAAAGCTTCGGTAAGTCTTCAGATGGTTACGCAGGAACATCCATTCTATTCGCTTGAAGGCAGCAACAACGTCATATCTCTGACTACAGAGCGATATAAGGAGTATCCGATTATAATTAAAGGATACGGCGCCGGCGCTGATGTTACGGCAGCCGGAGTGTTTGCTGACATCATCAGTATCGCTAATATCCGATAACCGGAATATTATAATAGAAATCAGATGAAACATATAATCATACTCGGAGACGGAATGGCGGATGACCCGATTGTGGCTTTAGACGGCCAGACTCCGCTCCAATATGCGGTCACTCCCGGTTTTGACTTCCTGGCAAAGCATGGAGTGAACGGAACTCTATGCACTGTGCCGGGAGGTTTTTCGCCCGGGAGTGAGATTGCCAATCTTGGTGTCCTCGGATATGATGTCAACAAGGTGTATGAAGGACGTGGCTCGCTTGAAGCAGCCAGTATGGGAGTAGATATCGCGGATGATGAAGTGGCGATGCGTTGCAATCTCATTTGTGTTGAAAACGGGAAAATAAAAAATCATTCGGCCGGGCATATATCTACTGAAGAAGCTTCGGAACTTATTGAGGCTCTTCAGAAAGAGCTTGGTTCAGATACAGTGTCATTCCATTGCGGAGTTTCTTACCGTCATTTGTTGAAAATACGTGGTGGCAGGAAGGACGTGCAATGCACACCTCCGCATGATGTGCCCGGGGTTGATATAGACGGCGCCCTGCCAAAGGCTTTGTCAGAAAACGCTCAGCCCACATGCGATTTGCTTGTCGATTTGATCAGACGTTCGTATGATATCTTGATGACACATCCTGTCAACCGACGTAGAATGGAAATAGGTAAAGATCCTGCCAACATGATATGGCCGTGGTCGTTGGGCTACCGCCCGTCGATGTTGCCTCTCTCGGATTTATATGGAATAAAGAAAGGTGCAGTCATTTCTGCGGTTGATCTAATCAAGGGTATAGGCAGATATGCCGGACTTGATGTAATTGAGGTGGAAGGTGCCACAGGACTTTATGATACAAATTATGAAGGGAAAGCTGAAGCAGCCATAGAGGCGCTTAGAGGTGACTATGACTTAGTCTTTCTGCATGTAGAGGCAAGTGATGAAGCCGGTCATGAAGGCGATGTTGATTTGAAGATAAGGACTATCGAGTATCTCGACAAACGCATTGTACAGCCCATAATAAATGCGGTCAAAGATATGGAAGAGCCTGTCGCAATCGCACTGCTGCCCGACCACCCTACCCCTTGCCACCTTAAAACCCATACCTCAAATCCGGTGCCGTTCGTTATCTGGCATGCAGGTATAGAGCCTGATAGTGTGGTATTCTTTGACGAGCAGTCAGCTTGTCATGGTGCATACGGCTACCGCACGGTGCTTGAATTCATGCCTTTGCTTCTTAATAGTTAAAAAAACCGGCGTTATCGCCACAAAAAATATATCAGATGAAATATTACAGTACAAACGGGAACGCACCCATGGCGTCGTTGAAAGACGCTGTAATAAAAGGACTTGCCCCGGATGGTGGATTGTATATGCCTGAGCGGATATCATTGATACCGAAAGCTTTTTTTAATAATCTGGAAGGAATGACCTTTCAGGAAATAGCATACGTTGTAGCAAATACGCTTTTTGGTGAGGATGTCGAGTCAGACAGGCTGAAAGCAATTGTATATGACGCGCTTAATTTCCCGATACCATTGAAGAAGGTCGAGGATAATATATATGTTCTTGAGTTGTTCCACGGGCCTACACTTGCATTTAAGGATGTCGGTGCGAGATTTATGGCTCGTCTGCTTGGTTATTTCAATGAGAAAGAGCAGGATGGCAAGAGTGTCAATGTGCTGGTTGCAACGTCAGGAGATACGGGCAGCGCAGTTGCCAACGGATTTCTCAATGTGCCTGGGGTGAATGTTTTTGTGCTTTATCCCAAAGGCAAAGTCAGTCGTTTGCAAGAGATGCAATTCGCTACTCTCGGCGCCAATATCCATCCGCTTGAGATTGATGGAACTTTTGATGACTGTCAGGCTATGGTTAAATCAGCCTTTGTCGATGAAGATCTCAATGAAAAAATGAAACTTACATCGGCAAATTCAATCAATCCGGCTCGTTTTTTGCCTCAGATGTTCTATTATTTCTGGGCATACGCGCAATTGCTTCAGCTGACTCAGGATGAAAATGTCGGAGACAAGCTGGTGTTCTGTGTGCCTAGCGGCAATCTTGGCAATATTTGCTCGGCTCTGATAGGAACAAAAATGGGACTTCCCGTAAAACGTTTTGTGGCAGCAAACAACCGCAATCGCGTCTTTACTGATTATCTATTGACCGGAACGTATTCGCCGAAAGCATCAGTGTTGACTGTCGCCAATGCTATGGATGTCGGCGCACCGTCTAATTTCGCCCGTATACTCGAGCTGTATGGGAAGGACTACGAGGCAGTTTCAGGCAATATCTCAGGCTATAGCTATGATGATGGGGAGATACTCAGTGTAATTGACCGTTTGTACAGAGAGAACGGATACTTGCTCGATCCCCATGGCGCGACCGGGTATCTTGCGCTAAAAGAAAGCTTGAAAGATGGCGAAATAGGCGTTTTCCTTGAAACTGCACATCCTGCCAAGTTTAAGGAGACAGTGGAGAGCAGCATAAAGGAAACAATTGAAATCCCAGAAACATTACAGAAATTTATATCGCGGCAGAAGCAGTCGGTCAAATTGCCGGCAACATTCTCTGCCCTAAAAAAATATTTGTTATCAACTAATTTATAATTATTACCATGGCAAACAAGAGAAGTCTTAAGAAACAGATCCGCTATATATGCGGAGACATTGCAGGTGAAACACTTCTTGCAAAAACACTTATCCCCGGCATAGACAAAGCGGCTATGACAGATGTGATAGTAAAGACGGCAGAATTGCAGACTACCGCATTGTGTCGTACGAATATAGCCTTTGACAAGACTCCAAAAGATTTTGAAAACAAGGCCAAGTATCGCGCGGCGCGTAGAAAATATTACCGTCAGGCATTCGATAAACTGTCGGAAACTTTCAACAATCAGGTATTGGCTGTTGTTAAGGAAATGAACGCGGCTATGCCCAAAAAGAAATGATGTAGAATTATTTTATAATTGGAAATATGGGATTTTCACGATTGATATTGAGACTCGCCGGATGGAAGGTACGTGTAATGGTGCCTGACTATCCGAAAGCTATAATATGTGTGGCTCCACATACTTCCAATTGGGATTTTATAATAGGGAAACTGGCCTATGCTTCGGTCAACCGTAAGGCCGGTTTCCTTATGAAAAAATCATGGTTTTTTTTCCCTTTGGGTTGCATTTTTCGTGCGATGGGAGGTATCCCTGTGTCACGAGGCAGCAAAGATAATAAATCGTCAGTCGACAACCTCGTGCAGCTTTTCAATTCCGAGTCTCGTCTGACGCTTGCAATTACTCCGGAAGGGACTCGCAGCCTGACAACGCATTGGCGTACAGGATTTCTTAATATCGCCAGAATAGCGAATGTGCCTATTCTCCTTGCTGCAATAGATTTCAAGGATAAGGTCGCACGTATAGAAAAGACATTCTTCCCTACGGGAGACAATGAAGCTGATTTGCGTGCAATAAAAGATTATTATAAAGGCGTTACAGGCAAATACCCGGAAAAATTCTCAATAGAGTGACGCGGATACAAAGTGCTGTATTTAATCAATAAACATATTCTCCAGTTTTCATTATGCATCGGTTGAAAATTGCAATTTTCCCAATGAAAATAGCGTGGGCGGATCCGGCTGAAAATCTCCGCAATGTCGAGAAGGTGGCTAATGCATTATCTCCCGATATTGATATTCTTGTGCTTCCGGAGTTATTCAGCACGGGATTTTTGCAAGATATTCAGGTTATATCAACACTTGCCGAACCGATTTCCGGTGCGACTATAACACGAATAAAAGAATTGTCACGTTCCCGCGGATTTGCCATTGCCGGTTCTTTTTTGTGTCGTGTGGGAGAGAAAATATTTAACCGCAGTTTTTTTATTGAACCTTCAGGAGAAGAGACGTTTTATGACAAACGCCATCTGTTCTCTCTGAGTATGGAGCATAAGGTGTTTGCCTCGGGAGACAAGCAGCCTCCTGTAGTGAGGTATCGTGGCTGGAATATTTCATTGATAGTCTGCTATGACCTGCGATTTCCGGTATGGTGCAGAAATAACCGTCAGTCGTATGACCTGATGCTCGTGCCTGCCAACTGGCCATCTTCTCGCGGTTATGCGTGGAAACACCTTCTTATCGGCAGGGCTATAGAAAATCAAGCTGTGTATGTAGGAGCCAACCGTGGTGGCTCGGATGATTTCGGCGACTATGACGGATTGTCTTTTGTGGTAAACGGACTCGGCAAAATTGTATCGACCACTGATAGTCTGACAGGGCTTGTTGTCGCAGAGTTTGAACGTGACGAACTTGCAAAAATCCGGGAAAAATTGCCATTTGGTAATGATGCCGATGATTTTGTGCTTGAATGTGCCTCAAATCGATAATGGTGTAAGAAATCTCAAACGTTCAGTTCGTGAAGAATTGAAAGCAGTTGCGGTGTAACTGCTTTTAGGTCATCATTTTTAATGGTATATACCTTAGGGTGGGGCCTGTCTACAATATAATTCTGGGAGTTTATACGGCGCATCACTTCATCATATCCAAGACCGTTGCGTTGCATCACACGCTTTGTCCGGATATCAACCGGCGCAGTCACGTCTATGACAGCATCGACCATTTTGTCAATTTCGCTCTGATATAAAATGGCAGTCTCTACAAATACTGTTTTTCCAGATTGTTTTTTATGCCATAAGGCAATGTCTTCCCTGATGGCAGCATGTGTGATGCTGTTGAGCAATGCAAGTTTATCCGGATTATTAAACACAATATCGCCAACAACTCTGCGGTCGATCCTACCGTCGCCCGCGATACAGCATGTCCCGAGGTTGTCACTGATTGCTTTTTTGATAGATATGTTTTCATCAATGAGCCGACGCGCGCGGCTGTCGCAGTCGTAAATATCGTAGCCCATTGCCACCAGCATGCGTGCCACGATACTTTTTCCGGAGCCAATGCCTCCACTTATAGCTATCAGCATAAAGAAAAATATTTGTGAGGTTTATTGATTGTCATTCTCTTCTTTTACATGCGGGGCAGAAGATTTCTCTGTCAGATATTCTACTTCGGCCGGTGTGCATTTGATATTGTGATAATAGTCAGGAATCTGCGTTAAATTTACGTGGGCTGTTGTTGCATCGATGTCTATATCACGATAATTAATCACAGCAACAGGTGTTGCCACGTCGTTTTTGAACAGGCTCATCGGAACGAGATATTCAAGTTCGATATTGGCCGGGAAGGTGTGCACCGTCACATTCTGTGGCTTGTTAATGACATGAACCGGGAGAATGCGTTTTTTTGTAACAAGTGGTTCTACCGGAATTGTTACAGAAATTCTCGACGGCTCCACTCTGGTTCCTGCCGGACTTTTCAGTGCAATCTCGATTGTGGTGGTATCGGTCAGATCGCGCAGTGTTACATGTTCGGTCTGAACATTCAGCATCGATGACGGAATGCCATTGAGCGAGTAGACGGTAACACTGTCATATTTGCATTCCATTTCTCCATAGGCGATATATTGAGGTTCGGTTGCTGCTGATATGTCGAAGAATATAGGCAACCGGTCGCCAGGGCGTGATGTGGTTATAAGATTTATGGAATCTGGACGAATGGACAATATTTCACAACCGGATCCGAATGAATTCCGGATGCTGTTGCCAAGCATCTCCTGATTTATGACTATACGGTTGTCACCCTTGACAATAAAGTCCTGATATTTTATTCTTACTTTTGGCGGGTTTCCCCAGTCGTATTTTATCAAAGCCCTGCCTTTGTCTTTGACGCTGACGTCGATGTGCTGCGGAGGACGGGTAATAAATGTCGTGCCCTCTGGTATGCCATTGATCTCAACCGGGAGCCTGTAGTCGCGTTGCACCGTCTCGTTCAGCGTCATCATAAACCAGAATATGGTGGAGATGAGCAGAAATATCATAAACGTAAATATCGAGCGCCCCTTCGCCGAGGTCGACTTTTGCTTTAGTTTTGACAACAGTGCTTTTATATTCATGATTGTATTTCTGAAATGAAGACGTGGTTCTGATGCGATACTTCCTTGAAATTCAAGACAAGGGGTACTCTTTACATGAGCACCCCTTGTGAATATCATAGTCTCTTCGTCCCGAAGGTGAGAATTGTTATTTCGCCTGTGCGGCCTGAGTGTCGGCTGCTGAAGGATAAACTGAGCCTTTGTCTATCTTGATATTTACGCCGTCACCGATATTGATGATGAATGTTGTGTCTTTTACGCCTGTAATTTTGCCGTAGATACCGCCGGCAGTCACTACATGATCCCCCTCTTTAAGAGCTTCACGGAATTTGCGCATCTCTTTCTGCTTTTTCTGCTGGGGGCGGATAAGAAGGAAATAAAAGACAGCGATAAGCACTACAATCATGATGAGGCCGCTGTAATTCTGCATGCCGGAGGGAGCACCTCCTTCGCTTTTTGCGTCAGTGGTTGTAGCGGTCTGATTTGCATTGCTTCCGGTTGCGTCATCTATTAGTGATGCAAATGAAATGAATGATGTCTGCATTGTATTTTGTTGATTTAATTGTTTTTTACAAAGATAGTTATTTATTTGAATATTGCAATGTTTTTTTTAATGCTATTGCATAAATAATTTACAACCGACTATTTCTTGTTGTCGAATGATTTCTGCAACTGTCCGTTTTCGCGCAGATAATTTATTACCGAGAAGAGAACGCCGTTGATAAACTGGCCGCTGCGAGGTGAGCTATAGTAGTTGGCGATCTCAATATATTCATTGAGCGTGACAGGAACCGGAATTGCAGGGAAACTGAGCAACTCGGTAATGGCGGCGGTAAGTATCACGATATCCATTAGAGCGATGCGCTCGGTATCCCATTGCGATTCGTTTATGAATCGGTCGATAAGCTCGCGGTAATTGTCAGCATTGTTTATCGCGTCGACAAACAATGTCTCTCCGAACACTGCGTCCTCTTCATCCTTGAACATAGGCATCAGTTCAAGACTGTGGTCGCTGTCAGTGGCTGTGCGTCGCAAAGTTTTGAGCACAAAAGTGCCTACGATGCTTATGTCGTCGTTCCAATATACAGAACGGCTTTCGAGTGCTTCAGTCAATGCATCTGACGGTAGTATTATTTCTTTGAACAGATTGCGCCAAAATTCGCAGTCTGCTTGAAAATCAGTTTCTTTTGCTGACATGTATCCGTTGTAGATGTCGCTTTTAAGAATATTGTCAAGAAGTGCTTTTACAAGGTAATAGTCATTTTCCCAACTAAACGGATTTTCTTTAAGATATTCGTTGAGCGACTTGGAATTTTCGATGGCTCCTATCAGGCTGTTTTCAATAAACTTGAGATTGGGATTTAAATCGTCGGCTGTCGGCAGATATTTGTCTTTGGCGGTTTCAATCTGCTCTTCGCGTAGACGGGTGATGTCGACAGGCAGCAGAAGAAGTCCGGCATAGAGTTTGTAGGCCTGTTCGAGTGAATCCTGAAGGCTGCGGCGGGAATTGACCATGGCGGATTTCACATCGTAGAAGTTTCGTAATGTATCTATGGCCATCTGTATTCCGGACTCAAAACCTGCAATAGTGAAATCTTCGTTCCGTCGGGCAGCATCAATGAATTTCTCATCTTTGAGGAGTATGGTCTCAAGAATGACCGACCAGAACGAAACATCCTCGGCAATGGTTTTCTTGCGTTTCTTCGAATAGTCTTTTGCTGCCGCCGATTCGCTTATCTCGTCAAGAAGATAAATCAGGCAATCGGAGTATTGTGATAAATCGCGGTTGTATTTTGTGATTAGCTCCTGAAGCTCGGAATTGGAAGCCAGAGAAGAAATCATTTTTGCATTGCTTATTGCCGGTAAAATCTGAGCAGTTGCAAGATTGGGAATTTCATCTTTAGGTGAAATCTTACGTCCGGAGAGCTTCAGTATCAGCAATAAAGTGTCGAGATACATTTCGTAGGCGAATTTGCTGTCGCGGGATTTCTTGACTGGAGCCTCCTGTATACGGAAATCGCTACGGGTCAGCATAAAGCTGTAAAGCATTTGTATTACTTTAATGCGGATTAGAATGCGATTAATCATGAGTTTTAAATGTGCTATTAATTTACGCTGCAAAGTTACATAAATTCATTGAAATTTCAGGCATTTTTATCCATTAAGTTGAGTGACAATCTGTCAGCGACAATGTGATGTTATGTTCAACTGAATGATTTTAAATGCGTTCTGACTATGAAAATAATCATAGTCAGAACTGAAAAGATTATTTGAGAGGATTCCAACCTTGTGCCGCTACCGGTATTTCAGTCCCGTCGCGGGTAATCATGGCGCAACCAAGCGATTTATCAGTTATGTGCCCTATTACTTTTATGCCTGGAAGTGATTTGATTTTTTCATGACAATGAAGTGGCACGGTGAATAAAAGCTCGTAATCCTCACCGCCATTCATAGCAGCGGTTACGAGGTTCATGTTTAGCTCTTCTGCCATAATGGCGGTCTGATAATCAATAGGTATTCTGTCTTCATACACTCGACATCCAGTCCCGGATGCCTTGCAGATGTGAAGAAGTTCTGACGAAAGGCCGTCTGAGATATCCATCATTGCGGTAGGCTGTATTCCCGCCTTTGCGAGCTCCTCAATAACATCCTTTCGAGCCTCGGGTTTCAGCTGACGCTCTACGAGATATTCTTTGCCTTGAAATGACGGGATAAAATCCTTCTGTCCGGCAGATGCTACCTTTTCTCGTTCAAGTAACTGCAGGCCCATGCAGGCTGCACCCAGATCGCCGGATACACATATCAGGTCGGTGTCGTGTGCGCCGTTACGGTACACGATTCTATCTTTGGGGGCCTCGCCGATGCAGGTTATTGATATTACGAGGCCTGACCGTGATGTGGTGGTGTCACCTCCTATGAGGTCAACCCCGTAGATTTCGCAGGCCAGCTTTATCCCGGAGTATAGTGCCTCCATGTGCTCCACAGTAAAGCGTTTTGATATTCCCAACGATACGGTAATCTGCCGCGGAATTGCGTTCATTGCATACAGATCTGAAAAATTGACTATGGCCGATTTGTAGCCGAGATGCTTCAGAGGTACGTATGTCAAGTCAAAATGAACGCCTTCAATGAGCAAATCGGTGCTGACAAGGATTTCTGCATTGTCATAATGCAGAACGGCGCAATCATCGCCTACCCCCTTGACTGTTGATGCATTGCGGGGTTGAATGTCTTTTGTCAGATGGTCAATAAGTCCGAATTCGCCTAAGGTTGAGATCTCAGTCTGTTTTTCCTCCATTATAAGTATGTCTAATTTAATGACAGGAAAGCGTTGACGCGCTTTCCTGTCAGGGTTATGGGCATGCGGCGCAGGCCATGTTTATTACAAATTATCTATAATGCCTTTTATCAGCTCCACCATTTTAGGTTCAGCTTTCTGTGCTGCGAGCTGCACTTCTTCGTGAGAAGGAACTTCCGTTATGTCCTTTCCGCCGAGGTCGGTTATTACAGATATGCCATATACTTCCATTGATGCATGGTTGGCTACGATTACTTCTGGAACGGTTGACATGCCGACAGCGTCGCCGCCAATGATTCGGAAGTATTCGTATTCGGCGGGAGTCTCGAATGTGGGGCCGGGGGTTCCTACGTATACACCATGCATCAGCGGAATGTTTCTCGACTGTGCGATCTCGTCAGCAAGTTTAATTAGGCGGTGGCTGTAAGCTTCAGTCATTGCCGGAAATCTCGGGCCGAGTTCATTGTAGTTTTTGCCTCGGAGCGGGTTTTCTGGAAACAGATTAATGTGGTCGGTTATTGTCATTATGCTGCCGACCTGAAACTCTTTGTTCATGCCTCCGGCTGCATTTGAAACAAATAATGTCTCTACGCCGAGAGCTTTGAATACTCTTACGGGGAAGGTCACCTGTTTCATGTCATACCCTTCATAATAATGGAAGCGGCCTTGCATGGCGATTACTCGTTTTCCGCCCAGAGTGCCGAATATCAGGTTGCCACTGTGACCTTCGACTGTAGATACAGGGAAATTGGGAATTTCAGTGTATGGAATTATTTCCTGATTTTCGATGTGGTTGCGCAGGCCACCGAGTCCGGTGCCGAGGATTATGGCGATACGAGGCATATCTGCCACGCGTGAGCGAAGATAGTTCGCTGTTTGATTGATCTGTTCTATCATGGTTGTTTTCAATAAAGTGAATTTATATTATATATTAACGAAAATATACTGATTATGTTTTTGGTGAATGAGACTTAACGTAACTGGTGATGGATTCAATTCAGGTGGACCGATAATCTATCAAGCGTTACGGATTTTGTCGGAAATCATTTTTTTTAACTCATAGTCGAAGCTATCAGCTCTTATGTTGTCGAATTCGACAATAATCGGCTGATAGAATATAGAAGATTTGAGATGCTGCGGAAAGTACGGATTGTTGGCAAGGCGAACAGCGTCTTTTTCGGTAGTTATTATTATACGGTTGTTGCCTTCCAGAGCGTTATATCTTCGCTCAATTTCCATTATATCCTTACGGGTGAAATTGTGATGGTCAGGGAATATCTTTATTTTCACCATCGGAGGATTGCGCTTTATCATTTTCACCAGAGGCTTGGGGTTGGCGATGCCTGAGACTACCAATACGGCGTCGTTGTGATCCATCCACTGCAGTGTGGGGATATTGACAGCCTGCTCGGGAAATACCGGCTTCAATGCAGGATATGTGTATCTGGAGAAGAACAGCTTCTGGTAGGGACAAAGAGCCAGATTGTTGTCAAAAATCCGGTATTCCAACGGTTTTATTCGTTCCGGACACTTGGTGATGACAACAAAATCGGCGCGATATATTGCTTTACATGATTCTCTCAAGCGACCCAACGGAAGCAGTCTGTCCATAAAAATCGGACGGTTGAATTCCGTAAGGACAATGGATACGGTTGGCTTTACATATCTATGCTGGAATGCATCGTCAAGTACAATCAGATTAATCTGAGGGTCGATGCGGAGCAATTCGTCAATGCCTTCACACCGGTTTTCGCAAACTGCCACCGAAACCTCCCTGCCGAATTTCTGAAAAATCTGATACGGCTCGTCGCCCAAATCAAGAGGAGTGGAACGAGAAGTCGCGAGTACAAATCCTTTGGTCTTTCGTTTGTAGCCACGGCTGATTACTCCAATATGATAGTTGTATTTTAAAAGGTTGATTACATATTCGGCGTGTGGCGTCTTGCCGGTGCCTCCCGCCGCTATGTTACCGATTACAATTACCGGCACATCAAATTTACGCTGTTTCAGTATGTGCCATTTGAACATAATATTCCTTACGCCTATTCCGAAGCCGTAAAGCTTTGACAATGGGAGTAGTATAAGGTTGGATACTATTTTATTGGCAGCCATTCTGTCGGTAATTGTTGAAAACGCGCTTGATGTTTTAGTAAATTATCTACAAAGATAATCGTTTGGAGTGTCGTTTTCAAGTAATTGCTGTTTTTTTTTATTTGCCGACGTTATTCTGTAGATATTTTTAACAAAACTTCTATAATATAGCTCGTGGACGTCTTGATTAAAATTTGAAATGAAGAGCAATTCGAAGTCCGCTGCAGTCAACGCCTGGAGTATTGCGGTAGGTCAGTCGCCATACGTAGTCGATACGAAGTATTTTGAATATATTGTCAATGCCTGCCGCAATTTCCATGTAGGGAGTCGAGGTCATGCTGACCGGATTTGCTCCCATGGGAAATTGAGGCAGCCATTTGTTGTGCAACGGGTTGTTTTTGTCACTGAGATGTCCCCATACTCCGCGAAATGAAAAGACTTCACGAAGTTTGAGTTTCTTTAGATAAGGAATATAGTTGAAGATAGCTCCATTAGCCCAATATGTCATGTCAAACACTGCATAGGAATCCGTGATGAATTCCATCGGCGACAATAGCGCAAAACTCTCAGGCTGAATTGTATATGACAAGTTGGCGTTAGGAATGAGTAATTCGGTGAACGGAGAGGTGCTCCACACGTGACCACCTTTGACAATTGCGTCAATATAACCGAACGCCGACAGCCAGAATCTTTTCTGAAAGCTGACCTCGGTCTTGTTTACTGTGTATTTTGCCCCCCCGAGCTTGCTGCCGGGAGCGTATGTGTGGGTGAGTTGGAATATGGGCGCGTCATGGTTGACAGGAATGCGGTGGCTTTTGGTCTGCATGAATTTCTCTCCGGGTGCATATCTCAACGAGATGATGAAAGGGGTAAAGTCAAGATGATTAATGTGACTGCCGTCACTGTATGCGAATGGTATATAACGCGTGGCTTCCTGCCGTACATGCGACATAGCCGCCCTGACTGAAAGATTATTCTCCAGTTCAAGCGTATACTCCAGCGCTGTCGTGCGCTGGTATATCATCAGTGTGTCCTTCATGCGCTTTAGGGACAGGAATATATTGTCAGGGTTTGTGAACTCATAGTTCTGCCCTACCGCGTCAACATCATACTTATGACTCAGGCGAATTGAGTGTATCGGAAACTCTCTGGAGTGGCGTTTTTTTTCGTTGAATGAATATTCAATCTCTCCAGCATATTTCCATTTCTTGTCTTTTGTGCCATAGGCTACATATCCGCGACTGAACCAATGTTTGCTTAATTTGGCTGTTGTGACACCACCTATGCGAAGTCGAGTGCCTTCTACATCGTTGAAACTGACCAATGTATTCACAGGGCCGAACTCAACCTTGTCTTTCTTGCCCACAGGTATGTATCCCGACACAAGTATTCCTATAACGCGTTCGGCCCATTTGTACACGGGGACAGAACGTAGGTCGGATATGAGTGAGCCTATTTCCCGTTCAGAAATACTGATTTCGCTTCCACGCCGTTTTTCCCAGAATGCATTGTCTTTCAAAAATGCATCGGCCGATGCGTATGTCGTGCCCAACCGTTCATATAATTCGGGGCGGTCAGACTCATTGAAGTTGTGCCGGTCATAAGTTGTATATTTCTGAGCGTAGAGGCCTTGTGTATTGGGTATGACTTCAAACTCTATGGTCAGTATGTCAGATGTTTTGAGACGAGTGCCGTCGTCGAGGCGTTCAAAGGACTGGTCGATATGAAGTGATTTGATGAAATTTACATTGGCTTTAGGTGATAAAGTCATTGATACATGACGAATGAACATTGTGGGGTCGTGTAGCGGCACAGTAAGGCGCCCGACAAAACCGAATGTGGCATTATTCCTGGGAACAAAACTTAAAACTGCGCAACTGTCATTGTTGACTACAATTGTATCCGACAGATAATATTTATAGAAATCGGGGCCGATTTTAGACAATGGGCTGACAAAACGGTTTGACAGCAGTGTTATATCATTACTGTATAAATCAATTTCGCGGAAAAAGTCGTCAAGTACAGTCTGTATGGCATCCTGATTGGCGATGTCGTCAAGTCCTTTGCGGCGCAAACCGGTTATATATTCGCGTGTCGAACGTGGATTCTTGCGGTTGTATATGTCAGAAACCTTTTCCTTTATGCTCAGAGGCAGTATCGGCTTGCCTGTCACTTCGGATGTATCTACATATTCGTTGAGGAACTGAAATTTTTTCAGCAGTCCCCCATTGACTCCGATTGAATCTGCGATGTCGTTGAGTGCTATGGTAATACGCTCGTATCGCTCGTAGTTATAGTTATCTTTTTGATACGGGTCGCCCAATCCGGCATTTTCTCTTATGCGGGTTACAAAATCAACTGCAGGGTTGTTCTTCTTTGAGTAATGCTCTTTGCGTGGCTTTACGACAACTTCGTCGAGGTTGACTACTTCGGCAAGTGTGTCAGGAATTTCTTCTATAGCAAGAGGCGTTCCTGACATGGATGACATGCAGAGTAAAAACACAATCGAATACAAGATATGCAGTAATTTTCCGTTGGCAGCCCCCCTCTCGGATTGTCCGGCTTGTGTTTGCCCCGGACTTTCAATTGCATTTGGCGCGATGGATGATGCGCTGTGAATCTTTCCGTTTGAACTGTTTTGAGTGTTTATATTGTCAATGACTTTCATTAATCGTTGGCGCTTTTCCCTGTTGCCTGGCACGGAAAAAAGATTTTGTTGCACAGCATCGCGATTTACAATCTCGCTTATTGCCACTCCGGCGCGTCGGTAAGAGTATCCGGGACGAAACAGCGAACCAACTGCTTTGATGGCAGCTGCTGTTATCGTCAAAGTGTCGTCGGTGGCCTCATCAAGCGGTATTGTCGTGCTTCCGTAATGTTGTGGCAATTCCGGTCGGAATGAATTTGTCTGTATGAATACTGTGACAGACCGTGCGCAGCATCCTTGCTTTCTTAAACGACGGCTTACCGACTCGCTATAAATAGATATAGCTTCTTTAAGCAATTCAAGGTCATCAATAGATTTTTTATAGCTGCGTGAGGTGCATATCTGTTTGTTGTGAGGTTGGGCTTCTTCTGCATCTATACATGGTTCGCCATTGAGTTCACGCCAACAGCGCTCTCCTGAAATGTTGACCAGGTGTCTTGCTTTTTCTATCGGCATGTTCGCAAAATCAAGAGCCGTATTGATGCCGTACTGGCGCAATTTTTTACTTAATCTTCTCCCTATGCCCCATACTTTGTCAATTTCAGTCATGGCAAGAGCTTTTCTGCGTTTGTATTCGTTGTCGATTATACATACGCTTTTATAAGCCGGATATTTTTTAGCAAAACTTGCAGCTATTTTTGCCAGTGTTTTGGTCGGTGCTATTCCCAAAGATGTCGGAATGCCAACATCTCTACGTACTTTTGATACTATCTTATGACCTATTGACTCAAGATTTCCGTCTGTCCACATTGACAGATCAAGGAATGATTCATCTATTGAATATATTTCCATGTCGGGGACAATAGAGCCGATTGTCGCCATCACGCGTGACGATATGTTTCCATACATACGGTGGTTTCCCGATATGGTTGCAATGTTATGTTGCCGGATAATCTGGCGAAGTTGATAGATGGGTGTGCCTCGACTGACACCTAACATCTTGGCTTCTTCAGACATGGCGACTGCACAGCCATCGTTGTTTGACATGACTACGACGGGCTTTCCTGCAAGTTCCGGCCTGAAAAGGCGCTCGCAGGATACGAAAAAATTGTTGCAGTCGATTAATCCTATCATCGGGGGTCAAATCGGGGGTAAAAAATAGTAGCAGTGTTGTGCTGTGTGCTCAGCGATGGTGATATTTTCTCTTGATGACGTATGTTACGACTCCCCATATTTCAAATCGGCTGTCGTCTGTTATCATTATCGGATCAAATGTCTCGTTTGCAGGTATCAGCCATATTCTGTCGGGTTCTATCTTTAAGCGTTTGAGCGTGAATTCTCCCTCAACGCAGCATACTGCCAAATCGCCATTGCCAGGTTCTATGGCTCGGTCTATGACTATCAGGTCTCCGTCTTCTATCCCCTCGTCAATCATTGAATCTCCGTTGACGCGTCCGTAAAATGTCGCTGCCGGATGTCTCACTACTTCAAGATTGAGATCTATTGCTTCGGTTATATAATCTTGTGCGGGAGACGGAAATCCTGCCTGAATGCCGTGGTCGGCATACGGGAGCAATAGATTGGATGTAGAGTCCGCATGGGTCAATTCAATGACAGGTGCTTGTGACGGTTTCATTATGTTATGTATATGATGAAATACAGTCATAAAAAATAGTTGTCGAGTTTTTAACACCCGACAACTATTAAAGGTTTATAGTTTATGCATTAACTTGTTGCATAAGGTAAGCAAATATGGACAATTGTTATCGCCAAAGACCGTATTAATAATTGCGGGCGAAGATAACTCTCCGTGCCGACGGACGCCCGGTTACCATGCATACTCCTGGGGTGGTGTCTCCATCCAACGGGATGCATCTGATAGTAGCCTTGGTCTCTTCTTTTACTTTTTCTTCTGTCTCGGTGGTTCCGTCCCAGTGAGCCAGTATAAATCCACCTTTCTCAATCTCGACTTTGAACTCTTCGTATGAATCCACCGTACGGGTCATGCTTTCGCGATGATCTAATGCTTTCTTGTAGATATTGTCCTGTATCTTTTCAAGCAGGCTTGCGACTTCTGTGGCAATGCCGGCGAAAGGCAATATCACTTTTTCAAGTGTGTCACGGCGCATGACTTCGATAGTGCCCTCTTCGAGATCGCGCGCGCCAATGGCAAGACGCACAGGAACACCTTTGAGCTCATAGTCGGCAAACTTGAATCCGGGACGTTTGTTTTCGGCATCGTCATATTTGACACTGATGCCTTTCTGGCGCAGTTCTTCTACGACGGGAAGCACCGCTTTTGTTATTTCAGCCAGTTGCTCGGAGTTTTTATATATAGGCACTATTACTACCTGGATGGGGGCGAGATGCGGAGGAAGCACAAGACCGTTATCGTCGGAATGCGACATAATAAGCGCACCCATAAGACGGGTTGATACTCCCCACGAGTTAGCCCATACATACTCGGGCTTGTTGTCTTTGTTGACAAATGTTACATAAAAAGCTTTAGCGAAGTTTTGTCCGAGATTGTGCGATGTGCCTGACTGAAGCGCCTTGCCGTCTTGCATCATTGCCTCTATGGTATATGTATTGAGGGCGCCGGCAAAACGCTCGTTGGCAGTCTTGACGCCCTTTATTACCGGCATTGCCATGAATTTTTCTGCAAAATCGGCATACAGGTTAATCATCTGCACTGTGCGAGCCTCTGATTCTTCTGCGGTCTCATGGGCGCAGTGTCCCTCCTGCCAAAGAAATTCCGCTGTGCGGAGGAACATACGTGTGCGCATTTCCCAGCGCATCACATTGGCCCACTGATTGCAGAGGATTGGCAGGTCACGGTATGAATGTATCCAGTTTTTATATGTACCCCAGATTATTGTTTCGGATGTGGGGCGAACAATAAGTTCCTCTTCCAGACGTGCGTCGGGGTCGACTATAACACCATTTCCGTTGGGGTCGTTCTTCAGACGGTAGTGTGTCACGACCGCACATTCTTTAGCAAATCCTTCGACATGCTCGGCCTCTCGGCAGAGATATGATTTCGGAATCAGCATCGGGAAGTAGGCGTTTTGCACTCCGGTTTCTTTAAACATTTTGTCAAGGGTCTGCTGCATTTTCTCCCATATGGCATATCCATAGGGCTTTATTACCATGCAGCCTCTAACTGCCGAAGGCTCTGCCAGATCGGCTTTGACTACAAGTTCGTTGTACCACTGCGAATAATTGTCGCTGCGTTTAGTCAAATTTTTTAATTCCTTTGCCATTATGATTGGTGTTTGATTTTCTTTATTGGAGGTGCAAATTTACTAATAATTATTTTGTCGACCAACAAGTCTTGATTTGGATTGCGATTTAAATCCTGATAAATTATTTTTTATTGGATTGACGGGCCTGTGCAAGAAGTTCCTGTGACGGAATGATGAATATCTCCAGACGCCGGTTTTTCGCTCGGTTGGCTCTTGATGTCGATTCTGCCACCGGAGAACTGTTGCCTTTGGGAAATCCGATGATATTATCGGGGTTAAAACCTAATGATTCAAGATAATCGAGGATTGCCACCGTGCGGTGCTCTGTCAGATCATATAGGTATTCTTCAGAACCTGTATCGTCGGAATGCACTGCAATTACAATTTTGAATCGGTCATCGGGTTGGGCGTATTGTTTGAAGTGGTCAAGCTTGCCGTGTGCCGCAGGCATCAATACGGTGTCGTTAGGCGCGAAAAGCTGATCCGTTGGAATGACTGCAATCACAACTTCGCCTTCGCGCATGGTTTCTATGTCATACCCTTCCCTGTAAAGGCTTTCTGCGATTGATTTCATGTATGCCCGTATGTATGCCCGCAATTTCGGGCCTACCATCGGAGAGCGTAACTCATTGTCGAATTCCTGCGCTGCTGCGTTTTCTGCTTCCTGCTCTATCAGCGATGATTGAGCAGAAACGCTTATGGCGGTCAGTATGGCAACTGCAAAAGACAAGATAAGGCGCATCATATATTAAATCGAGATTTTTATTATAAAACAGAATCTTCATATTCAAGCTCGGCATCCACGATGACAGGGACGTCTTCTACTTTAATTACAGCATGAGAGTCCTTTTTGAGCATGCGTTTTATGTAATCGCACAATTCGCCTGAGATGTCTTCATCGTCATCGGCTTCAAAGTCATCATCAATCTCAAGAAGGCCATTCTCTTCATAATAATCCCATATCATATCAATAACATTGAGAATTTCATCTTCCGGATAGGTCGAAAGTCCTTTTCCCTTAAGTGTGTTGTTGATATGCTCAACGGCTTTGTTTTCGTCGTATATGTCCATGATATTATAGTTTTATTCAAATTGATGGAATGAGTTATATTTCAAGCAATCCTGCCGGAAGTTCGACTGTCAACTGTCGGTTTTCAATGTCTATTCCGGTAATGATTTCGTCGGCGACCGGAATGAGATGCTTCTTTCCGCTGTCTGCTTTGACGATGAAAAGCACATTCTCGGTTGAGTCATCAATATCCGTTACAATGCCGTTGAGTTCACCGTCTGAGGAAATTATTCTGAATCCTATAAAATCTTCGGCGTAAAATCCCTCTTCGTCATTATCCGTATACTGTTTGACTTCATCGGAGAGTGCAAAAATGGTTTTATTGGCTATTGACGAGGCTTTTTGTTCATTCTCAATCCCTTCAATGGTTATCAGGTATGACTGAGTGCCGCGACGACGTATTCCGGACATGAAAAACGGCACAAAAATACCGTCGACATCCAATATTATACAGCTTAATTCAGAGAGCTCTATCCCATCGTAAGCCACGGCATTTATTTCTCCTTTTATGCCATGAGGCTGGTTTAGACGCCCGATTTCGGTTATCTGGGATTCAGTAATCATCTCGGTATTTTTGATCGGTTTGAGGTTATCTTATTTTTTCTTCTTTTTTTTCTTGCCTGTCGCGGTAGACGGCGCTTCCTGAAACTGATGAAGTTTTGTTGACTCAGGATTAAGTCGTATCATGCCATGTGACATGTCGGCAAGATCACGAAATATCCGCTCGTCTTCCACTCCGTCAGGATTTACGGCGAGCATTGTTTTTTTCATGTGGTTCGCTATAAGCATGACTAAGGCGTCGCGCTCCTCTCCTTCCGGATATCTTGAAGCACGGTATATCATGTTTTCGAGATATTTGCCATAATGGCGGAAACTGAAGTCGCGGTTCTGATAATGCATCTGCTCCGGGGTCGAATTCAGGCTTTCAGGTTGAATTATCTCTGTCGGATAATCTATGTCGAGGCTGAAATCTGACATGATGGCAAGATGATCCCATAATTTCAGCAGAGCATCGTTGTTTTTCTGAAGCTGCATAAGGTTGCTCATGGCGGTTATCACAGCGTAGGCGCATTGGGTGCGCTCTTCGCGGTCATCAATCGTCATGCAGTGGTCGACCATCTTTTGTATGTTGCGCCCGTATTCGGGAAGTACAAGGCGTTTTAATTGCGTGTTATAATCTAACATTAATAGTCCAATTAAATGATTAATCTATTTTAACTGTATAATTTAGCTACAAATTTAGTCAAATAACTCAGTTTATTTATAATAATAATGTGAATAAATCATAATGCCTGTTTTCGAGAGAATTGACATGTGTGGGTGTATTTGTATAAAAATACGGGCATTCCGGCAAGACCGGAATGCCCGTATTTCATATTCTCTGGTTGTATCTATGCGGATTACATGTTCATGCCGCCGTCGACCTGGATAACCTGGCCGGTGACATAGCTTGACAGATCTGAGGCGAGGAATGTGGCGACGTTGGCAATGTCCTCGGTCTGACCTCCACGGCGCAACGGAATTTTCTTTACCCATTCGGCGCGTACGTCATCGGGAAGAGCTGCGGTCATTGCAGTTTCGATGAAGCCGGGAGCAATAGCGTTGGCTCGGATGCCGCGTGAGCCGACTTCCTGTGCGATACTTTTGGCGAGAGCGATCATGCCTGCCTTGGAAGCGGCATAGTTGCTTTGGCCGGCATTACCATGAACACCTACAACTGATGCCATGTTGATGATTGAACCTGAGCGCTGGCGCAGCATGACGGGGAGCACTGCGTTGATGAAGTTGAAAGAGCTTTTGAGGTTCACTGCGATTACAGCATCCCACTGAGCTTCGGTCATACGCATCATCAAACCATCTTTCGTGATGCCTGCATTGTTGACAAGGATATCGATGCGGCCGAAATCTTTATGCACTTCAGCTACAACTTCTTTGGTCTGATTGAAGTCTGCTGCATTTGACGCGTAACCTTTTACTTTTACGCCCAATGCTGCTATTTCTTCTTCAGTGGCTCTGCCGGACTCGTCGATTACGAGGTCGGTGAAAGCGATGTTTGCGCCTTCCTGGGCGAATTTCATTGCAAGGGCTTTGCCGATGCCTCGTGCGGCTCCGGTGATTAATGCTGTTTTTCCTTCAAGTAATTTCATGTGTAGGATGAATTTATTATTGATGAGTAATTTGAATAATTAGATAGAACTGTTTATGGCGGAATGCTTGCGCAGTCCGTTGAGAATAAAATCAGCGACAACATTAGAGAATGACGCCTCATCGACTCCGAGATCACGGTAATTGTTGCGCATGAATGAGATGTCAACGCCTTGTTGCAACAGTGGCATCACGACTTTGAGCCGAGCAAGCTGACGGCGGTCGATATCCGGATTGTCCATGCATTGGCGCAATATACTGTTGAGCATTATTTTTTCTTTCTCAAGCGCCAGCTGAGTTATTTTTTCGTATCGCTTGCTGTTGGTTGAAAAGAGAGAACGTAACGGTTCTGATGGCGTCGCTGTGTCTGAAATCATTTTGAGGATTTCAAAGCGAATTAACACGAACTGTCTCAGTTTTTCCACCGGCGGTAGGTCAAGAGAATAAACCTTGCGCAGTCTTTCCACCATACGCTCGCTTTCTGACTCGATTACGGCATCGTAGATTGCGCTCTTGCTTTTGAAATACGTATAAACTGTGCGCCGCCCTTTTTCCGAAGCGTTGGCGATATCCACCATGGTGGTGTTCTCGATACCTTTCCTTGCAAATAGGTGTCGGGCTACATCAATTAACTTTTCGCGCGTTCGGTTGGCCATTTCAATGCTTGAATTGTCGTATATTAATGCAAAGTTAATACTTTTTTTTGTTTGGGATGCGAAGTGTGCCAATATTTTTGTGGGAGGCATTGCCGTCAGCAAAGTTTTGAGTAACTTTGTTATCGTAATAAATATTCTGGATATTAAATTTCAATATATATCTTTTTAGATTAAAAAATACGATGAGGAAATATATATATCGAGCTTCGTTTACTGCAATGTTGGCTATGGCGTTCATATCGGCAGATGCGGAGCGTCTGAACTTCTATGGGCGTGACGCTGCCACTGTCGGCGTGTATATTACCAATCTCTCGACAGGACAGGCTGTCGAAAAAGAGAATATTAACCTGTCTATGATTCCTGCATCAATATTGAAGTCGGTAACCTCTGCCACGGCTCTTTGTCTGCTTGACGAAAACTTCAGGTATAATACCGACGTGATGCTTCACGGCGAATTGCAAGGGAATATACTTGATGGCAATCTGGTGGTAAAAGCATCAGGTGATCCGACAATCGAAAGTTCTCATTTCTTGAATCGACGCGGGTTTGAAGACATGATTGTTGAAGCGCTTAAATCACGGAATATATCAGTGATAAATGGAGAGATTATTGTTGATGAGGATATGTTTTCAGATACAGGACAATGTCCGCAGTGGGTCATAGAGGATACCGGTTGGGACTACGGTGCCGGATTTTATGGCTTTAATTACTGTAATAATACGTTTCGGCTTTATCCTGAAAGTGAAAAAACAATACCGCAAGTACCATATATTGACGTAATGGTGGAAAAAACGGATGCCGGCACAGATATTGAACGAGGGGTTAATTCTGATATCTATATTGTCAGCGGACGGAATGTGGAGAATAAAAATTTTTATGTGACCACTACGATGAATTCGCCATCGACTGTATTTGCATACAATATGCGAGATCGTTTGCAAAGGGAAGGGATAAAGGTTAATGATAATGTTATCGAGCCATGCGGAGAGACGACAAGATTATTAAGATATCAGTCACCTGTGAATGTAGATATGCTGCGCGTCATGATGTTTGATTCAGATAATATGATGGCTGAGGCAACATTGAGGGCTTTGGCGCCCGGACAAAGCCGTAAGGCAGCTATAAATAAAGAAATCAGCTATTGGAAGTCACGAGGTTTGGAAACTTCTTTCATTAAAATAGCAGATGGCTCAGGTCTTGCCAGGATTGATCGTGTGACGCCCAAATTTATGGCAGATGTTCTGACTTATATGGCAAAAAATTCACATGCAGACACGTTTGTAAGTCTATTCCCCAAAGTTGGGCGTGAAGGTACGGTAAAAAATTTCCTTAAGAACACCGCTTTGGATGGAAAATTGGTGCTTAAAAGCGGGTCGATGAATGGCGTGCATTGCTACGCCGGCTATAAAATAGGAACTAATGGCAAGCCTACTCATGCGGTGGTGGTAATTGTCAATAATTTTTTCTGTTCGCGCGATGTGTTGCGGAAAGAAATTCAGCGTTTCCTTCTTGCCGTATTTAAATAAATTGAGTTGAGTCGTTAAATATTAACAAAATTATTGTTAAGTTTGTAAGGTGAAAAAATATTATGATGGAAATCTCAAATGCTTATAGTAACGTTCTCGAGCTTGAAGGACTTCTCTTGTTACTGAAAACAGAGATTGTAGACAATTATAAAGTTGACCGACTTTTCGACCGGCTTTTTGATAAAATTGAAGAAATAAACGCAGATATCATAGCCATTCAGCAGCAATACGGGCAAAAATTGGGTGGTGAGTCTGAACGACAAGAAGATGCCGCTCTTAACGCGCCTGCTGATGTTGATGCGATTGATTCTATTTGCGATGGGGCATCAGATCAATGCGATAGTGGTCGGCTGGAATGCGTTCCCCAAAAAGAGGATTATTCGGCCGATGCCATTGCATCAGATAGCGATAGTGCTATTGCCCACAGCGCTTTGTTTGAGGAGTCGCAGGATGCAGATTGTGATGTCGTGGATACTGATGCTGTTGACGCGAAAGATCCGGACGATTATGTCGCATCTAAGGATATGACGATGCCGGACGGCTATGGCGCGCATGTACAAGATTGCGATGTTGCCCGGTCAGCAAATTCTGTAAATATTATATTGGATGACTCCGGTGTTGATGTCAATCAATCGGCATTTGCAATAAGTACACGCGGCGATATAAGGAAAATGTTTACACTTAATGACAATTATAAGTTCAGGCGCCAGCTATTTTCTAATTCACAGAAAGATTATATGCAGACTTTGTCGCTGATTGAAGGCATGAAGTCGACATGCGATGCCGATGAGTATTTCTATAACACATTAGGGTGGGATAAGGAAAATCCCGACGTCAAAGACTTTATGTCAATCATATCTGCGTATTTCATGGGTAAATAATATATCAGAGATGAAAGATACTTCAAACCAAGGCAAGCTGTATATAGTGCCCACTCCGGTAGGTAACCTGGGAGATATGACTCCGAGAGCGGTAGAGGTGCTCGGAGATGTCAGTCTGATATTGGCTGAGGATACTCGTACGTCTGCTCCATTGTTGGCCCATTTCGGGATATCGACCCCTTGTGTGAGTCATCATAAATATAACGAGCATGACACGGTACGTCCTATTGTTGACCGCATCGCAGGTGGTGAAAGTGTGGCGCTTATATCTGATGCCGGCACACCCGGAATATCTGATCCGGGATTTTTGCTCTCACGCGAATGTCGGCGTGCTCATATTGAAGTGGAAACTCTGCCGGGAGCGACGGCCTTTGTCCCTGCATTGGTTAATTCCGGATTGCCATGCGACAGGTTTTGCTTTGAGGGCTTTCTGCCCCCTAAAAAAGGCCGGCGTTCGCGTCTTGAGGCGTTGGCTGCCGATGATCGTACGCTTATACTGTATGAATCACCATTGCGGCTTGTCAAAACGCTCGAACAGCTCATAGAGGTCTGTGGGGCAGACAGGCCGGCATCCGTTTCACGGGAAATATCAAAAGTGCATAATACGACAATCAACGGCTCGCTTACAGAATTGTGTGAATATTTTAAAACGAACCAACCGAGAGGTGAAATTGTTGTTGTGGTCGGGGGCAAGACTGAAGACATGGTTCGTGTCCATCGCAATAAATACAAAACAGAAGATATTCCGAAATAACGAAAATACGACATATACTGACTAATAATTTATCCGTCAATTCAAATTTAAACTATATGAATACTGTAAAATTTGGGAAATTAAGCGTTGTTGCTGCATCGGTGCTTGTCTTGGCATCTTGCGGAGATAAAACCACTTCGACGTCTGGGCATGACACCTCTGTAGATCAATTGGTGCAAACACGTGATTCATTACAACAGGTCGTAGCTGACCAGGACAGTCTGCTGTCGCTTCTTAATGAACTTGGCGACGGCATGCAGCAGATAAAAACGCTTGAAAATATCTTGTCATCGGAAAATCTTCAGTCGGAGACACCCGACCGCCGTAATAAGATCAAACAGGATATGGCCGATATACAACGTGCGCTCAACGAAAGGCGTCAACGACTGACTGAGCTCGAGGCGCGCCTTAGTAAATCAAATGCCAATAATGCCAACCTGCGCCAAGCTATTTCCAGTTTGAAAAGTCAGATTGCGTCGCAGGTGACAACAATTGAATCGTTGCGCAAGGATCTTGCCTCTGCAAATATATACATCGACCAGCTTACCCAGAATGTCGATTCACTAAATACGACTGTCGCAACCACGCTTGAAGAGAAGAATGTGGCAGAACAAATGAATGTTGAACTCACGAATCAACTTAACGAGTGTTATTATGTGATTGGCAGCAAATCAGAACTTAAGGAGCATGATATAATTAAAACAGGCTTCCTTAAGAAAACAAAAATCATGCCTGAAGATTTCCAGCGCAGCTATTTCACAACCGCGGATCAGCGCTTGCTTACAACGTTAAATCTGCACTCGAAAAAGGCGAAGGTCCTCACCGGACAGCCTACGGACTCATATGAAATTGTAACTCAACCCGATGGTATAAAGGTGTTGAATATTACAAATCCTCAGGAGTTCTGGGCTACATATAAGTATCTTGTCATACAGGTTGACTAATCTGAATGACGTTGATAAAACGTAAGATTTTAAAATTCGAAATCCTCTGACATATTGGTAATGTCGGAGGATTTTTGTATTTTTGCACACTTAAACTACTGAAAGATGGGATTTTTTAAGAAATTATTCTCAAAAGAGAAAAAAGAGACGCTCGATAATGGTCTTGAGCGTACGAAACAAGGCCTTTTCGGCAAGCTTACTCGAGCGATTGCCGGGAAACAAAAGATAGATGATGAGATACTTGATAATCTGGAGGAGGTATTTATAACCTCTGACGTAGGCGTTGAGACCACTCTTAAAATTCTTGACCGTATACAGCAGCGTGTGGCAAAGGATAAATATCTCGGCACTTCAGAGTTGAGTCGGTTGCTTTGCGAAGAGATTACTGATATGCTCACTGAAAATGATAATGATGAGCAACTGGACGATTTTCAAGTGCCGAAATCGCATCATCCGCATGTCATAATGGTTGTCGGAGTGAATGGAGTGGGTAAGACAACGACAATCGGTAAAATGGCTCATCAGTTCAAGTCTGCCGGAAATAAGGTGATGCTTGGTGCCGCAGATACATTCCGTGCAGCCGCGGTCGAGCAACTTGACATCTGGGGAGAAAGAGCCAATGTTCCCGTGGTGAAACAGAAACTTGGCGCAGATCCGGCGGCCGTAGCTTACGATACTCTTCAGTCGGCAGTTGCCAATGATGCAGATGTGGTGATAATTGACACGGCCGGACGCCTACATAATAAGAAAGGCCTGATGGACGAGCTTACAAAAATCAAGAATGTCATGCAGAAAGTTGTTCCCGACGCTCCGCATGAAGTGTTGCTGGTGCTTGACGGCTCTACAGGACAAAATGCTTTTGAGCAGGCTCGGCAGTTCGTTGCCGCGACTAAAGTAAACCAGCTTGCCATAACCAAACTTGATGGTACGGCAAAGGGCGGTGTCGTGATTGGCATCAGTGACCAATTTAAAATTCCGGTAAAATATATCGGACTCGGAGAGGGTATTACGGATTTGCAGGTCTTTGATAAAAAGGAATTCGTTCAGTCGCTTTTCGGTGATTCAGTAAAGTAACTTTACACAAGCTGTCCAGATTATAATCGCTTATGGCAAAAATGTGTTCGGATATAAGGACAAATCTATTGGTATGACAAAAGTTGATATAGTAACCCTCGGATGTTCTAAAAATCTTGTAGACTCTGAACGTCTTGTGCAGCAATTTGCCGACAACGGTATAACTGTGCGCCATAATCCGGAAGATAGCGGAGAGGTCTCCCCTGTCGTTGTGATAAATACCTGCGGATTTATAGGTGACGCAAAGGAGGAGTCAATCAATACGATTCTGGAGTATGCGGCATTGAAATCAAGAGGCGAAGTCGACAAAATAATAGTCATGGGTTGTTTGTCAGAGCGCTATAGAAATGAATTGCCTGTTGAAATTCCGGAAGTCGATGCCTGGTATGGAAAATTTGACTGGGTAAATCTAATCTCTGATTTAGTGGCAGAAAGTAAATCGTGTGTTGATTACAGACGCGTATTGTCTACACCTCCGCATTCGGCCTACCTTAAAATTGCCGAAGGATGTAACAGATTTTGCGCTTTTTGTGCAATCCCACTTATAACCGGCCGGTTTAAGTCTCGTTCTGTCGAAAATATTGTTGAGGAGGTGGAGTCGTTGGTCGCAAAGGGCGTGAGTGAACTGAATATAATTGCCCAGGACTTGTCATCTTATGGTATTGATATCTATGGTGAGAAATCACTTGCCAGACTGATTACAGAGATAAGCAAAGTGGATGGTGTGAAGTGGATACGTCTCCATTATGCCTATCCTGCTGATTTTCCCTATGATATTCTGCCGGTGATGCGCGACAATCCAAAGGTGTGCAAATATCTTGATATAGCTCTGCAGCATATCTCTGACAATGTGCTTGCCAATATGCGACGTCATATCTCTGCCGATGAGACACGTGCACTTATACGGCGTATTCGTGAGGAAGTCCCCGGTGTGCATCTTCGCACCACATTGATGGTCGGCTTTCCGGGCGAAGGCGAGCGTGATTTCGAAGAATTGAAGGAATTTGTACGAGATATGCGCTTCGAACGCATGGGAGCATTCGCTTATTGTGAGGAAGATGACACATACGCTGCGAAAAATCTGCCCGATGTCATAGACGAAGATGTAAAGCAGATGCGGCTTGATGAAATCATGCGTATGCAGGAAGATATTTCTTTTGATATTCAGAAAGAAAAAATCGGCAAAATCTTTGAGGTCGTTGTCGACCGTGAAGACGAAGATTATTATGTGGCCAGAACAGAATTTGATTCTCCTGAAGTCGACCCTGAGGTGCTTATCAGGAAGACATGTGCCTTGACTCCCGGCAATTATTATAGGGTGAAAATAGTTGAAGCATTGCCCTTTGAGTTAATTGCGGAACTTTGCCAATAAGATTATGGAAAAGCAGACTGATGCGGCTTCGCGTCTATTGTCATTGTTAAAGCGCGGAGTGACATTTGCGATGTACTCTTTGCCCGGTCGGCATGATTTTGAATTTATTGTTGATGACGAAGCCTCAGATATTGTTTCTTCGCGAAAATTTACTGTCACGATGTGGGATGGACGTCGAGTGGATATCCTTGACAGAAATGTTCCGGATGCCGTAAACATAGCGCATGAACCGGCAGCAGTTCATAATCCGTATGGCGAAAGCACTTCATGGACTGAATATGAAACCGGAATAAACAAGGTTACCGGTTTGCTGAAATCGAAGTCTGGAAAGGTTGTGATATCACGACGTGTAATACTTGCGGATTGTAGGCTTGACTATGACATGATTGTCAAGTGTGCGTTTGATATGTTCGCAACATACGAGAAATCATTTCGTGCTGTATATTATACCCCGACAACGGGAGCGTGGTGTGTATGCTCTCCGGAATTACTTTTAAGTATTAATAAAGAATCAGGAGAACTTCACACCGTCGCCTTGGCCGGAACGCGGCGGACAGACTGTGGCGCTTCAGAGTGGGATAATAAGAATAAGCGGGAGCATTCGTATGTCGTGCGCTATATTTGTGATGTTATAGAATCGTTTGGGATAATTCCGGAACATGGAGCGGCAGAGACGGTGCCGGCCGGTAGCATCGAACATATATTGACTAAAATTTCAGGAAATGTGAATGGTGTTAATGGAAAAGTCGCGGCAGAAAAAATTGTTGCGGCGCTGCATCCGACGCCTGCAATCTGCGGATATCCTTTAGCATGGTCTAAAAAAATAATCAGCGAGGTTGAAAAACATGACAGGGAATGTTATGGCGGATATATTGCAATGGAGGATGATGCGTATTTTATTGCGCATGTCAACCTTCGCAGTTTTGAGTTTTCTCCGGGATATTGTTGTTTCTGGGGTGGCGGCGGAATAATGAGCGAGTCCTCTCCTACTGCCGAATGGGAGGAGGCGTCATTGAAAATTTCCACATCGCTCTCGTTTTTCAATAAAGAATTAGGGCTTGGCAGGTGATAAAGCAATTCTTTGTTTATGAATTTATGATATTAGAAAGGAGGCCGACGATGAATTAATTCACTGTCGGTCTCCTTTTATAAATTCCACACCAAAGGATGCGATGAAACTCCGAATAGACAGGATTTGAGTGCTCGCCGTCCTTTGTAATCCGCCTGGCATAAAGCATCCCTTTTCAGGGATTGGGGCCCGCCATCAGACGACTAAGCTTGTCTCGGCATTTCATAATAATTTGAAGAGTTTCCCAATCTACTTTGATGTGGTATGTCAATGTTCAGTTTTATATAGTTGCCATCTCAGGCTTTTTTTCTATAACACAAAGATAATGGTTATTGTTTTAATTTGCAATTAAACTGCAACTTTTTTGTGTTTGTATTTTATGAAAAAGTTTAGAATTGCATATTTAGCTGTTTCCTCCTTAAATTTGGTTAAAAATTAAGCAAAATGTGAGTAGAAATCCGATAAATTATTAATTTACTGAAATATTTATTATATTTGTGTTATAAAACATATTCTTATAGCATGATTAAGAGCGCCCTTGAGAAAGTAATTAGTGAAGATCTGGCTGAAATCTGGTCGATTTTAACCAATGAAGAAAAGCATCGTATCATTGATGCCTTTGAAATTCACAATTTTAAAAAGAACCAGATTATATATGCCGAGGGCGAAGCTCCGGAATATCTGTGGTGTCTCCTCAAAGGCAAGGTCAAGAAATTTAAGGAAGGTGTAGGCGGTCGGGCGCAGATTTTAAGACTTATTCGACCGGTGCAATATTTCGGTTATAGAGCATATTTCGCACAGGAACCATACGTATCAAGCGCCGGCGCATTTGAGGCTTCGACATTAGGCGCTGTCCCGATGGAGCTGGTTATGGATTTGATTCGCAACAACAACAATCTTGCCCTCTTCTTTATTAAAGAATTATCAAGAAATCTTGGAGGCTCTGATACCAAGATTGTCAATCTCACACAGAAGCATATTCGAGGCAGACTGGCCGAGGCATTGATTGTGCTTAAAGATAATTATGGATATGAGGATGACAATTCGACTCTGAAAATCTATATGGCAAGAGAAGATCTTGCAAATCTATCGAATATGACGACATCGAATGCCATACGCACCTTATCTGGTTTTGTCAATGAAAAGATAATAACAGTAGACGGCCGTCGGATACGCATTCTTAATGAGGCTATGCTGAAGAAAATCTCAAAATTCGGCTGATTCACATTTTTGGCTGCTGTAATTAGCCGCAATCCGATTATATGAATTGTTGTCGAATTATTTTTCCTGTAGAGGTATATTCGATATTCCTGACAATAATGCCGGCCGGACGTTCTGCCTTTGATTTTACGATGGTTCTTATATCTTCCAGCATCTTTTTTGCATTTTCAACCTCTTTTGACAGGACAAGTACAGGCACTTCACCCCACTTGTCGTCACGGCATTTGGAAATATAATATTCCGTATCTTCAGGAATCAGTCGCTGTATCTGTTTTTCTATTTCTTCGGGATACACTTTGATGCCGCCACTGTTTATCACATTGTCAAAGCGTCCAATCCAAACAAAATGTCGGTCATCGATAAGTCTTACGATATCGTTTGTTGTCAGGCTATGAAATGACCGGTTCTCCGAGTTTACTATCAGGCACCCTCTTGAATCAGTTATGAAACTTATATCCGGCATGGCTTCGTATATTTCGTCTGAAGATTCTCCTATTCTGCGTAATGCCACATGACTGCACGTCTCAGTCATCCCGTAAGATACGTATGCGTTGACTCCCGATGCAGTAATCCGGTGAGACAGTTCGCGTGGCACTGCCGCTCCGCCGATAAGCACATGTTTCAATCGCTTTAAAATTCTTTGGTTATCAAGCAGGTGTTGCACTTGTGACGGAACTACGGCAATCAAATCAATGTTGCCGTATTCCTGACATACGGGAGTGTTGCCCGGTTTCTCAATCCAGAGTTGTGCGCCGGAAAGCATGGCTCTGACAATCATCATCTTCCCGGCAATATAATCGGCCGACAGCGGGCAAAGCATTGATGATTTATCTGTTATATTGAAAAACCTGTTGGTGCTTATTGCAGATGTCACCATGTCAGCCTTAAGTAAGCGTATGGCTTTAGGAGCTCCGGTCGAGCCTGATGTGCGTGCGGTAATATAGAGGCTTTCATCAAGCCATTCATCAATGAACCTGTAGGTTTCAGGTGTGCAGTTGTGAATGCGCTCTAAAATTTTATCGCGTCGAAATTCCATATATTATCCGTGTCTGATGTTAAACGTTCTCCCTCAAGTCGCAGCGGAGAGTCGATATTGTTTGAATACACCTGCCCTGTGCCGAGCCCTTGCGGCATCGATACGTTGTGAGTCGTAGTCCAGCGCGCGATTGCGTTCAGTCCGATATTAGATTCCAATGCAGATGTCGCCCACCAACCGATGCCTCTGTTTTTTGCGAACTCAATCCATTGGTCAGATTCCTTGAAACCTCCGCATAGCGTAGGCTTTAATATAATGTATGACGGCTTAATTTCGTCTAAAATCGCGCACTTCTCGTCGTCGCTTTTTAATCCGATAAGCTCTTCGTCAAGAGCTATAGGGATAGGACTTTCCCGACAAATCGCTGCTATGGATGAGATTTGTCCGGCTTTTATCGGCTGTTCAATGGAATGTATGATATACTTCGACAACCGTTCAAGTCGTGACATCGCATTCTCCGGAGTGAATGCACCATTGGCGTCAAGCCTGAGTTCCAATGAGTCGGGGCTGTAATGTTTGCGTATCGAGTGAAGTATGTCCAGCTCGTTTTCAAAATCTATTCCTCCGATTTTTAATTTCAGGCATCTGAATCCAAGATGCAGCTTTTTTGCTATTTCATCAAGCATGAATTGCTTGTCGCCCATCCATATAAGTCCGTTGATACAAGTCGGAGGTATTTGGCCGGACATGAACGGCTGATGCTGTCCGCCATTGTTCAGGTCGGACAGCGCCGTCTCAATTCCCATTCTTATCGCAGATGAAGGTATCGCATTTATGTCAATGTCGTTGATTGACGCGCAGCAGTCATCAAGAATATTGGTGAATTCAGGGGTGTCGTCGGCTGACAACCCCCCGAACAGAGCGGCTTCACCCCAACCTTCTATGGTCGGATTTTGCGTATCATAAATTTTGATGAAATAGGTGTCTTTTTCATCAAGGATCTCTCGTGAAGTCCTCGACTGACGTATGAACCGGAGTGTGTATTTTGTCCAGACAGCTTTAAGCATCAGCCGGGGAATTTAGTGAATTGGTCGAAATCGGGATCTCTCTTTTCAAGAAACGCATTTTTCCCTTCCTGAGCTTCTGCCATCAAATAGTACATGAGCGTGGCGTCTCCTGCAAATTCCATAAGTCCGCGTTGTCCATCGAGTTCCGCATTGAGCCCTCGCTTAATCATGCGTATCGCCATCGGCGACCGCTGTAATATTGTCTCGCACCATTCCACTGTAGTCTCTTCAAGTTTGTCAAATGGCACGACATGATTCACCATACCCATTTCAAGCGCTTCTGCCGCTGTATACTGTTTGCATAGGAACCATATCTCACGGGCTTTTTTCTGTCCGACGCAACGCGCCAGGTAGCTTGAACCGAAACCGGCATCGAAACTTCCTACTTTTGGACCGGTTTGTCCAAACCGCGCATTTTCTGAAGCAATTGTAAGGTCGCATACCACCTGCAGCACATTGCCGCCGCCGATTGAATAACCGTTGACCATTGCTATTACCGGTTTGGGTATTGATCGTATCGCCTTGTGCAGATCAAGGACATTCAGGCGAGGCACGCCATTGCTGTCGATATATCCCCCGACACCTTTTACATTCTGGTCGCCACCGGAGCAAAACGCTTTGTCGCCGGCTCCGGTAAGAATTATTACGCCGATTTCGGGAGATTCCCGACAATATGCCATGGCATCAAGCATTTCCATATTGGTCTGTGGGCGGAATGCATTATAGACATGAGGGCGATTTATTGTTATTTTGGCGATTTTGCCGTATTGTTCAAACAGTATATCCTCGTACTGTTTGATAGGTTCCCATATAATCTCTTTATTCATAATCGGTTGTTTATCTCTTTAATTATGTTTCCGTATATTTTGCTGTTTCCAATTGAGGTTTTGATAATCAATAGCGTGGAGCGGTCATTTTTAATAAAGAAAGCACCTAAAACCGATTCCAGCTCTTTCTTGTTTTGTGCCTCGAAATAATCCATATTCACAGATTTCGCAACATCCTTCCATTTTATGTCAGGTATATTGCATAACATCTCTTCCCGCTTCTCATAGTTACGTGTGGCTTTTGTCAGCCTGAATATCTCGCCGCCTTCATTGGCAATGACAATCATTTTGAACTTCGGGGACAATTGTCCGGAGTATAACGCTGATATGTCGTAGAGTGCGCTCATGTCCCCGGAGATGAGCAATGTGGGCGTATCTGACACCGATGAATATCCTATAGCTGTAGAAGTCGAACCGTCTATGCCGTTTACCCCCCGGTTGCAATACAATCGATGTCTGTTTGCTCCGGTTAATGACAAATACCGTATTGACATTCCATTTGAACATTGGATTGTATAACTATCCGGTATCTGTTTAATAATCACGTTTATAGCGGCAATGTCACTCCAGGGAGCCTCGGCAAGCAGATTTGACTTAATGACGTCCGCTTTTCGATTCAGCACCATCCAGACGCGGTTGAATATATCAACATTCGTTTTATCAGCGTTGTCGGCAATATGTTTTAAGAATGTCTTTTCATCGGCGATAATGGTTCTTTCGAGATGAAAATATGTATTTTCCGGCTCTGGCTTGTCATTTACGCGCCAATGCGCATAGTCATCAATACTCCTCAGCCATTCCTTAAACCGGCGGCTTATAGGAGATGTTTTGCCCAAAGTTATTACCAGCTCCGGATTAAAAACATCGGGATGTGCTTTTATGTGATCTATCAGTGATTCTATATCTGTTATGACATTTGGAATGTTGCAGTTGCTTACAATGTCAGCCACAACCACAATGTTGGGCAGTCCGGCGACATGCTCGACCAGCTGTATCATTTCGCTGTCAAACGGCATTTGCCCTAAAAATATAAGCGTTTTTTTTAAGGCAATTTCTGATTTCTGGAATGATGACATGCTCAGTGTCGAATGTGGTATATGTAGCCTTGAAAATTCGGTTTCATAATCAGCACATTGATAATCCATCGCTTCATTCCCTTCCTCAAGATGCAGATTGATATGTATCGGTCCTTTTCTCGGAGACAATGCAAATGATATGATATCACTTATCTTATCGAAATCATTCTTACTGCAAGGCCTTGTGGCATCAATATCAATCGACATTTTTACGATGTTGTCAAGTGCATGAAACTGATGTATCGTCTGTCCGTCATTTAAGTCAATTATGTCAACCGGCCGGTCTGCGGTAATTATAATCATCGGAACGCCACGATAATAAGCCTCTGCTATAGCCGGAGCATAATTCAACATGGCAGTTCCCGATGTGCAAATAAGAGCTGTGGGTTGAGCGGTGCAGTCGCTTATCCCGAGAGCCGAGAATGCAGCTACGCGTTCATCAACAATCATACGCACATTGAGTTGCGGATGACCTGATGCGGATCTCACCATTCGCAACGAACGTGACCCCGACGAAGCTATGACATGTCTAACCCCCGAGCCATACAGTATTTTAGCAATAATATCGGTCGATTCCTCAAATTTCATATATGCAAAATTAGTAATAATTGGGGATAAATTATTACTTTTGTGCCATCTTTTGCAATCATCACGATGCGTTATGTCTGGTCGCTAATATTAATTATGAGTGCAGTTTCAACTTTAGCTGAAACTGTAGATGCGGATACCTTGTTTTCTGTAAATCAATCTGAAGTGGCTTGCACGAGCGTGGCGTCGGATGCAGATACAATCTATACCCCCAAGCAGAATATCATACAGAAAATCATTAGATATTTTGATGATTCAAACAAGCCGCCGTCCGATAAAAAAATAGACTTCAGCCTGATCGGCGGCCCGGCTTATTCAAGCGACACAAAGTTGTCGCTTGGCATCTTGGGCGCGGCGCTATATACAGCCGGCAACAATAGCTCGACTACTTCCCAATCCAATGCTACGCTTTATACTGAGTTTTCAATTACAGGATATTATAATGTAGGCATTCGTGGCACTCATTTTACTCCGTACGACAGCTGGCGTTTCAATTATAAAATGTCATTCAGTTCTATGCCTACTTATTTCTGGGGTATTGGATTTGACTCCGCCAGGCAGAACGACAATAAAACCAAATATCTTCAGCTTAACGCGGAAGTAAAGGCATCATTTGACTATAGCCTACCGGGAAATTGTTATGTCGGCCCGGCTTTGCATTTTAATTATACCAGAGCTAAGAATGCTGAAGATTATGCATTGTGGAACAACGAGCATCTGAGCACATTTAACTATGGCGTGGGTGTTAATCTCTATCATGACTCGCGTGACTGCCTGACAGCTCCGCATCGTGGATGGTATATAGGTCTTGAGCAGCGTTTCTATCCCCGCTTCCTTTCAAATAAAGATGCGTTTTCAAGTACAGATGTTACAATATGCCGATATTTTGGAGCATGGCGCGATGCTATTGTGGCAATTGACGTGCATGGACTGTTTACATACGGAAATACACCGTGGAGCATGTTAGCTTCAGTAGGAGGCAGTCGAACCATGAGAGGTTATTACGAGGGGCGATATCGCGATAAAAATGCAGTGGATGTCACAGTGGAGTTGCGCCAGCATATATGGCATAGAAACAGTGCGGTCGTGTGGGTTGGAGCCGGCAGTGTTTTCCCTGAATTTAAAAATTTGCAGTCGCGGGAAATTTTGCCTAACTTTGGCGTCGGTTATCGTTGGGAATTTAAAAAAAATGTCAATGTGCGACTTGATTTCGGTCTCGGGAAGGGTGAGTCTGGCATTGTATTCAATCTAAATGAAGCATTCTGAAATGATAACCTGCTATGCAACTAATGGGCGCCGGCAATCTGATGCCGTATATAATGTCTGATACTAAGCACTGACCAACTGATATAATAAGTTTAAAATTTCAATAAAACACCAATGAACCGTTACGGTAAAGCAATAAAACGTTTTTTTGCCAATATAAATATACTTGCAGTTATCTTCCCGTTGCTGATGATTGTTCCGAATATACTGCTTGATATTACCGAGTCAATGTCATTTCTGGCAAAAACGGCAAATATATTAGTGCCGTTGTCGCTTTATTGTCTGCTGATGAGCGTGCGTAAAAATGCCGGGGTCACTGTGTTGTGGCTGATTGTGTTTATGGTGATGAATAGCTTTCAGATTGTAGTGTTGTATCTGTTTGGAGAGTCTATAATCGCAATAGATATGCTTATCAATTGCGTGACTACCAATTCATCTGAAGCCGGGGAACTGTTGTCTAATCTTGCGTTGCCGATTGTTATAAGCGCCGTATTATATCTTCCGATGATTGCATGGGGAGCATACAGTGCGGTTTGCAGACTTAAAACCTCGATTAAATTCAGAATTATGTCGCGCCGATATGGACTTGTAGGTCTTGCTGCGGGCATTATCCTGTCGTCAATTGCCATGCTGGTATCCAAAGACTTTAATCCGGCCAGACATATATATCCTCTGAATGTGGTGTCGAATATTGTGACAGCGCTGCATCGTACATATCAAAGCGCACATTATCATGACACCTCCGAGAGTTTCTGCTATGACGCTGTCGATACTCATGCCGAATCTCAGGATGAAATATATGTGCTTGTCATAGGGGAGACGTCGCGTGCTGTCAACTGGGAACTTTTCGGGTACGAGCGTCCGACCAATCCACGATTGTCAAAACGCAACAATCTGATAACATTTCCAAGAGCTGTTTCGCAATCCAATACCACGCACAAATGTGTGCCTATGATGCTCACCCATACCACTCCCCTGTCGTTCGATTCCATAATGTACAGGAAAAGCATTATCGCTGCATTCAAGGAAGCTGGCTATGCCACCGCAGTCTTTTCAAATCAGGCTAAAAACCATTCATATACCCAATATTTTTCAGAAGAGGCCGACGTGGTAAAATATCTTGAGGGAGCAGACCACTATGATCATAATCTGGTGGGATTGTTGCGGCAAAATCTTTCTGAAAACAAAGGCAGAAAGCGTTTTGTCTTATTGCATACCTACGGGTCTCATTTTTATTATAACGAACGGTATCCTAAAGAAATGTCATATTTCAAGCCTGATGATGCCACGCAGGCAAACATCCGCCATCGGTCTCAGTTGCTGAATGCGTATGATAATGCTATCCGCTACACAGACGGCGTTCTTGATGATATAATAGCTGAACTTGATGCTACGGGAGCCAAGGCTGTAATGATTTATACTTCAGATCATGGAGAAGATATATTTGATGATGAGCGTGGACGTTTCCTGCATGCCTCTCCTGTGCCCACCTATTATCAATTGCATGTGCCTTTGATTGTCTGGATCTCCGAAGAATATGACAAGGCATATCCGGAGGTGAGACAATATCTGTCAGCCAATAAGGATATGTATGTCGCACCATCGCAGTCTGTATTCCATACACTTCTTCAGATGAGTGGTCTTGATACTCCTTATCTGGATGAAACTCAATCGATGGCGTCGTTTGACTACGTATCGCCCGCACCTCTTTATCTTAACGACTATAATGAAGGGCAGCCGCTACGTGATTCGGGTATAAAGACTCATGATGTGGAGAAGTTTAAAGAAATAGGCATCCTGTAAAAGTTTGATGATATTAATTTGTTGGCAATCTTTAAAACTGCCGCAAAATAAAAGTTTTCCAAAACAAAATGCTAAATTGTTTATAATTAACATTTTAACGCATCAACGTTACTTGCAAAGTTTCCCAAAATAAAAATCTCGGAAAACTTTTGCGCATAAAAGTTGCAGCTTTGGGATAAGTTTTATAGCTTTGCAATGTTTTTGGCTAATCAATCAACGGTTGGCCGTATATCGTACCTTATCTACGTACTTTTTCACTTCAAACAGTAAGGAAAACAAATAAACAGCAAAGCAATGATACAAACCGTACTCAAACGCGATGGTCGCGTAGTGGGCTATAATGAAGAAAAAATTAAAGCCGCAATCCGTAAAGCCATGCTTCAGACCGAACTTGGCGAAGATGAGGCATTGATTCACAAGATTGCCGACCGCATCGGCATTACCGGTAAGGAACAGATGTCGGTCGAAGAAATACAGGATAAGGTCGAGGTCGAGCTCATGAAGAGCCCGCGCAAGGAGGTGGCAAAACGCTATATCGCTTATCGCGACAAGCGTTCAATTGCCCGCAGGGCAAAGACTCGCGATATGTTCCTTGAAATCATAGAGGCCAAAAACAATGATATAACTCGCGAGAACGCCAATATGAATACTGACTCTCCGGCCGGTATGATGATGAAATTTGCCAGCGAGACAACCAAGCCTTTTGTCGACGACTATCTGTTGTCAGAAGAAGCCCGCGACGCGGTAAAAAACGGATATCTCCACATCCACGACAAAGACTACTACCCCACCAAAAGTCTTACTTGCGTGCAGCATCCGCTTGACCGTATCCTTAAGTCAGGGTTTATTGCCGGACATGGCGAGTCGCGTCCGGCAAAACGTATCGAGACCGCATCGATAATCGGATGCATATCTCTTGAGACAGCACAGAATGAGATGCATGGCGGTCAGGCGATACCGGCATTTGACTTTTATCTCGCTCCCTACGTGCGCTCTTCTTATATTGAGGAAGTGAAATGTATTGAAAATCTTGCAGGAGAAGATTATTCAGAACTGTATGATGCAGAAATTGAAGACTTCATAAAGCGGCCTCTTGACGGACTGCAAGGCAAAGAGCGTGCGCGGCAGCATGCAATCAACCGCACTGTCGGCCGCGTGCATCAGGCTATGGAAGCATTCATTCATAACATGAATACAATTCATTCGCGCGGCGGCAATCAAGTGGTGTTCTCATCTATTAACTATGGCACGGACACCTCTGCTGAAGGTCGATGCATCATTCGCGAGCTGCTGCAATCTACATACGAAGGTGTTGGTAATGGCGCAACTGCGATTTTCCCCATACAGATCTGGAAGAAAAAACGCGGAGTCAATTATCTACCGGAGGATCGGAATTATGACCTTTATCAGCAGGCATGCAAAGTGACAGCCCGCCGTTTTTTCCCCAACTTCGTAAACCTCGATGCCACATTCAATGTTCATGAAAAATGGAACGCTGACGACCCGCGCCGCTATCAGTATGAAGTAGCGACGATGGGTTGCCGCACGCGTGTGTTTGAGAACCGTTACGGCGAAAAAACATCAATCGGTCGTGGAAACATCTCATTCTCCACAATAAATATTGTGCGTATAGCCATTGAGTGCATGCAGATAATGGATCCTGAGGAACGTATCGCGCGTTTCTTCTCAAAACTTGATGAAGTGCTTGAGATAACAGCTCGTCAGCTTAACGACCGTTATAATTTTCAGAAAACCGCACTCGCAAAACAGTTCCCGTTGCTGATGTCACGCCTTTGGAACGGAACAGAAGATCTAAAGCCTAACGACACAATAGAGTCGGTAATCAACCAGGGCACTCTCGGAATCGGGTTTATCGGATTGGCAGAATGTCTCGTTGCATTGACCGGCAAGCATCATGGAGAATCGAACGATGCCCAGAAACTCGGATTGCGCATTGTCTCGCACATGCGCAGCAAGGCCAACGAATTTTCAGAGCGATACAGTCATAATTTCTCAGTACTCGCCACTCCGGCCGAAGGCCTTTCCGGCAAATTCACCACAAAAGACCGCAAGACATTCGGTGTCATTCCCGGCATAACCGATAAAATATATTATACCAATTCAAACCATGTTCCGGTCTATTATCATTGCTCCCCTAGAAAGAAAGCGCAGATTGAAGCCCCATATCATGAACTTACCCGTGGAGGTCACATATTCTATGTGGAAATAGATGGTGACGCAACACACAATCCGCAGGCTATCGATGATATTGTAGCACTCATGGATCAGTACAATATCGGCTATTGCTCGGTAAACCACAACCGCAACCGTTGTATGGACTGCGGCTATGAGGATGCACAGGACAGCCTTGACAAATGTCCGAAGTGTAATTCTTCGAATATCGACAAACTGCAGCGTATCACCGGATATCTTGTCGGTACAACCGACCGTTGGAACAAGGCAAAACTGGCCGAACTGAATGACCGTGTGGTTCACAAATAAAATCACGTCACATTTCAACTGCCGGATACCTCTTCTGATATCCGGCAGTTTATTATGAATATATATGGAAGAATCAATAATACGTGTAATTGACATCGTCCCAGGCACCTCAGTTGACGGTCCGGGATTGCGTACGTCGATCTACGTCGCAGGATGTCGTCACAGATGCGCCGGATGTCATAATCCGCAGACATGGGACTTTTCGCAAGGTGTCGAGATGACTGTCTCCGACATAATGGAAGTCATAGAAGAAAATGGTTTCAACGTGACCCTGACCGGTGGAGATCCGTTATATTCTTTGCCGGCAATAACGCCGCTTGTCATTGCGGTTGCAAAAGCCGGATATACGATATGGCTATACACCGGTTTTACATACAGCCGCCTGTTGGAGTTACCCGGGATTGAAAAAATACTTCCATATATAGAGGCAATCGTCGACGGACCGTTTGAGGCGGACAAGCGCGATGCGTCACTTCACTTCCGAGGTTCGTCTAACCAGCGTATAATTGATGTGAAAAAATCGCTGGCCTCCGGCGAAGTCGTAACGTTTGAGTATTGATGAGAGATGGCACTTGAAATAGAACGAAAATTTATAGTCACAGACAGTTCATACAAGAGACTGGCAAAAGGGGAAAAACATATAGTACAGGCATATCTGTCGACAACCCCTGATGCTACAGTCAGATTGCGCATCATTGATGACCGCGCATTCATTACAGTCAAAAGCCGCAATGCGGGATGTTGCCGGAATGAATGGGAATACGGCATACCGGTTGCAGATGCAACGGAAATGATTACATCCTGCAATATCGCCGAAGTGATAGAAAAGACACGTCACTATGTTGAATATGCGGGCCGGCTCTGGGAAATAGATGAATTTGCAGGTCGACTTGACGGGCTTGTCGTAGCTGAAATAGAATTGTCGCATTCTGACGAGACATTCGAGTTGCCACCGTTCGTAGGAACAGAAGTCACCGGCGACAGCCGTTACTATAATTCCATGCTTGTCTCACTCTCCTACCCGTTTGACAGAGAGCAGACAAAACAGGCCGCCATGCATGTCTGAGGGTCTGCTGACCGCCTGTTTTACCAAATTATCTATATATTTCTTACTTATTTGTGCGTGATGATTGGGTTTCTTTTGAATCACGCCATACCCGGTTTACCTTGTCTCCGCCGAAATTATAGGTTATGCCGAATAATAGCTGAGCCTGATGTGAATCAAATTTCTGATAGAGGGTGAAGTCGTTAAACTGCTGTTTTGAGCGGGATTTGTTCCATCCGAAAATATCGTTTGCTGCAAGTCGCAGATTCAGTCGGTTGTTGAGTAATGAATACCTCAGAGTAAGGCTCAACAACTGTAACTCTTTATATTCCGTCATGCTGTCCTGCCACGGAAAATAATGCGAGAATCGGGCATTTAAAATGAAATTTTTCTGACGATTGAGCATCCAGTTTCCGCTGATTTCAAGTTTCCCCGACCAGTCATTGACAGATGACGCTGCAAATAGAGCTTTGTTGCTGTGCGCGTAACTGTGGAATACCTCTCCGCCGACCGTCATCTCCCACCATTTAAATATGTTGCAACGGTAACTGGCGTACATGCCGGTTTTGTTGGTCGTCATGCAGTTAAAAGGAATTGTGCTTTTGACTCCATCATTGTCAAAATGGCGTATGTGACCTATTGCATCTTTGGCAAAGGAAGTATAAAGCACTGCATACAATCCGCCGAGCCCGTAATAATTGATTTCCGCATTATGATATAATGTCGGTTTGAGTTCCGGATTTCCTGATGCATAATCATCGCTGGCGGAATAATATCTGAATGGATTGAGATCCCAGAAATTCGGCCTCCCCATTCCCATCGAGTAACTGAGATTGAACGAGCCGATGTTCCCATTATTCCATGAAATGTTAAGTGTCGGGAAAAGCTTACCATAATTGTCCTTATCTGATTGGCCGTTGGAGCGAAGAAAACTTTTTGTCCATGTATATTCATATCTAAGCCCGAGTTTTCCATGAAAATTTCCCCAAAGTTTTCTTGCCGCTGACAGATATATCGCACCGATTTGCTCGCTATAATCAAAGTCATTAGATATGTCGTAGCCGGCTGCCGGCAGGTGATTACTGTAATTTCTTACATCAAGCGTCGACTTGTTGCGGATATCCGTATACGCAATTCCTGTTTCAATTTCAGCCCATTTGTATGGTAGTTTGAAATCCGCTTTGCCGCTGTGAAATGTATAATCGATAGCTCCATTTTCCGTTATTCCGATTTCGGGTAAGTCCGGAGCGTCATAAAGTGTGGACACTGTCGAGTTGCTTGGATTGTGCTTTCTGAAAAGATTGTATGTGAGTTGTAGCAGCTCGCCGTTATGTCCGAATTTCCAATCATAAAATGCGGTTAGATTAATCGCGTTGACCGGTTTCTCAGTTGCCGTGGAGTGTGAAGATGATGTGTAGGCAGAGTAGTCGGTATGATTATCGCGTCTGCCTGACATATTGTCATATTTGTAGTTTACGATTACTCCGGCATTCATCGTTCCTGAAAATTTATATCGGAACATCGTATTGAATCCGGCATTGAAATTGTGTATGTCAGTGCGGGTTTCAGATAATCTTGAATAATTGTCAAATCGATAATCGGCCGTCAGGTCATTCACGCCTTTATAATCCCACATATTGGCATCGAATGACATCTCGATGCGACGTGTCGTGTGGTTGATGCTGCCGCTTAGATATTCACTGAATTTATCACCTTTGCTGAGTGATCCGTATACGCTTCCCCTTGTGCCGAGAGTCTCATCTTTCGTGGTAATAGAGAGATAAACAGCATTCGGCTCCGCTGCATACCTTGATGGTGGTGTCGCAAGCATCTCTATTTTTTCTATATTTTCGGCTGGTATTGCCCGTAGCCTTGTCATCATCGCGTCATTGTCAAGTTCCATCAATATCCCATCTATAATATAACGGACATTCCCCTTTCCGGCGACCTTTACAGACCCGTTTTCTACCGATACTCGTGGAATACGGTCAAGCAACGACATTCCGTCAAGTCCTGCGCAGTAAGGGTCATTCTTGACAAGATATATGAGTTTCCCCTCTTGTTGTTTGATGACTGGGCGTTGTGCTACAATTACTACTTCGTCAAGTTGCAATTGGCGTTCCCATTCTGTGGCAATCGAATCCGTAACGTGGGTTTCCTGTTGTGCGGCGGCATTTGTAGCTAAAAAGACGCACATAATGCCTGAAAATAACATTTTCATAAGAAAGATAGATGTTTTGATAAGGTACAGCAAGGGCTACCTTCTGTAAGAGCAAAAGGCTAATGCATTGTATCTTATGTTATTATTGAATTATTTGGTTTTGATTACAAACCGATTGCTGCGGCTATCGCATAAGATGAATATTATATTGTCGGCACGTAACCGGCTAAGTTCGCTGCGGGAACTAAGATATCCGTTTATGTATATGCTCGGTTCAGGCGAATCACCCCTCTGCTCCATCTTGACGCTCGATAAATAACCATCAGATTTATAGCTGACAGAATGTGATATCGAACCTGTCTCTGATTGTTTGGTCTCGTATATGACCTCATTGACTGCAGATGATATGATTGCAGCATTATCAATCATGGAAAGCGTTTCGGCCAAAGCGGAGTTTCTCACCCCCAAAACTACAAATACGGTAAGCGGCAACATCACAAATGCATAAAGTCGGCGAGAAGATTTGCTGTTTTCGGTCATCATCATTTGCAGCCTGGTTTTAAGGCGGCTGTGTGTCAGACTGTTGACGAAATTATTGAACGATGCTCCGACGCTGCTTCTCAGCAATAGCATCTGATATGCCTTTTCGTCATATCCTTTTCCGACTACATCTCTGTCGACCTCAAACTCATGTACATCCTGCACCTCCTTTTTCAGCAGATATGCTGCCGGATTATACCAATTTAATATCTCCATGATTTGAGCTACTGCAAGCTCCAGCCAATGGTGGTGGCGCAAATGACTCTTTTCATGTTCAACTATCATTGTTATATCTTCCTCAGGTATTGAGCTCGGGATGACAATATATCGTCCCCAACTGAATGGAGAACATTGCCTGTCAGTAATCACCATAGTGTAACTTTTATAACGGATATGAGCCCCATTCTTTATCAGATGCCGTATGCGCAGTGCAGAACGCATGTTAAGCGCAGCCGCCGCCATTACTCCGAGCAGGTATGTGACAGTGACAATCTCAGGCCACGTAGGTTCCGGTAAATCTGATAAAGAGTTCAGTTCAGTCTCTATTGTGGCAGCATGACTGATTGCTGTTGAATCACATTCCGAATTCGCTGTCAATAGGTTTAAGACAGGCAATGCAAGCATCGCCAATGCATATCCCGCCATCAGCACCACGCGGTTGAAGCGGAAAAATGTGGTTGTGGCGAGAGTCCATTTGTATAGAAGATAGAACGTCGCCAGGATAAGCGCCACATAAAAAGAGTAAAGTGTGACAGTGCCCATATATCAAACTATTTTTTCTTCTCTATCATGTTTATCAGTTCACGCAGTTCATCTGTAGAAATAGATGAATCACGGGTCAGAGTCGACACGAGATTAAATGAAGAGCCGCCAAAGAAACGGCTTATTATATTTTTCAGTGAGTTTTGCCGGTAAACTTCCACATCTTTTATTGCACTGTAGCGGTTGGCATTGCCGATCATTTCCTTTTTGACCCAGCCTTTGCTTTCCAGCCCCTTAGAAATGTGGCAACAGTGTTGAAATGAGGCCGGGGTTCAGGCAACATTTCTACAACCTCACGCACAAACATAGCGCCGTTATTCCATAGCACACTCATGATCTCTTCTTCTCTTTCTGATAACTTCTTCATTGCTTCGTTAATTTATTAGTATTACATTGCAAATGTAATACTAATAAATTAGTTACACAACTAATTTATTAGTAATTTTCTTAAAAAATTAGTTTCGGTTGTTCTTAATCGAAATTTCCACCCATGATCAAGTTTAAAAATTGGGTTATTTCCAAATAAAAACGTATATTTGTGACAAGATGAAACACATTACATTATTACTCCTGTCACTTATCGTGATGACCGGCTGCACGACATTTCGTTCCATCAGAATGGGAAGTCCGTCGGTAGATACATATCTGAATTTTGCGCTTGACACAATATCAGGTAATGATACGATACCAACGGTTCTGATATCTTCTCCTGACCGGAATCCATATTTCGAATGTTCCAAATTCACAGGCAGACGATTTAATAGTGAAACTATTGGCGAATATTTTGCAAGAGTACGCGGCAACGGTGCATTGCTGATAGTGCGTAATGACACAATACTGTTGGAAGAGTATTATGGCAACTTCTCACAATTATCGCCGTCAAATATATTTTCTGTTTCGAAGTCGCTGACCTCATTGCTGTGTGGTATAGCGGTAGACGAAGGGTATCTGCATGTCGATGACCCTGTGACCAAATATATACCGGAGCTTGCAACATGCGATCCGCTTTTTAGCCGACTGACGGTTGAACACCTTCTTGATATGCGAACCGGACTTGATTTCAAAGAGGATTATGGGTGGAACCCATTGTCTGATATGGCTAAGCTATATTATGGCGACAATGTTGTGACCCGCTTCAAAAAATTGCATTTCAAAGAAACTCCGGGTAAATCATATTACTATAATTCAATGGCCACAGCATTGCTGGGCGTTGTTGTCGAGCGAGCCGTATCCAGACCGTTTGCCGCCTATATGCAGGAAAAAGTATGGAAACAGCTTGATATGGAAGCCGATGCATTTGTGTCACTTGATGACCCGAAACATCGTCAGGCAAAGGCTTACGGAGGAATTGTCACAAACGTAAGAGACCTCGCCAAGATAGGCCGTCTATATATCAATGGGGGCATGTATGGAAAAAAGAGAATTGTCAGTAACGAGTGGATTGTTCGCTCCACGCATTCTACACTTGACAATCAAGCCTATTCTTACGGCTGGAATAATATAATTGCAATGGTTGATGACAAAGAGCAAGTAACACCACGTTTTTTCGCAATCGGACTATATGGCCAGATACTATTCTGCGACCCTGATCAAAATCTGATATTCGTAACTTTAGGTGAAAAGAAAGATTGCGAATATCATCTCCTCTTTGACGACCTTTGCACCCTCTTACAATCAGAATAACGTTGTCACCTTAAAATTAAGGGTCAGCGGATTTTTCCGGTTGTCGGGGGAGGTGATGTCAAGAGTATAGTGTGGTCAGTCTGAACATAAAGAATTTGATGTCCCCAACTCCCGGGAACTGTGTTCTGAACGCCTTTATTTTGGCATTGAAGGATTCTGCCGAGGCATTTGTGAGCCTTCGCTCGAAATAGTTGATTATTGTGGTGTTGTGGTTCTCGAAAGTCTCCGGAACTTTGTTGAATTCATTATTCCCGAAGGCCTCCACTTCGTTGTACCATCTGGCGAGATTCAGTCCGGCGACTCCGGCATAAGTCTTCTCGTTGAATATGTCCACAAACTTTAGAAACAGCCCGTATGCCTTTTCCAGATCGGGGAACATTCTGAACAATATTCCGGCGCGTGTTTTCTGCTGTACATTCCATTTTGACTTGTGTTTGAGTATGATATGCCGGCTGCGCGCCATTATCTGAGGCATGGTCTCGCCATTCTCCATCCTCTCCGGTTCCCATTTCTCGATCAGTTCACGTTCTTCTTTTGAGACTGCATTCTTTCGCTTTTGTCGATGCTCCCTGATTGCCTCGTTCTCGGCGTCAAGAATCTCCCAGCGGTACCGTATCCTCAGCTGGTCAACAGCTACGGAAATGAGCTGACGGACATGGAATCTGTCATTGACAAGCGATGCGCTGGGAAACACGTTTCTGGCAGTCAGCATCATGGCTGATGAAAGGTCTGTCGTAACCATTTTTACCTTAAGACGCTGTTTCAAAGGAACTTTTAGCAGGATTTCCGACACCGTGTCACTTGCCACGCCTCGGACCATGCGCCGGAAAAATCCGCTGACCCATTTTTAACACTTGCGCGATAGGTAAAAAAAGAAGAAAGAGCTGAGTCTGCGCGACTTTGCTCTTTCTTTGAGTTGCCTTGGAAGGATTCGAACCCTCACAGGCGGAACCAGAATCCGACGTGCTACCATTACACCACAAGGCAATTGTTTTCGTTGTTCGTTTACGAATGCAAAGGTAGGCATTTTTTTTATATCTACAAATTTTTTGGAGACTTTTTTTGCTTAAAAATCAAAAAAAGTCTTTTTTGTGCTTTCCACATGTTGCATTGGCGCTTTTTTAACGAACCATGACAGGTATACTCTGTTGCGTTCGACGATTCATGCCAACCGCAAGATCATCGACATAACGTTTTTGCAAGCGTTCTCCATACATATTCCGAATGTCACCCTTTCTTTGCGCTGCTTATATACGCCGCCACTAGTGTCTCTTAAAAAGTGTTAATCAAATTCGAGGTCAAGAGTTGGATGGCAATTTGCTATTTGTGCTGGCTCCGGTTCTGGAGTCAACAAGTCCTTGATATGCTCCTTGACAAGCAGGGAGCT
>SCEG01000138.1 GCA_004102805.1 Muribaculaceae bacterium Isolate-002 (NCI)
ACACTTTTGGGTTACAAAAAAACTCAGAAAAAAAGGGCAAGATAGGTAAAGGTAATCACCTTTACGTTTTGGCAACTCGCAAAGCTCGATGCCCCTTGCTCTGCGAGGCTGGACGGCTCCCGCCGTGGTTACGCCAGAAATTGAAAATGGATACCCAAAATGAAGAAACGCCTTCCCGCCATGTCGGCGGCAGAAGGCGCTTCTTCGCTCATTTTGCATCTAAGCCGCTACTCTTGCTACGAGGGGTAATTTTTAGCGGCTGAAATAGGTCAGGGTTAAAATCCGTACGTCGGCTCTTTGACCTTCTGATATGGTTCACCAAGAAAGTTCGCCCGCTTGGCGTTACGGCACAGTGCATCGGCCTTTTGTTTCTCGCGTGACAACTTTTCGCACTCAGCCAGCTTGGCTTCCCGTGCATCCTTATTTTCCGGTAGCCGATACCATTCAAGGCTTCCCTCAGTTACGGTTTCAGCTGAGGCGGTTGAAAAGCCAGCGCCCAACGCCATAAGACTGAACGCCAAGACAAGAATTTGGATAATACGCATGAATAGCCTTCCTGTGGCTTGAACACTACTATAGAAATAATATATTATTACTTTTTGTGTCAAGCCATGCGGTATTCTTACTGTATGCATGAACAAGGCTCATTTAACTGGGTAATGGCCTCGGTCATTTATGATAACAGTAAAGCTG
>SCEG01000139.1 GCA_004102805.1 Muribaculaceae bacterium Isolate-002 (NCI)
AGGTCCTTTCTCCAATAAGAGGATATCAGCCGTTTCGTCCACTCTTATCACTCGGGCGGCAGCTGTGGCTCCACCCGCTACTCCGCCAACAATTACATATTTCATACTCTTCTCTTTTCACTTTTAAAGTTTGACTGTGCAAAGGAAAGAATAATTCCTCTTATTAAATAATTTCCAATAGAAAATAATGTTAACAGGCTTGTTATTAATAAAAAAGACTACACGAAGAAGAGGCGTTATTCATAAGAAGAAGCATTGCTCTTTTTATCCGGCAACCCACTCTCGGTACATCTCTTCAGCAACCGAAAACCGGGAGAGACCAATAAAAGCAACCGAAAAAGAAATAGCAGTAGTCGGAGCAACTTCAGGCAGAAATCGGATACACAACCGTCAGCCCAAATATCAGGAGAATGCAGGATGATACAAGTGAGAGCTTGCACTTGTACAAGTGAAGGCCAACGCTTGTACAAGTATAAGGTTACGCTTGTACAAGTGTAGGCTCTCACTTGTA
>SCEG01000140.1 GCA_004102805.1 Muribaculaceae bacterium Isolate-002 (NCI)
AGCGTGATTACATTCCGCTTTCACGAGGCTACTGCCAGATCAGGTTGAAACTACTTTATATTAGTAATGTCCTGCTTCATAAGATTTTTATTCTTTTCATTTCCCGCACTTTTCAGTGCTGAATATTGTGAGAAGTCTTTAAAGCTGTCAACAAATTACGTATGAATTTCAAACCAGATATATAGATTGGTGCGCGCCATGCTTTTTACTTCGTTTATATTTTTATTTATTTTTTTCCCGATCGTTTTTTGTTGCTACTGTATTACAAAAAAACAGTGGCAAAATTTTTTCCTTTTAAGCGCCAGTCTGCTATTTTATGCATGGGGAGAATCCGTACATGTTGTCATTCTTATTTTTTCAATTATTATAAATTATGCCATAGGGATTATTGCTGAGAAATTGCAGTCCAGCGACTCCCTGTCTGCGAGCTTTGCGCTTGTCCTGGGCATATTGGCAAATATTTTTTGCCTTGGATAGTACAAGTATGTAACCTTTATAGTCCGATCTGCAATTGATGCACTGGGAATTTTTGGAATCACCTGCTCTCCCCCCAGCACAGCAATTCTGCTCCCTATTGGAATTTCCTTTTTTACATTTAAGGGCCTTGCCTATCTTATTGATATTTATAGAAAACAATTTTCAGCGCAAAAAAATATTATTGATTTTGGAATGTACCTTGCGTTTT
>SCEG01000141.1 GCA_004102805.1 Muribaculaceae bacterium Isolate-002 (NCI)
TATCAATGAGTATTTGCCTCTACACGCGGCTTATCGCAGCTTATCACGTCCTTCTTCGCCTCCGAGAGCCAAGGCATCCTTCATGTGCCCTTCTCTCCTTTCCTTTAACGGTTATCTCCGGCGGTCGTCCGCCTTCGATATCTTTTCGCCTTGTTTTGAACTTTGAGTCTCGTCTTGTATTCTGTTCGGACCGCGGACTTGCGTCCCGTCCGTTTGTGACTTTTGATTTGCTCGTGTTCTGTCCTTGTGACTTGCGTCACTCAGACTTCGCTTCCAATATGTCAATGTACTCTTTTTCCTTTCGCAATCAACATTCTCATTCTCATTCAAAATTACGAATTACGAATTACGAATTATGAATCATGAATTGCTTCAAGTGGAGAATAACGGATTCGAACCGTTGACCCCCTGCTTGCAAAGCAGGTGCTCTAGCCAGCTGAGCTAATCCCCCTTTCAATAGACCGCAAGACAAGAGAGCACCGTCGCTCCTTCTACGACTCCGGATCCCTCCGGAAATCCTTCGTTTTTATTTTACGGCGTCATAACCTTTCAGGTCACGCTCCAGAAAGGAGGTGTTCCAGCCGCACCTTCCGGTACGGCTACCTTGTTACGACTTAGCCCCAGTCACCAGTTTTACCTTAGGGCGCTCCTTGCGGTCACGCACTTCAGGTACCCCCGGCTCCCA
>SCEG01000142.1 GCA_004102805.1 Muribaculaceae bacterium Isolate-002 (NCI)
TTTCCCTGGGGTGTGCGTGATTTATGTCTCGGTGCTAACCTGACAAGTAGTAACAATGGGTGCTGTCTCTGCTTTTTGTGTGCATGCCCGACTCGTGCGGGAAGCCTGAAAAAAGCACACGGGCGCCCGACCTGGGCAACCAGGTTCTGCACCGCAGACATGACACGGCGCTCTGGGGATTACGCCAGTGTTTTTTACGGAATTCTCTTGCCGGACGCCGGTTCTGGGCGGCCTCTTCGCGCAATGTATCCTTCGTGCCGGTATTTCCGGCAGCCAGCCACAGGGTTCACGCTCTCCGGGCAATCCGCTGCGGCGGTCGCGTTTTGTCGCGGCTGCCGGTGTCTGCCGGGCGCTACGCCCGTATTCATAAAGAGAGGCTGGTTTCATGGATTTTCTGTTCATTCTCGCGCTTGCGGCAGCCGTGCTGGTGGGGGTATCGGCCGGCGCTCTGGTGCACCGTTGGGTGACCACCAAGCGCATCGGCGACGCCGATGAGCTGGCGAAGCGCATTGTGGAGGAGGCGCGCAAAGAGGCGCAGGCCCAGAAAAAGGAGATTTTGCTCCAGGGCCAGGATGATTTGTTCAATCA
>SCEG01000143.1 GCA_004102805.1 Muribaculaceae bacterium Isolate-002 (NCI)
GGCACGGCCGCGCGGGCGCTGATGCCCGACTCCAGGGTCACTTCCACTTCCACGGTGGGATTGCCGCGCGAATCCAGAATTTCACGGCCGAAAACAGAGGCAATGCTGCTCATATCAGCTCCTTTGCTTACCCTCAGGGGTGTATGTTCATGTCAAACCGGACGCGCGCGGGAAACGCGCGGCGGCCTCAGAGATTGTCCCGCTCCTCATAATACAGACGCCGCAGGCCCTCCAGCAGCAGCGCGGGCAGAACCTGGTCAAAGACCGGGCTCACCCTGGCGATGGAGGCGGCGAAGCCGCCCGTGGCCAAAACCTTGGCCGGACCGGGCATCTGCCTCTTGAGCCGCTGGCTCAGGCCTTCCACCATACAGACAAAACCGAATACCAGACCGTGCTGGATGCTGGTGGTGGTGTCCCTCCCCGGCGCGGGCTCCTGCGCGCGGATGTCCAGATTGACTCTGGGCAGTTTGGCTGCCTCGCGCGACAGCGCGGCCAGGGCCGTGGCCGGTCCGGGAAAAATCAGGCCGCCCAGATAGGCCTGGCCGCTCACACAGTCGAAAGTCACGGCGGGCCCGAAAGCCACCTCCAGCAGGGGGGCCGCGTCCGGACAGAGGCGGCGGGCGGCGAAGGCCCCCACCAGACGGTCGGCGCCCACTTCGGATGGCCGTTCAT
>SCEG01000144.1 GCA_004102805.1 Muribaculaceae bacterium Isolate-002 (NCI)
GTGAATTAGAAGGTTCAATCCAACTTTTTCATTTATCAAGCACAAGTCGGCATACGAGATTGCCAAGTTATATGCTGATAATAAGGTGGATGTAATAATCTATGCCGTTGAGAAGTCGCTGGACTCCTACAAGTTCAATCTTCTTCATTGCAAGGCGACTTTCATTGCCCAGTTGAAATCCGGTGCTATCGGAGCGAGAACCATTGACGAGGGTGCTATGGACGAGAAGAACGGCATGAACTTCTCCGAGTATATGGCTATCCTCAGTGGTAACACCGACCTTCTCGAAAAAGCCAAGTTGGAAAAGCGCATCGCGGCATTGGAGAGTGAGCGCAAATCCTTCAACAAGGGTATTGGCGATTCCCGGTTCCGTCTCCAGACCATCAGCCACGACATTGCCAACAATGAGGTGGCTATTGAGAGGATGAAAGCCGACTATGCCCGGTATGAGGCGGTTGTTCAGCTTGATAAGGACGGCAACCCGGTCAACAATCTCACAATCGACACATGCAATCTCTCCGATGAGAAGAACATGGGCATACATCTTCAGGGGCTGGCACAGCGTACCGACACCCACGGTCAATATCAGCGTGCTGGTGAGGTCTATGGCTTCCCAATCTCCATTATATCAGAGCATCCCCTGATTGACGGTCGTGATGGAGTGCAG
>SCEG01000145.1 GCA_004102805.1 Muribaculaceae bacterium Isolate-002 (NCI)
CGGGCCTGCATGTGCAACGCGGCAATTATCGCGAGCTGTTCCCGCAGGGACGCATCCTGCTCAATCATTGTGAACAAGGGGATCTGAATTTCCGGGTCTTTGAAGACATGGGCTGCGGCGGTTGCCTGCTGACGCCGCGCGTGGGCCACGGCCTGACCGAGCTTTTCGTGGACGGCGAGCACCTGGTGGGCTACGCGCCGGACGATGTGGGCGACGCGTTGTTCCGTATCGGACTGCTGCTTAAAAATCCCGAGCTGATGACCTATATCGGGGACACGGCCCTGGCCGAGATCAATGCCGGACACCGCGCGCGGCACCGGGCCCAAGCCTTTACGGACCATCTCTGCGATCTCTGGATGCAGGACGCCGGAGCGTTGATCGCCGCGCGCCAGGCCAGGGCCGCAGCCATCCGCGAGGAATGCCTGAAAATGCCCTACCTGCTCTGGGCCGAGGAACTGGCGGAACCGGCTCTCAGGCAAGCCTATCTGGCCGCGGCCAGAGGAAATTTCGGGTCGGCGGTCTGAAAAACGGCGGAATTAGCGGGAGTTGGCGGATTCGTCCGTGAGCGGATCGAAATGCAGGTCCAGCGCGGGATCCGTGGCGGGCTTTTCGTCCCGGCCCGGACGGCCCGGCTGAAGCGGATCCTCAAAGCTCAGGTGCAGGA
>SCEG01000146.1 GCA_004102805.1 Muribaculaceae bacterium Isolate-002 (NCI)
GGCAGCGCCAGCTTTTGAGCGGCACGCCGCGCACTTCCGGGTGATAGCCGGAGTCGAGGGTGCGTTTGGCCGCGGGCAGGACGCCCAGCACGGCGGCGCGCATTTCGGGGGGGGCGTATTTCAGAAGACTCCCGATCTCCTCGCGAATGGCGTGTGGTTAATGTTGCGACACGATGGGCCCGGCCTTTTCCGCGGCATGGTGGTTTGCCCGCCGGATTTCAGCGCGACTGGCGCGGCGGGCGGGCACTTTTTCAGGAACACTGAGCATAGTGCGGAAAATGAATCCGGTCAATGGGGGTTCATTTTTTGGACGGACAGGTTTTGAATTTTTTTCTTTCCTTGACAATAAATTGAAATAATAGAGTTTTTTTAGCGTGGCAAAAGAATTGCAAGAGAAAAGCGCAGCCTCTCCCCCGGACGGCCTGGACGGGCCATGCCGGAACCCTGCCATAAGGATGTTCTCTATGCTACGCCGCAAACCCCTCGTGATTCTTTCGCTGAGCCTTGGAGGCGCCCTGCTTCTGCTGGGCCTGCTGGCGGGTTTTGTGCCCCAGAGCGAAGGGCCGGAAGTGCGCCGCCGGGCCAGCGCCCATGTGGTCAGCCTGCGGCCCGAGGACCTGCCTGAGCCTATTCTGCCGCTCGGCGACGGCACGCGCCTTTG
>SCEG01000147.1 GCA_004102805.1 Muribaculaceae bacterium Isolate-002 (NCI)
GGAGGGCGGGGAGCAGAAAACGGCCCAGGAGCCGGTGCCGCCAGACCATGCGCAGAGGCAGGCCGCCCCCGGCGGCCACCCGCAACGGCAGGGCGAAGGTGCCCAGAGCCGCGCCGATGGTGACGCCCACGCAAGCGCCGGTCATGCCGTAGGCGGACTGCGTGCCTGTTCCCAGCAGGGGCAGCAGCAGGCCGCCCGCGATGATGCAGCCGTTGTAGATCAGGGGGGCCAGGGCCGGGACGCTGAACTGCCGCCGCAGATAGAGCAGGGCCGTGAGGCAGGCCACGCAAAGAAAAAAGATCTGGGCCGGTAGGATGATGCGCATGAAAAAGGCCAGACGCTGCCACTGCTCCGGCGAAAAGCCGGGGGCCACCAGCCGGGCCAGCGGCCCGGCGGCCAGAATGCCCGCGCCCGTGAGCAGCAGCGAGGCCGTGAGGGTCCAGCAGAAGACGCAGGAAAAAAAGCGCCAGGCGTCGGACTCGTCCTCCTGAAAGCGGCGGGACAGCAGGGGGATGATAGTGATGGACATGAAGCCGCCGGCCAGCAGGTAATTGATGATGTCCGGCACCACAAAGGCCGCGAAATACATATCCGCCTCGCCGCCCGCGCCGAACTGCCAGGAAATGACCTTGTCCCGGATCAGGCCCATGAGCCGGGAG
>SCEG01000014.1 GCA_004102805.1 Muribaculaceae bacterium Isolate-002 (NCI)
TGAAAAAAACAAGATTTTGATAACAGGATAACCTTTTAACATACAGACATAGAAAAATTACCCGCTCCGGACTGAAGCGGGTAAGGGAGGATGTGCTCTTTATTTTAGTTTAAATGAAAGAGCCGTGCAAAAAAGCAAGCCGACTATGCTTAAATTTTAAATTTCCTTAAAATTTTAATCTTTTTGTAGAAAAAGCACCATCATTTGCATGTTTTATGCATATTTTTGTAAAACAAACAATCAAACCTGACAATCACAGACCAATTGCCATGAAACAATCACTGCTTTTATTTGCCGGCGCAGCAGCCATACTTGCCTCCTGCGCGAAACAAAACGACACTACGGCACTCACCGGCTCAGGACTTGATCCGCAGAAATTTGTCACAGAAATAAACGGCAAGCCCACTGCTCTATACACCCTTAAAAACAATGCGGGCATGGAAGCCTGCATCACCAATTACGGAGGCCGCGTGGTGTCGCTCATGGTGCCTGACAAAGATGGTGTGATGCGCGACGTGGTGCTCGGCCACGACAACATCGACGACTATATCAACATCGACGGGAATTTCGGAGCGCTGATCGGACGCTACGGCAACCGCATCGACCACGGACGCTTCACCCTCAACGACTCGGTGTATCAACTGCCCGTCAATAACTACGGACACAGCCTGCACGGCGGTCCCATCGGATTTCACCATGCCCTGTGGGAGGCGACACAGCCCAACGACTCCACCCTGTGTCTGACGCTATTCTCTCCTGACGGCGACGCGGGATATCCGGGCAACATCAATGTCAGCGTGGTCTACTCACTGCGGCCGGACAACGCTCTTGCCATCAACTACGAGGCCACTACCGACCGCCCCACGATACTCAACCTGACCAATCACTCCTACTTCAACATATCCGGCGACCTTTCGACCGACATTCTCGACCAGGATGTATATATCAACGCCGACGCATTCACGCCGATTGACAGCACATTCATGACTGACGGAGAAATCCGCGCTGTCGACGGCACTCCATTCGATTTCCGACAGCCCAAACCGGTGGGACGCGACATCGAAACCGACGACCTGCAGCTGCGCAACGGTCTGGGTTACGACCATAACTTCGTGCTCAACACTCGCGGCGACTCCACGGCTGTGGCAGCACGCGTGCACTCCCCGGCTTCAGGCATCGTCATGGAGGTATACACCGATGAGCCGGGACTCCAGTTCTATGTCGGCAACTTCCTCGACTCCACCGTCAAGAGTAAAAACGCAATAGCATATCCTTACCGTGGCGCCATCGTAATGGAGACGCAGCATTATCCCAACTCGCCCAATATTCCGCAATGGCCGTCAACAATAATCACGCCTGACTCAACATATCACTCCACCTGCATCTACCACTTCACCACGGAATAATAGCGCACAAGACCGCGGGGGCATCTCCAATGCCCCAGAAGGTGTTGCATAACTTCAAACATTGCCGTAGCCGCCGAAAATCGGCCAACACCAAGAAACTGTTTAAATTTATATAATTCAAACACTCTCTTATACAAAAAGTGGGGCATGAAATCTATCGAAATCATGCCCCACCTGATGTCCATGCGGGTGATGTGGATTTTGTGTGGATTTGCTGTCCACCCGTCTTTTTAGAAGACCTTACCTCGAGAACGGAGAAGAGTTTGATATCACTCTTGGAGTTGGTGTTAACCAATCATCATCCACATCCCGTCTTTGGGCGTCTTGTAGAAGTAAAACAAGTTTGCCCACGCATTGTTTCCATAATATGTCGCGCTTAATATTTTTAAGCCGTTTTTATCTTTTTTTTGTAAATTTGCAGGATAGTAAACACAACCTCAAGATATATGAAAAAGAATTTCCTTTCACTGACAGCACTGGCCGCGATGGCCGCGGCGGCAACATCATGCTCAGGAATGCGCAATGTCGACATGACGCGTCTGGGCTCGGCAATCGAAAAAAGCACACAGGCGATGTCGCTGTCAAACGAGCAGGTGGCGCAGTATGTCAGCCAGGCAGTTGCGCAGATGGACGCCGAAAACAAGATAGCACCCGCATCAAGCCAATACACCCAGAGGCTTAACCGCCTGACAAAAAATCTCAAATCGGTCAACGGCACGCCTCTCAACTTCAAAGTCTATATCACTGACGACATCAACGCATTCGCATGCGCCGACGGCAGCGTGCGTGTCTACACCGGCATTATGGACATGATGACCGACGACGAGCTTCTCGGCATCATAGGCCATGAAATAGGCCATGTGGCCAACGAAGACTCAAAGGACGCCTTCAAGCAGGCTCTTCTCAACAGCGCCCTCGCCGATGCCGTAGGCTCCACCGACTCACGCGTCGCCGCACTGACCGACGGACAGCTCGGCCAGCTTGCGCAGACCCTCGTGTCGGCAAAATATTCGCGCAAACAGGAGTCGGAAGCCGACGACTACGGTTATGACTTCCTCAAGGCATCAGGCAAAAATCCCTACGCTATGGTGCTCGCATTCGAGAAGATGCAGGCACTCGAGCAGCAGGGCGGTGCTGTCAGCGGAGCTCTCGCCAATGCATTTTCCGACCATCCCGACACCGCCGCACGCATCGCCAACATGAAGAAACGATGCGCCGCCGACGGTTTCACCCGTCCGTAACCGAGTGTCACATAACCACAAGCGCAAGCGCGGCGCCACGTCGGTGCCGCGCTTGCCAATATGAAACTTTTACGCTAAATTTGCGTTATCAACTCAATAAGGCGCGCATAACAAAATGAAAGACCTGATAATAAACAAAGAGACCACCGAACGCACCGTGCTTGTCGGGCTCATAACACCGCGACAGAACGAGACGAAGGTCAACGAATATCTCGACGAGCTTGAATTTCTCGCCGACACTGCCGGAGCAGTTACAGTGAAACGTTTCACCCAGAAGATGGAGATGCCTAATTCGCGCACATTCGTCGGCAAAGGCAAACTTGAGGAAATCAAAGCCTACGTCGAGGATAACGAGATCGGCATGGTCATTTTCGACGATGACCTCACGATAAAGCAGGTGTCGAATATCGAGAAGGAACTGCAGGTAAAAATTCTCGACCGCACATCGCTCATTCTCGACATATTCGCAAAGCGGGCACAGACAGCCAACGCCAAGACACAGGTGGAACTCGCGCAATACCAGTATCTGCTGCCGCGCCTTACCCGCATGTGGACCCACCTTGAGCGTCAGCGAGGCGGTATCGGTATGCGCGGACCCGGCGAGACTCAGATAGAGACCGACCGCCGTATCATTCTCGACAAGATCTCACGGCTCAAAAACGAGCTCGCAGCCATCGACAAGCAGAAATCGATGCAGCGCAAAAACCGCGGCAAACTCACGCGCGTGGCGCTCGTCGGCTACACCAACGTAGGGAAGTCGACGCTCATGAACCTTCTTGCCAAAAGCGAGGTGTTTGCCGAGAACAAGCTTTTCGCAACACTCGACACCACAGTGCGCAAGGTCGTCATCGACAACCTGCCGTTTCTGCTGACCGACACTGTCGGCTTCATACGCAAACTGCCCACACATCTGGTCGACTCGTTCAAATCGACTCTCGACGAGGTGCGCGACGCCGACATACTCGTCCATGTCGTCGACATATCACACCCCGGCTTCGAGGAGCAGATAGAGGTCGTGAACCGCACTCTGCAGGAGATATGCGACGCCAAAGACAAGCCGATGATAATGGTGTTCAACAAAATCGACGCCTACAACTACGTGCCCAAGGATGAGGATGACCTCACCCCGCGACAGCGCGAAAACATTCCGCTCGACGAGCTTGAAGCGACATGGATGGCCCGCATGCATGACAACGCCGTGTTTATCTCCGCAAAAAAAGGACTCAACATCGACGCTCTCAAACAGAGACTCTATGCCATGGCAAAGGAGATACACCTGCAGCGCTTCCCCTACAACGACTTACTCTATCAGACCTACGACGATGACACCATCAACCCCTGACAGCACCAATAAGACGGCATCGCCGCAGACCATGAACTGGGAGCGGCTTGTATCAGACATGCGCCTCGGACTCGAGCATTTCCACGACGAACGCCGCGGCTCGCGCTCCGACTTCCAGCGCGACTATGACCGTCTGGTGTTCTCATCGCCGTTCCGCCGCCTGCAGAACAAGACACAGGTGTTTCCGCTGCCGGGCAGCATCTTCGTGCACAACCGTCTCACCCACTCCATCGAAGTTGCATGCGTGGGACGCTCTCTTGCCAACGACATCGCCGCCGGACTGCGCTCGCGCCACCCCGAAGTGCCCGTCGAGACATTCGACGCAATAGGCGAAATCGTAGCGGCCGGATGCCTCGCCCATGACCTGGGCAATCCGCCGTTCGGACATTCGGGCGAGAAAGCGATAGCCACCTTCTTTTCAGAGGGTGCCGGACGTGAGCTGCGCAGCCGATTGTCGGCACAGCAGTGGAGCGACCTCATCAACTTCGAAGGCAACGCCAATTCACTGCGTGTGCTCACACATCAGTTCCGCGGGCGTCGTCCAGGCGGCTTCGCAATGACCTACTCCACACTGGCCTCTATCGTGAAATATCCCTACGACTCGACACTTGCGGGCGGAAAAGGGAAATTCGGTTTCTTCACATCAGAGCGCGACTGCTTCAAACGCATCGCCGACCATCTGGGAATATTGCGGCTGCCGTCAGAGGGCGAATCGCTGCGTTTTGCCCGCCATCCCCTCGTATATATCGTGGAGGCGGCCGACGATATCTGCTATGAGATAATGGATATAGAAGACGCCCACAAACTCAAGATATTATCGACCGACACCGTTATATCACTGCTTCTGGCATTTTTCAGCGACGAGCGCCGGGCATCGATAACCGAGCGCATGAGCCATGTCGACGACCCGAACGAGAAAATAGCCTACCTGCGGTCATGTGCGATAGGCGCTCTCGTCAACTGCTGCCGCAGCGCGTTTCTCGACAATGAAAGCAGTATTCTCGACGGCACATTCCAGGGCTCGCTGCTTTCGCATGTCGACACTATAGAGGGCGCTGCCTACAAGGCATGCACCGAGATGTCGTGGCAACGCATATATTGTGCGCCCGATGTTGTAGACATCGAGCTTGCTGGTAACAAGATTGTGACTTTCCTGCTCGAGAAACTCATACACGCGGTGTGCAATCCCGAGCTCAATTACTCGCGTCTGCTGCTGTCGAAAGTACCGCGCCAGTATGATGTCAACGCGCCCGACCTCTTCGGAAAGGTGCAGGCTGTGCTTGACCATGTTTCGGCCATGACCGATGTCTATGCGCTTGACCTGTACCGCAAGCTCAACGGTATGTCGCTCCCGGCAGTGTGACAATGCATAATTCACAATTATTTGGAAACGGGATTTTTCTTTTGCCCGTCTGTTTTTGTTATTATAATAACTCTTGGTCTTCTTATAACTTCCTATAAGATGTATAAATCATATAACTAATGCGCAGCATATTTTTTATATTTGTAGCTTTCCTGAGTGTGGCAACAGCTTTTGGCCGCGATATCAATGAAGTGCCTAACGTGCACCTCGCCGACTCCACCCGCTTTGTCTCCGACCCTAACGGATATCTGTCGCAGGGAGCCATAGCGCGTGCCGACTCCGTGTTAAGAGCCACATGGAGGTCATCGACTGCCGAGCCTGTCATGGTGGTGGTGAGCGACATCGGCAACAACAATATCGACGATTATGCCACTGACCTCTTCGACGCATGGGGCATAGGCAAGAAAGACACCGACAACGGATTGCTGGTTGTCATCTCGGTCAACGACCGCAAGGCGGTGCTGCGCACCGGACGCGGCACCGAAATAGCGCTTACCGACGCACGCTGCGGACGCATCATACGCGATATCATAGCTCCGGCCATGCGTCAGGGCGACGTCGATGCCGCCGTTGTCAGAACGGCGCAGGCTGTGAGCGCCGTTCTGACCGACCCGGCCAATGCCGACGACCTTGTATCCCGATATGCCAACAATGCCGGCGCAGGCAAAAAAGACAATTTCTTCAGCACTTACCTCACTCTCGGCATCATACTCTTCGTGGCAATGGCGATATGGGCCATTGTGACAAGCGCACGCACCCGCGGCCTCGAACGGCACGAACGTTATGACAGGCTGCGCCGCCTCAAGCTGCCGTTTCTTGTCATCACAGTCGGATTTCTCGGCATTCCGGTGCTCAGTTATCTGCTGCTCATGCTACTTATGCGCCACGCTCGCCGCGCACGCTCGCTATGCCCCAACTGCAACCATGCCATGCGTCTTATCGACGAGGTGCACGACAATGACTATCTCACTCCGGCACAGGACCGCGAAGAGAATATCGGTTCGGTAGACTACGACGTGTGGCACTGCGACGAATGCGGCACAAACAGTATTCTGCCCTACGTCAATCATAATGTCCCCTATAAGATATGCCCTGTGTGCGGAGCCCGCGCAGAGGTAGAGGAAGCCAACACCGTGCTCGTGCAGCCTACCACATCAGCCAAGGGTATCGGCGAAAAAACCTACTTCTGCAAGAATTGCAACAAGCGTCGCCGCGTGCGTTATGAAATAGCCAAAGTAGTAGCGCCTCCGGTCATAATCCCTATGGGAGGAATAGGACGCGGAGGCGGCTTCGGCGGAGGCGGAGGTTTCGGTGGGGGCAGCTTCGGCGGGGGCTCGACAGGTGGCGGCGGTGCCTCCGGCGGATGGTAACTCCGAACCAATTCACAATTGATAATTCATAATTAGGCCAAACCTTTCACCCGCCCGACTCAATTATGAATTATGAATTATGAATTATGCATTATGCATTATCTTATAGATTTCGTAAGTGTCGGCCTGAGTCAGGCGGTAGTAACCGCCTATCACTTCGCCTTTGTTGGCGTGCAGGCGCTTTACGAGCAGGTCAATGTCAGGCTGATCTATGCCGAGCCCGGCGAATGACACCGGCAATCCTATGGAACTGTAGAAGCTTTTGAGACATGCGACACCTTCCATTGCAGCGGCGCGGTCGTCGCTCTCTTTCACATCAAACACTCGCCGCGCGAACTGAGCCACACGCTCCGGTTTATGCTGAGTCATGAAAGTCATCCACGCGGGGAACACCACGGCGAGCCCGGCTCCATGCGTGACACCGTAGATAGCAGAAATCTCGTGCTCCATGAAATGGCTCACCCAGTCCTCCACACGGCCACAGCCACACACACCATTGTGGGCAAGCGTGCCGGCCCACATGATGTTGGCGCGGGGCTGATAATCGGTCGGCGCCGACATTGTGCGCGGAGCCTCAGTTATGATAGCCTTAATCAGCCCTTCGGCCACGCGGTCAGTTGTCTCACAATCGTCGGTAGGGCTGAAATAACGTTCCATGATATGCGCCATCATGTCGGCGATGCCGCTTGCCACCTGAAACGGCGGCAACGTGAACGTCAGCTCCGGATTGAGTATTGCGAACTTGGGGCGCAGCGCCATGTCGGTGCGCAGCGATATCTTCTTCATATCGCTCTTTCGGGTGATGACAGAGTTGCCCGAGCCCTCGCTTCCGGCAGCGGGAATAGTGAGCACCACACCTATCGGCAGCGCCTGCTCCATCACGGCTTTACCTTCGTAAAAATCCCAGAAATCACCGTCGTAGAGCACACCGCCGGCTATAGCCTTAGCCGTGTCGATAGCGCTTCCGCCACCGACCGCAACCACACCGTCGACCCCTTCCCGACGACATATCTCTATACCCTCATAAACGCGGTCGTCAGTGGGATTGGGGTCGATGCCCGTAAGTTCGAGCGTCTTCACTCCTGCCGCAGCAACCGACACAAGCACGCGGTCAAGAAGCCCCGAGCGGCGAGCCGAACCGTGACCCGACACAACAAGCACTTTCTTCACTCCCATCGCGGCGGTAAGTTCTCCGACCTGCGACTCAACGCCTCGTCCGAATATGTATCGCGTAGGCGAACAATACGAAAAATCTATCATATTTATCTGGATTAGTTATTCCTCTACGACAAAGATAACAATAAGCCCGGCAATAGGACTATAATTTTCTGAAATTTTTCGGCTACTGCCAATATACCACCATATTATGAAAGAGCATGGCCGACGGCTGACAATCAAAAAAGGCAATCCCGGTCAAGGACTGCCTTTTATCAGTATATATAAGTAGTTTTGTCAATTACTTGCGGGGACCGCGATCGCCACGGTCACGGCGGGGTCCACGGTCATTGCCGCGGTCTCGACGCGGGCCACGGTCGCCACGGGGAGCGCGTTCAGGCTCTACGTAGCCTTCGGGCTTGGGCTGAAGCGCACGCATCGACAGACGGTATTTGCCGGTTTTCTTGTCGATTTCGATAAGTTTCACCTCTACGACGTCGCCTTCCTTGAGACCTGAAGCCTCCATGTCGGCCAGACGATCCCATGAGATTTCCGAGATATGGAGCAGACCGTCGCGGTTGGGCATGAACTGCACGAATGCACCGAATTCCATAATCGAGCGAACTGTGCCGGTGTAGACCTTGCCCTCTTCGGGAAGCTCCACGATGGCGTTGATCATCTCGATAGCCTTGTCCATCGCCTCCTTGTTGGTCGCAGCAACCTCGATGAATCCGCCTTCGTCGATTTCGTCGATCGATACAGTTGCGCCTGAAGCCTCCTGAATGCCTTGGATAATCTTTCCGCCCGGGCCGATGACAGCACCGATAAGATCTTTGGGTATGAGCATTGTGACGATGCGGGGCACATTGGGCTTGTAGTCGGCACGGGGCTGGGGTATTGTCTCCTCGATGATGTCGAGTATGTGGAGACGGCCGTCACGAGCCTGGTTGAGGGCGCGTTCGAGTATCTCGTAAGAGAGGCCGTCGCACTTGATATCCATCTGCGTGGCGGTGATACCGTCGCGTGTGCCTGTCACCTTGAAGTCCATGTCGCCGAGGTGGTCCTCGTCGCCGAGGATGTCGCTGAGTATGGCGTATTTCTCACCGTCTGAGATAAGACCCATGGCGATACCGGCAACGGGGCGTTTCATCTTGACACCGGCGTCGAGCAGCGAGAGGGTGCCGGCGCATACGGTGGCCATCGATGACGAGCCGTTTGACTCGAGGATATCGCTGACGATGCGGCATACGTAGGGGAAGTCATCGGGGAACATACGCTTGAGCGCACGGTGGGCAAGGTTGCCGTGTCCGACCTCGCGACGGCCTACGCCGCGGGTAGGACGAGCCTCGCCGGTGGAGAAGGGAGGGAAGTTGTAGTGGAGGAGGAAACGCTCGCGGCCTGTGTTGAGCACGTCGTCGAGTATTTTCTCGTCGAGTTTGGTGCCGAGGGTGACAGTTGCAAGCGCCTGGGTCTCGCCGCGGGTGAACACTGCTGAACCGTGGGGCGACTGCAGATAGTCGGTCTCGCACCAGATAGGACGGATCTCGGTGGTCTTGCGGCCGTCGAGACGGATGCCCTCGTCGAGCACGCAGCGGCGCATTGCCTCTTTCTCGACGTCGTGATAGTAACGTTTCACCAGGGGAGCTTTTTCGTCGCGCTCTTCTTCGGGGAGCGATTCGATATATTCGTCGCAGATGGCGGCGAAAGAGTCGGCGCGCCAGTGCTTGTCGGCCGAGCCGGTCTTGGCGATGGCGTATGCCTTGTCGTAGCATTTTTCGCGGACATCCTTGCGGAGTTCCTCGTCATTGTTTTCGTGGCAGTATTCGCGCTTTACGAGAGAGCCTACTTCCTCTGCGAGCTCCATCTGAGCCTTGCACTGCTCCTTGATGGCATCGTGAGCGGCCTTGAGTGCAGCGAGAAGGTCGGCTTCCGACACTTCGTTCATTTCGCCTTCCACCATCATGATATTGTCGTAGGTGGCGCCTACCATCAGCTCCATGTCGGCGTTTTCAAGCTGCTCGAATGTGGGGTTGATGACAAACTCGCCGTTGACGCGAGCCACACGCACTTCAGAGATAGGTCCGTTGAAAGGTATGTCAGAGACAGCGAGAGCGGCCGATGCAGCCAGTCCGGCAAGCGCGTCGGGCATGTCAACGCCGTCAGATGAATACATTGTGATGTTTACAAATGTGTCGGCATGGTAATTGTCGGGGAAGAGGGGACGGAGCACTCGGTCAACCAGACGTGAGGTAAGGATTTCGTAGTCAGAAGCACGGCCTTCGCGCTTGAGGAAACCTCCGGGAAAACGTCCTGCCGATGAGAATTTCTCTTTGTACTCTACTTGCAGGGGCATGAAATCGACCCCTTCGCCCGCTTCTTTTGCGGTAACAACAGTGGCGAGAAGCATCGTGGCTCCGAGGCGGAGCTCAACGGCTCCGTCGGCCTGCTTGGCAAGCTTGCCGGTTTCGATGGTAATCTCGCGGCCATCGGGCAGTGCGATGGTTTTCTTAATTACGTTCATAAAATGGTTCTATATTTTCTTATACTTCTAAAATTCGTACAAAGTTACCACTTTTTTTTCAACTGTTAAAGGTTTTTATTAACTTTGACACGTTAATATTACAAAAAATATTAACCTCTATTACATTTTTTTCGGCGAATTTTCACTGATATAAAAATCCGGCTACAGACACTCCCCGACACTCATGATAGAAAATCTGGTTTCCGTAACTCCCGATGACTTCGAACGCTTTTTCCCGAAGCCGTCAACGGCGTTTGGCTCAGCGGCATTCAACATGCTCAACAGCGGCAACGCAGAGCGTGTGGAATGTCTTGTCGGCTGCGACGCTTCCGGCTCACCGGTGATGGGTCTCATCGCCGGTCGGCGTGACGGTCTATGGCGCACACCATTTTCAGCGCCTATGTCCGCAATCTCCTGGCGAAACGACCCGAGTATCGCCACCGTAGAGAGCTTTCTACGCAAGGTCACGGAATATCTCGCCCCTACCCCTCTGCGCATTGTGTTTCCGCCATCGTTTGTCGCTCCTTCAATGCTTTCGCAGATAGCCGGCACGGCCATGAACATGGCTTCGCACATCACTGCCGATTTCAACTTCCACTATGACCTTTCACTGTTTCCCGACTTTGAAAAACACCTCAGGCACAACGCGCGCAAGAATTATCGCCGCGCCATGCGGGCGGGATTTACTTTCGCGCAAGTCGATATAGCCCGCGCTTACGCCGTTATACGTGCCAACCGCACCTCCAAAGGCTACTACCTCGCCATGACGCTCGCTCAGGTAGAGGCTACGGCTGCGGCAATCGATATCGACTCATTCGTCATGAGTCATGATGGCGTTGATGTGGCCGCGGCTATCGTTTATCGCATTGCTCCCGGCATTGCGCATGTAGTCTATTGGGGTGATGCTCCGGGCTTCGAGCAGACGCGTCCGATGAACATGCTTCCATATCATCTGTTCGGCCACTACCATTCGCTTGGTTTCGAGGTTGTCAACATCGGCACATCATCGACCGATGGTGTGCCAAATCACGGGCTTTGCAGCTTCAAATCGTCGCTGGGCTGCACGACGACGCTCGTCATGACAGTGACCATCGGCAATTCATAATTCATAATTGACTGCTTGTCAATATCAAGGCGTTAAGGTCGTCAGTGACTTTTACGACTTTATTTTCTGATTTATTCAATAAAAAAGGGAGCCTGACGGCTCCCTTTTTTATTGAATAGACTTTTGCTTAGTCTTTGAACTTCGCTTTGATAAATTCGCGGTTGAGGCGGGCGATGTTGCTCAACGGAATGCTCTTGGGGCATTCTGCCGCACATGCTCCGGTGTTGGTACAGTTACCGAACCCGAGCTCGTCCATCTTCTTGACCATAGCGCGGGCGCGACGTGCGCGTTCCACCTGACCCTGGGGAAGAAGTGCGAACTGGCTTACCTTAGCTGACACGAAGAGCATTGCAGAACCGTTCTTGCAGGCAGCGACGCAGGCGCCACAGCCGATGCAGGTTGCTGAGTCCATAGCCACGTCGGCAACCTCTTTTGAGATGGGAGTGGCATTGGCATCGGGAGCACCGCCGCAGTTGAACGATACGTAACCGCCGGCCTGCTGTATCTTGTCGAACGCGTTGCGGTCGACAGTGAGGTCGCGGATTACGGGGAATGCTGCCGAACGCCACGGCTCGATGGTGATGGTGTCGCCATCGTTGAATTTGCGCATGTGGAGCTGGCAGGTAGTGATGCCCTGCACCGGTCCGTGGGGGTGACCGTTGATATAAAGCGAGCACATACCGCAGATGCCTTCGCGGCAGTCGTTATCAAACACTACCGGTTCCTCACCTTTCTCCACGAGCTGCTGGTTGAGCATGTCGAGCATTTCGAGGAATGAGCTGCCGGTTGACACATTGTCGACCTGATAGTTGACGAAACGGCCTTTTTCCTTGGGACCGCGCTGACGCCAAATCTTCAAGTTTACCGAAATTGTATGTTCCATTGTTGTAATATCTTATAAGTTTGACGTTTCGATTATGATTTATAGTTACGTGTCTGAACCTGGATGGCCTCATATTTGAGGGGCTCTTTGAGAAGGATGGGCTTCTCGGTGTCGCCGGTATATTTCCAGCAGCTCACATACATATAGTCCTTATCGTTACGGGCAGCCTCGCCGTCGGCAGTCTGGTATTCCTCGCGGAAGTGTGCGCCACACGACTCGTTGCGGTTGAGGGCGTCGATAGCCATCATCTTGGCCATCACGAGGAAGTCTTCCAGACGGAGAGCTTTTTCAAGCTCGGTGTTGAGGTCGTCGGCCGAGCCTACCACGCGGAGGTCGGTGTAGAATTCCTTGCGCACTTCTTCGATTTCCTTAGTGGCTTTCACAAGGCTCTGGAGCGTGCGGCCCATGCCTACGAGGTTCCACATCACGTGACCGAGACGTTTGTGGATTTCATCGGGCGATTTCGTACCCTTGATGTTCATCAGTTTCTCGATGCGTGCCTTGACGTCGGCCTCAGCCTGAGCGAACTCAGGGGTGTTGGTCTTGAAGTGGGGCACTTTGATCTGGTCGCTGAGATAATTCTGAAGGGTGTAGGGAAGCACGAAGTAACCGTCTGCAAGACCTTGCATGAGCGCAGATGCGCCGAGACGGTTTGCACCGTGGTCGGAGAAGTTGCATTCGCCGATGGCGAAAAGACCCTTGATAGAGGTCTGCAGCTCGTAGTCGACCCAGATACCGCCCATTGTGTAGTGGCTGGCGGGGAATATCTGCATGGGGGTCTCGTAGGGGTTGTCATCAGAAATCATCTGGTACATGTCGAAGAGGTTGCCGTAGCGGTCACGCACTACATCGGCGCCGAGACGTTCGATGGCATATTTGAAGTCGAGATATACGGCGTTGCCCGTACCTACGCCGTAGCCTGCGTCGCAACGTTCCTTGGCGGCACGCGATGCGATGTCGCGGGGGCAGAGGTTACCGAACGCGGGATAGCGGCGTTCGAGATAGAAGTCGCGGTCTTCGTCGGGTATGTCGGTCGGTTTGAGCTTGCCGGCGCGGATAGCCTCTGCGTCTTCTTTCTTTTTGGGCACCCAGATGCGGCCGTCGTTACGGAGCGACTCCGACATAAGAGTGAGTTTCGACTGGTCCTCGCCGTGCACGGGGATACAAGTGGGGTGTATCTGGGTGAATGCGAGGTTTGAGAGATATGCGCCTTTCTTGAATGCCTGGATAGCGGCTGAGCCGTTGCAGCCCATGGCGTTGGTCGAAAGGAAGAATGTGCGGCCATAACCTCCGGTGGCGAGAACCACGGCGTGGGCGGCATAGCGTTCGAGCTTACCGGTCACGAGGTTGCGCACGATGATACCGCGGGCGCGGCCGTCGATGATGACGAGGTCGAGCATCTCGCGGCGGTTGTATGACTTGACAGTGCCTTTCTGTATCTGGCGGTTGAGCGAAGCATACGCGCCGAGAAGGAGCTGCTGGCCGGTCTGACCTTTGGCGTAGAATGTACGAGACACCTGTGCGCCGCCGAACGAACGGTTGGCGAGGAGGCCGCCGTATTCGCGGGCGAAGGGCACACCCTGCTGCACGCACTGGTCGATGATGTTGTTTGACACTTCGGCAAGACGGTAGACATTGGCTTCGCGTGAACGGAAGTCACCGCCTTTTACAGTGTCGTAGAAAAGACGATATACAGAGTCACCGTCGTTCTGATAGTTCTTGGCTGCGTTGATACCGCCCTGAGCCGCGATAGAGTGGGCGCGGCGGGGTGAATCCTGAATGCAGAAGTTGAGCACGTTGAAGCCCATCTCGCCGAGTGTCGACGCTGCCGACGCTCCTGCAAGACCCGTACCGACGACGATTACATCGAGGTTACGCTTGTTGGCGGGGTTGACGAGTTTCTGATGTGCTTTATAGTTGGTCCACTTATCAGCTACGGGACCTTCGGGTATCTTTGAGTCAATCTGATATTCGGGGAGGGCGGCCGATTCGATGTCGGCGAAATCTTTCATGATCGGAGTCGAGTCAATCATCCCTTCGAGATTTTTAATATCTGCCATAACTGATTAATTAAAATGTTCCTTCGTTAAAGTTATCGCTCACTGAATCGGAAGCGTTGCGGTCGCCGCAGGCAGAAGAGTCGCAAGCACTCACGGCGCAGCCTTCGACACACACTGCATAGATTTTCGCCAAGGTGGCGCAACGGTGGCATGACTCGGCGCATTTGCCGGCGGCACAGCCACATTCGTCACAGCTTTCGCAGCCTTCACAACCTTCGCAGTTGCAGGCCGGAGCCATCTCGACATACTGTTCGATCAGAGCCTCGTTTGAAGTATAGTAGCCACGTTTTGCCTGCACGGTGAACACGATTGCCTCAACAGCAAACAGGAGAACTACCACTGTAGCCCATACTGTGCCGATGGTTTTCAGGCGGTTCATCCATACGCCGTTGTTGAGACCTGACGACTGGCACATCGACCAGAAGCCGTGGGTCATGTGAAGCCACAGTGCGCCGAAACCGATAAGATAGACAATCAAAGTGACGGGGCAGCTGAATGCCTTCTGGATGAAGAGTGTACCTGCCGCTCCGGGGAACTCGCCTTCAAGGCCGAGCACTTCGGGGAGCTGCATCTTTGCCCAGAACTGGAAAAGGTGCACGATCAGGAAACATACGACCACGATACCGAGAACGAGCATGTTCTTTGACGACCATTCAACCTGTTTCGGACGTGAAGTCACGGCATAGCGGTCGTTGCCGCGTGCGCGGCGGTTCTCGTAGGTAAGCCACAGGGCGTAGAGGATATGGAGGATGAAACCGCCGGCCAGGATGGCAGTGCCGATAAGGGCATACCAGTTGGCGCCGAGGAATTCACACACAGCATTGTAGGCTGTCGGCCAGAACAAAGCCACTCCATTCATCAACACGTGAAATGTAACAAACAGGACTAAGAAAGCGCCGGTCAGAGCCATGACAAACTTCCGTCCTATCGATGAGCTTGTTAACCACATAGAAGTTTAGAGGATTTTGGATTATTAATAGATAAATTACTTATTTTATGCAAGCTATTGTATTGGTCTACAATCAATTGTCGCCCGACAACAGCAGTTTAAACCACTGCAGCCGGGGCATAATTTCAGTTTTGCGTTACAAAATTAACTTTTTTTCATCTTACCCGCAAATGATTAAGGATTTTTTTCTTTAAAAGTGTGCCCCTTAAGCGCGGTGTATTCATGCAAAACTGATTTGAGCCCCGATCGGGAGGCCAAATCAGCTTTGCAAAATTTCCGTAAACAAAGACGTTATTTTATTCAAGTTCGACGGGCACGGCCACAATCTGCAGATTGCTGCGGCGTATGAAATCGGTTATGGCGTCGCGGTGAGCCGACGGGTCTACGTCGGCCTCTATACGTTTGAGGGCATTGAATACAGATGTGCCCGACTGATAGACATGGCGGTAGGCCTTTGCAATATCGTCGATTTGCTCGGTGGTAAAGCCATGCTTGCGCATCACGTAGGCATTGACGCCGAAATATGCCACCGGGTTGTGTGCGACGATGATATACGGAGGCACATTGCCCGAAATGCGGCAGCCGCCTTTGACAAGCACCCAGTCGCCGACATTTGAATCTTCATGAAATATGGTGTTGGACGAAAGTATCACATTTTCACCGACATGCACGTTGCCGGCCATTGTGACACCGTTGCCGAGCACACTCTTACCGGAGAGACGGCAGTCGTGTCCGACGTGACTGTTGGCCATTATGACGCAGTTGTCACCGATCAGAGTGCCTTCGGGCGTCTCGAAGCCACGGTTGATTATCACATGCTCACGTATCACATTGTCATCGCCGATGGTGCAATATGAGTCGCCTCCTTTCCACCGGAAATCCTGAGGGTCGGCACCGACCACTGCTCCCTGATACACTTTGTTGCGGCAACCCATGCGCGTGCCGTTCATGACACTTGCGTAAGGCATTATCTCACAACCGTCGCCTAACGCGACATCCTTGTCTACGTATGCAAACGGGTGGACGATGACATTCTCGCCTAATCTGGCAGAAGCATCGACATGGGCTAAAGGGCTGATCATGGCTTTCATATTCTTTAGTTTTTATCGTATTATATTTATAAGGTAAGATCTCTTCTTCTTTCAGGGGCCCCTCTGCGGAAGCCGACTTGTCAAAGCGTCATTTCAAAGATAGGAATTTTTTAAAAAGAATTGCCGTTTTTTAATAAAAAAAACGCTGACAGAGGAAAATGTTCCCACTATCAGCGTTTAATATCCGAATTTTTCACATCAACTCACGAATTGTGCTTCATGAGTCGTGATTTTTTACCGTCGGCGGCCTTTCTGCTGCTCGCGAAGCGCGGCCTGCTGTTTGCGCTGAGCTTCTTCCAGACGAGCCATGAAGCCTGATTTTTTCTTCGGCCTTGCGGCATTCTCGGCCATCTTGCGGCGGAGTTTCTCTTCGTTGACACAACGGCGGAATATCCATGTCTGGATGATGGTAATCAACAGCGACAGGAAGTAGTAGTAGCTGAGCGCTGCCGGATAACTGTTGAAGAAGAAGAGGAACATCACAGGCATAAGATACATCATCCACTTCATGCCGGGCATCGACGATGACGACGGCTGATTTTTCATGTTGATGCGGGTATAGACGATATTTGTCGCGGTCATCAGCAGACAGAAGAGGCTGACTTCCTTGCCGTAGAACGGTATGGAGAACGGCAGCGTGAAGATAACGTCAGGCGCCGCGAGATCCTGCACCCATAGGAAGCTCTGTCCGCGAAGCTCGATACACGAGGGGAAGAACGAGAACATTGCTATAAGTATAGGCATCTGGAGCAACAGAGGCAGGCAGCCCGAGAACGGACTCGCTCCGGCCCGTGAATATAGTGCCATGGTCTTCTGCTGACGCACCATCGCATTCTCCTTGCCGGGATACTTGTCGTTGATTTCCTTTATTTCGGGAGCGAGCAGACGCATCTTGGCCTGCGACAGGTAGCTCTTGTAGGTGAAGGGGAATATTATCAGTTTGATGAATATTGTAAGCAGCAGGATGATGATACCGTAGTTTGACACAAACCCGCTGAGGAATGTGAATACCGGAATGACAATCAGAGTGTTGATCCAGCGCAGCCATGACCAGCCGAGAGGTATCACACGCGTGAGGCTGAGACCGTCGTCAACGCCTAACTGCACGTCGATATCCTTGAGAAGCGGATAGAGGTTCGGCCCGATGAACACGTCAAACGAAGCGGCAATCTCGTCGGTAGCGCTGTAGGGCACAACCATGTCGGCAGCGAGAAATTTGATATGCTCGGCATCAGGATGCACCTTATAGGCCTGTTGCTGCACGACGCCGGACTCAAATCCTTTGCGCGGCAACATGATTGTGGAGAAGAACTGGTCTTTGAACGCGAGCCACTGCACACGGTGGTTAATCTTTTCGGTCTTTGACGAATTGCCGTTGATGTTGTCGGGAGTCTCGCCAAAATAACGGTAATAGATACCCGAGTTACGCTCCTCGAATGTCAGACCGCGCTCCAGACGGGGCAGTTCCATTTTCCAGGCCATGCCCATTTGTGTAGTGTTCTGCGGGAGCACATTCTGAGTGTTATGCTGAATGACATCCATCCTCACCAGATAGCTTTCACCCTGAGGCAGCGTATAGCGGTAGCCCCAGCGGGCACCGTCGCCGAGATCGACCGTCATCTCAACGATGCTGTCATTCACCTGTCGGGGGGTGAAGTAGAGGTGATGGGTATCAACATAGTTGTTGTTGTAGTCGATTTTGAACCAATAGGTCGCGCGGTCAGCCGGGCTGAACACCTCGACCTGCGCCGAGTCGATCTTGTTTTTGTCGGTTTTCGACGCAAAGTATGTCTTATACTTTTTCAGAGTGGCTTTCGACATGATGCCGCCGTGGGCGTCAAATTCTATTGCCAGCACATCATTCTCAAGGCGCACCGTATCGGCCGAGGGCACCGGCTTGCGCAACGAGGCAAACTTGCGGTAGACACCGATTTCCTTAAGTTCCTTGACAAGAGTATTGTAGGCCATATCCTGCTGGGTGACATTCATTTCCACCGGAAAATGACGCACCAGAGCGCTGTCGACTGCTACTGTAAAGGAATCAACACTTATCGTACCGTCAAGATGTCCGTCAGCTACATTGAGCGCCACTGCATCAGTGCGGTAGCTGAAACTCTCGCGACCGCCTGTGGTGTCACGCACTCCGATTTCTCTCACTATTGACGGAATGAGAGCCAGTTCGGCATCTGTCATTGAAGCCTGAGCGCTTTCCTGAACGGCAACTTCGTTTGTCTGAGCCTCCTGAGCCTCTTTCTCTTTAGGCTTGTTGAGCAGCATCATTCCGAAGAACACTGCCGCCGCAACAAGTACTATCTTAAATGAACTGTTCACGTAATGGATGTATTATGGGGGTTCTTATTTGTTTTTGTCTTCGCTGTAATCTACCGCAGCCTTCACGAAACTGAGGAACAATGGATTTGGGCTGAGCACGGTTGATGAGTATTCCGGATGATATTGTGTGCCGATAAACCAGCGTTTTTCCGGTATCTCGACCACCTCGACCAGACGAGTGGCGGGGTTCTCGCCCACACATTTCATGCCGGCCTGCTCGAAACGCTCGCGGTAGTCGTTGTTGAACTCGAAGCGATGGCGGTGGCGTTCGCTCACCTTGGTGGTTCCGTAGGCTTGCGCCGCGCGTGAATTGTCACTCAGCACGCAGTCGTATGCACCCAGACGCATTGTGCCGCCCATGTTAGAGATGCTTTTCTGCTCCTCCATGAGGTCAATCACGTTATAGGGAGTGGCATGGTCCATTTCAGTTGAATTGGCGTCGGTCAGACCGAGCACGTTGCGTGCGAACTCTATCACCATGCACTGCATGCCGAGGCAGATGCCGAATGTGGGCACATTGTGTTCGCGACACCATTTCAGAGCCACGAACTTACCCTCGATGCCGCGCTGACCGAAACCGGGAGCAATGATAACACCGTCAAGATCCTTCATGCGCTCGTCGACATTGCTGTCGTTGAGTTTTTCAGAGTGGATATATTCGAGTTTGAGTTTGCGATCGTTGTAGGTGGCTGCCTGGAAGAGCGACTCGTTGATTGACTTGTAGGCGTCCTGAAGCTCTACATACTTGCCGACGAGACCGATGCGCACTTCCTTCTCGGCGTAGGCCATCTTGTCGAGGAAGTGAAGCCATGCCTTCATGTCGGGCTCACCGTCAACGGGTAATCCTACGCGCTTGAGCACGAGGTCGTCGAGGTGCTGCTCATGCATTTTGATGGGCACCTGATATATCGAGGGAACGTCGATTGACTGGATTACGGCGTCGGGAGCGACGTTACAGAAGAGAGCGATTTTCTTGCGCATCTCGGGCGAGATGTGTTTCTCTGTGCGGAGCACAAGTATATCGGGCTGTATGCCGACTTCCTGAAGCTGCTTGACAGAGTGTTGGGTGGGCTTGGTTTTCAACTCCTTCGCGGCTGCGATATAGGGCACGTAGGTCAGATGCACGCACACGCAGTTTGAGCCGAGCTCCCAGCGCAGCTGACGCACGCTCTCGATAAACGGCAGCGACTCGATATCGCCTACCGTACCGCCGATTTCAGTAATCACGAAATCAAAGTTGCCGGTGTTGCCGAGCGCCTTGACATTGCGCTTGATTTCATCGGTGATGTGGGGCACAATCTGCACCGTCTTGCCCAGATAGTCGCCTCGACGCTCTTTGTCGATGACACTCTGATAGATGCGGCCTGTGGTGACGTTGTTGGCACGTGTGGTGCGGACATTGGTGAAACGTTCGTAATGCCCCAGGTCGAGGTCGGCCTCATGGCCGTCGACTGTCACGTAGCACTCGCCGTGCTCATAGGGGTTGAGTGTGCCCGGGTCGATATTGATATACGGGTCAAACTTCTGGATTGTAACACGATAGCCGCGCGCAATAAGCAGGTTGGCAAGCGACGACGAGATAATTCCTTTTCCCAACGACGACACAACGCCTCCTGTCACAAAAATATACTTTGTTTCCACTTTGACTGTGCTTTTGAAATGTGTTTATATTTTAAAGTGCAAAGATACCAATTTTCGGCTGAATATCCATTATTTTTCCCGCAAATTTACTTTTCGCGCATACACCGAAATCATGCCGGACGAATTTTCGGGCAAGACATCGCAAATCGACACCCGCAGCCGCTCAAATGAGCTGAGCATCATTTGCCGCGCAGACGGCACATCAGATAAGGCACATAGAGTTTGGGCAGCAGACGCATGCGGTCGACAAACCCGTCAAGCTCGCACACCACTGAAATATTGTCGCGCAGTCCGGCGCTGCGGCGCACATTCGACACACCTCCCGTATCGAACACTGCGACCGGAATATCCGTCTGACAAAACTTTACTCCTTTCTTATAGAGGCGTTTCACCTGGTGTATGTCGGCCGACATACGGTGCGATATATCGAATTCTTCCGCCAGTATATCGCTGCGGCGATAGAATGCACTCTGGTGACAGAAAAACATGCGGTGGGAATTACATGGCGCATCCGCTTTCTTCACCTCAAGCTCTCCCTCGGCATTACGTTTTGCGACATCACCGTAGACCACCCCGCAGCCGGAGTAGTCGGCTGAGTCAAATACACGCGCTATAGTGTCGGCGCTGTAAAACGTATCGCCGGCGTTCATGAATATCACCCATTCGCCCGAAGCCGCACGCACACCTTTGTTCATAGCGTCGTAAATGCCTTTGTCAGGCTCGGATATAAGCACGTCTACCTTGTCGCCGAGCGAGCGGGCAAAATCAGCCGTGCCGTCGGTCGACGCCCCGTCGACTATGACATATTCCAAATTGCCGTAGGTCTGCGACAGCACGCTCCCGGCTGTGACGCGCAAAGCCGCAGGCGCATTACGCACCACGGTCACTACTGTAACTTTCGGTTTATTCATCGGTATGATCGTCAGCTATGCGCACAGTGCCGTCATAGGTGAGCAGCATGTCGCGGGTGTATTTATATTTATCAGAGGCAAGTGAGCCTGACTCGTCGAAATTGTCGGATTGTATATCAAACAGGCCGCACATAAGTTCGTATGCAAGGTCGTTGGTGAAATAACGCATAGCATTGGCATGCAGAGCCTTATCGCGCAGCGGATGATTGCTGCGATAACGGTCGCTAAGCCATACGAACAGGGGTATGCGTGTCATGCCGAAGCCCATGAAGCCGGGTGTGCGCGTGCGGTCGGGTATAGTGGCGTGGTCGGAAAAATAGACCATCGCGTCAAGATTGAGCCGCGACACGGCATAGTCATGGATGCTGCGTAGCACGCTGTCTGTATAATGTATCGAATTGAGATAGCTGACCACATTGGCGTCCTCATCCCGGCCCGGCGTCCACATCGCAGCCTCTGCAGGATAGCGGCTCGAGAAATTGAAATGACTCCCTTTGAGATGTATTACCACGAAGTTATTGCATGACGGGTCCACCTCATCAAGAAATTGCAGTAACGTCTCGTCGTAAGGCACCTTGTTTAGCTGCTGGTCGGTCCAGCGGGCCACATCAGCGGTGTCGGCAACAAGTGTCACCGGTGTGTCAAATGAGCCGAGATGCCCCTGGTTGCTATACCAGTGCACTTTATATCCCAGTTTGTGCGCTATGTCGATAATCGATACCGAGTCAAAAAATTCCTTGTCATTATATTGATTACGTTCTGTCAGGGCCCGCTCGAGAGAGTTAACCGTCACCATCGCGCATGAATATGCATTGGGGAACAAAACTGTGTTTTCACTCTTCTTGAGAGCGGAAAGCCAAGGCGTATTCTCTCGGTCGAGCGATGTGAACGCGCTCATGAAATCGCGGTTGGCCGACTCTCCGATAACCATCACAATCGTTCGCGGGGAAGGCTCGTCTGGCACGAGCGGACTGACTACGAGCCGTTGCATCCGGCGCGAGGCACCGGCGGTATAGAGTGAATTCTTCCGGCGATAATCGAGTATCACGCGATATAGCGCCACAATGCCGCAACGCTTTGCCGGCGCCTTTCGCCCGGCGAATATCAGCCAAAGCAACGCCACGACTGCAACGCCTTCGGCCATCATCACCCATAACGGCAATGCAAAGCCGTCCGCTCCCCACACAAGATTGACCACAAACGGCAACGCCGCCTCCACGACGAGCAGCAACAATACCGCAGCAACGCCAAACGGATTGTAGGAACGTGCGAACTCAATTACTTCATTGATATTTGTCGCCTGCACTATCGTCATGCCACTGAAGCCTATACACTCGCCATACATCAGATAATAGACCCACTGAGAGAGTATCAGCACGCGCATTACCGACTCTATCGCACCGACTATGATTGCAGCCGCCACAGGCACACCGCCAAGCGCAAGAAAGATCGCCGACATCAGACCGAAAAGATACAGCCCCATGGCTATATCCATCTGATTGTCATATTCCGACGATGTGCGCCGATTGGAAAGATGATAGATAAGCGGATATGTGATGCACCACATGATGCTCACTGTCGCCGTCAGCAACATGGGAATACCGCACGGCAACCGGCCGGCAAGAAGCCACGGCGACATGGCTATGACCGACGCTATCGTCAACCGCGTCAGTTGCTGGTGGCGGGAACTTGACGACAACCCCTTGTTAACAGCACGATAGAATAGCGTCGCCACTACTGACAACGACAGAACTATCAGCGATATAACGATATACGTCATTTAAAGTCGCAGGTCTTATTCGGCGTAGATGGGAAGATGACGGTGGATGGAATGGTCGAGGGAAATCAGAGTCTCCGTGCCGGTGACTCCGGGGATATTCTGTATCTTGTTGTTGAGCAGATCCATAAGATGCTCGTTATCGCGCGCGAAGAGCTTGATGAGCATTGTGTAGGGACCGGTGGTGAAATGGCATTCGGTAATCTCGGGAATACGGCGCAGTTCGGGCACCACCTCGCGGTAAAGCGCGCCGCGCTCAAGATTGACACCTATGAATGTACATGTATAAAATCCCAGATCTTTGGGGTTAACGTAATATCCCGAGCCGGTTATCACCTTCAGGTCAATCATGCGCTGGATGCGCTGATGTATCGCCGCACGCGACACTCCGCACTCCACCGCGACATCCTTTGAGGGTATGCGCGCGTTCTGCATCACTATCTTGAGTATCTTACGGTCGAGATTGTCAATTTTTTCCATTACATTATAGGTTTAAAGACGTATATGTTAGCTTATTTTTTGATTTTATACATGCAAAGTTAGGCATAATTTTAGAAACACAAAGCATTTTTCCGAAATTTTTACCATTCAACTGTCATTTTGCCAATATATTACGATATTATGACCATGAACAAACGCGCAGATGCCATGTTATATATTTAAATCGATGCAAACTCTTTACAATTGAACAAACCGAATAAATTTTAAATATTATGGATTTCTTAACCAATGACAAACTGGTGATTGTCGGTGCGGCCGGCATGATCGGCTCAAACATGGCACAGACCGCTATTATGATGCGACTGACTCCCAACATCTGCCTTTACGACCCCTACCGTCCTGCACTTGAGGGCGTTGCCGAAGAGCTTTACCACAGCGGCTTCGAAGGCATCAACCTTACTTTTACCGACGACGTGGCAGAGGCATTCACCGGTGCCGGCTACATTGTCAGCAGCGGTGGCGCTGCCCGTAAAGCTGGAATGACACGTGAGGATTTGCTCAAAGGAAACGCGCAGATAGCCGAGGAATTCGGCAAGAATGTGCGCAAATACTGTCCAGAGGTGAAACATATCGTAGTTGTGTTCAATCCTGCCGACATCACCGGACTGATAACTCTTATCTACTCCGGCCTGAAACCGCAGCAGGTGTCGACACTCGCAGCTCTCGACAGCACCCGCCTGCGTCATGAACTCGCGCGATATTTCAAGATACCAGCCGACAAGATTGTCAACTCACGCACCTACGGCGGCCACGGCGAACAGATGGCAGTATACGCCTCCACAACCACCGTAGACGGACAGCCTCTGACAGAAATCATCGGCACGAAAGCTCTCCCGCGTCAGGAATGGGAGGAGATGAAACAGCGTGTCATTCAGGGCGGAAAGCATATCATCGACCTTCGCGGACGTTCATCGTTCCAGAGCCCGGCTTACCTTTCCATCGAGATGATAGCAGCCGCAATGGGTGGCAAACCGTTCCGCTGGCCCGTTGGCACATACGTCAACAACGGCCATTTCAACCATATCATGATGGCGATGGAGACTACCCTCGACCGCAACGGCGTCCACTACAAAGAGGTGGAGGGCACGCCCGAAGAGAAGGCCGAGCTCAATCAAAGCTATCACCATCTGTGCAAACTGCGTGACGAGGTGATTGCGCTCGGCGTGTTGCCTCCCATCTCCGAATGGCACAGCATCAATCCCAATATCGACTGACGTCTGCACAGCCGTCAGGCATAGACAGATAAAAAATGTGAGCCGCAGTTGTTGCGGCTCACATTTTTTATGAGATATCCAAAGGCCGGAAAGACCCTGCCGGATATTTATTTCTCGAATTTCTTCACAATCACCGTTGCGTTGTGACCTCCGAAACCGAACGAGTTGGAGAGGGCGGCACGAACGGGACGCTCCTGAGCGCGGCTGAATGTGAAGTTGAGGTTATAGTCGATATTTTCATCCTCGTCACCATCTTCGTGGTTGATGGTGGGAGGAACGATATCTTCCTGAACGGCCTTGACCGAGAACATCGCCTCAAGGGCACCGGTTGCACCGAGAAGGTGTCCGGTCATCGACTTGGTCGATGAGATATTGAGGTCGTAGGCATGCTGACCGAACACTTCCTTGATGGCCTTGATCTCAGAGATATCACCAACGGGGGTGGAAGTGCCGTGCACATTGATATAGTCAATATCCTCGGGCTTCATGTTGGCATCTTCGAGAGCGTTACGCATAGCCAGAATCGCACCCAGACCTTCGGGGTGGGTCGCGGTGAGGTGGTAGGCATCGGCAGAAAGGCCGCCGCCGGCTACCTCAGCATATACCTTGGCTCCGCGGGCCAGAGCATGTTCAAGTTCTTCAAGCACGAGCACAACCGAACCTTCACCCATCACGAAACCGTCGCGGCTCTTGCTGAACGGACGGGATGCCGTCTGGGGAGAGTCGTTGCGGGTTGACAATGCGTGCATCGAAGTAAAACCGCCCACACCGGCAGGGAAGATAGCAGCCTCGGCGCCACCGGTAACGATAGCGTCGGCTTTGCCCAGACGGATGAGGTTGAATGCGTCGATGATGGCATTGTTAGATGACGCGCAGGCCGACACGGTGCCGAAGTTGGGACCATGATAGCCATATTCCATCGAGATATGACCCGATGCGATGTCGGCAATCATCTTGGGGATGAAGAAGGGGTTGAATTTCGGACCCTTGTCCTCGTTGAGAGCATAGTAGCCGGCTTCCTCCTCGAAAGTGTGGAGACCGCCGATACCTGCTGCAACAATCACGCCGATACGGTCGCGGTTGACATTGGGATCCTCCTCGATTTTTGAATCTTCGACTGCCTGGCGGGCAGCGACCAGCGCATACTGCGCGTAGAGGTCGAGGGTGCGCACCTTCTTGCGGTCGAAGTAAGCGTTGCCGTCAAAGTCTTTGACTTCGCAGGCAAACTGGGTTTTGAACTTTGAAGCGTCGAAATGCGTGATAGGACCGGCACCCGACACACCGTTCTTGGCATTTTCCCACGCCGTGTCGACGTCATTGCCAATAGGAGTGATGGCACCCATGCCTGTCACTACAACTCTTTTTAACTCCATTATTCTATATTGTATAAGATTGTGTCAACAATAATTATATCTCAGCCAATAATCTGTCTGAAGCAGATTACTGAGCTTTTTCGATGTAGCTGATAGCGTCGCCTACAGTAGCGATTTTCTCTGCTTCATCATCGGGAATTGTAACGCCGAATTCTTTTTCGAACTCCATGATGAGCTCTACGGTGTCAAGGCTGTCAGCACCGAGGTCGGTAGTGAAAGCTGCAGCTTCTGTTACCTGATTTTCATCAACACCGAGTTTGTCTACAATTATTGATTTAACACGAGATGCAATTTCTGACATAGTCGTAAATTTTAAATTTAAAAAAATATTAATAGTTTCTACTTACTTGTTTTGCGCTGCAAAGTTAATCATTTTGTTGTAAATGACCTACTTTTTGCAATGCAAAATTACTAAATGCTGTGATTTTTAGCCAAACGCAAATGTAAAAATTTCTTAACGAGGCTCAATAGCCGTTCAAACAGAGGGTTTGCGCATATTACAAAGACATTACACCGGATAACGGCCATTCACCCCACGCCACCACGTCGCATGCGCGGCGCTACTCTGTTGTAATATATTCCGTGTAAATTCATTTTTATGGCGCGATTTGACCTTTACATTCTTTTTTTTACTAAATTTGCGCTCCGGTTTTATACTTAATATTAAATAAATATACAGACAAATGAGAAAGTGGAAAGTTGAGGACAGCGCCGAGCTTTACAACATCAAGGGCTGGGGCCGCCAGTATTTTACCATCAACGACCGCGGTCATGTGGCCGTTTGCCCCAAAGAAGGCTATGCATCGGTCGACCTCAAGGAGGTGATGGACGAATTGCAGCTGCGCGACATCACTGCGCCCGTGCTGTTGCGTTTTCCCGACATTCTCGACAACCGCGTCGAGAAGATTTCCAACTGCTTCAAACGCGCCGCCGAGCAATACAGCTACAAGGCTCAGAACTTCATTGTCTATCCCATCAAGGTCAACCAGATGCGCCAGGTTGTAGAGGAAATCGTAAGCCACGGCAAGAAATTCAACATAGGGCTTGAGGCCGGCTCAAAGCCTGAGCTCCACGCCGTGCTCGCCACCAACATAGCCGACGACGCCCTGATAATATGCAACGGCTACAAGGACGCCAACTACGTCGAGCTGGCTCTGCTCGCCCAGAAGATGGGTCGCCGCATTTATCTCGTGGTCGAGAAGATGAACGAGCTCAAACTAATCGCCGACATATCGCGCCGCATCAAGATACGCCCCAACATAGGCATACGCATCAAGCTGTCGAGCACCGGTGCCGGCAAATGGGAGGACTCGGGGGGCGACTCTTCTAAATTCGGGCTCAATTCATCCGAACTTCTCGAAGCGCTCGACTACCTCGAACGCCGCGACATGAAAGACTGTCTCAAACTGATACATTTCCACATCGGAAGCCAGATCACCAAAATACGCTTCATCAAAAACGCGCTGCGAGAGGCTATGCAATTTTACGTGCAGCTGTCGAAAAACGGCTTTGACATCGATTTCGTCGACATAGGCGGCGGTCTCGGCGTCGACTACGACGGCACCCGCAACTCGGCGTCGGAGTCATCGATGAACTATGCCATACAGGAATATGCCAACGACGCCGTCTACTCCCTCGTCGACGCATGCGAGAAAAACGGCCTCAAGCAGCCCAATATAATAACCGAAAGCGGCCGCTCGCTGACCGCCCACCACTCGGTGCTCGTGTTTGAGGTGCTCGAGACCACAACCCTGCCACAGTGGAAAGACAACGAAGAGATCTCGGCCGACGAGCATGAACTCGTGCGTGAGCTCTACGACATCTGGGACAAGCTCTCGCAGCCCCGACTCTTCGAAAGCTGGCACGACGCGCTTCAGATACGCGAAGAGGCTCTTGACCTCTTTTCACTCGGCCTCATCGACCTGCGCACACGCGCCATGGTCGAAAAGCTATTCTGGTCGATAGCCCGCGAAGTCGGCGACATCGCACAGACGATGAAGCATGCTCCCGAGGAATTACGCAAGGTGGCACGCATGCTTCCCGACAAATATTTCTGCAACTTCTCACTCTTCCAGTCGCTGCCCGACCATTGGGCCATCGACCAGCTCTTCCCCGTCATGCCGCTCTCGCGCCTTGACGAGAAGCCCACACGCATGGCCACGCTGCAGGACATGACATGCGACTCCGACGGAAAGATAGCCCACTTCATATCCGTGCAGGGAGGCAGCTCCGACTTCCTGATGCTCCACCCGATGCGACAGGGCGAGCCCTACTATCTGGGAGTGTTCCTCGCCGGAGCCTATCAGGAAATCCTCGGCGACATGCACAACCTCTTCGGCGACACCAACGCCGTGCACATCAGCGTGTACAAAGACCGCTACGAGATTGACAAGATAATCGACGGCGAGACAGTGGCCGAGGTGCTCGATTATGTGCAGTTCGACCCCAAGAAACTCGTGCGCAACGTCGAGACATGGGTAACGGCATCGATGAAAGCCGGCAAGATTTCACCCGAAGAGGGACGAGAATTCCTCTCAACCTATCGTTCGGGACTCTACGGCTACACCTACCTCGAGAGATAAACCACACCGGGGTGGTCACGCCCTGGCAGTCACAAGCCTGTAGCTATGGTATATATAGTAGGATTTCTGGCACAGGCGCTGTTTTCGGCGCGAATACTTGTGCAATGGATAATGTCGGAGAGAGCGCGCCGTGTGCTCTCTCCCACCCTTTTCTGGGTTCTGTCGCTCATAGCCTCGTGCCTGCTGTGCTTCTACGGGTGGCTGCGCGATGATTTCGCTATAGTGATGGGTCAGGTCATCGCCTATTATATCTACATCTGGAACCTCAACATCAAGGGTGTGTGGCACAAAGTGCCCGCACCGCTGCGCGTTGCAGTCATGCTGCTGCCGCTCGCGCTCATCGTGCCTGTGGCTCACGACGCCGGAGCGGCCGTCGACAGATTTTTCGGCAACGACGACATACCGCTGTGGATGGTCATCTACGGTTCGGCCGGCCAGATAATCTTCACCTTCCGTTTCATATACCAGTGGCTCTACTCGCGCCGCCGCGGAGAGTCTGAGCTCCCCGGCGGGTTCTGGATAATATCACTCACAGGCAGCCTGATAATAGTCAGCTATGCCATCTTCCGCCACGATCCGGTGCTGATACTCGGCCAGGGAGTAGGCCTCATAGCCTATACACGCAACCTGATGCTCTGGCATCGCAAGCGATAGCGACAGCAGCCGGACGCCGCCTCATCGCTACAATATTTCTGCATATATATTACATTCAATTACGGGCATTTTGTTACAAAAGTGTTCGGAATTGAAAATTTATGCCTACAAATTTGGTGTTTTTGTAAATTTATACATATATTTGCGCAACAACCTAACATTGTCGCTCAGCATTATTCATCAAAAATACATCTGCTTATGAAAAAAATTTACTACGCACTTTTACTGATTCCGATGCTTGGCTCGGCCAACACACCCGAAGCCGTCTACTCCTCCGACATGACTGCATGGGAGAAAATCAATGCCGGAGCCGGCAACAACTGGATTGACTGGAGCGACGCTCCCGACGGTCTGTTCATTGCCATGACTGATGCTGAAAAGACTCTTTCCGGCTGCGACAACGGCATTGTATGCAAATATGACTCTGACAATGATGCCGACGCCTGGGCTATCTCTCCCGCAATAACACTCATGGCTGACAAATCTTACAAGATATCGCTGTTCGTGCGCGACGAAGGCGATTTTTATTCTTCCGAGAGCTGGAAACTTGCAGTGGCACAGGGTGCGACCGTAAGAGACATGACTTCAGGAATCACGCTGATTGACCACCCGGAATTCAACGACCAGACCCTCAAAGAATACACCTGCACGCTTACTCCGCAAGCCGACGGCGACTATCACTTCGGACTCAACTGCTACTCCGAGGCCGACAACTACGGCATCTACGCCACCGGATTTACCGTGACCCCTCCACAGTCAAGCGCAATAACGGCAATTGAAGCCGAAAGCGCCGCCCATGCCCGCTATTTCAATCTGCAAGGCATCGAGGTCGCCAACCCCGCGCCCGGATGCCTATATATCATAAAACAAGGCAATGAAACAAAAAAGCAAATCCTAAAATAGAACCGTTATGACACTGAAAAAAATCTCTATCCTGCCTGCAGCCGCAGTCATCGCATTATCGTCATTAAACGCTTCAGCCGAGTGGAGTGAATGGGTAGACTACGCGACCGCCACTTTCGACGCACAGTATTGGTATCGCAAACCGATGGAAAACCTCAAGGTGATGCGTCGTGCCGACACCGCCACCCCTACCCGCGTACAGTTCAAAGTATGCGGCATGTTCGGCGAAACTCCCGGATGCGCTCCGGTCGACCTCATCATCAATGCCAACTATGCCGTGCAGGGTCCCACTTCCGACGACATCTCGATATGGGTCGACGACCAATACATCGAGTCATACGACCTCTATGGCACCAAGACCGACATATATCTATGCGACGGATATACCTATTATGACAAATACTTTCCCAACAATCCCGACTACGCGATGCAGTATGAAGATGCATCATACATGCGTCAGGAGACCGGCACATTTGTCATCTACTCATATTACCACTACCCCGACGGCACAATTCCGTTCCTCGACGCTTTCTATCAGGACAATGCGCAAGGTGTGGAGACACTCCGCCTGCACGGTCCGCAATTCAAAAACTATACCCCCGATTTCACCGGAGGACACTTCGAGGCTATTGATGACTCTTCGGCAGCCTACATCTTCAATGTCGACATACACGACCTTTCAAAAGTAAAAATGACAATAGCGGCAGGCGCTTCGGTCGACACCCGCTCGATAGCCAACCAGATGAACGCGGGAACCATCGACTGCGTAACAGCCGACAAGAGCGGCAAATATGAGGTGGCATTCGACAACGAAGCCGGCGACTACTCTCTCGTATACCTGACATACAAGGCTGACGGCACTCCCTACCAATACGGCAGCATCGCACTGAAATACGACCCGCAGTGGAAACAGCTGGGCGACGCCACATTCACCGACGGCTTCATCTCAAAATTCCTCGAGGCTGACATGAAATACAACCTCGGGCTCAACCTCGCGGAATCGGCATTCACCTACAGCGTGCCCGTTGAGGAGTCGACCGAACGTCCGGGACTCTACCGCCTGGTCAACCCCTACGGCGAGACCTCTCCCTACTGGGACATCAACTTCTCTAATGTGAAAATCGACAAAAAAGCCACAGGCTACCTGATTGTCAACGCCACCGACCCCGAACGCGTGCATGTCGAATATTCCGACTGCGGCTTCTTCTACGGAAGCTATCCGCTGGTGCTCTATTCAGAGGCTCACGACTGGCTCAACGAAGGCTATTCAGCCGACCAGGTGCCCGAATCGCTCTGGGGCAAGATGAAAGACGGCGTGATAACCTTTGACGAAGGAACTGCCGACAACAACCTGCTCGCAGCCAAGATACTCACCTCGCCGGCCGCAATCTACGGACGTAAGCTCGAAATAACACTGCCCTCCGCAGGTGTCGACGCCGTGGAAGCCGACGACCTCTCTGACGCTCCTGTCATCTACTACAATCTGCAGGGCATACAGACTGCGCATCCCGTCAGCGGACAGCTTTACATAAAGCGTCAAGGCAACAAATCAGAGAAAATAATCTTCTAAGATATCCTGCTCCGGCATTATAACCATCGCGTCTGCGCTTTCAATGGCGGCATTTGCCATTGAAAACGCAGACGCGATGCTGTTTTTATTCAAAGTTTATCAGTATTCCACGTTCCAGAGAAAGAGAGCGTTGCCCGGCATGGAAGTGCCTGCCTCGCAGCGGTTTCGTCGCTCTATAACTTCCTTAAACTGCCTGAGCGTCATTTTACCGCGGCCTACCTCAACGAGCGTGCCGACAACGGCACGCACCATATTGCGCAGAAAGCGGTCGGCACTGATTTCAAAATAATACTGACATCCTTGCCCGCCGATGCCGGAAGCCATCGTGCCGTCACCACAGATCATGCCCGCGGCTGCCGGCTGAGCCGATGCCTTGACCCACACCGCGGAGTCTACCCTGCATATATTGGTGCGCGTATCGGCATGCAGTTTTGCAAAAGATGTGAAATCGTCAACCTCGGTGAGCAACGCGGCAGCCTCGTTCATAGCCGTGTAATCAAGAGGTGCTATATTGAGCGAATAATGCCGCATGAACGGGTCGCAGCCATGATGCACGAAATAGCGGTAGGTGCGGCGGCGGGCATCGAAACGGGCATGCGCGTCGGGCGCCACCTCGACGATATCGTGAAAGGCAATGTCGCGTGCCGTAAGCGAATTGAGCGAGCGCAGCAACCGGGCTTTGTCTTTCTCGACAATATCCTCAGGCATATCGGCATGAGCCACCATGACGCGCGCGTTGACTCCGGCATCTGTGCGTCCTGCCCCCACTACCGGAGTCGGCCGTCTGAGCACTTTGCCCAAAGCCTCCTCGACACACTGCTGCACGGTCACCGCGCCCGGCTGCACCTGCCAGCCGTGATATGCCGCGCCGTCATAGCTGAGTTTTATGAAATATCGCTTCATACTTTTCTCCGTGGCAGTCAACTATAGATTGCCACCTTCAATGTCATAGTTGATATAGCGCTTGCGCATCCACCGGTAGGCGAAACAATCCTTAAACGGACCGGCGAGCCGGTTCCACAGATGATATTTCGATTTGCCGGCCACCCGCGGGAAATGGCGCACCGGCATCTGCATCACCCTGCCCCTCTGCAACTGTATGAGCGCGGGCAGAAAACGGTGCATGCCGGTAAAAAACGGCACCCTCTTGGCATAATCGGTGTGCATCACCTTGAGCGGACATCCTGTGTCGGCCACGCCGTCATGCGTCATAGAGCGACGGAAACCGTTGGCTATCTTCGACTGCAGTTTCTTGAAACCGGTGTCCTTGCGGTCGGCACGGATGCCTGTGACAAGCTCTGCCTCATCGGCATGGGCAAGAAGAAGATTGAAATCCTCGGGAGCGGTCTGCAGGTCGGAGTCAATATAGCCCACAAGAGGAGACCAGGCATAGTCTATGCCGGCTTTGAGGGCTGCTGACAGTCCGCCGTTGCGCACGAACGAGATATAATAGAAATGGTCGTTGCGCGCGCAGATATCCTTTATCAGCGCGAGCGAGTTGTCGGTCGAGCAGTCATTGACAAACAGCACGCATGCGCGTCGTGAAGCTGTCGGAAGATAGTCGGCCAGACGCTTTTCGACGGCCGCCATGTTGTCCTCCTCGTTATATACGGGTACGATTATCGTAAAATCGTAATCACCTGTTTTGTTGGGTTGCAGAAACATTATCGGTATGATTGGTTATAGAGTCGGCACGCTCCGTCGCGTGCTTTAATAGAGTCAGTCGGTAGACAAACAGAGGGGAATGCCTGCGTGTGCCTTTCGGACGCTTGTTGCAGTCGAACTCGCCGAGCGCCACAGTGTCGACCCGGTTAAGAACCTCTGCAGGCAGACGTTCGCCGGCATATTCATGCGTCATCAGTATCATAGGCAGCCGCGACATCACCTCATCGGCCGAGTCGAGTGCGAGCGGACGTATATTGCGGCGCGCCTGATAGACCATCTCGATGCGCAACTCCTCCCCTTCGGGCGAATAGAGCGGATAGTGCTTCATCTGCGGCGCGTTGACGGCCGCGGTTATAGTCTGCATAGTCGTGCCGTTTATGAAACTGCCGACAACGGGAAATGCAAACAGCACAAGCAGCGAGTAATAGCCGCCGACAGTATATACCATCGTCAGCGGGCGCAACCTGATTGCCGCGCGCACCAGAAGCCACGCTGCGCCAAGCGAAACCACTGCCACCGCGCACCATGCGGGCAGCGTCATGACATCCTTGCGGAAGGCCAGCAGAAACGATATCACGGGTATGGCGAGACACACCGCCGCAAGCAATCCGGCATTGAGGCGGAAAGGCCACGCCGGCGCACCTCCGCCGCTGTGTCGGTAGAGCGACAGATCGGCACTGCTGCGCGCGGCGAACGACGCGCACCATAAGCCTACAGCCTGAGCCATCACCACAGCCGCAGGAATGAGCAGCGGCAGCAGATAACGTGTCTTTTTCTCAGGCATGCAAGAAAGCAGCAGCAGGCAGAACAGCATCCACATCACCGGCACAAGGCGCTCCCTGTCGCCACGGAAACCGCGGCGGAGCACCATCACCGTAGCGGTCACGAGCAGCAACGCCCACACTCCGGCCTCAAGGAAAAATCTCCAGTAATAATGCCACGGACGCACATTGCGGTTGAGCCACGAGCCTGTCTCCTTAGCCATGACAGCCTGCCATTCATCAGCATGAAATATATGGATATATGCATACCACCAGCAGCCGGCCACTATAGTGACAAGCGCCATCACGCCGACTGAGCCCCATTTGCCGCGCATTGACTGGCGTCCGAACAGTCCCCATGCCATCACAAAGGGCAGAAACAGGGCGAACAGCGACACCGGGCCTTTGCTCATCACCGACAGTCCGGCAAAAACGCCGGCAAGACAGAAACGTCCCAACTGACGGCCTCGCTCCCTGACAGCCATAGCCATGAAATATATCGCGCCAAGCATGAAACCGTGGGTGTAGATATCCCACGACACGGTGCGCGCCATCAGCATGAACTGGTAGCAGGTGCACAGCAATATGACAGCTATGACCGGGTCGACCTTGAAGATATCGCGGCAGAGCAGATAGAAAAACACCACCAGCATGACGCCGAAAAGCGATGCCACAGCCCTCTGCGCGGCTATGTCGTCGGGACTGACGCTTTCGACCACAGCCGACACCCAGGTGGGCAACGGCGGTTTCTCAAGACGCAGCTCGCCGTTCATGGTCGGCACGAGCCATTGACCCGTCTCCACCATCTCGCGCGCCGTCACAAGGTTGCGCGACTCCATGATGTCGGGTTGCAACGTGCGGTTGTTGATAAAAAATGTTATCGCCACAACCGCAGCCATCAGCCATATCCGCAGACGTTCGTTCATCAGATATCAATAATTATATTATTTTACCGACTTTCAGTCTTACATGGACATGGCAGAATCAGCGGCCCATGTTACGTCTACGACGACGCATGAGTCGACAGCAGCAGAGTCGACAATCTCGACATTCCGCGACGCGGGAGCACCCCCCCAGCCGCTTCTGGATATCTTGAGCGTAACGGTATCGTAGCCGTTGCCGGTCACACTGTTGTCTCCGCCAAAACTAACGCCATATTTCGAGCTTAGGGCGTCCGCCAGACGCTCAGGCAGATCTTCGCGGTATTTGCCGGAATAGAATTTCAATGCAAGAGTGAAGGAGTCGACACGCGATTCGGGATTGAAGCTCCAGGTGTAATATGAGGCATAGGGAGTGGAGTCATACACGATATTGTTGTCGGAACCCAGTGTGAGCGACGACACATAAAAATACCTGAAATCAGTACTCAGATTGACACTGAGCGAAAGGTCGCCACGATACCATTCGGTAGAACGCGACGAATCGACATAACGGCTCATCAGCGATCCGAACGGATATGCGCTCAGACCATTGGCGTCAAACAAGCTGAGCAGGTTGCGTGTGACAGCATCATAATCATAATAGTCGGAATAGACCGTATTCAGATACACATGTCCTTTGTATCTCTCCATATCATCGCCATGCGTCTCGCCTGAATAGTCGCACATCTCATATTCGTCGTCATCATTGTCTCTTGTGATAAGTTCGAACCCGAAATCAAAAATCTTGCTAAGGGTATATGGATAGCCAATTGCAGAATTCGTATTGTCGCGAAGTCTCTCTGTGTCTCCGTTGACATTGACATACATTACCTTACCGTCACGCCCTGCGAGAAATTTTCCATTGGCAAGCAATTCAATTCCGTCATACTTGGCCCGCACTTTTATCTCGCCGTCAAATGTCATGACACCGGCCTTATAGTCACTGTTGGCAAACACTACATATCGGTCATTCCAGACATAGACTTCACGCACCGAGCGCGGAAGCATCGTCAGCTCACCCTTCGTATCCACCATGGCATATCGGGAGTCATCATCATCTTCAATCTCCACACAGGTGTAACCGTCGATAAAAAAACCTGACGCTGATATATCTCTATTGATTTCGGCTATTTCATTTCCGTTGCGGTCAATTATGACCCATTTGCCGGAATTAATATCTTTTACGAGAGCCTCGTCGGAAACAAAAGTCATCATATCTTCATATTTCGGCTCGATGACAACGTTGCCCTGAGCGTCGACAGCTCCCCATTTGTCATCAGAAGTGCGGAATGCGCAGCGTCCGTTGACAAACATGTTGGCGGCAGCCTCAACTGAAACGCCGTCGACATCATCAAGAGTGAATTTCACGTTACCCTTGTCGTCGACAAACGTTATATGCTCTCCGGGGTGCACCACCGCCATCACACCGTCGTTGAAAAAACCGCAGTCTTTCAGACCGGTAAGGTCACCCACCGGACGCGGAGACTTTTCGGCTTTGTAAACCGAATAGCCATCGCCCTCCTCGACAAAGAAATATCCGTTGACAACAGCTGACGGACGGTTTTCGAACTCGTCGGTGAAAAGAAAATCGCCTCTGGCATCGATAAGTCCCCAGTTTTTGTCGCCATCGGCAACGGCTGGCATGTAACTTATTTCAGGCCGTCCCGAACAGGAGGCAATGCCGACAGCTATTGCAGCGGCTGCAAGAATGTGTAATGTTTTCATCGGTTCAAATTATGAGATTAGTGTGTTGTCGGATATTGGCGTCAGTTCACCATCTTTAGAAAAGAAGCGGGAACCGGAGTTGAAAAATTCATTTCATGACGGCTTACGGGATGCACGAAACGCAGAGTGCGCGCATGCAGAGCCAGGCGGTGTATCGGACTCGAGGCTGCGCCATAACGGCGGTCGCCGGTGATGGGGTGGCCTATATGCTTCATGTGCACTCGTATCTGGTTTTTGCGGCCTGTGTCGAGTTCAAGCTCCATCAGAGTGTATCCGTTCTTGCGGCGCAGCACCTTGTAGCGTGTGACCGCGAGCTGCCCTTCGGCGGGATTTTCGGTGACGTAGACTTCATATTTTGAATTTTCGGCCAGATAAGTGCGTATCACCCCCTCGTCATTCTCGACAGTGCCTTCCACAACGGCCACATACGTGCGGTTGAGCACCATATTGTTCCAGTTGTGCTGCATCGACTCCTTGGCTTTCACATTTTTGGCAAACATCATCAGTCCGGAAGTGTCGCGGTCGAGACGGTGCACGATAAATATTTTCTGACGCGGGTCGACCCATTTGACATACTCCTTGAGTATGGAGTAGGCGGTGCCTTCCTTCACTTTGTCATTGCCCATCGACAGGAGTCCGTAGCCTTTGTTGACAACGATGACATCCTCATCCTCGTGCACAATCTTAAGACGACGGTTGTAAAACCGCGGGAACTCGCGCGTAAGGTTCACATATACCGTATCGTCCGTGCTCAGAGGCAGGTCAAACTGCGTGACGACCTCGTCGTTGACCTTCACCTGATTGTGGCGCAGAAGCTCCTTGACTGTGGTGCGCTTGCGCTGCGGCATCGACGCGAACAGAAAATCGAGCAGACGAGTCTCGCCGGCCGGAGTATATGATTCTATCACATCGGGAACAAAGCGACGACGCTCCGCTCCCGGTTTTGCTTTAAGTGGTTTCATTTCAAATTATTTTTTGCGTGCGGCGCGGCGGGGAGCCTTTTTGGGGGCGGCGTCCTGCGCTGCTATTATCTCGCGGCATTCCTCGAGGGTAAGCGCGGCGGGGTCGGTCACCGTCTTGGGTATCTTGTAGTTATTTTTGTTGCAGGCGATATACACTCCGTAGCGTCCGTTCAATATCTGCACGTCGGCATCCTCGTCAAATGTCCTAACGATACGTTTCTGTGCCTCCGAGCGCTTTTCGTCGATCAGTGATATAGCCTGGTCGATGGTGATTTCCTCGGGCGCGATATCCTTGGGTATGGAAGTGAAAGCGCCGGCATGCTTTATGTAGGGTCCGAAGCGGCCTACGGCAACCGTGACGTCGGCACCTTCGTATTCACCGATAAGACGAGGGAATTCAAACAGTTTCAGGGCATCCTCCAGAGTGATGGTCTGCACCGATTGGCCTTTGAGCAGCGATGCGAAACGCGGCTTTTCATCCTTGTCGCCTTCGCCGACCTGCACGAGCGGTCCGAAACGGCCTATCTTGACACTGACAGGCTTGCCTGAGACAGGGTCAGTGCCGAGCACGCGCTCGCCGACCTTGTGCTCCAGACGCATTGACATGGCGTTGTCGACCACCGGATGGAAATCCTTGTAGAAGCTGGCAATCTCATCGTTCCACACAAGCTGACCCTCGGCTATGTCGTCAAACTTCTGCTCAATCCTCGCTGTGAAGTTATAATCGAGGATATCGGGGAAATATTCGGTAAGGAAGTCGTTGACCACCACGCCTATATCGGTCGGCATGAGTTTGCCTTTCTCGGCGCCTGCGGTCTCGGTGACGGTGCGGCGCGATATCTTGCCGTCGCGCAGCGTGAGCACCGACACTTCGCGCTGAGTGCCGGGACGGTCGCCTCGCTCCACATATTCGCGCTGCTGTATGGTTGATATTGTAGGGGCGTAGGTCGACGGACGGCCGATGCCGAGTTCTTCCATTTTCTTGACAAGCGATGCCTCGGTGTAGCGCAACGGCTGTGAGGTGAAACGCTGCGCAGCGGTCATGTCGCCCGGTCTGAGCACCTCTCCGGCGGCAACGTCCGGAAGCAACGACTGCTCACTGTCAGCCTCCTCGTCATCGCGGCCCTCCATATATACTTTGAGAAAACCGTCAAACTTGATTACTTCGCCTGTGGCTACGAAACGGCCGTCGACAGGCAATTTGGCGGGACCCCCCGAGCGGGCTATGCGCTCGATGTCAATTGTGGTCTTTTCAAGAAGCGCATCGGCCATCTGCGAGGCAATCGTACGCTTCCAGATGAGACCGTAGAGACGTTTTTCCTGTGCCGTTCCGTCGATTGTGTGACGGTCGATATATGTCGGGCGTATGGCCTCGTGGGCCTCCTGCGCGCCTTTGGCAGATGTGTGGTAGTGGCGCACCTTCAGATATTGCTCTCCGATATTCTCGGTTATCTCTTTGGATATGGTGTTGATTGCGAGCGACGACAGATTGACTGAGTCGGTACGCATGTAGGTGATATGTCCGGCTTCGTAGAGACGCTGGGCAATCATCATGGTCTGCGACACGGTGAACCCGAGTTTGCGTGCCGCCTCCTGCTGGAGGGTAGAGGTGGTGAACGGAGGCGCGGGCGATTTCTTCAGCGGCTTCACGTTGATGTCGCCCACGGCGAAGTCAGATCCGGCACATGCTTCAAGAAACTCTTCGGCCGTTTTCATGTCGGGAAGACGATGGGAGAACTCGGTGCGCAGGCGCGAATTTCCGGCATGGAAGTCGGCGGTCAGACGCACATACTGTTCAGGGACAAAGCTCTTTATCTCATTCTCGCGCTCCACAATAAGCCTGACAGCCACCGATTGCACGCGACCGGCCGAAAGCGCCGGCTTTATCTTTTTCCACAACACCGGCGACAGTTCGAAACCAACAATGCGGTCGAGCACGCGCCGCGCCTGCTGTGCGTCAACAAGATTGATGTCGATGCCGCGCGGATTGTCAATAGCGTTGAGGATGGCGTTTTTGGTGATTTCATGAAACACGATGCGGCGTGTCTTTGCCGGATCAAGCTTCAACACCTCGAAAAGATGCCATGCAATAGCCTCTCCCTCGCGGTCCTCATCGGAAGCAAGCCATACGATATCAGCCTGCGAGGCCGCTTTTTTCAGTTCGGCGACAAGCTGCGACTTATCCGACGGGATTTCGTAGAGCGGCGCAAAGTTATTGTCGACATCGATACTGAAATTCTTTTTCTTCAGGTCACGGATGTGGCCGTAGCTCGACATGACCTTATAGTCGGGACCGAGAAATTTTTCTATGGTCTTTGCTTTTGCGGGAGACTCTACTATAACGAGGTTTTTAATCATAATACTCTATATATTACACTATTGCATACGCGTCAAAGGGGAAACGGGTCGCGCTTCTCCTTGTAATCAACCGCAAATGTACAAAAAAAGTTGTATATCTTGATTTTAAATTCATTTTTTTCGCACAAGCGGCCACCGGAAAGACTTGAGTCTCGCCATCAGCTCTTTCTCGCGTCCGCCGAGATAAGCGTCGCATACCTGATGGAAACGCGCGCTGTGGTTAAGCTCAGAAAGATGAGCCAGTTCGTGGCATATCACATAGTCACGAAGCTCCTGCGGAAGAAACAGATTCATATATGACAGCTTGATGATGCCGTTAGCGTCGCATTGTCCCAGAATGCGGCAGCCTGATGATATCTGCCACCCTGAGGGACGACAGCCGTGCATGGCGGCAAGCGCTCTGGCTCTCGGCAGCAATATCGACGGGGCATTCTTGCGCGCGATGACCTTGAGTGCATTCGACACATGGAGCGAAGTCTCCCCGTCGTCAAAATCAAAAGCAGACCCAACCGACACGACAGCGCGTCCCTCCTCCTTCTGACCGGCGAAAATGCCGTCGGGACGCATCTGCTGCCTGACAATGGTTATTTCCAGACCGTCAAGTCTGATTGTCTGCCCGTCGTGGAAACACACGTCGCCGGTTTTCCTGACAGACAGCAGACGCGGCGACAGCCTGTCGAGCGCTTCAAGAGCGTCTTTGTCGGAAGCAATGGCAGGCGCCGTGAGGCTGACACGCCCCATGCCCCACCGGGCTATAAACCGGCGCGCGTTAGGCTTGAATGTCACCAACACGTCGCCCAATTCTTTATGAACAAGTATTTTCTGCACTGTTTTTCCCCTTATAAACCGTCTGTTATTCAATCAGTCGATGGCCGACGCACCCCATAACAGCTTGCGGCGCAGCGTATCGAAGAAATTATGCCCCGGGCGGCACACTGTCCTCACCACGAAAGACGCCCGGGAGAGATATATGTCGGTGCCGCACGGCAGATTGACCGACCTTCCGTCGAGACTTATTCGGAACGAAGGTGTGCGCGACGACACTTTCAGCACGAGCAGCGACGAGTCATCAACCACAAGAGGACGCATCGTAAGCGAATGCGCCGCCACCGGCGAGAGTACGAAACTCGGAGAGCGCGGCTGCACAATCGGGCCTCCGACCGACAGATTGTAGCCTGTCGAACCGGTCGGCGTCGACACAATAAGTCCGTCGCAGAGATAGTCGGCCAGGCGGGCGCGGTCGATGCGGGCATCGATGGTTATCATCGACGCTGTGTCTTTCTTCAGCACAGCCACTTCATTGATGGCGTATGGCCATGTGTCGAGCGTGCCGCCTATAAGGTCGACCCGCAGAAGCGAGCGGTTTTCTATTTCATAATTGACGAGTTTGTGCACGATGACAGCATCTGCCGCTTCCTTTATGGTGAACGGAGCGAGAAAACCGAGGCGCCCGGTATTGACTCCTATAATAGGTATCTCCGTGTCGGCCACCCACTGCGCCGTGCGCAGGAAAGTGCCGTCGCCGCCTATGCTCAGCGCCACGTCGGCCGAGAAACCGGGGTCGGAAGTCACTTCGGCCGAAACCACAGCCCGCGCGAAATTACCGCCGAGATTTGACACGAGATAATCGTAAAGCTTGCGGTGAATGACGAGCCGGTCGCCATTCTCGATGAGACTGACCACAAGTTTCGCGATATCACCGACATGAGAATCCTGATGACGGCTTCCGTAGAGAGCGACTTTCATAATTATGATGGTTTTAAGCGTTCATTTTTCAAAGTGTCATGCGACATCGTCACGAAGCGGCTACAGATCATATCTCGAGATAGCGCAGCAGCTCGTTGGCTCGGCTGCGTGCCAGCTCTGCGTCAGGGTCATATTCCTCAGGCGACACAATCTCCAGAACATCATATCCGAACCGACGCAGCGAACGCGCCACCGACGACGCATTGCGATGGTCGACCCTTAGCGCAACCTGAAGCTCACCGGCCGGAGTCCGGTCAGCGAGGAGATTGAGATTGATGACATGGGCGTCGCAATCTTCGACGGCGCGCGCAATCATCGAAGCCGAATAATCCTGCGGCCTGCACGCGAGCACCAGAGTGGAAGCATCAGGCGAATGAGGGAAAAGTATGTCCTGAGTCAAATCCAATTGCCAAGAAAGGTTAAATTTTAAACGATATATTTTGATTTATAGCCTAATCTGACTAATTTTGTAGTCAGATTTTCGATTTACAAATTTACGAATAAAATCGCTAATGCGTGGCAATATTTCGTAAATGTAGATAATTTTTATTTATTTTTAAGTTAGACGGCAATGACAACCAGTCTGAGTGTCAATATCAATAAAATAGCCACGCTGCGCAACGCGCGCGGCGAAAACAACCCCGACCTGCTGAAAGTAGCGCTTGACTGCGAGCGCTTCGGCGCCGACGGCATCACAGTGCATCCGCGCCCCGACGAGCGCCATATCAGGCGCGCCGACGTCTATCAGCTGCGCCCGGCACTGAAATCGGAATTCAACATCGAGGGCTATCCTTCGAATGAATTCATGGATCTGGTGCTCAAAGTGAAGCCGGCGCAAGTCACTCTGGTGCCCGATTCTCCCGATGCCCTGACATCGTCGGCCGGCTGGAAGGTGAGCGAGCATTTCGACTTCCTGACATCGATTGTCAACTCCCTGCATGAGGCCGGAATACGCTCTTCGATATTCGTGTCGACTGACATCGACGAGATAATGCTCGCAGCCAAGACAGGGACCGACCGCGTGGAGCTCTACACCAAGCCCTACGCCGATCTATTCTTCACCAATCCCGAAAAGGCCGTGGCGCCCTTCGTAGAGGCATCACGCGCAGCCCACAAGGCCGGACTCGGTGTCAATGCCGGTCACGACCTCAGCCTGCAAAACCTGCGTTATTTCGCGCAGTCGGTGCCGTTTCTCAACGAAGTGTCGATAGGCCATGCCCTCATCTGCGACGCGCTCTATATGGGTCTCGCCGAGACGATACGCAGCTACAAGGACTGCCTGACGAAGTGACAACCTGAACGGGCTGAGCGCTCCGCATCGCCCGGATCTACTCTATGCCCGCAAATCAATCTTTCAATCCCATAAAATCACGAACCAATAACCGATAATGCTTACACTCACCATCCCCACAGCCGGCAACGAATTCGTTGACACCGTATCATCAATGGCGCCGGACGCCGCAGCAACAATGGCCGACACAACCTCAACAGCCGTCGACACGGCAGTCGGTGCAGCCCCCGTGGCATCACTCTCATTCTGGGACCTCTGCATGCAGGGCGGCATACTGATGATACCTATCGGAGTGCTGCTGCTGCTCAGCATCTACTTCTTCATCGAGCGCTGGCTCGTGATACGCGCGGCCAACCGCAACGACGACACATTCATGCGCCGCATCAAGGATTATATCCACGAAGGCGAGATTGAAAGCGCGCTCAACCTGTGCAAGAATGTGGGGACCCCCTACGCCCGCCTCATCAGCAAAGGCATCTCCCGCATAGGACGCCCGATGAACGATGTGCTCGTAGCAATCGAAAACACCGGCAACATCGAGATTTCAAAACTGTCGAAAGGCCTCCCCTGGCTCGCCACTACAGCTTCAGGCGCTCCGATGCTCGGCTTCCTCGGCACGGTAATCGGTATGGTGCAGGCATTCTACAACATATCGGCACAGGGCTCAAGCGCCGACATCGCCACCTTCTCAGGAGGCATCTACACCGCTCTTGTCACAACGATAGCCGGTCTGATTGTCGGCATCGTGGCACTCTTCGCCTACAATATCCTTGTGGCTAAAATCAACAATGTCATGACCTCGCTCGAGGGCAAGACGATGGAGTTCATGGACCTTCTCAACGAACCCGCCTAATTCCCCGCAAAATCATGTCTCTCAAGCGACAAAACAATATGATGGCGGCATTCTCGATGGCATCGATGACCGATGTCATATTCCTGCTGCTCATATTCTTCATGGTCACATCGACCTACATATTTCCCACGGCACTGGAGGTCAACCTGCCACAGTCGTCGCAGCAGACCACCAAGAAGCCGACGATACGCATATCGCTCGACGCCGAAGGCAACATAGCCACTGCGATGGGCGACGCCGAGCGGCAGCCCATGCAGCCCGACGAACTGAAAACATGGCTCATGCTCGCCAAAGAGCAGTCGCCCGACGCAACCGTAGCCCTTTACGCCGACGAGAAAGCGGCTTATGGTGAAATAGTAAAAATACTCAATGTCGGAGCTGAAGCAGACATCACCATAGTGCTCGCCACCAAACCGATACGCTCAAGCAACTGACACATCTCCTCCCAATATCCCAACTCCAGATGAACAACCGCCCCCGCATAATATCAGGCATCGTGACCGCCGTGCTCGCAATAATCATTATTGTGATACTCGTGTCATGGCATCTGAACGTCAACCTCAACAAAGGAAAGCAATGGCCGCCGGTAAAGGAATTCGAACTTATAGCCCAGGATATCGAGGATCCGGAGACATTTGTCAGCACATACTCTTCGGCTGCCGACGACGTGTGGGAGCCTGAGGCCGAAACCGACAGCCCGGGGGCGTCTGACATCGAGTCAGACACCGACACCCAGACCTCTTACGACCTTGACAACAGCGGTCAGCAGCAGGGACACCATGCCAACCTGACATCATCGGAAAAAGAATCGCCCGTGCAGCAGAAACCGGCCAACGAAGGCACTTCAAAACCTGACGACGCCGCACGCCTCGAGGCCGCGCGCCAGCAGAAATCGAAGCAGAATATTGAGAATAAAGTCGCCAACCGCTGGTCAGGCGCCGACAAAGGCACAGGCGGCAAGACCGAGCCCAAGGCCGACGGCAGCAAAAACAACAACGGCCCCGGAGGCAACGAGCCTCTCACCTACTCCGCCTCGGTCGACGAACGCCCGCGAAGCAGCCGGCTCGGCATGATCCGCATAGGTGTGGTAGTGCTTGAAGGGGGCGTCGTGAAACCGGGTTCGGCGCAACTGCTCAACGGCAGAGGCAATGCCGCGACCAACACCGCCACCATCGAAGCCTGCAAGAAAGCAGCCGAACGGTGCCGCTTCAAAAGAGCCTCCAACGACACCGCGCCGCGCTCGGGCATAGTGGTGTTCAAATGGGAGGACTGACAGAGTGAACAACAATACGCAACAGCATAACTTATTGACAGACGGCGGCCGAGGCCGTTGACAAACAACAGAAACGACAAACACAGCGACACATAAGATGGAAGACCTCCGACCCGCATTATATCTGTTTCCGTCAAATCTGAGCGAAGCCCCGGTCAGTGACGTACTCCCCCCGGTCAATATCGAATTGATCTCGGGGGTAAAACATTTTATAGTGGAGAATGTGCGCACGGCGCGCCGTTTCCTGAAAAAATGCACCCGCGACATCAATATCGACGAGCTGTCATTCACCGTGCTTAATGTCAATACCGACGTCGTCGACATACCGTCGCTGCTCGCCCCGCTCGAACAGGGACACGACGTTGGTGTCATATCAGAGGCCGGCTGTCCGGCCGTCGCCGACCCCGGAGCGCTTGTTGTGGCCGAGGCCCACCGCCGCGGCTTCAGAGTCGTGCCTCTCGTCGGGCCGTCAAGCATACTGCTTTCACTGATGGGCTCAGGCTTCAACGGACAGAGCTTCACGTTTCTCGGCTACCTGCCCATACACGCCGCCGAACGCACTGCGGCGCTCAAACAGATGCACACCGACATCATGCGCAACAACCGCACCCAGATATTTATCGAGACCCCCTACCGCAACAACAAGCTTATAGCCGATATCATAGCAGCGCTCCCTGCCGCCACACGCCTGTGCGTCGCCACCGACCTCACCGGCCCCGGACAGCGCATCACCACACTGACACTGGCCCAATGGCGACGTCAGCAACTTGACTATGACAAAATCCCGGCTATATTCCTGCTCTACAAATAACGACAACAACAATAACCCCAACCGTTCATGGCCCGATGCAAGAAAATAACATTTGACACCCGACACCTCCCCGGACTCTTCGACGAAATGCTCCGGCAGGAGGAGCAGGATGCGTCGGCACAACCGGAACGCAAGACATCCGCCACACGCGGACGCCCGCGCCGCGCGGCAGGCCTGAGCGGTGGAGAAACAGATCCGGAACCGATACAGCTGCCCGACAACATCGAGCCGCTGACATCAACACGCCCGGTCGCCGCACTGCGCTTCATATCATTCGGCAGCGGGAGTTCGGGCAACTGTTCCTATCTGGGCAACGACCGCTTCGGCATACTTATCGACGCCGGTGTCGACCCGACAAAAGTCTACGACGAGCTCGAACGCAACAGCATCGACATCCGCACCATCGGAGGCATCATACTCACCCACGACCACGGCGACCACGTAAGATACGCCTACACGATAGTCAGACGCAACCGCCACATACGCATCTACTGCACCCCGGCCACCATCAACGGCATGCTGCGGCGCCACAACATATCGCGACGAATCAAAGACTATCACCAGCCGATTTTCAAGGAGTTTCCCTTCCATCTGTCAGACTTCGTCATCACTCCCTTCGAGGTGTCGCATGACGGAAGCGACAACGTTGGCTTCTTCATATCGGCCGGACAACACAAATTTGTGGTGGCCACTGACATGGGCGTGGTGACCGAGCGCGCCGACTTCTATATCCGTCAGGCCAACCACCTGATGATTGAGGCCAATTACGACCTTAACATGCTGCTCAACGGACGCTATCCGGAATATCTCAAAGCCCGCATCATGGCAGCCAAGGGACACATGGACAACGAGGCCACGGCCTCCTACCTCAAGGAAATCTACACTCCGTCGCTCCGAAACGTGTTTTTGTGTCATCTGTCGCACGACAACAACACCCCCGACATCGCTCTTGCCGCTATCCACAGGGCTCTGCGCAGTCTTGACATCGAGACCGGCGACGGCTCGGGAAGCATCGAGTCACGCAACGCTCCGATACAGATAAGCGCACTTCCGCGGTTTGAGTCGACAGGTGTGATTGTGTTGCGTATGCCATAAAAGCAGCTCATCGCCGTAACAAATCCCGACCCGGCGCGTTTATCAACAATAAACACCGGCAGTTTCAACAGCATTTCCTCTGCAATACTAAAAATCAACAATATATATAATATATTATCATGAAATCAATCAAATTAGCATTGGCTTGTGCCCTTACACTCGGCGGCATTTCCGCAATGTCGGCCGAAGAGCATCTCAAAAGCCTCAACCCCAATTACATCGACAACAGTGTCAAAGCCGGCGACGACTTCTACACTCATGTCAACAAAGGATGGATGGACGCCAATCCGCTCACTCCCGAATATTCACGCTACAGCCAGTTTGACAAACTTGCCGAGCATAGCCGCGACCGCGTAAAGGAAATCGTCACCGGTCTGGCAGCCACCAATCCCGAGCCCGGCACAGTGGCCTTCAAAGTATCAACCATCTATCAGCAGGCAATGGACTCAGTGCGCCGCAACGCTGAAGGCGCCGCGCCCATCCAGGCCGACCTGAAACGTATCGAGAACGCCAAGCCTGAAGAGATGGAAGACCTTTTCCTCTGGATGCACGGCAATTTCGCAAGCCCCTTCTTCTCGGCAGGACCGCAGGCCGACCTCGCCGACTCCAACGCCTACGCCATGTATGTGGGCGGAGGCGGCACCACTCTCGGCGACCGCGACTATTACCTGAGCGACGACAAAGAGAACGTCAAGGTGCGTGAAGCCTACAAAAAGCTCATCGAGAAAGAGATGCGTCTCGCAGGATATTCGAAAAAAGACGCTCGCCGCATCGTCAATAACGTGATGAAAATCGAGACAGCGCTCGCCGACTCCACCTGGACCCGCGAGGAAAGCCGCAACATCCCCGCCATGTACAATCCCCGTTCATTCTCACAGCTCAAAGAGATGTATCCCTCAATCAACTGGGACCGCTTCTTCATCGAGACAATGGACATAGCATCGCCTGAAACCGTGATTGTGACGGAAATCAACACTGTAAAACAGGCCGACAACCTGATGGCATCGCTCACCGACCGTGAGAAAAAAGACTACTATCTGTGGAACTACGTGCGCCAGGCCGCCGGAATGCTCTCCGACGACTTCACCGACGCCGCATTCGAGTTCAGCAAAGTGCTCTCAGGCGCACAGACACAGCGCCCGCGCTGGAAACGCGCTCTCGGAGCAGTCGAAGGCGCGATGGGCGAAGCCATCGGCGAGCTCTATGTAGAGAAATATTTCCCCGAATCATCTAAAGACTACATGCTCGGACTTGTAGAAAATCTGCGCCGTGCTCTCGGAAAGCATATCATCAACCTCCCCTGGATGAGCGACGACACAAAACTCAACGCCATCAAGAAACTCAATGCCTTCACCGTGAAAATCGGTTATCCCGACAAGTGGAAAGACTATTCGGAACTCAACATCGACCCGGCTCTGTCATTCTACGAAAACATGCACAACGTGGCGATGTGGAGCCAGAAAGAAGCTCTCTCTAAATGGGGCAAGCCGGTCGACAAGACCGAATGGGGCATGACACCGCAGACCGTCAACGCCTACTACAATCCTCTTGCCAATGAGATAGTTTTCCCTGCCGGCATTCTTCAGGCACCCTACTTCGATCCCGAGGCGTCAGATGCTGAAAACTACGGTGCAATCGGTGTCGTGATCGGCCACGAGATGACACACGGCTTTGACGACCAGGGCCGTAATTTCGATGCCGACGGCAACATGACCGACTGGTGGACACCCGAAGACACCGAAGCATTCAACGCCCTGGCAAAAGGTCTCGCCGACCAGTTCAGCGTCGTCGAAGTGCTTCCCGGCCTCAATGCCAACGGACAGTACACTCTCGGCGAGAACATAGCCGACCAGGGCGGTCTCCGCGTAGCCCGCACCGCATTCCTTGACTCACAGAAAGCCAAAGGGGTCGACATCACCTCAGAAGAAGCGAAAATCGACGGTTTCGACCCGATGCAGGTGTTCTACATGAACTATGCCAACGTATGGGCCAACAACACCCGCCCCGAGACTATCCGTCAGCTCACAATCGGCGACGTGCACTCTCTCGGCAAAAACCGTGTCAACGTCACACTGCGCAACATCACCCCCTTCTTCGAGGCATTCTCGGTCAAGGAGGGCGACACCATGTATCTCCCCGCATCAGAGCAGGTGGTAATCTGGTAACCGCACAGCGCAGAGGCCATAACAACATCCACTATACACGCAGGCTGCGCCTCCCGAGAACGGAGGCACAGCCTGCCTACGTTTAAGTACGATGAAAATTATTTCGAAAAACAGAATCGGACGGAGTGTCATTCATCGAACTTTCCTGAGAAACAGCTGTTTATATAAAGGCTCATAAAGATATGGCTCAAGCCTAAATTGCAGTTCATATTACAGTCGCAGTTTAATATTGCTGTGAGGATGTTGCAGAACTCATAGGAACGTCTCAAATAGTAGGGACACACAGCTCGTGCATCCACCAACACATTGATTATCAGGCACAACATTCGGACGCACGAGCCGTGCATCCCTACAATATGAAGTGCTGCGACACATTCAAGGCAAAGCCGGGAATTATTATACTACCATATACTGTTATTCCGGCTCAGAGAGATATATTACGAACTTATTTACGACGACTGAATATGGCGGCAAAAATAGTCATATTTTCCACAATTATAGGGGATATGGCTTACTCGCTGCAAATAAGGATAATTTTTGTCATAAATTACTTATATTTGCAGCCGAAAATAACCACCAGAAGCAAGAACCTACAATGCGGACATATAAAGCGGCCATACGTAAATGCCTTGTTGCCATTGCGATATGCACAACAGGGACAGTTCTGGGTTTCGCACAATCGAAAGCAGAAACATTCAGATACGGCGACTTCAACAGCTGGATTACCCGCAACATACCCGAGTCGCAGATCATAGGAGGGAACACAAAGACACTCTATGAGATAGGCCCCGCACAGACTATCGACGGCGCCAAAGCCTACAAAAACCTCGGTAACTCTCCGTGGGCCACTTCCAATGTCTACGCCAAAGTGATGGGCATATCGAAGGGAAGCTGCGCCGTAATGCCTGACACCCGCTCAGGCACAGACAAATGCGCCAAACTCACCACCATCATGGAGCGATGCAAGGCCGTCGGACTCATCAACATAGATGTCGTGGTGGCCGGTTCGATATTTCTTGGCGAGATGCTCGAACCGATAAGTTCCACATCCGACCCTTACAGCAAAATGGAAATGGGCATACCGTTCACACGGCGTCCCAAAGCCCTTAAATTCGACTACAAGCTCAGCATTCCACAGAATGCAGGGCGCACATACTCAAGCGGTTTCGGCAAGAAAAAGACACTTGCCGGACAAGAAAGCGCAGAAGTGATGGTGCTGCTGCAGCGCCGCTGGGAAGACGCCGACGGCAATCTGTTTGCAAAGCGCGTCGGCACCGCCCGCGTGAGGTTTGGAAAATCCACCTCAGGCTGGGTCAACGGCTACACGCTCCCCTTGATGTACGGCGACATAACATCCGACCCCGGCTACAAAAGCTACATGGGACTCATACCTGCCGAAAGGAGCTACTACGCCCGCAACAGCAAAGGCAAGATGGTGCCTGTCAAAGAGGTAGGCTGGGACAGCCGCGACGCCACACCCACCCACATCATAGTCATGGCATCGGCGGCGTCAGGCGATGCCTACACCGGCACAATCGGTCTGACATTCTGGATCGACAATATAGCCACGACTTACTAATAAAAGTTAACAGTCACATATTTTAACCTTTATTTAGTCGGTCAAAGCCGCGATTGTTGGTAAATTTGCACATAATTATATAAAACACGATGCTTACATATAGCTGATAACCACAACATAAGCGCTTATCCAGGAATTGCTCACATAAAAGAGGGCCACAGATAGGACATAACAATACAGACAATAAACAACAGAGAAAAGATAAAGAAAAGCAATGAAACGACTAATCACAACCAAAGCTGCCGCCACTCTTATGGCCGCAGCATTAGTGACATCGGCGTCGTGCTCCGGCAACGGAGACAATGCCGCCCAGCAGCAACAGATGCCGGCTCCCCAGATCGGGACGCAGACAGTGGCCTACAGCGACATCGACCTTTCGCAGTCCTATCCTGCCACAATCAAAGGAAAAACCGACATCGAGATACGTCCGCAGGTGTCGGGCTTCATCACGCAGGTGCTCGTAGACGAAGGCCAGCATGTAAAAAAAGGCCAGACCCTTTTCGTTCTCGACCAGGTGCAATATCAGGCAGCGGTCGATCAGGCGGCAGCGGCAGTGGCAGCAGCCCAGACCGCAGTAAAATCGGCTCAGATGACAGCCGACCAGAAGCAAGCTCTCTTTGATAAGAACATCATCTCTGAATATGAGAACCAGCTGGCCAAAAACGACCTGGCCAATGCAAAATCAAATCTCGCCACCGCCAATGCGGCGCTCACTTCCGCACGCAAGAACCTTGCCTACACCGTAGTGACAGCACCGAGCGCAGGCGTAATCGGCTCAATACCCTTCCGTGAAGGCTCTCTGGCATCACCCTCGATGGCACAGCCGCTCACCACCGTGAGCGACAACTCACAGGTCTACGCTTACTTCTCTCTGACAGAGAAAGACATACTCAACATGACCGAAAACGGCTCTAAACCGCTCCAGCAGCAGATAGCCCAGATGCCGGCAGTGAAACTTCAGCTTGCCGACGGCACAATATTCCCCGTCGAAGGCAAGGTAGCCACAGTGTCGGGCGTAATCGGCGCAGGCACAGGCGCCGCAACGGTCAGAGCTCTTTTCGACAACCCCGGCGGAATGCTCCGTTCTGGCTCGACAGGCCAGATTGTAATTCCGGTGCAGGAGAAAAACGCCATCGTCATACCTCAGAAAGCCACTTTCGAGCTTCAGGATCGCAAGTTTGTCTACGTAGTCAATGACTCCAACAAGGTGGTGTCAACCCCTATCACCATATCGAAAGTCAACGATGGCAAAATATATGTCGTTACCTCAGGCCTCGAGCCGGGCAACGTAATCGCAGTGGAAGGCGTGGGCAACAAACTGCGCCCCAACATGGAAATCGTGCCTGTAGATGCCGCAGCCAAAGCCGCCCAACAGGCAGCCGCCCAGCAGCAATAACATCGTGGCACGTGGCGCGGCAATAAGCCGCCAATGCGTGTCTTATAACACATAATCAAAAATAAAACAAGGAAACATCACACGAAATGAAGCTTGATACTTTTATTAACCGTCCGGTGCTATCGACGGTAATTTCAATATTCATCGTGCTGTTGGGTATCATCGGACTCTCATCACTTCCGGTCACCCAATATCCCGACATCGCACCTCCCACCATACGTGTGTCGACCACCTATACCGGCGCCAACGCCCAGGCGGTGCTCAACTCCGTCATCTCGCCTCTCGAAGAGGCCATCAACGGTGCGGAAGGCATGACCTACATGGAGTCGACCGCTACCAACTCAGGCTCGGCCGACATCTCGGTTTACTTCGAACAGGGTTTTGACCCCGACATGGCAGCCGTCGACGTGCAAAACCGCGTGGCCAAGGCACAGAACCTGCTTCCGGCCGAGGTTACCAGCGTGGGCGTGCTCACCCAGAAACGTCAGACATCAATGTTGCTCGGTGTGGCTCTCTCGGCCAAACCCGGCTCGGAATACTCCGCTGAGTTCATTGACAACTACATGAAGATAAATGTCATCCCCGTGTTGCAGCGTGTGCACGGTGTGGGCGACGTCATGAGTTTCGGCGCCGACTACTCGATGCGTATATGGCTCAAACCCGAAGTCATGGCCCAGTATAACCTGATGCCTTCGGATGTGGCCGCCGCACTTGCCGAGCAGAACATCGAGGCGGCTCCCGGTGCATTCGGCGAACAAGGCAACCAGACATTCCAGTACACGATGAGATATCGCGGACGTCTGTCACAGCCCGAAGATTTCGAGAACATCGTGATACGCGCCGACTCCAACGGCCAGGTGCTCCGCCTTGGCGAAGTTGCCGACGTAGAGCTCGGAAAAGTGCAATACGGCTTCGGCTGTACACTCAACGGCCAGGTGGCCACTATGGCCATCATCTTCCAGACCGCAGGCTCCAACGCGACACAGATCATCAACGACTGTCTCGCCGAGGTCGACAAACTTGCCGCCGACCTTCCCCCGGGTCTTGAGTTTGACATAACGATGAACAACAACGACTTCCTCTATGCCTCGATCCACGAGGTGCTCAAGACTCTTCTCGAGGCATTCGTGCTGGTGTTCTTCGTTGTCTACATCTTTCTGCAGGACCTCCGCTCCACCATCATACCCGCCATCGCCATCCCCGTGGCCTTGGTCGGCACATTCTTCGTGATGAAGCTTATCGGCTTCTCGGTCAACCTCATCACCCTTTCGGCTCTCGTGCTCGCCATCGCGATTGTGGTCGACGACGCCATCGTGGTCGTCGAGGCCGTGCACGCCAAACTCGACCATGGCTACAAGAGTTCGCGCAAGGCATCAATCGACGCCATGAGCGAGATTGCCGGCGCACTTATCTCGATTACGCTTGTGATGATGCTCGTGTTCATCCCCGTGTCGTTCATGTCAGGCACATCGGGTGTGTTCTACCAGCAGTTCGGTCTTACAATGGCGATAGCCATCGGTTTCTCGGCGCTCAACGCGCTTACCCTCTCGCCTGCGCTCTGCGCCGTGTTCCTCAAAGCCCATGACGACAAACGCCCAGTCAAGGAACGCATCGGCGAAGCCATATCAGAGGCCGGCAAGACTATGGCCACCGGCTACCGCCGCCGATTCACCATCAACTTCCATCCGTTGCTGACGCTGATTTTCGTCATCGCGACTATCCTGTTCATGATTCTCGGATGGTTCAATTCCGAGGAAACCTGGAAACTCATCGTGGCGATAGGTGTGGCGATACTGACAGTGTTCGGCATCTTCAGTCCCCGTTTCCACAAAGGCTTTGAATCAGGCTACAGCGGTCTTCTCACCGGCTACCGCGGCATAATCACATTCTTCAGCAAACTCAAATGGGTGTCACTCGCCGTAGTAGGCGGAACAATGGTGCTTCTGGTAATACTTATGGGCAAAACGCCTTCGGGACTCGTGCCCAACGAAGACACCGGCGTATTGTTCGTGATGGTCGACATGCCTCCGGGCCAGTCGCAGGAACGCACCATGGAGGTGCTTGACCAGGTAGACCAGATCATACAGGCCACTCCCGGCGTAAGATACAGCCAGAAGATTGCAGGCTACAGCTTCCTTGCCGGCCAGGGTGCCACCTACGGTACATTCATCGTCAAGCTCAAGGATTGGGAAGAGCGCACCGAAGAAGAGAGCGTCGACAACATTGTGAAACGCATCTACGGCATCACAGGCCAGGCCATCACCGACGGCCGCGTGGTAGCATTCGCGCCCCCGATGATCTCAGGTTACTCAATGACCAACGGTTTCGAGCTCAAGATGCAGGACAAGACAGGCGGCGACATCAACGACTTCTTCGCCGTAGTGCAGGGATTTCTCGCTGAGCTCAACCAGCAGCCTGAGATCCAGATGGCCTATACTACCTTCAACCCCACCTTCCCGCAGTATATGGTCGACATCGACGCTGCCAAGGCCAAGCAGGCAGGCATCAGTCCGCAGACCATACTGTCGACACTCCAGGGATATTACGGAGGTATGTATGTGTCAAACTTCAACCGCTTCGGTAAAATCTACCGCGTCATGATGCAGGCCAATCCCGAATCACGCGTATCGCCCGAAACTCTTTCGAGCATCAAGATACGCAACGGCAACGAGATGGCTTCAATCGACAACTTCGTCACCCTCGAACGTGTCTACGGTCCTGACCTTCTTAACCGTTTCAACATGTTCCAGTCGATATCAGTGACCGGTTCACCCAACGCAGGCTTCTCTTCCGGACAGGCACTCGAAGCTGTAGAACGTGTGGCAGCACAAACGCTCCCAACAGGCTACGGATATGAATATTCGGGTATGACCCGCGAGCAGGGCAACCAGTCGGGCAACCAGACTGCAATGATCTTCGGATTGTGTCTGCTCTTCGTCTACCTGCTTCTGTCGGCACAATACGAGAGCTACATCCTCCCCTTCGCCGTGCTTCTTTCAATACCGTTCGGTCTGATGGGCACATTCATCTTCGCCAATATCTTCGGAGTCGAAAACAACATCTATCTTCAGATCGCGCTTATTATGCTCATCGGTCTGTTGGCGAAGAACGCCATCCTCATCATCGAGTTTGCGCTCGAACGCCGCCGCACCGGCATGTCGATATTCAACGCCGCAATTCAGGGAGCTGCAGCGCGTCTGCGTCCTATCCTTATGACATCGCTGGCCCTCGTCATCGGTCTGTTGCCGCTGATGTTCGCCCACGGTGTAGGTGCAGTCGGCAACCGCACACTCGGCACCGGCGCCATCGGCGGTATGTTGATAGGCATGGTGCTCCAGATATTCTTCGTTCCGGCGCTCTTCATCATCTTCCAGAAAATCCAGGAGAAGATATCTCCGCTCAAGTGGAAAGATACCGACAACGAAGGCATCAACTCAGAAATCGAGCAGTATTCTCGCTGATAAGGTATCAGCCTTCAGTTTCAACACTGTATAAAAAAACTATTAACAGTCATGATAAAAATCCAGAACATAGCACGCCCGGTCGTTGCCACCATCGCGGTGGCAATGCTATCCGGCTGCGGTCTATATAAGAAATTCGAGATGCCGACCGACACCGCCCTCCAGCAGGAATATGTCGATGCCAGGGCTTCTGAAGGCGATGCCCGCGCATTCGGCAATCTCCAATGGCAGGAAGTATTCACCGACCCGATGCTTGCCGACCTTATCAACCAGGCACTTGCCAACAATGTCGACCTCGCCAATGCCAAACTCAATGTCGACATAGCGCACGCCAACCTTCGCGGCGCACGCATGAGCTACTTCCCCTCTCTGTCGCTCACTCCTACAGGAGGCGCTTCGTCGGTAAGCAACGAGAAGCTCACCGGCTGGAACTACACCATACCCCTGACAGCTTCGTGGGAAGTCGATATCTTCGGCAAAATACTCAACAACAAGCGTCTCGCCGAGTCAGCCGAACAGCAGGCAAAAGACTATGAGCAGGCAGTGCGCTCTCAGATTATCGGCGGCGTGGCCAACTGCTACTACACCATAGCGATACTTCAGGCCCAGCTCCAGCTCTCACGCGAGACTGCCGTGATATGGGGCGAAAACGTGCAGACGATGAAAGACTACAAGCTCGCCGGACGCACCAACGAGGCCGCAGTCGTGCAGAGCCAGGCCAACTACCTGAGCGTGCTTTCAACAATCACTGACCTTGAGGTAGCCCTCGACAAGGCCAACAACACAATGTCGCTGCTTCTCAACGTGCTTCCACAGAAATGGGAAGTATCGCCTCAAGCACGTCTGGTGGCTCCATCGATATTCCGCGACGGAGTGCCGATGCGTGAGCTCGCTGCACGACCCGACGTACGCGCAGCCGAAGAAGCGCTCGCACAGGCTTACTACACTACCAATATAGCCCGTGCCGCATTCTATCCAGGTCTGTCAATAACTGCCAACTACGGCTTCACAAACTCGTTCGGCTCATTCATCAAGAACCCCGGCGACTGGTTTGCCTCTCTTGCCGGAACACTGGTGGCTCCCATCTTCTCACGCGGACAGAACATCGCCCGACTCGAAGCGGCCAAGGCTCGTCAGAAGCAATCGCTCAACACATTCCAGTACACGCTTCTCAGCGCCACTGCCGAAGTGTCAGACGCTCTGACCACCTACGACAAAAACAACGAGAAGGCTGTGCTTCTGTCAGAGCAGGTGCAGAACCTCGAAAAGGCAGTCTACTACACCAAAGAACTTTTCGCAGCAGCAAGTTCCACCTATCTTGAAATTCTGACCTCACAGTCAAGCCTTCTTTCGGCTCAGATGTCGCAGCTCAACTGCGAGCTCGCCAAGGCTCAGGCGGTGATCAATCTCTACCAGTCGCTCGGCGGAGGCCGATAACCACTGTCGACTTAATAAAGCAAGCGGGGTGCCCTGACTCGGACACCCCGCTTGATTTATTTATCTGCCTGCAACAATAAATATGGGTATTACCAATATTGTCCTAAATAATTTTTGAGTGCTACTCAACGTGCAGAGGCATCAGCCTTTGCAAAAATGACATCAGAGTAATCCCCCTAAGGCAAAAACGGCTCTTCGGGAGGCGGTGTGAAGGGTTCGT
>SCEG01000148.1 GCA_004102805.1 Muribaculaceae bacterium Isolate-002 (NCI)
CCTCGCGCCCTGTACGATGCCGCCCATCAGGTCAACACGGCCCTCCTCTCCGGACTGCACAGCTACGCGCAACAGAGACATCTTCAAGGCAAGCTCAACGAGTTCAGGGAAAACGCCGCGCAATACGGCTTGTTCATCGCCGGGTCTTCCTACTGGTCAATCGCCTGGATCAATCAGGAAGTCCGGGAAGCCATGTACTCCGGCATCACCTACAGTCCGCATGAGTACACCGTGTCGGAGCTTCAGGCGCTGATGCACGGCCTGCGCGACTATGAAGCGGCAAAGGAGCGCGTGGACAACTACATCAAGACCGCCTACGCCAGCCGGAGGGGCATTTCCGACACCACGGCCACGCCGTCCGTCACGGACGAAGGCCGGGCTTTCGACGAAATCTGCAACTGGCTGCGGGCCACGCTGAATCAACTTGTGGCCGGAAATATCCTGCCCATAGCCATTGAAAAATTGTCCTCCAGCGATCCCATTATGGCCGTATCCGATGTGGGGGACTACCTCATCGGCGCGGCCTGGGGTCTGGCCTCGGCGCTCGGCGTCGTGGATGTGGCGCACTCAATGGACAATG
>SCEG01000149.1 GCA_004102805.1 Muribaculaceae bacterium Isolate-002 (NCI)
CCTCAACAATTATTTCGACTTGCGGAAAATCTCCGCATATCAAAATAATTCAGAAAATAAATCATCGGTTGACTCAGTTAGCGGCTTAGCCTAGGATGAACAACCTCAAATTTTACCGAATCATTGAGTAAATGATTGTGTAGGAAAATCAACAGCGGGTTCGTACTACCTTTATAAAAAGGAAGAATCCGGGCATGAAAACTATGGTATTTTAGAAGATTGTTGGGCTCAAGCCAAGCATACTTCTAATGTTCACATGCATGAACTTATAATTGGGAATTATATTTACCCTGAAAAATACAATGGTGAGTATATAGGTGACCGTTATTTTAATGCTCATTTCGAAAACTTATATTTTGAGTTATAATTTAGTTGCTTGTTTGAACATTGATGTAAAGTATGCTCATCTCTATCGTTGGTATTAGTTTTTATAAACATAATACCCGGCCGATTTACAATTATATACTGACTTAAATAAGAAAAGGAAGAAAGGCTTCTAACTGTTAGTGAAATTTATAATTATAAATCACTACTGTCCACTAAAAATGGACGGGGTTAAATTCGGTTCACTTGAACCATATAGAACTTTGACATCGTTGATATTCTTTTTGTCGAACAAGTCCCGTATATGGGTTTTGTCAGTAAGCGAGATT
>SCEG01000150.1 GCA_004102805.1 Muribaculaceae bacterium Isolate-002 (NCI)
TGCTGTTGCCTCAATTCTTATGAGTACAGTAAGCTATGGCTTTTATCTGTATTATAATGGCGATATTACCCCGCTTTTTTCAGGAATGATGTTGGCATTGTGGTGTCTGTTTACATATAGAGAACTTATGAATGGAAAAACAGGAAATAAGATGTGTGAAGCAGAAAAAATGCAGGAGTAAAACAGTGAATAAGTTACACAAAAAGGTATTTACGATTTTAAAACAAACAGATGTGCTGATACAACATCTGGATCATTGTACTTTGTGGTGGATCGGTATTCTGATTACAGTTGTATTTTTTCTGCCATATTTTGCCCTGGGAGACGGATGTATCTTTGAGATCAACGATCATCTGGATGAAAGTATCATGAACTATCTGCTTCCGGCGAGGCATCTGTGGGATGTCAGCACAATATATCCCGAGATGTTAAACGGAGTTAATGCCAGCGGCACGCAGCCGTCAGCAGTTCTTTTCTTGCCACTGTATCGCCTGATTTCTGCAAGAACGGCGTTCCTTACACAGTATATCATCTGTTTCCTATTGGCATTTTCGGGGATGTATCTGTTGGTGAAAGAGATTACGGACAGCAGTATTCTCGCGATGATTGCGGGCGGCAGTTTCTGTGTACTGCCGTTATATCCGGTC
>SCEG01000151.1 GCA_004102805.1 Muribaculaceae bacterium Isolate-002 (NCI)
ATTTTTTGCGCTTTTTTTTGCCGTAGCTTTTGTGGAATATCCTCACTCCCGCGGCGAGTCTATATTGCAGCATCTGATATGGGGCGACAGCTGAATGTGATTACAGCACCATGAACAGTATCGGTGGGAAAGTCCCGTCTACGGTCGATATTATTTTTGAAGAATATGCATAAGCGCCGCTATAGAGATGCTTGCCGTCGAATGTATACAATATCTTTGACTGATAGGCGTATGCCCCCTCGTAGATATGCTTCCCGTCCCACGTATAAAGTATTTTGGAAGAATACGCATATCCTCCCTGATAGAGATGTTTCCCGTCCCACGAATATATCACATTGCTGCTGTAGGCGTATGCCCTCGTATATATTTTGGTATGTGCCGATATCAAAGCGATTGACAATAACAACGTTATAAGCAGAAGCAGTCTTTTCATCCCGGTTGAGGTATTAAATGTGGCATTAAGGTACGGACTCCAAAGATAACGAAAAAATGCCCGGAAATGAAATCATTTCCTACTCCGTCAGCCTCGTCATCGGAGCGATAGGCTTCATCGCAGTTTACTTCTGCTCATCAAAATGGGCGCTTACAGTCCCCTACGGACTCATGGGATGCGGATGGGCCGCAATGCTCGCAATGCC
>SCEG01000152.1 GCA_004102805.1 Muribaculaceae bacterium Isolate-002 (NCI)
CGGTCTTCTGCATTTGCGCCAGCTTGGCGTCCATGTAAGCCGAGGTGTCAAAGCTGGCGCTGGGGTCAACACCCTCGGCCATGCCGTACCGCAGATAGTGATCCCACGCGCTCAGCCCGGCCTGGCGGAAGGTCTCCTGCACAAAGGAAACCTCCGCGCCGGTCACGGTGTTGACAGCCTTGCCGAAATAGGTGGCCGCCTTGGCCTGCATGTAGTAGCCGGCGTCAAAATACGCGCTGGGGCTCACGTTCTCGGCATTGCCGAAATCCTGAAAGTGCCGGTACAGACCGTCGGCGTCCACGCCGTATCCGGCGCCCGTGAACGCGGCGGTCAGCGTGAGGTCGTTGTAACCCTCAAGCGATGCCAGTTTGTTGTTGAAATAAACTTTGGGATCAAACCATACAGGCGCTGCCATAGCGTTCCTCCAATAACTAATATTCCAGACAAACAGCCCGAACTGTTCCGGGCCATGCCTTCCCCTGCTTGACAACTCAGAATCTCAAACCATGACTGCCATCAAGACGCCATCATGGCAACCCGTTTTAATCCGTCAGGGAGAATCTGTCAACTTTTTTCGAAAAATCCACGCCCACGGGTTTGAAATCAACTTAGAGATCAAACCACACAGGTGCTGCCA
>SCEG01000153.1 GCA_004102805.1 Muribaculaceae bacterium Isolate-002 (NCI)
GGAGAACCGTTATGAGGTGACCAGCTCATGCATGGGATGCCTGGCACATCCCTGTCAGAGTGTCTGTCCCAAGGGCGCGATCTCTATGAAAAACGGCAAGTCTGTTATTGATCAGGAGAAATGCATCAAGTGCGGAAAATGCCGTGAAATCTGCCCTTATGATGCAATTTGTCATAAAGAGCGTCCCTGTAAGGCTGCCTGCGGTATTGGAGCCATCACATCTGACCATGTGGGAAGAGCTGTGATCGACAATGAAAAATGTGTATCCTGTGGTCAGTGTATGGTAAGCTGTCCCTTCGGAGCGATTGCTGACAAGTCACAGATCTTCCAGCTGATCCGTGCCATGCAGTCCGGACGGAAGATCATAGCTCAGGTGGCACCGGCATTTGCCGGACAGTTCGGTCCGAAGGTGACACCGGAGATGTTCAAGACAGCTTTGAAAGAACTGGGTTTTGCGGATGTCTATGAGACAGCGTTGGGCGCTGACATGGGATGTATGGCGGAAGCGGAACATTATGTGAAGGAGGTTGCTACCGGTAAGCAGCAGTTTGCGCTGACTTCCTGTTGCCCTTCCTGGTCTGTGATGGCGAAGAATCTGTTCCCTGAGACCATCGATAAGATC
>SCEG01000154.1 GCA_004102805.1 Muribaculaceae bacterium Isolate-002 (NCI)
GCGTTGTAGGTGTCGTCAATGAGTTCCCACGCGCCCAGACGGCTGCGGTTGAAGCGCTGGACCGGCAAACGGGTCCTGGCGAGTCCTTCGGCGATCTCCGCCGCGCTCAGGCCCAGCAGATGGGCGGCCGCGGCTGTGGCGATGCTGTTTTCCGCGCCGTAAGCGCCCTGGAAAGGCGTAATCACGTCACACGTCTCGCCGTCCAGCCAAAGTCGGTACAGGCCGCGCTCCGGCGCGCCGTCAGCCGCGTTGCCGTCAGCGGGCGCGGAACCCAGCCAGGCGGCGCGATAGGCCGTGCGTTGATCAGCGGCACTGAAAAAATGCAGTTTCGCGCCAGAGGCCATGGCCTCGCGCACCAGCTCCGGGTAGTCCGCGCTGACCAGCCCCCGGCCGCCTTCAGCCAGGTAGGCCAGTAAACGAGCCTTGTGCCAGGGCACGCCCCTGTCGCCCAGACCTTCGGTGTGGCCAGGGCCCACATTGAGAATCAGGCCCAGATCCGGGCGCAGCACCGGGGCCAGTTCGTCCATGTCGCCCGCGTGACTGATGCCGGCCTCCATGACCCAGAAATCCTCATCCCCGTCGGTATTCAGCACGGCGCAGGGCATGCCGATCTGATTATTG
>SCEG01000155.1 GCA_004102805.1 Muribaculaceae bacterium Isolate-002 (NCI)
GAAGGGCTGGAAAAGCAAGCCGGTCTGTTCCCTGGTCAGGCCTATGCCCGTGTCGCGCACATCCACCTGCAGGCGGGCCTGTTGGGCGTCTTTGTCCAGAAGGCGCACGCTGACCGTCACCGAACCATGGCTGGTGAATTTGAGGGCGTTGTTGGCCAGATTGGTCAGCACCTGCGAAAAACGCAATTTGTCGCCCACCAGCATGTAAGGCACGTCCGGCGCCACATCGAAGAGCAGCTCCAGGCCTTTCCCCGCAGCGCTGAAACTAAGCAGATCCGCAAGGTTTTCCAGTATTTCCGAGAGCAGGAAGGGCTCGTTTTCCATGGTCATGCGGTCGGCTTCGATCTTGGAGAAATCGAGAATGTCGTTGAGCAGGCCCAGCAGATTGCGCGCGGCCTGCCGGGTGCTTTCCAGATAGTGTTTCTGGCGGTCGTCCACGCGGGTCTGGAGCAGCAGGGGGGTCATGCCCAGAATGGCGTTCATGGGCGTGCGGATTTCGTGCGACATATGAGAGAGAAAATCGCTCTTCGCGGCATTGGCCTTGCGCGCGCTTTCCAGGGCGTCGCTCAGTGTCCGCTGGTAGGCGATGGCGTCGGTCTGGTCGGCCAATACCGTAATATG
>SCEG01000156.1 GCA_004102805.1 Muribaculaceae bacterium Isolate-002 (NCI)
CAGTAGCCCTGGGCGCGCGCCTTTCTCACCTCTTCCATCAGTTCATCCGGGTCGGTCCGGGTATGGGGCGTCAGCCTGATGAGGTTCGTCGCCGCCAGCAGACCGCGGGCTTCCTGTTCGGGAAGCAGGGAGAGCAACATGCGCCCGCCGGCGGAGACGTATGCGGGAAGGCTTTCCCCGAACAGGGAGGCCTCGTGGTAATATTTCATCCAGAGCCGGATGACATAGATAATATCGGGACCGTTGAGGACGCACATGTTCACGGCCATGCGCAGTTCCTCACGCAGTTCAATGAGCGCGGGCATGGCCAGGGCGAATGTCTTGCGGGAGCGCAGGTAGTTGAAGCTGTGTTTCAGGATGCGCGGGGAAAGATAATATTTGCGGCGGATTTCATCTTTTTCCAGATAGCCCATCTTGTGCAGGGTGTTGCTCAGACGCTGGACAAGATTCTTTTCAAAGCCCGTAATGCGCGCAAGCTCGGTGATGCCCAGGAAGGGGGAGCCTTCCTTGAAGCTCTCAAGAAGAATCATGCCTTTTGCAAGGGAGGCCACATACAGGGGGCCGGGCTCCTGCAGACCTCAATGCGCTGGAATGTCAGCCATGCGTGGGGCTGCCTT
>SCEG01000015.1 GCA_004102805.1 Muribaculaceae bacterium Isolate-002 (NCI)
GTTTCTACCGCACCCGCTTTCAGATTGAGTTCGGCATACGCGATGCCAAACAGTTTACAGGACTCCAATCGCAACAGACACGCGACAAAGACCGGCTTGACTTCGCATTCAATCTTTCCTTCACTGCGCTCAATGTCTGCAAGGAGGTCATAAGGAAAGATTATCCGAGTCTTTCGTTAGCACAGTTCAAACGGCTTATGTTTGAATCTTATCTCGCCTCAACAATTATTTCGACTTGCGGAAAATCTCCGCATATCAAAATAATTCAGAAAATAAATCATCGGTTGACTCAGTTAGCGGCTTAGCCTAGGATGAACAACCTCAAATTTTACCGAATCATTGTTACAAAGCGGTGGCATGGTTAAGATAGTGACACATTGTTGATACAATTTAATTACTAATTTCTCCGTGTGGCAACTTTTTTCTACTTTTACCGCCGGAAAGGCAACAGAATTTCCTCCGAAATAATGCAACGACTTTTTAAAGAAGATATACCGGCAGATATGGCCGTCAAAGGAAATGTTATAATATCATTCAAAGATGACGAGGTGTGTGACGCTTTGCGCAAGTGTCTGCATGACGACGGCTACGGAGTGTATATTTGCAAGACTTTTGAAGAGTTTATGGAACTCGAGCATGTTGATGTGATGTGCATCGTTGTTGATGTCACTCCGGGGCATGCGTCGACGTTTCACGCGATAGAGATAATCAAACAGACGCCGGTCGGCATGCATATACCGATACTTGTGGTGGCCGATGTGACATCGACCGGACATGTGGTGCGTGCGCTTAATGCCGGAGCCACCGACTATATTCTGCAGCCTTATTCCAACAAGGAGTTTCTGCAGCGGTTGGCGAAGCTTTCGGAATCGGGCAGGCGCCCGGCGTAGTCTAATTTATACCGGATTCACTTTTTTGAGTCAGCAGGCAGGATGCACAATGTGCATTCTGCCTGTTTCGGTTTTTTGCCGTTAGCATAGTTTCTTTGCGATTTTGGCGGCGGCAGGGACGGGGGCGTCTCGCCTCCGGGAATTGACCGGTTCGGTTAATGACGGGGATGAGCCTGCGGATCTGCGGGGTATTCACGGGGGCGAGACGCCCCCGCCCCGGCTGCCGCCCGTCCCTGCTGTTGATCGGGAGGGGATGTAAAAATAAGACGCGGCCGCTTTTTGGCGGCCGCGTCGGGTGGTATTTCTGTTTGTTGAAATTGCTGTCGGGGGAGATTAGTCGATTGTTTCGTCGGCTTTGTAGCCACCCATTTCGCGGATTGCGTTTTTGAGCACGATATACTGCTGGAAGAGGTGGTTGACGGGCACTTCGTTTTTGGTGTAGTCGTGCATGGGGCTCTTGAGGAAGAAGCTGAGGAAGCGCTGTATGCCGTAGCGTCCGGCACGGGCAGCGAGGTCGCTCAGGAGCACGAGGTCAAGGCAGAGGGGAGCGGCGAGGATTGAGTCGCGGCAGAGGAAGTTGATCTTGATCTGCATGGGGTAGCCCATCCAGCCGAAGATGTCGATGTTGTCCCAGCCTTCTTTGTTGTCGTTGCGCGGGGGATAGTAGTTGATGCGCACTTTGTGGTAGTATCCGTCGTGGTCGTTGCCGCAACCGCCGCAGTTCTGGCCGTAGAGGTCGGGTTGCTCTTCGGGCACGAGGATTGACTCGAGGGTTGAGAGCTTAGAAACTTCTTTGGTGCGGAAGTTGGCGGGCTCGTCAAGCACGAGGCCGTCGCGGTTGCCGAGGATGTTGGTCGAGAACCAGCCGGCGAGACCGAGGCAGCGGGTGCCGATGATGGGTGCGAAGCCTGATTTTACGAGGGTCTGACCGGTTTTGAAGTCTTTACCTGCGATGGGCATTTTGGTTTTTTCGGCGAGTTCCCACATAGCGGGGATGTCGACGGTGGTGTTGGGAGCGCCCATTATGAAGGGGGCGCCTTCAGAGAGAGCTGCGTAGGCGTAGCACATCGAGGGTGCGATGTTTTCGCAGTCGTTGGCTTTCATTGCGGCCTCGAGGTCGGCGAGAGTGTAGTGGATTTTCTCGTTGACGGGAACGTAAACTTCTGTTGAAGCGGCCCAGAGAACTACAACGCGGTCAACGCCGGTGTTGGCTTTGAAGTCGCGGATGTCCTGACGGAGCTGTTCGGTCATGTCCCAGCGGTCTTTGCAGGTCTTTACGTTGTTGCCGTCGAGGCGTTTTGCGTAGTTGTGGTCGAAAGCTGCGGGCATGGGCACGATTTTCTCGAGCTCATCTTTTACGGGGTTGATATCTTTTTCTTTGAGAACTTCGCATTTGATAGCTGATTCGTAGGCGTTGTCGGGATAAACGTCCCATGCGCCGAACACGATGTCGTCAAGTTTTGCGATAGAGACGATTTCGTCGTATTTGAGATATTTTTTGTCAGCGCCTTCACCGACACGCATTTTGTCGTATTGTGTCATTGAGCCGACCGGTTTTGCCAGGCCTTTGCGGGCCATAAGTACGCCGGTCATGAAAGTTGAACTAACGGCACCGAGGCCGACAACCAAAACGCCGAGTTTGCCTTCGGCTTTTTTTACATTACTCATCTTAGTTATTAATGAATGGTTAAATATTTTTCTATGTTATAGATATTTCGCAATTGACTGGATTGGAAAATTGCGTGTAAAAGTACGTATTGTTTTTTAAAAGTAAAATTTTTTAAGGTAAAAAATATGTAACTATTTGTTAATAGTATATAAATGATGGGTTGTATGGTGAATATAGGTTAAAATAGGTGGTGTTTATGGTGTATTGTGCTAATATAGATTAATTATGCTTTGTAGCGTAATTGCATAATAATGTGAACGCGACCGACATTCAGGGAGTGTTTGGATTAATTTGAAGTTTTTATTCTCATTCTCTTGAATTGTTAATACGGTTTAAATTCAAACACTCTTTCAGAGGCTGATTTGCAGCTGCGGAAAGCGCAGTTTGACGTAGTGGGCTACGATGCGTGCGATATTGTCGGTGGAGAGCAGCGATGTGTCGAAGCAGAGGTCGTAGGAAGAGGCGTCGCCCCAGCGCTTGTCGGTGTAGAAGTTGTAGTAGCCTGCACGCAGACGGTTGGTGCGCTGGCGGAGTTTGTCGGCTTTTTCGCGAGAGTCGATGTCGCCGCGTGCGATAATACGGTCGATGCAGCATTCGGCGGGAGCATGCACGAACAGGTTGATGGTGAGCGGGTTGTCGCGAAGCACGTAGTCGGCGGAGCGTCCGACGATGACGCATGGGCCTGTGGCGGCGAGGCGCCGGATCACGTCGGCCTGGGTCTCGTAGATTGAATCGCCTGATATGGAGGTGGGATGCTGATACCATGACATGTTGCTGAAACCCATTGAGAATGAGAATGTGGAGCTGAGGAAGCGGGGGAAGCGCTCGTCGTTGCTTTCGACAAATTCCTGCGAGAGGCCGGCTCCGGAGGCCGCGCGGCTGAGGAGCTCTTTGTCGTAGTAGGCTATGCCGAGCAGGTCGGCGATTTTGCGTCCGAGTTCACGGCCTCCGCTGCCAAACTGGCGTCCGATGGTGATTACGAGATGTTGCGGGGTTTCGGTAGTAGGGTTGTCCATGGCTGTTGCTTAGAGTATGTTTAGTTTTAACCGTATTGACAATTAAAGAGAACGGGAGTTAAGCTTCAAATTAATTTGATTTATATCCAAACACTCTCTTATTTGTCAACGAATATAGATAAAAAAAATAATTATGCCAAAATGTTGTCAAATAATCTTGCCCTGTGCGGTATAAAATGATAAAATCTGTGGGGCGAGGATATTCCCGATAAATTGATTATATTTGTATTTTTGACTGATGAAGCGGTGGTGTCTGACGCCGGCCGGCTTTGAAATATTAAACTACAGGAATATGAATCGAATGGCGATATTTGCGTCGGGCGCCGGCTCGAATGCTGAAAATATTATAAGGTATTTCAATTCACGTGACATAGGGTGGAAAGTAGCCGTAGTGGTTTGCAACAGGCCGGGTGCCGGTGTGATTGAGCGGGCTGCGCGTCATGATGTGCCAGTCGAGCTGATGCCGAAGGCTGATTTCAATGATCCGGAGAAGTTGCTCGGTGTGATGGACAGCTATGGTGTCGACGCCGTCGTGCTGGCGGGGTTTCTGCTTATGATACCGACGTTTCTGATATCACGCTATCAGGGGCGTATTATAAATATACATCCGTCATTGCTGCCCAAGTATGGCGGCCGCGGCATGTATGGCCGTCATGTGCATGAGGCTGTGGTGGCGGCCGGCGAGCGGGAGAGCGGAATTACGATTCATCTTGTCAATGAGGAGTGTGACGGTGGCCGTGTGCTGTTTCGCGCTGCTACGGAGGTGTCGTCCGACGACACTCCGGAAGATGTTGAGGCGAAAATCCATTCGCTCGAACGCCGCTATTATCCGGCAGTAGTGGCATCGACGCTGACTGCTCGTCCGCTCGATGATTTTCTAGCCGACGATTGACTGTGGTTCAGTTGTTTGTCGTGTTTCTGCAGAGGATTTGGGATAAAAAAATTGTTAGAAAGTTGGTGGAATTGAAAATTAGTTGTAATTTTGTGGCCGGGTAAGTCCTACACGGCATGCTCCCCCTGAACTCCGCCAGGTCTTGATCGAAGCAACGGTAGGGCGGTTGTAGCGGCGCGATGTAGTAAGCTTGCCCATTTTTTAGTCACATAGTTTTGCTATATATAGCTCCGCCCCGGTTTTGCCGGGGCGGTTTGTTTTATATGTCGGCTGGAAGGCCGGGTTGAAATAAGTTATAAGGGGAGATATCTGACTTAAGTCAGGATGTGAGCCTATGTAGGTGGAACTACAAGGTGGTGTAAATCGGCGTCCTTCGGAAGCCTCTGTTTTTGTTTGCTTGGTAGCCCCGCAAGCCTCGCCGGGCTCGGCGTGCGGGGTTACGCATAATCGGCGTCCTTCGGAAGCCTTTGGGATGGTGGTCGTGGGGGGGGGAAGTAGCTTTGTTGTATGCCACGGTACGCCCTTCCCGGGCTTTGGTAGTGTGGATTGTTGCCGGGGTCTGCGCCCGCTCCGCGGTCAGCGAAGCACGGTTAATCACGGCAAGAGCCTGCGGCTCTTTGAGTTACTCACGGGAGCGAGACGCCCCCGCCCCTGCTTCCGCTCATAACCTTCTGTTTTTTCTGTGCGGTTGTTTAATCCGTGCATTGACAGTCGGATACTGTATCAATTTGCTCTTTATATCAATTGAGAGCGAGTGGGGATGTGGAGGGTTGGGTTGGGGTCAGTCGGTTGTGTCGGTTGTGTCGTGGAGTGTGGGGGTGTTGTTGCCGGGGTTGTCGGGGCTGTGGGTTGTTGTTGCGGGGAGGGATGCTGCGGTGTGTTTGTTGTAGGCGCGCACGCCGACACTTTCGAAGAATGATGTTACGGCAAATGTTATCATTGAGATGCCGGTGAGGAGTGCTACTGTGGTCTGATTTTCAGGGGTGCGCAGCGACGGGAGGAAGAACAGGACTCCGGAGATTGCGATTATGGCTACGGGGAAGATGTAGGTCCAGAGGTCGAATGTGACGGGGCGGAGTCCGCGCAACATCATGTAGATGTGGTAGATGCCGCCTACGAGTATGAATATTGCGAAGATGTAGATTAGCGGGGTGCGGAATGTCTCGGGTGTGAAGCACATCATTGCTCCGAGAACGACGGCTGCGATTGATACGGTCCAGCTGACGAAGCGTGACCATACGGTTGGCCGGTGTTCTTTTTTGCCTGTCTCGGGGTTGTATTTCTCTTTTTTGTTTTCGGTGAGGAAGAGTGTGAAGATGTTTATAACGCCGGGTATTATGAAGGCGATGCCGGTGAAGAATACGAGGGCGTGGATGAAATCGGGCCGGCGGCATGCTGCGATGAAGAGTATGCCGATGCCGAGAATGATTAGGTTGATGAGTGTAAAACCGCTACGCTTCATAATGTCAAAATAATTTAAGTAATTAGAAATCAGTATTGTTTGTCGGGCCAGACACTTAGGGATGTCGGACGGCTGATTGAGATGACATCTCACCGCAGATTGGGATTGTCATTTCGCGGGCTACGGTGTCGGTGTCGCAAGAGCGGGCGAGGAGGTGCATCAGTTTGGTGATGGCTGCCTCGGATGTGATGTCGGCGCCGGATATGGCTCCGGCTTCAAGAAGGCGGTTGCCGGAGTAATATCGTTTGGTGTGTACACCGCCGGCAATGCATTGTGTGACGTTTACGATGATTTTGCCACGGTCGACGGCAGCGCGTATGGCGTCGTAGAACCATTGTGTGGTCGGTGCGTTTCCGGCGCCGTAGGTGCGGAGCACTATCGCTTTAATGCCGGGCGTGGCGAGCTGGTGGCGCAGAGATGAGTCGGAGATGCCGGGGAATAGGTCGATGAACATCACTGAAGTGTCCATTGCGGTGAATACTTCGAGCGGCCTGTGGAAGTCTGGACGCCGCAGCACGTCGTGGTTGTAGTTGATGCCGAGTCCGATCTGGGCGAGAGGGGGGTAGTTGTAGCTTTTGAAGGCGTTGAAGTTGTCGGCGCTCTTTTTTGTTGCCCGGTTTCCCCGCCAGAGGTAGTTTTCGAAAAGTATGGCGACTTCGCGTATCATGGGGCCGTTGTCGACGGGGTCGACAGCGGCGGCAATCTGGAGGGCGGTGATGAGGTTTTCCTCACCGTCGGTGCGCACTTCGCCGATCGGGAGCTGTGAGCCGGTGATTATGACGGGTTTGTCGAGGTTTCGCAGCATGAAGGAGAGAGCCGAGGCTGTGTAGGCCATTGTGTCGGTGCCGTGGAGCACGACAAAACCGTCGAATTCGTTGTAGTGCTTTTCGATCTGCGATGCGATGTCGGCCCAGTTGGAGGGCTTCATGTCGGAGGAGTCGATCGGCGGGTCGAACTGTATATGCTCAATGAAGTAGTCGAGCATTTTTATTTTGGGGACGTTGTCAATCAGGTGGTTGAAGTCGAAGGGGCGCAGCGATTTTGTCGCTGCGTCCTCTATCATGCCTATAGTGCCGCCTGTGTATAATATTAAAATGCGAGGCTTCATTGTCAATTCATAATTCATAATTCACAATTCATAATTGTCGGATTATGGTTTGGCTGTCAGCAGAACTGTTACCGGTCGGCTGTCAGCAGATTTTTGAGCCGGGAGTGAGAGGTCCTTCGGGAGTTATAACAGTGAGTGAGCCGTCGGGGTTTTCGGCTGAGAGTATCATGCCTTGCGATTCGACGCCTTTGAGTTTGCGCGGGGGGAAGTTGGCGATGAAGCAAATCTGCTTGCCGACGAGGTCTTCGGGTTTGTAGTATTTTGCTATGCCGGAGACGATTGTGCGGGTGCCCATGCCGTCGTCGATGAGGAAGCGCAGGAGTTTGTCGGCTTTTGGGACGGCCTGGCATTCGAGCACTTTGCCGACGCGGATGTCGACTTTGAGGAATGTGTCGAAGTCGACGGGAGCGGCCTGTGGCTCGGGCTGCCATGCCTTTAGGCGGTTCTGCTCCTTGATGGCAGCGAGTCGGTCGAGCTGAGCCTGAATGACATCGTCTTCAATTTTCTCGAATAGCAGTTCGGGCTGATTGAGCTGAGAGCCGGCGGCGACGATGGCGTCGGAGCCGAGCATGCTCCATGATATCTCGCCGAGGGCGAGCATATTGCGGAGTTTTTCGCTCATGAAGGGGAGGAACGGCTCGAAAGCCACAGCGATGTTGGCGCAGAGCTGCAGGGCCACGTTGAGAATTGTCTTGACGCGCTCGGGATCGGTCTTGGCAACTTTCCAGGGTTCGGTTTCCTGGAGGTAGCGGTTGCCGATGCGTGCGATGTTCATGGCTTCGCGGAGAGCTTCGCGGAAGTGGAATGTGTCGAGGGCGGCGGTGAGTGCGTCGACTGACTGACGCACTTCGGCGATGGCGGCGTTGTCGATGTCGTCGAGCTGTCCGGCCTGCGGCACTATGCCGTTGAAATATTTGAATGTGAGCACCATCGCGCGGTTTACGAAGTTGCCGAGGATGGCTACGAGTTCGGAGTTGTTGCGGGCCTGGAAGTCACGCCAGGTGAAGTCGTTGTCTTTTGTCTCCGGGGCGTTGGCCGTGAGGACGTAGCGGAGCACGTCCTGTTTTCCGGGGAAGTCGCGGAGGTATTCGTGGAGCCAGATTGCCCAGTTGCGCGATGTTGATATCTTGTCGCCTTCGAGGTTGAGGAATTCGTTGGCGGGGACGTTGTCGGGGAGCTGGAAGTTGTCGCCGTAGGCCATGAGCATTGCGGGGAACACGATGCAGTGGAACACGATGTTGTCTTTTCCGATGAAGTTTATGACGCGCGACTCGGGGTCTTTCCACCATTTCTGCCAAGAGTCGGGGAGGAGCTCGATGGTGTTGGAAATGTAGCCGATAGGGGCGTCGAACCATACGTAGAGCACTTTGCCGCCGGCACCTTCAACGGGCACGGGGACGCCCCAGTCGAGGTCGCGGCTGACGGCGCGGGGCTGCAGACCGAGGTCGAGCCATGACTTGCACTGTCCGTAGACGTTGGATTTCCATTCCTTGTGTCCGTCAAGAATCCACTTTTCGAGGGCAGACTGCCAGCGGTCGAGGGGGAGGTACCAGTGTCTGGTTTCGCGGAGCACGGGAGTGTTGCCTGTTATGGCGCTTTTGGGGTTGATGAGGTCAGTGGCGTTGAGCGATGTGCCGCATTTCTCGCACTGGTCGCCGTAGGCGCCTTCGGCGTGGCAGTGGGGGCACTCGCCGGTGACGTAGCGGTCGGCGAGAAACTGGTTGGCTTTCTCGTCGAAGAGCTGCATCGATGTTTTCTCGACGAACTGGCCGTTGTCGTAGAGGCGACGGAAGAATTCGGATGCAGTGCGTGCGTGAATGTCGGAGGTGGTGCGTGAGTAAATGTCGAATGATATGCCGAGTTCGCTGAAAGAGTCCTTTATGATGGAGTGGTAGCGGTCGACGATGTCCTGGGGGGTGACACCTTCGGCTTTTGCCTTTATTGTGATGGGCACACCGTGTTCGTCGCTTCCTCCTATCATGAGCACTTCGCGGCCCTGGAGCCGGAGGTAGCGTGCATAGATGTCGGCGGGGACGTAGACTCCGGCGAGGTGGCCGATGTGCACGGGGCCGTTGGCGTAAGGGAGAGCGGTGGTGATTAGCGTGCGCTTGAAATCTTTCATATTAAGGAACTGTTACTTATTCGGTAATTTTGTTGACTGACTTGTTGCAGACCGTCGGAGATGTAAATCCAAACGGTTGCTTTATAATCGCAAAGGTATAAAAAAAATCAGTGCTTTGTATGAATTTGACGCATTTTTAGGATAAGCCGACAGTAATTTTGTGTCTGAGTCCCTCGCTTTGCGGAGCGGGTGATTGCATTGAGAGAGTGTTTGAATTTAAACCATTAACAAAAAAAGGGAATGAGAGTAAAAACTTCAAATTAATCCTGGTTTAAATCCAAACATTCTCTGAAAGAAAGAGATGAAAGTTTTGTGAATAATTGTGGAGTTATGATTAACAGGTTTACGGGAGAGAAGAAGCCGGGATATAAGGGAAATCTGACCGGAAGGGGAGTCGGCGGAGCGGTGATGATGAGAGTCGGAGCGGGCAGTGCGAAGCGTCTGCCTATGTGCGGAGAGAGTGATATCGCCGGAGTCAGTGTGGAGGAGTGTGCCAATCTGCGGCGTGACGCGAGCGGGAGGTGGCTTGTGGCTGCCGGCAGGCCGGCGCGCAATGCGAAAACGGGTCGGTTGCCGGTGATGACGTGGCTCGACAGCGCGGGATGCCGCAACGGCATTGTGAAGGATGGGGGGCGTCTGCGGCTTGTGTGTCTTGACGGCGAGGATCCGGGATATGACATCGGCGGAGTGTCGGGCGATGTGAAGTGCGCGGTGATGCTTGGCGCGGGACGCGGGGCTGTGATGACTGATGTGGACTGCTACAGGCTTGAGGAGAGAGAAGGGGGATGGCGAGTGACGGGGGGACATACGTATCCGTCGCTGCGGTTTGAGGCTGCCGATGTGATGAGGCTGAGCGCCGATGCAGAGGAGCGGGAGCTGTCGGGAAGCTACACCACACGGTCGACGGTGCTGACCGATGCCGACGCCGACCGTCTGGGCAAGGATCTGCTGCGGTGTTACGGGGAGCTTGCCGACAAGACTACGCGCGGGGGAATGGAGTTGCAGCCGGTGCTGGCCCGATATCGTCTGGAGGGGGAGGGCGGAGAGGTGCTTTACCGTTCGGCGACAGTGCAGGTGGGAGCGCCGTCGGGGGTGCAGTGTGTCGACGAACTGCGTTGCGAACTGAGCGATGACGGGAGACGGCGCGGCACGCTCCGTGTGGCGGCCGATGTCTACAGGCTCAGACTGCGCAGGGTGACAGCCGACAGCGTGGAGCCGGGGCGAGTGAAGCGGCTTGTGGTGGAGACGTCGTTGCCGGTGCATCCGGTCGATTACGGGGTTATAGCGGCGAATGCCCTCGGGCGGTCGGGCACAAACGGAGTGATGCTGCGTTGCTTTGTGCCGGGGGCTTCGGTGACGATGGTGTCGGCTCGCCGGCATGCGGCCCGCCGGCTTTATGAGATGGCTCTGAAGGGAGATGCTGCGTTTCGCGAGGCGCTGGTGGTGCAAAATCCTTTTGACGGCGACGGGGAGTTTGTGGTAGATGTGCCTGTGGCGCGCGGCGGGGTGCAGGGGGTTGAAGATGAGATTGCGTCGGTTAAGGAAATACTTGGCCGGAAGGTGACGGCGGTTGCGGCGGAAGTGTCAGGCTGCCGGGTGCCAAACCGGTTTATCGCCGACAGCGTGTGTGTGGCCGGCGGAAAGGTGGTGTGGGGCGGAATAAGGGAACGTCCGTTCAGCGGCTACCGCATAGAGGAGTTTGCCACGGCGGTGATAACTGCAGGAGAAGAGCATCCGTGGCGCTGCACGGTGGTGACCGAACTTGCTTCGGGGGCACGCTGCGTGGCGACATCTTGGGGCACTGAGGGAGCGCCGCTGAGACTGTCGCCGATATTGTGCAGCGCGCGGGGCGATGCGGTGAAGATGACAGTCACACTTGAGCGCGACGGTGTTGTCTACAAAGGGGAATTCGGACTTACGCCCGACGAGAGCCGCACGGTGTCGTATCATTTCAGCGGCGACGGGCTTGATACGGAACTTGAGGCGACCGACGAGACATTCGGTTATGTCAGCGAAGTGAGGGTGGATAATTATCGTCCGTCGGGGTTGCTTGTGGCTGATGCGGTCAATCCGGGCGATGTGTCGGTATCGGCAACAGCCGGCACGGGGAGCATCGCCTCACTGATGGCCGTAGACCGCCGCGGCAGTGCGTGGGAATTCGGCACTCACCGCGTGTATGTGATGACCGGGGCGGGTATATGGCTGCTCAGCATAGGCGGTGCGCTGAGATGCAACAGGATTGACCGCCGTGGAGTAAGCAGCCGCGGGGCTGTGGCCGAGACCGACGACGACCGTTATCCGGTGGTGTGTGTGGCGTCGGGCGACCTTGTGGGGCTTAGCCGTGGCAATGTGGTGACGCTTGAGAGCGGAGCAGGGGCGACTAAGGCCGGCTGGGACAGTGTGGCGAAGGAGCTGTGGCTTGCGGGAGATGACGGGAGCGCCCGGGTGAGGCAGTCGCTTACCGGAGGGTGGCGAAGTGTGGACGGCCTGGAGGTGCACGGCTTTCATGACAGCGGGCGCGGACTTCTTGTCGACAGTGATCTCGGGATCAGGGATACGGCGAGAGGCGAGGGGGAGATGGCAGAGTTTGCCTACAGGCTGCGGTTTGACATGCCGGCTCTCGAGCGCTACAGAGGCGTCAGCGGTGTGAAGCGGGCAGGGGCGGAACTGCATTCGCGCAATGTCAACGGGGTTATGCGGGTGGTGTCGCGAACGATAGCCGGGAGCGATGCGGGGCGTGTGGCCGAGATGGAGTTTCGTGGTGAAACGAACGCGCCGCTGCTCCTTGGACTCTGCGGGAGCAACGGTGCAGTGACCGAGATAGAGCTGCGCGGAGAGATGGAGCGCGGCAGCGCCATCAGGGAGGTGCGGCTGGAATGAACAGCCGTCAAATGAGTCTGATGCCTGCTTTGGCGAGGGCTTCGATCTGTTCGTCGGGCCATATCGAGGCTTGTACCTCTCCGATGTGGGCTTTCTGTAGAATGAACATGCATAGACGGCTCTGGCCTATGCCGCCGCCGATGGAGAGTGGGAGCTTGCCGTCGAGGAGCGCTTTGTGGAATCGGAGCGAGGCGCGTTCGGGGCATCCGGCTTTGTCAAGCTGACGACGGAGGGCGGCAGGGTCGACGCGAATGCCCATCGAGGAGAGCTCGAAGGGGCAGTCGAGCACGGTGTTCCAGACAACGATGTCGCCGTTGAGGCCTGTGGAGCTTTCGCCGTTGTCGGTCGACCAGTCGTCGTAGTCGGGGGCTCGTCCGTCGTGGGGCTGACCGTCGGCGAGGGTGTCACCGATGCCGATGATGAATACAGCGCCGTATTTCCTGGTCACTTCATATTCGCGCTGCTTCGGAGTCAGGCCGGGGTATTCTTTCTGAAGTTCGGCGGCGTGGACGAAGGTTATCTCTTTGGGGAGAGTGGGAGTGATATGAGGAAAGCGCCTGAAAATCATATCCTCGGTGTCGAGCAGTGCCCGGTATATTTTCCTGACTACATCTTTTAGGAAGCCGAGGTTGCGGTCAGAGGCTTCGATTGAGCGCTCCCAGTCCCATTGGTCAACGTAGAGAGAGTGGAGGTTGTCGAGGTCTTCGTCGGCGCGAATGGCGTTCATGTCGGTGTAGAGTCCGAAGCCGGGGGCGATGTCGTAGTCGGCGAGTTTCGCACGTTTCCATTTTGCGAGAGAGTGCACGACTTCGGCGTGGCGTCCGCCGATAGCTTTGACGTCGAAGCCGACCGGTTTTTCGACACCGTTGAGATCGTCGTTTAGCCCGGTGCCGGAGAGTACGAAGAGAGGCGCTGTGACGCGGCGCAGGTTGAGGGCTTCGGAGAGCTTTTCCTCAAAGAATACTTTTATATCTTTTATCGCTATTTCCGTGGTTTCGGGCAGCAATTTGAGTTTATACTTAGGTGGAATGATTACAGCCATGCGTTAGATGTTTAAATTCGATTGCAAAATGTAAATTGAATTGATGCAAAGATAAGCATTGTGCTTTTAATTTCCAAATTTATTTTGCAAAATGATATGGGCGGGGCTGGTCGCTCTGTGGATGGGGGTAGGTCGGGCAGAGGGGTTGTTAAAGTCGTTAAGGTTGTTAAGGTCTTTAGGATTGTTAAAGTCTTTAAGGTTTTTATTTATGTGTGTTTTTTGAAAAATCATTATATTTGCCATGCATAATTTTTTATACAAGCATAATTATTTTATATCTGTTTTAAAATCATGAAAACTAAAGCTATCATTCTTACACTTTTCGCTTTTATTTTCGGGAAAGCAGTCGCTCAGGTGACTGACCCCCGAGCACTTACAATCTATCAGATAATGGTGGCGTCGTATCAGCACGATGCGTCGGGCGCACCGGGCTACACTGCGATGTGGGGACCCGACGATGCGCGCAAGAACGGCAATCTGCGCGGCATCATCAATTCACTCGATTCAATAAAGGCACTTGGCGTGAATGCTATCTGGATGACGCCGATATTTGACAGTTCGACGGCTTCGGGCGGCGAGAAGCTTCAGGCCACGGGCTATTTTACCAATGATTTCTTCTCCATTGATCCGCATTTCGGCACCGAGGCTGATCTGAAGGAGCTTGTCGACAAGGCCCACAATAAGGGTATGTGTGTGATACTCGACGGCGTTTTCGGCCATCACGGCGGTGTCACCACCGCGTCGCCCTCAGGCTATATGCTCGACACCCGCGAGGTATATTCCGACCGCGGCGAGCAGGGTGGCACCGGCAATATCGCCTATCCGGGTTCGCTTGACTATATCAAGGAGGTGGCTACATATTATATCGACCGCTTCGGCATTGACGGATGGCGCCTTGACCAGGCGTATCAGGCCACACAGGGCGGACACAACTACTGGCTCGATATACGCGGCGCTGTAGAGGATCTTACGGCAGCCCGCAAGGCACGCGGCGAGAAATGGGGCACGCTGGGATATATGGTAGGCGAGGACTGGGGCGACGCCGATGTGATAAACCGCGGGGTCTATCGTGACGGCGGCCTGCTCAGCGCGTTTGACTTCGACGGCAAGGAGCGCATCTCAGGCGCGATGCAGGATGTCGACAGCGAGGGTCTTGAAAACGGCTGGGCTGATATAATCACTACGCTTGCGCCCCCGACCGCACGCGGCTATCTCAACGACAGCGTCATGCCCAATCTCTATCTCTCCAACCATGACGGCTACCGTCTTGCCGACCATTTCGATCCCGCCGACCCGCAGTATTACGCAAAGCTGAAGCTGCGCCACGGCATCCTTGCGGCATATTCCGGTCCGATTACGCTCTATTACGGCGATGAGTTTGCCGACCGCTCGCTTGAGTCGAAGGGCGCGCAGAAGGACAACATTGCCCGCACCACCGGCCATCTGTCGCCCCGCAACAGCGCCGAGACCGATTTGCGTGACTATGTGGCGGAGGCAATGAAATTTCGTGCGGCCAATCCGGCGATGTGGCGCGGCGAGGCATCGTTTGCCACGATGCGCGGCCATAACGGCGCCGATATACTCGTAGTGACCAAGCGTGACCCCGAGTCGGCCAACAAAGTGGCAGTGGTGTTTTCCGACAAGCCGGTGACGCTGAAATTCCCGTCGAAGAAAGATGCGGTCAGAGTCGAGGCGCTTGTGCCGGCATTCGTTACGCTCTGATGGCACGCAATCTACTGTCACGGTATATATGGCTCGTCGACACGATACGCCGGCGTGGCAGCATCACGCGCCGCGAGCTCGACGAGGCGTGGAAGCAATCGATATATTCCGACGGCAATCCTCTGCCGCGGCGCACATTTTATAATTATCGCGCCGCGGTGGAGGAGCTTTTCAATATCACGATAGGCTTCAATCCGTCAGACAATACCTATCATATAGCCGAGGACCCGTCGTCGGAAGGTATCACCGACTGGCTGCTCAACTCCGTGGCGATGACCAACATGCTGAGCGACTCGCGCGATGTGGCCGACAAGATATTTCTCGAGGAGGTGCCGTCGGCGCGCGAGCATCTGCCGTCGATGGTGAGCGCACTCAAGGAAGGGCGCACCGTGGAGATGGACTATCAGCCCTACACGCGGCAGAACCCGAGCCGCGGCATTGTGCTTCACCCGTATTTCCTCAAGATATTCCGCCAGCGGTGGTATGTGACGGGGCTTAATGTGGCAGATGACCGAGTCAAGACCTACGCTCTCGACCGCATAGTGTCGATGCGTGTGACCGGCGACACTTACACGATACCCGACTATTTTGACGCTCCGGCCTATTTCCGCGACAGTTTCGGCATCATTTTCAACCGCGGTGAGGTGAAGGAGGTGATATTGCGAGTCGACGCGCGGCAGGCGAAATATTTCAGGGCGCTCCCTCTGCATCACAGCCAGCAGGAAACGGTGTCAGACGGATATTCGCTGTTCAGCTACCGGCTGAAGTTGTCAGACGACTTCGTGCAGGAGATACTTTCACACGGGCCGTCGGTGACGGTGGTGCGTCCGGCCGAGCTTCGCGCGATAGTGACGACGTCGCTTCGCGCCACTCTTGACAATTATGAAACATAGCAGGCTCCGCTCCTTCTGCTCCGCGCCGCTACATATTAAAATTCTTAAATTTTTGTAATGGGACACCCTCTGAATTCGATAGCAACGACCGACAGCCGTAGCCGCCGGCAGCTGTTCGGCCTTAATCTCATACGCGCGGTGGCGATAGTGATGGTGATGGTCGATCACAGCATGCGGGCCGACATCAGTCCGGATATCAGATATCTTGTGCATCTGATATTCAATCCTGACGCGGTGTTGTTTTTCATGGTGTCGGGGGCGCTGCTTCTGCCGGTGACGGGCGGTTATGCCGATTTCGTGCGCCGGCGTGTGGTGAGGGCGTTTGTGCCGTTTGTGGTGTGGGTGCTTGTCTATGCCGTGGCATATTATCTGTTAGGCATGGTCAACGGGTATTCTCTCGCTATGCAGATACGCTGGAGCTGGATGTCATATAATTTTGATGCTGGATGGTTTGTGCCCGCCCTGATGGCGGTTTATTTCATTATGCCGCTTCTGTCGCCGTGGGTCGCGACTGCCTCGCGCAGGCATTTCCACTATGTGCTGTTGCTTTGGGCTGCGAGCGGGCTGCTGCCGCTGTTTGGGGCGCTCGGTGGGATACGCACGGCCGAGACGCCGCTGTCGCTGTTTGCGTCGGCAGTGCCCTACGCACTTATAGGGTATTATCTGACGCGTTACCGCTATCGCGGAGCGTTGCTTCCGTCGTATGTTGTGCAGGCGTCGGCCGACAGCTCGCTGTCGCGTCGCAAGGCGCGCAGGGTGCGCCTTGCGACGCTCTATACGCTGATGCTGTCAGTTGGTGTGGTTGTGCCGTATGCGCTTCGTGATGCGGCCAATACGTTTGACATGCGCATGCTGTCGATGGACTGGACCGGTCTGCCCGCGATTGCGATGGCGGTGTTCTGGTTTTCGTTGCTGGTGCGGGTGCGCAGTGTAGGCGCTGTGGCCGACCGTGTGGTCAATTTCATAGCGCGCTATTCCTACGGCATCTATCTCAGCCACTGGCTGCTGGGCGGACTGCTTCTGCCGCGTTATATGCCGGAGTGGTCGGAGTCGACGGCGATGGTGTTTGCGGTGTCGATGGGTGGTGGTCTGGCAGTGTCGTTTGTGCTGCGCAATATTCCGTTTCTGGGGCGCTATCTGGTGTGAGCCGGCCGCCTGGTAAGTATAAAAAAAGAGTCGTTTCACAACGACTCTTTTCCTTTAAACCTTTATCTTAATCTAATACTATGAAAAACACACATGCAAAAGAAGTAATAATTTTTGAATTGACAAAATCTTTTTATGCATTTTTTTTGTGTGTGGTGTAAGTATATGTCGCGCTACATACGGCATGAAAAGCGGTATTTTCGATATTTTCAGCATGTTATGTGTATATGTGCATAAAAATGTAATAATCATGCATTAACTTTGTTTAACAATATTGTGTGTCAGTCTTTTGCTATAGAAGGGGAGATGTAGGTAATAAGCGAGCGGGCGCGGGTGGTTGCGGTGTAGAGCCAGCGGTAGAAATCGAGGGTGGTGACTGCGTCGTTGGAGATATTTGCCATGTCGACAAACACCGAGCTCCACTGGCCGCCCTGCGCCTTGTGACATGTGACGGCATAGGCATATTTCACGCGCAGCGCATTGAAATAGGGGTCGGTGTGAAAGACCCTGCGGCGCACTGCCGGATCGGCCGCCGAGGTGGGGTCGAGGCCGGCGAGAGCACGGGTCATGAGCATCTGCTCGTGCTCGGGATTGAGTCCGGCCGTCACCGAATTGAGGGAGTTGAGTATTAGTTTGGCGTCGAAGGTGATGTCGCGGTCGGGCAGCGACAGCTCCACGTCGGCGAAACGTAGAAAACCGATTATCTCCGTGCCGTATATCTTGTTGACCTTCACCACATCGCCGTTGGCCACGAAGTCGGCGCCCTTGACCTTTGAGGTCCAGAAATAGTTGTTTTTGGCTATGAGCAGCGGTTCGCCCCGCGAAATGACGTCGTTTTTCTCGAGTATGGATTTGCGTATGGCAAGATTGAATTCCATCGCACGCTTGTTGGAGCGTGTGATCAGCAGGGTATCGTCGATGCCATAGCGGGCATACGACTCCTCGAGGGCTTCCTGTAGCTCCTCGCCACCGATGGCTCTGACGTCGGCAAACGGTTTGACGCGCAGTTCGGGCACCGGCAGCGTCTCCTCATTCATGGCGCGGCGCAGAGTTGTGGCGTTGTAGAGAATGCCGCTGCGGGCTTTCTGGCGCACTGTCTGGGTTATCACGGCGCGTGTCACACGCAGTCCGAGACCGCGCAGCCTTTCGGCCGACATCGCCGGTGAGCGGTCGCAGCCCACGGGTGGCAGCTGGGCGCCGTCGCCGAGCAATATCATGCGGCAGTCGTGGCCTGAGCCGTAGACGTAGTGAACGAGGTCGTCGAGCAGTGAATCATGCTCGCCTTCGCCTATCATCGACGCCTCGTCGACTATAAATATGGCGTTGACATGTGGATTGTCGGCGACTCCGGCTACTGCCGCAACGTCGCCCAGGCCTTTGTAGATTTTGCGGTGGATGGTCATCGCCTTCTTGCATGCGAAGCCGCTCAGCACTTTGGCTGCGCGGCCCGTAGGGGCAAGCAGCACTGTCGGGCGCCGCATCGCGCGCAGAGCCTTGACGAGCGCCGCCACCACCGATGTCTTGCCTGTGCCTGCATAGCCGTTGAGCAGAAACACCGAATTATAGGGCACGACGTCGCTGCAGAAACGCGAGAGGGCGTCAATCAACGCCCTCTGCTGTTCTGTGGGGGGGGACCCCATTTCTGCTGTTATTTTTTCGGCAAGCACTCTCTTAATTCACAGTGAATTATGAATTATGAATTGATTAGTCGATGATGTCGAAGCCGGTGTATTTGCGCAGGCACTCGGGCACTACGATGCCTTCGGGTGTCTGGTTGTTTTCGAGTATGGCCGCCACGATGCGCGGGAGAGCGAGAGCCGAGCCGTTGAGCGTGTGGCACAGGCGTGTTTTCTTGTCATCGCCGCGGTAACGGCATTTGAGGCGAGCCGCCTGATATGTCTCGAAGTTGGATACCGACGACACTTCGAGCCAGCGTTGCTGTGCAGCCGAGTAGACCTCGAAGTCAAATGTGATGGCAGAAGTGAAGCTCATGTCGCCGCCGCAAAGGCGGAGTATGTGCCAGGGGAGTCCGAGACGCTCAAGCAGCGACTGCACGTGGTCTTTCATCTCCTCAAGAGCGGCGTAGGAGTTTTCGGGCTTCTCGATGCGCACTATTTCCACCTTGTCGAACTGGTGCAGGCGGTTGAGGCCGCGCACATCCTTGCCGTAGCTGCCTGCCTCGCGGCGCCAGCATGCCGAGTAGGCGCAGTTCTTGACCGGGAGCTGTGCGTCGTTGAGAATGACGTCACGATAGATGTTGGTCACGGGCACTTCGGCGGTGGGTATCAGGTAGAGGTTGTCGAGAGGCACGTAATACATCTGCCCCTCTTTGTCGGGGAACTGTCCGGTGCCGTAGCCCGATGCCTCGTTGACGACGTAGGGGGGCTGCACCTCGGTGTATCCGGCATCGTTGGCCGAGTCGAGGAAGAATTGAATGAGGGCACGCTGCAGGCGGGCACCTTTGCCGATGTAGACAGGGAAACCGGCGCCGGTGATTTTCACGCCGAGGTCGAAGTCGATGATGTTATATTTCTTGGCGAGCTCCCAGTGGGGAAGCGCGTCGGCCGGAAGCTCGGGCATCACGCCGCCGCTTTTTTCCACCACATTGTCTTCGGCGGTCTTGCCTTCGGGCACCGCCTCGCATGGTATGTTGGGGATGGAGAGGCGTATTTCAAGTATCTCCTTCTCCACGGCATCGAGTTCCGACGCATATTTCTTCATATCTTCTTTCGCCTTTGCTACTTCGGCCTTTGCCACTTCGGCGGCCTCGCGCTCTCCGGCTTTCATGAGCTTGCCTATCTCGGCGGCCTGCTTGTTGAGCGAAGCGGCGATAGTGTCGGCCGAGAGCTGCAATGCGCGGCGTCGCTCGTCGAGAGCGAGAATGGCGTCAATCTTTTCCTTTCCATCAAATCCCTTGACCTTCAGGCGGTCTACGATATATCCGGGATTTTCCTTGATCTGTTGTATTGTCAGCATAATGCTTATGTTTTTTTATCTTATAAGATTTATAAATCCTATAATTCTTATATTATTACGATAGCAGCTCTTTCACTTTAGCGGAGATGGCGCGACCGTCGGCACGACCGGCAAGCGCCTTGCTTGCCACGCCCATCACCTTGCCCATCATCTTTGCGTCGGTGGCTCCGACCTCGGCGATGATTTTCTTAAGCTCGGCGGTGAGTTCTTCGTCGGTCAACTGCTTGGGGAGGTATTCCTCTATCACAGCCATCTCGGCAAGCTCGTTGGCGGCAAGCTCGGGGCGGTTCTGCTCCGTGTAGATTGCAGCGCTCTCGCGGCGCTGCTTTGCCATCTTCACCAGCACCTTTGTCGCGGCCTCGTCGCTCAGAGTGCCGTCGCCGCCTTTGGCGGTCTTTGCCTCGAGAAACTCTTTCTTGATGCCGCGCAAAGCCTCCAGACGCACACGCTCCTTGGCAAGCATCGCCTTCTTGATATCTTCTGAAATCCTGTCAAATAAATCCATATCTGTCATTATATTTATATGTAGCGCAAAGTTACGCAATTTTTCTTTTTCAAGATGTAATTTCTCTCATTAAAAAACAGCAAAAACGCAATTTATGCATCCCGGCCGCCCCCCCCCGGCCAAGTCGCTGCGCTCCATGACCGGGCTAATCGGATAGACGATGCCTGCCGGCAACGTCCGTGGGGGGTATGTGCCTCCTGTATCCCGGCCAAGTCGCTGCGCTCCATGACCGGGCTAATCGGATAGACGATGCCTGCCGGCAACGCCATCCGGGGTGTGTGCCTACTGTATCCCGGCCAAGTCGCTGCGCTCCATGACCGGGTTAATGGGATAGATGATGCCTGTCGGCATCTCCGTCTCAGGGCACATCCGGGTCATCGCCTCCGAGTTAATGGGGTAGACGATGCCTGTCGGCATCTCGGTCACGGGGCACATCCATGTCACCGACCCAGGGCTAATGGGATAGATGATGCCTGTCGGCATCACGGCCTGATATGCCATTTCATTGTACGGTCTTGCTGTGGGTCACATTGGATCTGTTGACGGGTAGGGAGATGCCGGCAGGCATCATCAATTCGATTAGCCCGGTCACGGCGCCTGTGGCTTGGGCGGGGGGCTGAGGGGGAGATGCCGACAGGCATCATCTATCTGATTAACCCGGCCATGGAGCGCAGCGACTTGGCCGGGTATAGGTGTGCACCCACAGACGTTGCCGGCAGGCATCGTCAATCATCGTCAATCACCGGTGTGGTCAGGGTTGATGCCCTGCGCCATCAGCATATTACGGTATTCATCAATAAACTGTTGCCCTATATGATGTGATTTTTGATTGATGATATATTGTCGCACATTTTCAAGGGCATCACGTGACAGCGACTCAAGGTAATATCCTTCGCTCCACCCCGGCCAATCATGGATTATGGCATTACTCCTTATAAAAAGAGAACTCTGGCGTTTCAGTTCGCCGACGAGTTTGGCAGGAGCGATGTTTGGCGATGCATCAATCAGAAGATGTATATGGTCAGGCATTCCGTTTATCCGATATATATAACAGCCTTGTTTGTTCAGGATATGGAACAGGATTTTATAGACACTTCGCTCGCAGTCGTGACTGATTGCCATTCTGCGCTCTTTGGTGGCTATAACGATGTGATATAGTAGAAATGTATGGCTCATAGGACAAATGTACGTCAAAAAATGCGGGATAAAAAATGTTAGTGTACATTTATTTAGAGAGTGATGCGAGTTAATCAGATTGACGATGCCTGCAGGCAACGTCGTCCGGGGTGTGTGTCTCCTGTATCCCGGCCAAGTCGCTGCGCTCCATGACCGGGTTAATCGGATTGACGATGCCTGTCGGCAACGTCATCGGGGGTGTGTGCCTCCTGTCTCCCGGCCAAGTCGCTGTGCTCCATGACCGGGTTAATCGGATAGATGATGCCTGCCGGCATCACGGTCTCGGGCACATCCGGGTGACCGCCCTCGGCTAATGGGATTGACGATGCCTGTCGGCATCATGGCCTGATATGCCATTTCATCGTACGGTCTTTCGTTATACGGTCTTGCTGTGGGTCACATAGGGCTGTTGGCGGTAGAGAGATGCCGGTAGGCATCATCTACTGATTAACCCGGTCATGGAGCGCAGCGACTTGGCCGGGGATAGGGATGTGCACCCACGGACGTTGCCGGCAGGCATCGTCTATCCCATTAGCCCGGTCATGGCGCACCGCGACTTGGCCGGGGGGCGGTTGGCCGGGATACATCGTCAATCCCATCCGATAGATATGTCACACCATGTCTTCAGGGAATTTGCCTTGGCGGGCATCGCGGCGTTTGCGCCAGTCGTTGCGCATTTTCATAACGAAGATTATGGCCGAGCAGAGGCCGGTCACCACATTGGTGATAAGCAGAGGCCAGTTGCCGAGCAATATGCCCTGTATCACAAAAAACACGCTGCCAAGTCCCATCAGCAGGAAGGTCGGCACCGCGATGCTGTCAGTGTCGTTGGTGCGGATTGTATATATAGCCTGCGGCAGATAGCCGAATATCATGCATACGCACGCGGCGTAGCCTACAATTGTCGTTATCATGGTTGAACGGTTATTTATGTTGTGAAAAATGTAAATATACGCAATATACTTCAACAACACAAATTTTCATGCAATTGTTGCACGCGGCGCGGTCATTCAAGCCTTGCCGGCATCACCCCCTTTCCGGCATCAATCTCTATGACCGCTTTAAACACAGACTGCGCACGATTATGTGCAGGCCTGTGCAGGCTAACATTGAAAGGCGCCAGGTAGCTGCGGCTGAATTGCTCAGGCTCATAACGTCTCAACATCATATTTTCACAATATGAGCTCGAATGCAGATTATATGACCCGACAATCACTTCCACGTAATCGTCATAGACCCCGGCATAGAATTTCGCATGCGATTTATGTCTCCCGGGTCCATTGCATAAACAATCCTCCGTATCTGTATATTCATACACGTGATTGCAGCTCTGCCCGGAGCATTTTAGTTTCATCCGGCGTGAAGTTGAAAATTTCATTAATGTTAAATCTCTATTTGAGTTAATAATTAGTCTCTTATATTGTTGAAATTTAGTTTTAAATTTCTTACCTTTGTGGCATTAGTTATAGTACAAATCCTTCCGAAAGTTTAAAAAATCGTTATCACTTTCTCCAAATTAATAATATAAACTTGAATTAATTTAGTATTTTTATAAATTTAATCAAAAATCACTATAAGTATTAACCAAAAATCGATTTTTATGAAAAAATTTTTACTCTCGTTAGCCACAGTGCTTTGTGCTGCGTCGTTTGCTTCAGCAGATGAGGTGACTATTAACCCCAACGCCTCGACCGGCTTTACAGGTGATGCCAATTCCTATAGCGCCTCAACCGACGGCTTTACCATCACTTATGCCAAAGGTGGCTCAACCAACGACTGCGTGGCTCCCTCTGCCGACCACATCCGCGTCTACAAAAGCGCTAAATTGACAATTGCCGGAGAAAAAGGTCAGACAATCACCAAAGTGGTAATGACATCTACCGGCAAAAAATACTGCGGATTCAATGCTGTATCTTCTGGTTCAGGTTCATGGACTACTTCCTCTCCCTACATCTATACATGGAACGGTAGCGCAACAGAAATCACATTTACTGCTGGCGCCGCTCAGACCCGCATCAAAGAAATTGTCATAACCTATACTCCTGATGCAAGTGCTGTGGTAGTTGACAAGCCCGTCATCGCTCCCGCAGAAGGTGTCTATGGTGAAGCTCAGGAAGTGACAATCACTGCCGCTGCAGATAACAAAGTGTATTATACACTTGATGGATCAAATCCCACTGATGCTTCAACTCTCTACACCGCACCCTTCACCGTCAGCGAATCAACTACTGTCAAAGCCATTGCTGTTGACCCCGACGACAACGCATCGTCAGTAGTTACTACCATCATTGCTATTGCCGAAGGCGCTAACGGTGACGGCACCGAAGCTGCTCCCTACAACGCCATCGCAGCCAACGCAGCTGCTCTCGCCGGCATTACCGGCAGCGTATACGTAGAGGGCATCGTTGTTTCAATAAAAACAATCGACACCGGAACATACGGCAACGCCGAATACTACATCTCAGCCGACGGCACCGAAACTGACCAGTTCTATATCTACCGCGGTTATGGCCTCAACGGCGACAAATTCACTTCGGCAGATGACCTCAAGCCCGGCATGAAAGTAGTTGTAAACGGCAACCTTACACTCTACTCTGGCGCTCCTCAGTTTGGCTCAGGCAGCAAAATCGTCAGCCTCAGCACATCAGGCATTGCAGGCGTTGAAATCGACGAAAACGCTCCCGTTGAATACTTCAACCTCCAGGGTGTTCGCGTCAACAACCCCGTCAACGGCCTCTACATCATGCGTCAAGGTGACAAAGTGGTGAAAGTTGTGAAATAACAAACGACCGACTCTACCGGCCGGACTGCGATAGTCCGGCCGTAACCCGATAAAAGCGGGGTGTCTCTGCAAACTGACGCAGAGACACCCCGTTTCGCATAGATGGAGTTGCAAAAATGTAGGGATGGCATTTTCGTAGTTTGACACCACCCTGCAGCCGACTGTACTCCTGTGCGTTTGTTTAATCACACACTATATCACCGGAGGCCTCCATCATCTCCACGGGGTATTCATAGGGACGGGGGCGTCTCGCCCCCGTAGATGAGTGGAGAGCCGTAGGCTCGTGCCCATGATTAACCGGGGCTCGCTGCCCCCGGCAAACTGACATCCCTGCAATGTCACGATGTAACCTAACCGCACACAATGTAAAACAACGTCAGCCTGTAACGACACGTTACAGGCTGACGTTGTTTTACATTGTGTTGCTGGATTTCCCGGCCTGTCAGTCTCAGAATTTTATGGCGGCGCCAATGAGGCCGTGGATGCCTTGCTGCTGAAGCATATTGTACATATAGGCGCGGTTGCCCAATATGTTTTCCACGCGCACGAATGCCGAGAGCATGTCGGTGAAGCGGTAAGTGGCGCCGATGTTGAGCGAATTGGCGTTGCGGAGGTCGTAGCGAAGCGGTTTGCTGCCGGAGAGTGTGCCCCAGCTCGAGTAGAGCGAACGGCCGGCGCGGAGTTCGAACGAAGCATCGACGGTGAGCGGGTCGATCGGAGTCACCGACGCTTTTGCTTCGAGGATGTGGCGCGCGCGGTCGCGGTTGAGATAGTAGCTGTGGCTGTAGGAGCCGGGTGAGCCGGTATATTTCACCGATGCCTCGATATGCTTATTGTATTTCCATGCGAGCTTGGCGCCGTAATGGAATGCACGCAGGTCGACGGCGTCAAACATCGTGGCGTAGATGTCGCGGTCGACGGCGTTGACGATGCCTGACGCGCCGTTAATGCATGCGGCGTCGGGCATCAGCCAGTCATTTGCCACGGCATAGCCTCCGAAGAGCTCGACAGAGGCGCCGTAGAAGGGGCCGAATGTCAGCGCGAGGTCGGCGGTGAAAGGCACTTCAGAGAACTTGTGACCCTGTGCCACCGACATGTAGGGGTTGATATCGTAGAGCTCCGACAGCGTGTTGATATGCTCACCGCCCCCAAGCGTCAGGGTGGCGGCGAATGCCGATACGGGGCGGAGGTTGAACTTCACGTCGGGGGCGATGTGAAATGTCTTGCCTGAGTTGGTGGCAATCTGGGCCTTGATTCCGAGGCTTGTCGAAAAGACTCCCGAGGTGTAGCGGTAGGCGGGGGCAAGAGTGATGAGTCCGAGCGTCTTGCCTTCGCCGGGCATCATCTGCGGCGCGCTGATGCCGACGGCGTTGCCGTTGACTTCGGCGCCGTTCATCAGCTGATTGAAATGGCTCGTGTTGACGAAGTTGACGTCGACATGTCCGGCGAGCGACGATTTGTCGGTGATGAAATAGACTGTTCCGGCTGAGGCTTTGGCTATATTCTGCGAGATGGCGTCGATGTCGTGGAATGTCAGCCCTTTCTCTTTGCCCGAGAAGCCGAAATGGTTGAAGTCGGCGGTGACGTAATAGGCCAGTGCGTTGTGGCGTGCCGACCATGCGGCGTCGACGTTGAATGCCAGTGTGCTGTGGTTGGGGTCGGTCTCTTCCCACGGCCGGTTGTAGGCGTTGTAGGTGAAGTCGGCCGACACGTCGAGGCGCCGGCTGCGGCCGAACAGCTGTGAGAAGTCGGCGCCGAGGGTCACGCTGTTGCGCTTGAGGGTCTCGTCATACTGGTCTTTATATGAATAGCCGTCAAACTGCGTCCATACGTTGAGCGACGATGCCGGCTTCGCTATGATTGAATAGCCGGCCGAGATGCCGAGGTTGTAGGCGGGGAAATATCCCAGCGAGGCATATCCCCGGTAAGGCGACACGGTGAATGCGGGCTGTCCGTCGGCGGGCTCGAGCATGGTGAGCATGCCGGGCACGCGGGCTGCGGCGGTGATGTCGACAAACGGCAGACGTGTCGTCGGAGCCTGTGGCTGCAGCAGGGCGGGGTAGTTGCTGATGCGCTGCGCGTCGGGCAGCGTCGGGTCGACTTCGCGTTCGATCACGATCTCTTTGGTCAGAGTCTGGGCCGACATGCCCAGGGCGAGGAGTGCGGCGGCGAGAGTGATATATTGTTTCTTCATTGCGTTCGTTGATTATTTGTTGAGACGGTCGTCAATCATTTTGAAAATATCGGTTTCGGTGCCGGGATAGTTGTCGCGCAGGCTTATAAGATACTGGTCGGCCTCGAAGGTGTTGCCCTCGGCGCGGTTGATGTCGGAAATGAGTATGAATCCGCGTGCAAGCCAGTAGTTGTGGGGAGTGTCGGAGTCGATGAGACGTTCGGCGGCCACGCGGGCTCCCTTGAGGTCGTTGCTGTCGTAGCATGCCTGTGCTGTGCGGTAGAGCGACATTGCGCCGTATATGTCGTTGAGGTCGGCGGCAAGTGTCTCCCATTGAGCTTTGGCGCTGTCGGCGTCGCCGGTGTTGTAGAGCGCGTCGGCATGGCAGTAGGCTGCTTCGGAGCGCTGACGTGCGGTGGGCGTCGATGACGATGTGATGGCCGACGAGGCGTCGATTACGCGGTCGTAGCGGCCAAGGTCGCGGGCGGTGCGCATTATGCCGAGCTGGGCTTCGTTGAGCATTTCGGGTGTCGAAGCCGCAGTTGCCAGACGTGTGTAGGTGTCAAGCGCGAGCTCTCCCTTGCCCTGAGAGGCGAGTGCTTCGGCTTTGGCTTTGAGGGCTGCGCCGACAAGGGCGTTGTCGGGATAGTCGTTGATTAGCTCGTCGGCGTATGCTATCGTTGCTTCGGTGTTGCCGGCGGTGGAATTGGCCGCTACGGCATAGCCGAGCGCTGTCGTGCGCGACGCTCCCTGCGGGAAGCGGTCGAGATAGTCGGTCAGACGGCCGGTGAGCCCCTTGTTCAGATAGTCGCGTTCGGCGGCGAGGAAAGCGGCGCTCTCCACGTCTGACGCGCCTACCGGCGATGCTCCGGGCACTGAGTTGATGAAGTCGACATATTCGTCGAGACGGCCGTCGTCGGCCATCAGCTGCTTGAGGTTGTCGGAGGCCTGGCGTCCCTCTTCCGAGCCGGGCGCGGTGCGTATCAGCTGCATGTAGGTGTCGACGGCCTGCGGTTTGTCGTTCTCGTTGAGATAGGCGAGAGCGAGAAGCAGATTGGCCTGACGTCCGTAGGCGCTTCCGGCATATCTCGACGCTGCCATCGAGTAGGCCTCGATTGACCGGTCGGAGTTGCCGAGCTGCGCATAGCTCTCACCGAGGTCGATGTAGGCCTGCGGGAGCATGCTTGACTTGGGGAACTCCTTGATGAACTGCTGCAGCAGAGACACTTTCTCCTTGTAGTTGCCGCTGTAGCCGGTCATGCGGGCGCGTGAGAGCAGGGCGTAGTCGCCGGTTGATGGATTGGCGCGGTATGCGTCGTTGTAGGCTGAGGCAGCCTTGCCAAACTCTTTCTGCTTGTAATAGTTGTCGGCGATGCGGTTGAGCGCGTCGGCCTTCAGTAGGCCCGACGGCTCTGGCCGCGTGTTTAGGAAGTCGTTGAAATAGCGGCTTGCGCTCTCTGAGTCACCGTCGCGGAAGAGGCTGTAGCCCAGTCCGTAGAGCGCTTTCGCCTTGTTTTCGGGCGACAGGCGGTTGCCGGTCATGGCGTTGCGGTAAGATTTCTGCGCGTCGGCATAGTCGCCGTTGGCGTAATATGCCTCGCCGAGCCAGAGCTCCGACTCGCGAGTTGTCTTTGCGTCGTGCTGACGGAGCGACACCGCCTCTTTGAGGTGGCTGATGGCGTCGGCGTTCTGTCCGGCCATCACCTCGCGCGAGCCCAGGGCATAGAGCACCTGCTGCTTGGCGCCGAGTATCTTCTTCGAAGGGTTCTTTATCTGGTTGATTGATGCCAGGGCGGCGGCGTAGTTGTTGTCGGTCATGTAGCCGGCCACGAGATATTCGCGCACGGCTGACGCATGGCGCGAGTCGGGAAACGCCCGCAGGAACTCCTCGAACGTCGCGACCGAGTTGCCGAACGGTATCTTCCCGCCCTCGGTCTTGGCTACGGCATAATTGTAGAACGCCGCTTCGCGCTCGTCGTTGTCAAAATTCATGCGCAGGGCGCGGTCAAACGCTATCATCGCGCCCGAGTAGTTGGCCTGTCTCATCATCGCTTGCCCGATGAAGAGGCTGGCGCTCTGACCCATGGCGTTGTCGAAGTCAATCACCGGAGTGAGATCTCTGACAGCCTCCTCGTAGTTGCCTTCGCGGTATTCGGTGACACCGAGCATATAGAGCGTGGTGGGAAGAGGCTCGGCGGTGTTGGAGGCATATTCCCTGAGCAGCGGCAGTGCTTCCGACAGGTCGTCAAGCTGATAGTATGACTCGCCCGCCACGCGCATCGCTTCGTAGCGGAATGCCGGGTCAACGGCGTCGTTTGTGTAGAGACGCCGTGCGGTGGCGGCTGCCTTGGCGTAGTCACCGTCGAGATATTGTATCTGCGACAGGTAGTAGTCGGCCATGTCGCCGGGCGCTTTAGCCCTGTTGCAGTTATTGAACAGGTCGGCGGCCTTGCGGTAGTCTTTTTTCACGTAGGCGATATAGCCTTCATAGAAACGTGCTTCGTCGGCATACTCCTTTGAGCGCGAGAGCCGTCGGTAGAGCTGTGCGGCAAGGTCATATTCTCCCTGCTTGAGCAGGCAGTAGGCGCGCGATGCGTCAAGACGGTCGGCGCTGCTGCGGTCGAGGGTCTTGTCGGCTATAAGGCTGAACTCTCTCAGAGCGTCGGCATAGCGTGACTGCGCCATGTAGAGATTGCCAAGCGCAAGGCGTGCGTCGGCTATGCGCGGCGATGCCGGATAGCGCCACATATAATATTTTATCAGAGCCTCGGCGTCGGCTTTGTCGAGATGGAGCGCCGACATCGCTATGTAGTAGTCGGCGTCCTCGAGTTCTGCCGCGGTCGGATTGTTGTCTTTCAGATAGCGCATCTGGTCGGTGCAGCCGACATAATTCGCATCGTTATACATGTCGATGGCCCGCTGGCGGTAGCCTTCCGGAGCAGGCGAGTTGACCTGCGCCGCTCCTGTGAGCGCTGCTGCGGCGATGGCTGTTGTGGTCAGTATCTTTTTCATATTCAGTGGTTGCTGTATGCGGTTTCTTATTGTGTCCGTGACAGTCACGTAAAGTTGTTTATACGAGTTTGAGGTTGAATTTGTCGATCAGTTTCACGATTTCCGGCGACACCGAAGTGATGTGGGCGAGTATCTCGCGGTCATTCCATATCGTCGGCGCGGGTCCCGACTCATTGATTGAGAGGGTTATGTTGAAGTTATCGTTGGATATCGCGTCGCGCATATAGGGGAGCAGTTCGACGAGGCGGTTGCGGAACTCTTCCGTCTGTATCTCGTTTTCGAGCGCCACGTCGTAAGTGTCGTTACCCATGTTGCGGGGGCGGCATGCGCGCATCGTGTTGATAAGTATCCTTTCGGTCGGACGTGCCGCGGCGTAGGCGTCCCATGCGGCGTTTACCTGCTCTTCGGTGTAGCTCGCTGTGCGGTGTGTCCGGGTCTCTGCGGCGTCCGTGCGGCTCGGTCCTGATGCTGCCTGAGCCTCGACGCGGCGGGTGGAGCGTAGCACTTTGCCCGTGCGCGACGGCGGAGGCGGCGGTGCGCTTGTCGCGGTGGCCGGTGGCGCTGCCGTTGCAGGCGGTGCAGCGGTGTGTGCCGTCGCCGGTTTCACTGCCGGAGCGGGTGCGGCGGGCGCCGGGACGTTGGTGGCCGCAGTAGCCGGTGACTGCTGCACGGCGGCATGGCCTGAAGCAGGCGCAGTGGCCGGCGCTGCAGTCGGCGCCGGGGCGGCAAAAGGCTTGAGCTGCCCCTCTCCGCTGCCGCTATAAGTGGGGGAGGGGCTTTGTAGTTGGCACAGTCTGATGAGCAGAAGCTCGGCGAGAAATGTCTTTGACGATGCCTGGCGATAGTTGAGATCGGCCTCGTTGCACAGGCTCATGGCCGCATAGTAGAAATCGAGAGGAAGCTCTTTGGCGGTGTTGGCCATCTCGGCCTTGACATCATCGTCGGTGTCGAGAAGCTGTAACGTCGACTCCGAGCGCGCCACCATCAGGTCGCGGATATAGGCGGCCAGACCGGTGATGAAGAAATGCGTGTCGAAACCGCGGTCGCGTATCTCCTTGTAGAGCAGCAGGGCACTCTGCACGTCGCCCTTGGCAAAAGCACCGGCCAAACGGGTGTAATATGTCGAGTCGAGCACATTCAGATTGGCAATCGCCGAGGCGTAGGTGATATTGCCGCGCGACGATGCCGCCACCTGGTCGAATATCGACAGCGCGTCGCGCATCGCTCCGTCGGCCTTGCGGGCAATCAGGCTCAGCGCCGGCCGCTCGGCTGTAATCCCTTCCTGCGAAGCCACATATTGCAGATGGTCGACCATGTCGGCCACCGTGATGCGGTTGAAATCGTAGATCTGGCAGCGCGACAATATCGTAGGTATGATTTTCTGCTTCTCGGTGGTAGCCAGGATAAACACAACATAGCTCGGCGGCTCCTCCAGTGTCTTTAGAAATGCGTTGAATGCCGCCGACGACAGCATGTGTACCTCGTCGATGATAAACACGCGGTAACGGCCCTCGGTAGGTGGCACCTGCACCTGGTCGACAAGTCCGCGTATGTCATCGACACTGTTGTTTGACGCCGCGTCAAGCTCTATGATGTTGAGCGAACGGTTTTCGTTAAACGCCCGGCACGAGGCGCACTCGTTGCACGGGTCGCCGTCGGCCGTCGGGTTCATGCAGTTGATGGTCTTGGCAAAGATGCGTGCGCACGACGTCTTGCCCACACCGCGCCCGCCGCAAAACAGATATGCGTGCGCCAGGCGGTCGGTGGCAATCGCGTTTTTAAGCGTCGCCGTCAGAGCCTTCTGCCCCACAACCGAAGCAAACGTCGACGGCCTGTATTTGCGTGCCGATACGATATAATTGTCCATATATGGTTATCTCCCTGAAAGCCGGCTCTGAGTGCATCCCCGCAGACCGGTAAAATCCGCATGCCCGACACCTCAGAACCTGACTGTTTGATGACTTACTTATTAGCTTACAAATATAATAAAATTGCCAAACAAATAATAATAAAACCACCGATATGTTTACCCCGCCCATTTTTTTTAACTCCACGAAATCCACCAACCCGCATCACCTGCACCCACACTTGCTCCGTCTCATCCCGCAGCAGACCCTTTCCCCCTCCCCATCGTCTGACCCGTCAGACCCGTCAGACTGGTCCTTCACCCCCACACCCACTGCCCCCGCCACGCCTCGGCTTCCGTAGGACGCCGATTTACACCGTCAGTATCCGTTTAGTCACATCCCCCAATCTCCGCCCTCTCCGCAGTCTTCTCTCCGGATCTTCAACGCCCTCGATAGCCGCCGCTCCCCATTGCAGAGCTCGATGGCCGACTATCTTTGCCGGATTCTGAAACCCCACAAAAAAAGAGGGTGCGATAAAAAATCGCACCCTCCTGAAGTAGCCCATAGGAGAATCGAACTCCTCTTTCAAGAATGAAAATCTTGCGTCCTAACCGATAGACGAATGGGCCGCTTGCGTCAAAAGAAGATTTCCTTACGCTGCCAGCTTGTTGATGTGGCGGGCAATCTTGCTCTTGAGGTTCGAAGCTTTATTCTTCGATATAGCTTTCTTTGCAGCGAGCTTGTCGAGCATTGCGGTCAATTTTACAAATGCTGCTTCTGCTTCTGCCTTGTTGGTCAGTTTACGGACGTTGCGGACGGCATTGCGCGCTGTTTTGGCGTAATAGCGGTTGTGAAGACGACGGCTGGCCGTCTGGCGTATTCTCTTGATTGAAGATTTGTGATTTGCCATTATTGTAATTGACTTTTTCTTTTTTTTGTTTATTGGTAGCCCATAGGAGAATCGAACTCCTCTTTCAAGAATGAAAATCTTGCGTCCTAACCGATAGACGAATGGGCCAAAGTTGCTTCTGGTAACACCCACAAAGCGACTGCAAAATTACTCACTCTTTTTCAAACTTGCAAATTTTTTTCAAAAAAAATGCGTTTTAGCGTTTTTTTATCTATTTTTGTACTCCTTCAACCCCATTTTTCCCCCTAAAACGACTTCTATCTTGCTTATACCCTCCAACTGCATAACCCTCCGCTCGATTAAATATAACGACTCCCGCGCCATCGTGCACTGCCTCTCGCGCGAGGCCGGGCGCATACCCGTAATCGTCAGCGACGGCAACTCTCCCGCAGCGCGCCGGCGGCGGGCTCTGATGCTGCCGGGCTCATCATTCTCATGCGTCCTCGATATCCGCGACAACCGTTCGCTGCAGTCGCTGCGCGACATCATGCCCTCGCGGCTAATGATGCTTGAAAACCCTGTCGCCACCTCGGTCGTGCTCTTCATCTGCGACTTCCTTGCGGCTCTCTTGCGCGACAGCCAGCCCGACGCCGCGCTCTACGACTTTGTCGACCGCGCCATATCCCACATCACCTCCACCTCACGCTCCATCGCCAACTCACCCATTGCATTTCTCATCTCACTGATGCAGTTCATGGGCATCGCACCCGACACCGCATCGTGGCGTCAGGGCTATTGCTTCGACTTCTCCGCCGGACTTTTCCGCCCCTCCCCGCCGCTCCATGCTCAGTGGCTCGACGCGTCACAGGCCGCTGTGCTCGTCTCCATCTCCCGAATGACTCTCGACAACATGCACATCTTCCGCCTCTCGCGGGCCGACCGTAACGCCATCCTCGACCTCCTCCTCCAATACTACTCCACCCACTTCGGCTCCACCTCCTCGCTCCGCTCCCTCGCCGTAGTCCGCTCCCTCTTTGACTGAGGGCGTGACAGAACTTCCTATGAACGCACGGCCCGCACGTCTGAGTTAACACATGACAATCAAAATATTGATTGACACTCAAACCGTAGACTCCTACTTTTTTTGAGGCATTTGCCGAGTTCTGCAACACCATCCGGATTTAGCATTATAGTTAAACATACAATAACAGAGGCGGCCGTCGATTTCGTCGACAACCGCCTCTGTTATTGTATTGCTTACGCCTTACTTTTGCCCGAGTTCATCGATAGGCACCTCGAAAGAAACCGTCATAGGTGTGTAAATTCCAAGTGTTATTACACTCAGGAAGCCGTTCAGGAATGTCTGCTGATTTTTTACTACATAGTTCTTACGGTTTCCGATGTAATCGCTGTCATCAATCTTATTGTTTCCTACGGGTATCAATCCGTATAACAGGTGGTGAACAGTCTCGTCATTCACCTTTACGGTTGGAGCTCCCGGTTTGACGTCTCCGACGTAGGTGCGTGACGTATAGCAGGATGTCAGGCCGATGCAAAATAATACACTGATTAAAAATAACTTTTTCATTCTATTGTTTATTATTTGTTTGATGGTTTATTCAATAGTTTTGTTCGAATTTCGCGCAATTTACGCATTTATTCGTAATATTTCCTAATAAAAGCAGATTTATTAGAGAGTTTTTAAGTCTTTACTTTCATTCTCTTTTATGGTTAATACGGTTTAAATTCAAACACTCTCTTGGAAATTGCATTGGCCTTATCACTCTCTTACCTCCATCCACGCAGCCTCGGCAACTCCCCGCAGCCATAGTCAATCGTTTCACGCGTAATGGCAATCCCCCGGCGAGCCTTGGTTTCGTAGGCGGCTCCCTCGCCGCTCGCCTCATATATTGCTCCCAGCACCATCCACGCTATCGACTTTGACAGCACCGCGCCGGCCGCCGCCAGCACAGGTCCGTTGTTCTCACACCCCGCCTTCAGCTCTATCCACATATCGCCGTCCGTATCCTCCGGCAAACTGAAGTCTCCGACCAACGGCATCAGTTCCATCACCGTCTCGGCAAACGCGTCGGCAACAAGCACATCAAGTCCCTCGCTCTGATCTTCCTGCAGCAGCGCCCTCTCCCTCTCCGGCAGACTTACATAACCCTTCAGTGCCGACACTGCATATATCTCCTCCATCACATCGCTTCGCTTTATCTCTATTCTCATTTCCATTCCCTCCTTTTTTTGATTTCTTCCCCATTCTGTAAAAGAGCTGACGGGCATAGACTCGTGTCATGAAAAATGACGACGCTCGTTCCGTCACAAGCACATCGACAAGTGCCCGACCCAGACTCATCCCCATCCCATCCATGCGCTCCCGGCATTTTCTGCCTATCTCTATCATCATGTCATGGCGCGAATGACGGCGCAGTCCGCCCTTGTAGTTCCTGATGACGCCACGCTCTATCAGATCGCCGACCGCACGCCGCGCGTAGCGGTAGCTCACATAATATCCCGGAGCGTCGCCGGCCATAACCCTGCCTATCACTTTCTCCACTGTCACCTCCTCGCCGCGGTAAAACATTCCCTTCATCTCGCGCCTGAAAGCTGCCATGAAATCCCTGTTCCTCTGTTCGGTATATTCTCCCATTGTAATTCTGTTTTTGGCAAAATTACCACAATCGTGGGCTCAATCCTTGCTCATGGTTGTTAAAATGGTAAAAATACCATCAAATACCACGCAACTTCTCGTCTCTTTCCTCTCTGAAATGCACGAATGTCAGCAACAGGTCGTTGATTGCCACTGTGGCGTTGCGCACTTCGCTCTCATAGCGTTCATAACCCACATTGCCGCCGCCGCTGCTCCGTCCGAGCAACGCGTTGCTCACTCCCGACACATCCTCAAGCATTTTCAGTTCGAGGCTGAGCAGTTCGCGGGCTCCGAAATCTCCGGCGTTGGTGATCAGCTGACGCGGTTCGGGAGCGCCGTCAACAGCCTCGTATGGTATCACACCGTCGGGCGACGCCCATAGCGACGACAGTTTCTCCCAGTCCATGTTGGCCGACCGCTGGCTCTTCGGAAAAAGCAGCACTCCCTTCGCCGACGTGCTCATCACCCTGTCCATCAGGGTGATCAGACGGTTGACATATATCTGCTGGTCAATGACATCCTCCACGAGCGAATGCACCTCGCCGTCAGTCAGTGGATACATCTTCACCACAAACGGATGCCCGCCGTGGCGATAGGGCGACTCATATTCACTCACCACGCTTCCGTCGGCCGTAAGCCACCGGCACCGCCACCCGATGCTGTGGGTCAGCACACTCTCTATCGGTTCGGCGCCATGCTCCGCACGCATCCTGTTCTCGACATCGATCCAACCCGCTCCGCCACTGCTCTCCTCGCCGCACGACCCGCTGGCCCGGTCATGCCACCGCACGCTCTCGCGGCTCTCAAGTGTCCACACCTCGATCAGACGGCATCGACCCCGTTCGCCGCTGTGGCTGAAACTGCCGCTTCCCGACATCCCCCCGCCGAGCACACTCCCTCCGTAGCGCGTCTCGTTGCGGCTCAGCAGCTCGCGCAACGCTTTCCCTTTGCTCCGGCTTCCACCGGCAAACCGCATCACAGCCTCTGCCTGACTCATGTCGTGAAGCATACCGATCATCTCTATGTCATCGCCACGCGGGTCGGTAAAACTGTTCACGAAAAATTTCAGCGGACTCACATTGTCCACTCTCGCACCCTCCCTGCCCGGCCGTACCTCATTCGATATCCGCTGCACCGTCATCCCCGATATCAGAAACTCTTCCAGCGCCCGGCAATCCATCTCGTCCACACTGTTGGCTCGATACACATCCGCAAGCAACGGATCGACCCCCTCCCCCGAATTCCTCTTCTCCTCAAGCCACATCCTGAAGCGACCTATCACACACTTCACCATGCGCCTTATCAGATTGTTGGTCATCGGGTCTTTGCCATGTTTGAGCGCCTGCTGCCGCGCTGTCATCTTTTCACCGTCAGGCTCCGTCACTATGTCATTCCACTGGTCGCCGTAAGTAAACCGCTTGTAACGCTCGCGCCGTGTCCTGAACTCCGCCCCGCGCTCCCACGCCCTGCGTGCCGCGTCGGCGATACTTATTGAAATATCATTCTTTACAATCATAATCCTCCAAATAGATTTAAACACATCTTACCGACCGCTACACCTCACCGATACCGAAAAGCTCCCCGCGTTCAAACTCATAGCTTCCGTCGGCGGGAGCCGCCACACACAGCAGCTCGGTCACTTTTCCCTCTCCGCATTTGCTGTAGAGAGTCAGGCATCGTCCGCGCCTCACTGCCACCGGATTGCAGCTCTTGCCCGAAACATACCGGCTTGACTGCATTCTCGCAAGCGCTCCGTCAGCGTCATCGACAATCCTTGCCGGCCGGCGCCACCCGCTCATTCTCACCGACAGCAACCTCACGCACTCCTCGGGTAACTCTATCTCCACGTTGCCGTCTCCCGCGTCTCTCGGCTCTGTCACAGCCGAGAAATCACGTTGCGGAAGAAACATCGGATCTGCCGTCGCGAGCAGATGCGCATACCAGTCGTCGATTTCGCGTTGCACCATCTCGTCAACCGTCTCGCTCTCACGGCGTGTCACCTGCAGTGTCGATGTCGACACCGGTGTCATGCCTCGGCGCGCTTTCCACTCACGAAGCATCTCCTCTTTGCTAAGCCTCACCATCATAATCATGAGTCTTTACGTTTTAGACGCCGATGAGTCTGACATGAGCCTGCGGATAGCGGAGCACCAGACACGAGGCCTCAGTGATGACTATCGCCTCGGTGTTGCGCTGACCGCTACGGCGAAGGTCAAGTCGCTCCGTGCGGAATGGCACATGGCTGTATTTCGTCAGATATTCCGGATCGATAATCATGCCGTCGTGCGAGTGGCCGCACTGGTCGAATATCTCCGACGCGAGCACATACAGTCGGCCGAACTTCGTCACTATCTCCGTGAAATCGAGACCCCAGCGTGTCATCGTCTCCGAGGCTCCCACTGTCTTTACATGCTCCAGCTTGTTGAGCTCCTCTATGAGAAGTGTTCCGCCTATGAGCAGCTTCTTCGACGAGCCGCCGTTGCCCGTAAACGCCTGGCGCGAAATCTCTATGAGACGGTTCATGTTAAGATTGCCTTTCGTGTATTGACACTCCTTCCCGGCCTGATGCCAGATGCCGCCCGTGAGCATTATCTCCGTATTTTTCACCGGGTCGGTCAGCGTGCCGCACGAGCCAAACAGGAAATTCTTCTCCATGCCGCGGCGCATGTCGGTGATAGCCGCCTCTTCCTGGTCTGAAAAGCTCCAGCCCACCTCTTTGTTGGCTATCTTGTGATAGGTCGACTGCTCAACTTGGGCCTTGAATATCTGGCAGTTATTGCTTTTCTTCGTAGGCATCGCCTCAAATTGCGGTGTCTGCACATCAAGTTCGGCGGCCGCGCGGCCCATTCTCACGAGCATTGTTCCGGCCTTAAGCTCGGGCACACTCGACCCGCGGCTCGTCGTGTTGTTGACCGATATCACCGATATGCCGTTCGTATCCTTCGACACCACATACAGCACAAGCGTTTCCGTCTCCCCATCCTTGGTCGTCGCCATCACCTCGGGCACCATGATTGTCTCCGTCGGCTCGAAGATACCGTCATCCGCCGTTTTCAGGAGCGCGCCCTGAGTCTTGCCCCAGCTCGTGATGTCAGTGGAGTCGGCCTCAAGCGTCGTTGTCACCTCCTTCGTGTCCACTGAGTAATATTCCACTGTCATCGCCCCGCTTCGACGTGCTCCGGCGTGTCGTGAAATCTGGTCGATCGGCGTTGCCATCGGGCGTATCTTCACTATCCTGTCGTCGATCTCGTTTCTCAGCAGGTCGGGCGACGCCTCGCGGCTGAGTTCCAGTGTCAGCGGTTCTCCTGACACATGCTTACCGCCGGCAGCACCGGCTATAACTCCCATCGCCATCACAGCCTCTCCGCCGCCGGCACACCCGTTCAACACTGCGTACACAGCCGCTACTATCGCCATAACTACAGCAACCTTGATAAAATCACTCTCAAAAAACTTCTTCATAACAATAAAAATTAAAACAATTAAAAAACTGATGAAAAATAACTCTCATAACAACTCACTTACTCCCATACGCTCCGACGCATATTGTTGAGTATCATTACCTCGCTCTCCGTAGGCTCCTCCCTGCGCGGTGTCCGGCCCCTGCGCCCTTCATTCATCCACGCCTCAATCCCTTCGGTGCGGCCCCGTTCATATCCCCGCGCCTCAGCCTCGGCTATCAGTCTGTCAATGTCGGCCGCCTCAGTCCCAGCCGAAGCCGTCCCCGCATCACCCTCCTGGCTCACATCCATAATCTCAACGTCCGCCTCTCTTACCGCGTCCGCCTCTGTCTCCGGCTCGGCGACAGCCTCAGCAACCGCCTCGGCCACATCCTCCACTCGCTCCTCCGCAGTGACAACCCCGCAGGCCAACTCTTCCTCCTGCAACTTTTCCACATTTTCCATATCATTCATCTTTTGATAAATTAAAAAAAACAGTTTCCGTGTGACTGACTCTCATTATCAATCACATTGCAAAATTACCATCTCGCCGAAGCCAAAATGCGCCAAAAAGTTACAACCCCCGGGGCGGGGGCGTCTCGCCCCCGCATCATAGCATAGCCCCCCGCATCATAGCATGGCCCCCCGCTATCCTCGCCCCCTCTCTGAACTTATTTTTTAACTTTTATTATGAGATACCCTCTTATTTTCTCAAAATCTTTATTTATCTTTGCAAAAATAGAAATCCTTTGGGTCTCACCATTCTATGACCCGCTTTCTCTTAATCATTCTCTCGACTCTTCGCTCCACTCTTTCTCTACCCTTGATAATCAATCTCTCTCGATCTTAAACATACATGGATATATTCTCCGGCTGCCCTTACTGGAAACCCGCCACTACTCTTTAAGTCCAAGGCCGCTCGCGAGATAGTTTATGCCTGAATATGGGTGTGGACTATTGCATGCGAGATTTGTTGGACAAGGCGCTTGGCGGTGCCTCAGCAAGCAGTCTCCCGGCAATCAGTCCACACCTTCTGTTTGTAACCATACCACACAGAAACCCTACAGCCGTCACGATGCAACATCCCCCCGGCTTCCGCCACACGCCGATGTTAAATCCGTGACCCGCACCAATAAAACTGACACAACATTTTTACGCTATAAATAATTTAATTGAAATTTGGACAAAAACAGGAGCGTCGCCGTGAGGCAACGCTCCTGTCATTTTATACGGTTTAAATAATTTCTTTTGGTCAGTTACAGCCCGAAAGCCTCGCGTATCTGCTCTACATAGTCAAGCTTCTCCCACGTGAAAAGCTCCACCTCCACACACTTGTCCTCCTCATACACCGAGTGGAAATGCTTCGTGACCTTACGGGGGGTGCGGCCGAAATGTCCGTAGGTCGCTGTCTCCAGATATATCGGATTGCGCAGACCAAGACGCGTCTCGATACCATGCGGTGTCATGTCGAAAATACGGCTCACCTTGTCTGAAATCTCCGCATCGCTCAGCGACACCTTCGACGTTCCCTGAGTGTCGACAAACAGCGACACCGGCTGTGCCACTCCGATAGCGTAGGCAACCTGCACCAGCGCACGTTCAGCCACACCCGCGGCTACAAGATTTTTGGCTATGTGACGAGCCGCGTAGGCCGCCGAACGGTCAACCTTCGACGGGTCTTTACCCGAGAAAGCGCCACCCCCGTGAGCCCCGTGCCCGCCGTAAGTGTCAACAATGATCTTGCGGCCGGTCAGACCGGTGTCTCCATGAGGACCCCCCACAACAAACTTGCCCGTCGGGTTAACATGCAAAATGAATTCATCGTCAATCAGCGCCGCGATATCTGCCGGCACCTGTGACTTGACCGCAGGTATCAGCACTCGCTTGACATCTTCGCGTATCTTGTCGAGCATCATCCGGTCTGCCTCATCTTGGCTACGGCCGTCCTCCGCCTCGATAAAATCGTCATGCTGCGTCGAGATTACAATCGTGTGCACTCTCACTGGACGGTGCTCCTCGTCATATTCCACAGTCACCTGGCTCTTCGAGTCCGGACGCAGATACGAACGGAACTTGCCGTTGCGGTCAGTGTAAGTGAACTCCTTACCCTCGCGGCGTATCCGCGAAAGCTCCTTGAGCAACGCATGGCTCAGCGCAAGCGTCAGAGGTATGTAAAGAGGTGTCTCGTTGGTGGCATAGCCGAACATCATGCCCTGGTCGCCCGCACCCTGCTGCTTCGGGTCCGTGACATCGACGCCTCGGTTGATATCGGGCGACTGCTCATGTATAGCCGACATCACTCCGCAGGCCTCACCGTCAAACTTCAGCTCCGACCGGTCATAACCGATCTCCTTGATCACACGGCGCACCTCCGACAGCAGATCGATATACGCCTTGCTCTTGACCTCGCCCGCAACAACTACCTGGCCGGTAGTCACAAGCGTCTCGCACGCCACCTTCGAATTGCGGTCATGCGCCAGAAACTGATCCAGAATGGCGTCAGAAATCTGGTCCGCCACTTTGTCAGGGTGTCCTTCCGACACCGATTCAGATGTAAACAGATAATTCATGCTCTTAAAGTTTTTTAGAGAGTGTTTGGATTTAAATCAAATTAAGACTGAGAGGATTTTTTGAGGGAATTCCGCGAGTTGAGGAAGGAGCATAGCGAGCTATGCGACTGATGAAACTTGGCGGAATTGACCAAAAAAGACCTCAGGATTAATTTGAAGTTTTTACTTTCATTCTCTGTTATTATTAATACGTTTTAAATTCAAACGCTCTCTTAGAGTAAATAATCATCGTGACACACCGACTGCGGAGCGCACGACATAAAAACAATAAGAACAGGGGGAAACAGGCTGTAAAATGCGGTTTTAGCATTTTTTTTGGTGGTTGCAAGCAGCCAAATTTATCCACCGTTCTTTTTCTGATCGCAAAATTACATAAAAAATTTCAACATCCCCCAAAAATCCATGTTAAAAAAACAACGCCATAAAAATAGGAACACAGAAAAGTAGGGCCGCACGGCTCGTGCATCCGCCAACATTCTGATTATCAAGTCTGATTCCCCACGTCGGGACGGGGGCGTCTCGCCCCCGCAGTTGCCGCAGGCTTCACAGAGATCCGGATGCTCGCTTCCGGGAATACCCGAGGTCAACCCCCGCTCCTCTATCACCCCACCCGCACCTCCGTCCCCACACAGAGGCTTCCGTAGGACGCCGATTTACATCACATTATACTACCCCCGCCGACTCCATCCACCACCAAAAAACGACAAAAGCTTCCTCACGGAAGCCTTTGTTAAATAATAAACCAATCATTATCACATTTCTTGCAACGGAAAAAGTAATTCTGCTATGTACTTACTAAACGCCACAATCCGCAAAATGTTTTACCGACCTCGGTTATTTTATAATTTGTTAACCTAAAAACAACGGGAGCCTCCTGAAAAGGAAGCCCCCGCATATAAAGTAACGGAAATTATTTATTTTCCTTTGACGATGAAATTCTTGATTTCCCAGGTGTCGGCGCCGTTATCGCTCGAGCCGTACTTGAAGCCGATCTCGATTTTCTTTCCGGCGAAAGCCTTGAGGCTGATTTCGCCCGAATTGACAAACGTCCACGATCCGGCCTCAGGCCAAGTGGGGATGCTGAGCGCAGTCCATGTCGAAGCACCCGCCTCGCGCACCACCATTCCGCAGAGATCTTTCAGCGTGGTCTGAAACTTTGCCGCATGGTCAAACGCCACTGTCGCGTCGCTCTTTCCTGTAAGGTCTACTGTAGTGAAGGCGTAAGCCTCAGAAGCGTTCGCCTTGTTATCAAAGTAAGCCGAAGCGTTGAGATATCCCAAGCCGTTATATACCTTCCACAACCAGATTGAAGAAGCCGCTTCGGGCATGTTTACATTGTCGAAAATCCAGTCGTCGGCATTTGCCACAAGCCCTTCATAGACAGTGTCGCCGCCGCTTACGGGAGGAGTGGGGGTGTCGCCGCCCTCGCCGAGCTCATACTTCGTAGTGTTCTTCAAGCCGGGTCCCGAGCAATATTTCATCACATCGCCGTAGAGAGTCACGGCCGCACCGAGATTGCCGGGATTATCCTGCAGGTTGAGCGCCGTGCGCACAGCTCCCGAAGGAAGCTGAATGCCGATGCACTGAGTGTAATCCTTGCAGTCGGCAGTCGGCCCCAGCACGATATTTGTCTTGAGGTCGGCGGTAGCTGCAAACACTGTGTTGTCAAGAGTGGTCTTGGGTGACGAAGGCATATAGCCCACGATATAACCCTTGACCCACACGCCTGAGCCGCCTGCGGGCGACTCGGTGGTCGATGTCGGGTTGAGCGCTATGACATTGGCTGTCGTGTACGGATTTTCCTGAGTGCCGTCACCGTCGCCTGCCGGAGGGGTGGGAGGTGTCGGGGTCTCGCCAGAGCCTCCTTCGATCACATTATATTTAGACGTGTTCTTGATGCCGGGGCCGCCGCAATATTTCATCACATCGCCGAAGAGCGACACCTTGGCGCCGAGCATATCTGCGTGGTCCTGAAGATTGAGGTTGTCACGGACTGTGCCGATAGGTAGCTGTATGGTGATACACTTGGTGTAGTCGGTGCAGTCAGCTGTCGGGCCGAGCACGAGGTTGGTTTTCAAATCAGCAGGTGCGCCGAACACTGTGTTGTTAAGCGTTGTCGACGGTGTTGAAGGCATGTAGCCGACGATATAGCCCGTAACCCAGATTCCGCTCGCTACGGCATCGGTGGTCGATGTCGGGTTGAGTGCCACGATCTGTGCGACATTATAGGGTGAAGCCTCCGAGCCGTTACCTTCGGCCACGGTGCCGCCGCCCACGTCAACGCCGTCTATGCGGAATTGAGATGTTGCGCCGGAGTTGTCGGTGATACCCCATGTGTCCATATATTTCTCAAGCGAGCCGTAAAGCCATATCTGCTTGCCGTAGTTCGTCGGATTGTCGCGCAGGTTGCCGACTTCGCGGAGCTTGCTGTCCTGCGGAAGTGAGATGACAAGACACTTGTTATATTCCTTGCAGTCAGCCGTCGGACCGATCACCAGCGTGTTGGCGAGCAATACGTCGCTGCCCCATTCGATATCATCGTTAGAACTTACAGATGTGACCTCGGGTGCTACTGCGCCCACAATATAACCCGTAGTCCAGCCCTTGCCGCGGCGTCCGGCCTCTTCGATAGCGATAGCCTGTTCAACTGTGTAGGGATTGTCCTCACCGCCGGGCTCAATTGTTGGATTGCCGAAATTCATGCAGCCGGCAGCGTCGATGAGCGTAAGCTGCCAGGGATTAGAGTCTGAGTCATCTGATGTCGAGTAATAGTCGAGAATACCCACAACGTCGCCGTTACCCTCGGGAAGCATCACGTCGCGGAATGTGGCGTAGCCCGAGGTGCGCACTGTGAGTGTCTGACCCTCAGAGTCGGTCAGCAGACGGTTGGTAGTGACCTTGTAGCCGTCGGTAAACGCTTTTTTGCCACCTTCAACAAAGCTTACATTGTTGAAACGTACAAGCTGCGACTGCATTTCTGCCAGTTTCGACGGGTCGTTGTGCAGTTCGCTGAAGTTGCGGATGCTCATGGTGTCGAGGGCGGCTGTGTCGGGCAGTCCGTTGAGCTGCATGTGCGTCTCGAGCATCACGGGCGGCATGAATGTAGCCTCCCACACCTGGCCTTTCTCATAGAAGAGAGGCCAGCCCAGCTGCTGGGTGCCGTTATACTTGCCTATGTACATGTCGGTAAGGTCGATTACCACCTCCTGGCCGGGGGCGTACTTGGTGTACATGCCGGTAGAGTTGATAGATATCGCCAGGGCTGCCGTCTCGTCCTTTATCACGAGCTTCTTGTAGATGTTGCCTGTGCGGTCAGATGAAATCACTCGGCCGTGAATGATATAGTGCGAGCCATCCTCCTTGGTTCTGATTGTGTCGATATAGTTGACAGTGTTTTGCCAGAATGTCTGCTTCGCCTCAAGTATGGTGGTGTTGGGGGTAATTGTTGCCTCCGGCACGACGAGTCCCGGCTTGTTGTCGTCGAAGTCGTCCTGACATGCGGTAATCCCCACTCCCATCGAGAGAGCTGCAATTCCCAGTATATATTTTTTCAGACTTTTCATATTGTTTGAAATTTTTTTGTTGAGTCAGTCAAAGCAAATTGATTGCTGATTGTCATTTTCCTTTGACGACAAAATTCTTGATTTCCCAGGTGTCGGCGCCGCTATCGCTCGAGCCGTACTTGAATCCGATCTCGATTTTCTTTCCGGCGAAAGCCTTGAGGCTGATCTCGCCCGAATTGACAAACGTCCACGATCCGGCCTCAGGCCAGGTGGGGATGCTGAGCGCAGTCCAGGTCGAAGCACCCGCCTCGCGCACCACCATTCCGCAGAGATCTTTCAGCGTGGTCTGGAACTTTGCCGCATGGTCAAACGCCACTGTCGCGTCGCTCTTTCCTGAAAGGTCGACTGTAGCGTAGGCATAAGCCTCTGAAGCGTTCGCCTTGTTGTCGACGAAGGCCGAAGCGTTGAGATATCCCGCGCCGTTATATACCTTCCACGACCAGATGAAAGAAGCCGCTTCGGGCATGTTTACATTGTCGAAAATCCAGTCGTCGGCATTCGCCACAAGCCCTTCATAGACAGTGTCGCCGCCGGTTACGGGAGGAGTGGGGGTGTCGCCGCCCTCGCCGAGCTCATACTTCGTAGTGTTCTTCAGACCGGGACCCGAGCAATATTTCATCACGTCGCCGTAGAGAGTCACGGCCGCGCCGAGATTGCCGGGATTATCCTGCAGGTTGAGCGCTGTGCGCACGGCTCCCGAAGGAAGCTGAATGCCGATACACTGGGTGTAATCCTTGCAGTCGGCTGTCGGACCCAGCACGATATTTGTCTTGAGGTCGGCGGTAGCTGCAAACACTGTGTTGTCAAGAGTGGTCTTGGGTGACGAAGGCATATAGCCCACGATATAACCCTTGACCCACACGCCTGAGCCGCCTGCGGGCGACTCGGTGGTCGATGTCGGGTTGAGCGCTATCACATTGGCTGTCGTGTACGGATTTTCCTGAGTGCCGTCACCGTCGCCTGCCGGAGGGGTAGGAGGTGTCGGGGTGTCGCCGCCCTGACCGTTGATGCTGATGATTGAGCTGCCCTGTGCAACTTCGGGTGTCGTGTTATACTTGATGAGCTTGCCGAGTATCACCACCTCGTCACCTACCTTGATGGCGTCGGCCGATGTGAACTTGGCTCCGTTGAGATAATATCCGCGGAACACTTCGAGCTGCTTGGTCGCAGTGCCGTCGTTAGATATGTAGTAGGTGGCGTTGCCGTAGTTGCTCGTGTCGATTTCGTCGATTTTCGAAATGATACCCTTGATATAGACATTTTCATTCGACATGCTGCCGGCCTCGATGATGGCGAGCGCACGCACTGCGTCGTAGGGCGATTCGAGTGTGCCATCACCGGTGCCTTCGGTCTCGTCGCCCGGATTGCCCGGTTCGGTGGGGTTGAAGTCGGGTGTCACTGCGGGGTCATTGGCCATCTCGTAGAGCTCGGGTGCCTTGTATTGGTCTGACAGTCCTGAGTAGATGCCATACGACTTGTAGCTTGTGTCGTATGCAAGTACCTGGCTCGACGCTACGTTGCCGATTGTCCAGTGGCCGTCGCCGCTGTTGACAGGCTGCCACAGGAATGAGTTGTCATCCTTGATTGGGGCTTTTGCGATGCTCGGACGGTTTGACCAGCCGGTGCCGTAAGGCGCCTGATAGAGGAACATGCCACGGTAATCGGTGATATAATATTTGCCTGAGCCTTCTTCTGTCTCGGTGAACATGAAGCCGTATTTCTCGGATGCGTTGAACTTGTTGCCGTCAATCGTGATTGCCTCGGTGTAGAGGAAACCGTTGTCGCCGGCCGCTGTAACGGTCTGGGCGGCAGTTTTGTCGATCACTAAAGCGTAGGCACGGCCCGACGTGATGGCTCCGCTAAGCAGAGTGTAGTCCGATTTGCCTACCTCCACTTCGCCCGTGTCAACGCCAAGTGGTCCCCACTCGTAATGGGTCAGCGAACGCAGACCCGGTATGCCGAGATATTTGTCGACATAACCTCTTACGGTCACTTCGCGGCCCAGATTTGACTCGTTGTCTTTGAGGTTTAGCGCTGTGCGCACAGTTCCCGAGGGAAGCTGCAGAGAGATGCAGCGGCTGTAGTCGGTGCAGTCGGGGGTCGGTGCAAGGAGCAGGTTGCTGGTGCTCTCGAACGGCGCGCTGAAAGCCGCTGTCTGGTCGTTGCATACAAAAACTGTCTCTGTCGTGTTGACGCAGCCCACGATATAGCCTGTCACCCAGTAATATTTGTCGGTGTCGGGGGCGTCGGAATAATATGCGTTGTAGTAAGCGTAGGCGCCCGGCACGCTCAATGGCGCGTCCCACTTGCCGTCACCGCCCAGGTCAGGGCTGATGACAGGGGGATTGTCAAAGTTGACGTCGCATGATGTAAACCCCATGCCTGCGGCAAGAGCTATTACCGACGCGTATAATATTTTATGCAGTTTCATAAACGTTTTGCTTTTGTTTGTTGGTCTGTGATTTTTCTGTCACTGATCTGTTCTTCTGCGGCAGTTCTCATTAGAAGCGTACGCCCACGTTGAGGAACAGACGTATTCCCTGCGCGTACTGATACTTGTTGGGGAATTTCTGCGCGTCGTAGTTGGTATAGTCGAAACGTCCCTGCTGGAATGCGTTGGTCATGATATCGCGGTTGTTGAGCAGGTTGGTGGCCGACAGGTTGAAGTTCATCGACACCTTGCGGTTGATATACACGAGCTTGCCTACAGATGCGTTGAGCACGAACGCGTTGTTCATCTTGTCCTGCTGGGCGAGCGAATGCATCTTGGCTTCGAGCTCTGCCTTGTCGGGGAAGTGCTGCCACAGGTCGGGAAGCTCTTCGTGACGGATAGGTGACACTGACACGTATGCGTCGCCCATCCATGATGCGTTGACGTTGAAGAACCACTGCTTCGGAGCTGCCCAGTCGATGCCTATATTGCATGCGGTCTGCGGGGTGCCGCCGATGAAGAAGTTGTTGAGATATACCTTCGTCTCGATATCGTCCATCATGCCGTTTTCATACGATTTGATGCCGGTCGGACGGTTCTTGTACTGATAGCGGGCGTAGGTTCCGGCAAATGTAGCGGTCACCGACGGGGTGATTTTGTATGCCATGCCGAGCTCCACTCCTTTATACTGACGGCGCACTCCCTTGAGCACGTAGTTCATGAATGTGCCGTATTGGTCATCATAATATGAGAATTTCTCCGTAAGGTCGCTCATGTGGGTCCAGAATGCAGAAATCGAACCGCGGAAACGACGGTAGTTCCATGTGTAGGAAATGTCACCCGATATGATGCGCTCGGGAGCCAGACCGTTGATTGCGGTGTCCTTGATGCGGGGCGAGATGTAGGCATATTCGAAGAGCGGGGCGCGGGTCTCGTATGATGCGTGTGCCGAGATGAAGTTACGGCCGTCGGCCTTGTAGGTGGCTCCTGCCTTGAATGCGCCCGTGTCGAAACGGTGGATTTCACCTTTGCCGTAGGAATTCTCGGGGGCGCGGCCATTGCGCATGTGGCCGTCGCGCTGGAACTGAGTGTACTGCATCTTCAACCCGTAGTTGATATCCCACTGGGGCAGGTTGATCATATTCTGAAGCCAGCCTGTAACCTGCACAGCGTTGATGGTGTAGTCATATCCGAATCGGTCTCCTTCCTTGACGCGGCGGTTGGGGTTGTTGAGGTCGTTCTGGAGCACTTCGGGATCTTCGGGGAAATCGCGCTCTGCGAAGGTGTCGACATCGCGCCAGAACTCGCCGCCCATAAGGTCACGCACGGTCTTGTAGTAGTCTGCCGAAGTATAGTTGATATGAACACCTCCCTGCAGGCTCATATAGTCGTTGATGCGGTGGTTGATGTCGGAGTTCAGATGGAACTGGAACTGGTTGCTGACGCGGTTCTCGAATACATATACCGAGCCCTTGCGGTCGCTGTAGGGAAGCCCTTCCTGCTCCATGTTGGCAAGGTAGTTGGCCTGATACATCGCATCCCAGTTGATCTGGCGGTCGAAAGGCACACGGGTGCCGTCAGGGCTGATGGTGAAGCCGTTGCGCCATGCGTCGGCCACCATCTCTGACTCCGGTGTGGGCATGCCGTCGTCGAAGTAGGCCGACGGAAGTCGTTTGTAATAGTCGGGACGCGGGTCGGGCGAATTGCCGCTGCGGGTCAGACCGGTTGTGCTGTAGTGTGTCCAGCGCAGTGCCGCACCGGTGTTGACGATTGTCTTGTCGTTCTTGTAGATCCAGTTGAGCATCGCAGTGGGGTCGAACTGCTCTATCACTTTGGCCGAACGTTTCTTGCCGTCCTGCCAGCCCCAGCTCGGGTTGTAGGTGTTGTCGTCGACAAGGTCGAATATCTCCTGATATGACGCCGAGGTGCCGCCGCGCTGTATCGGCGCGCCGAAGGCCGTCAGTGTCAGCGAGTGGTGGCTGTTGAATACTTTTTCAAGCGACATGAAGGCGCCGAAAGAGTTGTAGAATGTACCTTCGATCTCGCCCTCGTCGGCCCAGCGGCCGATGGCGCTGAGGGTCAGTCCCCAGCCGTCCTTGTTGATGCCGGTCGAATATGTGGCCATCGCGCGGAGCATGTAGTTGGAGTTGGTGTAGGCCACCGATCCGTTGAAGCCCGGCGAATAGCTCGATGTGATTGTGTTGAAGTTGGTTGAGCCGCCGATGTCGCCGAAGCCGTAGGCTGCCGCTCCGAGACCTATCGCTGCCGTGCGGTTGCGGAATGCGCGTGATGTCATGCCGCCGAGCGATGAGTAGCTGAATCGGCCGCGGGCCAGGTCATTGAGCTCGATGCCGTTCATGTAGACCGACTGATACTGTGAGTCAAGACCGCGGAAACGGAAATACATCGGCTGGAAGTTATAGTTGGACGCGTTGTAATAGATGTCGTCGGAGGCTCCGGTGAGTGCCTGTATCGACTGGGCGCCTCCCTCCTCCTCGTCAAGGGCGTTCTCATCAAACCACATGTCCTGGGCTTCCTCGTAATAGGTGGTGTTCAGGTCATTGTTGGCCATGATGATGCGGCCTGCATTGACTGTCTGGTTGGCAAATAATTCTATTGTCATGCTCGCGTCGGCATGGCCGTAGGCGATTGCCGTGAGGGTAGTCACGCCCGGATCGGCGTTTGAAATCAGAAAGTCGCCGGCAGGACCGGTCGTGACCGTGATTCCTTGGTTCTGAAGCGTCACCAAGGCGCCGGCAATAGGATTGCCCGTATCGGCCTCGACTACGCTGCCGCTCACTGCTGCCCGTTGTGCAAGGGCGGGTACTGCTGCCATCAACAGCATGAGTAGGAACAGTTTTAGTTTCATAAATGAGTGAGGTTAGTTAATATAATTTTTCACTTTGTTACGGTTATTAAATTTTTTGGTAACGAATTTCAAAATTATCTAAAAATTACATATCCGCCAAATATTTTCAGTATGAATTTTCATAAAACCAAAATAAATTTATCTGCCTGTAAAATAATGCAATTAAATCAAACTTTATTGTGATTTGATTGTTATTATTCATAATTATAAAATGAAAAATTATAAATAATGCATTGATATGAGAACAAAAAATTTTATCACCGCCGCAGCTGTCGCAACCCTTGTCGCAACAGGATTTTCGGCTCAGGCAAGATCGGCATGTCTCAATGGCGGAAACCCGGGCATTGTCATGTCAGGATCGCAGAATTATGAGAGCATCCCCGCTGAAGCCAAGCGTTTTATCTACCGCCATTTCAAAGATGTCGGCATAAGCAAATGCGAACAATATTTTGCCAAAGGAAAATATGAGGTGGAGCTTTCCAACGGTGTCGACATCGAATTCAACACCAAGGGTGACGTAACTGAAATCGACGCACCCGACAACGCTTTCCTCGCTCCCTCTGTTGTCAAAGACCTTCTCCACCGCTCGGCCTACTCTCATCTCGAAAAAGATGGTCTTGAGGCTAAAGTCGAATCTATAGAGTTCAAAAAGGGCAGGGCTGTCGAGGTGGAAGTCAGCATTCCCGACCCCGACACTTTCATCTTTGACATCGACGGCAATTTCATTGCAATCCAGGACTGATGACCGGAGCAAGAGAGCGTTGCAAAACTCATAAAAATGCTCTCGAAATGTAGTGACGCACGGCTCGTGCGTCAGCCAACAGGCAGATTATAAAACATTTGGCTTGGGGCGCACAGACAGTGCGCCCCAAGTTGATTTCCGAAGCTCGGCATGATTTACCGGCATCGCGTGAAATCAAAATGCGCACAAAGGTTGTTATATGATTGATTAAGGGATTAACTTTAAACACGTTTTGACTATGACCGCTCTTATTCCTTCACATGACATAGCACAATGGCTGCTCGGCATCGTCCGCGACATCTGCAACTGGTTCGGATTGCGCAACGACCCCAAAATCGAACAGGTCGCCTACGTGATTCTTATAAGCGCGTTTGCCATAGCCCTCGGCTATGTAATACGCCGCGTCGTGATTTTCATCGTCCGCAAGATAATCCGACTGCGCAAGACCGACTTCGGCACCGAACTGATAAATCAGCATGTGGTGACCAAATGCTCGCATATCATACCGCCACTCGTTATCCTCGCCTTGCTCCCGTTCGCATTCGAACACACCTCGTCGGTGCTCCGTATTGTCAGCAGGCTCGTATATATCTACCTCACAATAATGTTCGGCGTAGGATGCAACTCTATAATCGGCTTCGCATGGTATAACTACGACCGGCATGCCAACAAGGAGAACCATCCCCTCAAAGGGGTCATGAACGTGGCAAAAGGCATAGTGTGGATTATAATCACAATAATCTGCATGTCGATTCTCATCAACAAGTCGCCTATGGCGCTCCTCGGCGGACTCGGTGCGTTCGCTGCCGCCCTGATGCTGATCTTCAAAGACTCGATACTCGGTTTCGTGGCCGGCATACAGCTCTCGAGCAACGACATGCTGCGCGTCGGCGACTGGATTGTCGTGCCATCGACTATCGCCAACGGCATCGTGGTCGACGTGTCGCTCACCGTCGTCAAGGTGCAGAACTGGGACAACACAATCGTCATGCTCCCCCCATATACGCTCGTGTCGACTTCTTTTCAGAACTGGCGCGGAATGTCTGACTCCGGCGTGCGCCAGATCGACCGCTCGGTAATAATCGACAACACATCGATTGTGGCCGCCTCTCCGGCGTTTGTCGACGATATGACCGCAAAATATCCCCTCCTTCAGGAATTTGTCGAAAAACGCAAGGCCGACGCACAGGCCGGAAAGAAAATGGTGTTCAACGGAGGCGTGGCGCCTGTAAACGGCACTCTCGACACCAATCTCGGACTGTTTCGAGCCTATCTCTGCCGCTATCTGCTCTCTCACCCGGCCATCGCCCACGACCAGAATATCATCGTGCGCCTGATGACTCCCGACGCCAACGGCACTCCGCTCGACATCTACTGCTTCACCGCAACCACCGACTGGCTTGCCTACGAGGCGATACGCTCGCAGCTTTTCGAGCATATCACAGCCTCGGCCGCCGACTTCGGGCTGCGCGTCTACAACGCCACATTCAACGGTCAGATTACCGTTTCACCATCTCCGGCACAGGCATCCGCTCCCGCCGTGTGACCCTCACTCTTTAAGCGCCCGCATCAGGTCGGCCACAGCACCCGCTATGTCGTCGGGATGGGCGGAAAGCGACTTGATGAATTTCGACCCGACAATCGCCCCCGAGGCGTGGGCCTGTGCGTCGGCCAGTGTGCGGGCATTCGATATTCCGAAGCCTATCAGACGGTTGTGACGGAGCTTCATCGAGTTTATGCGGTTGAAATATTCGAGCTGCGCGTCGCCGAAACTGTCGCGGGTGCCGGTGGTCGATGCCGACGACACCATATATATGAACCCGTCGCAATGCTCGTCGATGAGGCGCACACGCTCCTCCGATGTCTCCGGGGTGATGAGCATTATCATCGGTATGTCATAGCGGCTGCAAAGCTCGCGGAAGTCGGTCATATACACATCAAAAGGCAGGTCGGGCACTATCATGGCGTCGATGCCTGCTCCGGAGCATGCCTCGAACAGGTTTTCTATGCCCATGTGCATCATCGGATTGAGATAGCCCATCAGCACAAGCGGCGTGTCGGGCACCGAGGCGCGCACCTTCTTCACATCGTCGAGAAGCCTCCGCAGGGTCATCCCGTTGCGCAGCGCCACGGTCGAGCTCTCCTGTATCACCGGGCCGTCGGCCATCGGGTCGGAAAACGGTATGCCCACTTCTATCATGTCGGCTCCCTGTCGGGCGAGCTCGGTAATAATCCCGCCGACAGAGTCGAGAGTCGGAAAGCCGGCTGTGAAATATATCGAAAGTATCTTTTCGGGCTTGCGCTCGAATAGTGATTGCAGTCTGTTCATATACTTGTTGTTTAAATGTTATGGATAAAAGTGTCGAGCAGTTCCCTTGATTTCTCTCCCGGAGCTGTCTCAAACCGTGAGTTGACATCTATTCCGACCATGCGGCCGTTCATTCTGTCGTAAAGGGTCTTGACATCGGCTGCATCGTCCGGACCGATGCCTCCGCTCAGCAGAAACGGAGTGGCGAACGTGACCTTTTCAAGCAGACTCCAGTCGAATTTACGCCCCGAGCCGCCTTTGCCCGGTGTGCGCGTGTCGAGCACGAGCATGTCGGCGTGACCGTCGTAGGCGGCAGCTGCCGCTATGTCTCCGCTATCGGCGATGCCCACTGCCTTGAGCACCCTGAACCCCCTTGCGCGGAGCAGAGAGCAGTAACGCGGACTCTCGCTGCCGTGAAGCTGCACTGTGCTGAAACCGTAGCGCTTCATGATGGCGGCCGCTGTGTCGATATCCTCGTCGACAAAGAGTGCCACCGGCTCGACCCCTTCTCTGCGCAGCCGCGATATGGTGGCCGGCGACAGCTCGCCGACGCATCGCGGCGACTTGCGGTAGAATATAAATCCCATCATGTCGATGTCGAGCGACGCCACGTCGTCGATATTGCCGGGGCGGCTCATGCCGCATACCTTTATCTGCATGGCCTTGCGTTTACGTATGACGCGAGTGTCGAGCCGGGCGACGCCGTGCCCATGAAAGCCTCGCCTATCAGAAATCCGTCAAACCCGGCTTCGCGCAGCCGCAGCATATCTTCGCTGTTGCGTATCCCGCTCTCTGCGATTTTCACACATCCGGCCGGCAGTTTCTCTATAAGTGTCAGGCTCGGGGCAAATTCCACCGAAAAATCACGCAGGTTGCGGTTGTTGACCCCCACGAGGTCGATGTCGGAAAACACCATCGGCAACTCCTCCTCCCCGTGAAGCTCGAGCAGCACCTCCATGCCGAGCTGATGGGCCACCGACGTGAAGCGGCGCACCCGCGTGGCGTCGAGCAGCGAGGCTATCAGCAATATGGCGTCGGCTCCGGAGGTGCGGGTCTGATATATCTGATATTCGTCGATTATGAACTCCTTGCGCAGAAGCGGAAGGTCGGTTACGGTGCGCGCCACCTGCAGGTCTGACACCGCGCCCCCGAAATAGGGTGTGTCGGTGAGTATGGAGCATCCGGCGGCACCGTTGCGGGTGTAGTCGGCCACGATGTCGGCCACCTGTGCCATAGGAGATATCTCTCCGCGCGAGGGAGAGCGGCGTTTGAATTCGGCTATGATGCCGCAGTCGCGGCTCTGTATCGAGCGGCGCAGCGAGCGTGTGGGCGAGGTGTGGCGGAGCGCGCTCTCGCGCATCATCTCAAGGGGAGTGCACAGGCGCGCGGCTTCAACTTCGGTGCGCTTGGTGGCGGCTATGCGTTGCAATATATCTTTCATAAGCTGTTGAGTTCTGTGAATTTTCGGAATGCTGCCAGCGCTCTGCCCGAGTCGATTGACTCTTCGGCGCGGCTGCCGCTTCGGCAAGACTCTGCGATGGGTCGAGGGTGACGAGGGCAAACGCGGCGTTGGCCGTCACGCAGTCGCGCTGGGCGGCGTTGGAGGTGCCCGAGAGCACGCGGTCGAAGATGCCGGCGGCTTCGGCCACGGTGTCGCCCCCGTAGATTTCATGTTGGCTGTGAGTGGTGTAGCCGAGCTCTTCAGGGGTGAAGATGCGTTGACCCTCAGTGTCGCTCACCTTGAAGGGCGATGTCAGCGATATTTCATCATAGCCGTCGAGCGAATGCACGATTGTGCAGGCTGTGCCTTCGTTCTGCGCAATGTAGCTGTAGAGACGCATCAGTTTGAGGTTGTAGACGCCAAGAAGCTGGTGGCGCGGGCGCACCGGGTTGACGAGCGGACCGAGCATATTGAAGAATGTTCTGACTCCGAGTGATTTTCGTACTCCGGCCACGCTCTTGAGCGCCGGAGAGAAAAACGGCGCGTGGAGGTAGCATACCCCCGACTCGTCGAGCGAGCGCCGCAACCGGTCGACATCGGCGGTGAATTTCACCCCATGGTGCTCGAGCACATTCGACGCGCCCGACACTGAGCTTGCTCCGTAGTTGCCGTGTTTGATTACCTTCTCGCCCGCTCCGGCCACCACGAAGCATGTTGCGGTGGAGATGTTAAATGTGTTCTTGCCGTCGCCGCCTGTGCCAACGATGTCGATTGCCTTCACATTGTCGAAGTCGACGGGCAGACGCCGCTCAAGTATGGCGTCGCGGAAGCCGGTGAGCTCATCGGTGGTGATGGAGCGCATCAGAAACACTGTCATGAAGGCCGACAGCTGGGCGTCGTTATACATGCCGTCGGCGATATTGAGCATCACGTCGCGGGCTTCGGCGCGCGACAGGTTTTTATGCTCGAACATTTTATATAGTAATTCTTTCATAGCGTGTCACTGTCTTAGAGAGTGTTTCTTAACCAGTTGGCGAGCATGCGCGGTCCGTCGGCGCTCATGATTGACTCGGGATGAAACTGCACTCCGCGCACGTCGAGATCGCGGTGGCGCATCGCCATCACAGCTCCGTCGGGCGATATGGCGGTCACTTCGAGGCAGGGGGGGAGGGTGTCGGCGTCGACCACCCACGAGTGGTAGCGCCCGACCTGTGTGCCGCTCCCGATCCCCTCGAAGATGTAGTCGTCGGCGATGATTTCTATCGGTGTAGCCACGCCGTGATACACCTCGGAGAGATTGCGCAGCGTGCCGCCGAAATATTCGCCCAGAGCCTGATGGCCCAGGCAGATGCCGAGAATCGGTTTGCGCGTGGCGTAGCGTTTCAGAAATTCGGGCAGCTGTCCGGCTTCCGAGGGAATGCCGGGTCCGGGTGAGATGATTATTTTGTCGTAGTCGTCGACGGCGTCGAGGTCGAGACGGTCGTTGCGCACCACGTCGGGCACGGTGCCGAGTGTGCGCAGCGCGTCAACTATGTTGTAGGTGAACGAGTCGTAGTTGTCGATTATAAGTATTTTCATATCAGTGTCAGTCGTTGAAGGTTGTGGCATACTCTACGGCTTTGACAAGCGCGCCGAGTTTGTTGTTGGTCTCGCGCAGCTCCATTTCTGGGCAGGAGCGTGCCACTATTCCGGCGCCGGCCTGCGAGTAGAGTCGGTTGCCGGTGCTGACGAAGCTGCGTATGGTGATGGCCTGGTTGAGGGAGCCGTCGAAACCGATGAAGCCGATGCAGCCGCCGTAGATCTTGCGGTTGTGGGGCTCGATTTCGTCGATGAGCTGCATGGCCCTGACTTTGGGCGCTCCGCTCAGGGTGCCGGCGGGAAATGTGCCGGCAAACAGACGGAACACATCGGCTCCCTCGGGGAGCGTGGCCGACACGCGCGACACCAGATGTATCACATGGGAGTAGAACTGCACCTGCCGCATAAACTCTATCGCCACTTTGCCGCCCGAGCGGCCGAGGTCGTTGCGCGCCAGGTCGACGAGCATTATGTGCTCGGCGTTCTCTTTGGCGTCGGTCAGCAGCGCGCCTGCAAGCTCATGGTCGCGGGCGTCGTCGCCGGTGCGCCGGAATGTGCCGGCTATCGGGTCGATGTAGGCTTTGCCTTTCTCTACACGCAGGTGGGTCTCGGGCGAGGAGCCGAACACCCTGAAGCCTCCCATGTCGAAGAAGAATAGATAGGGCGACGGATTGACACACCGCAGCGCGCGATACACGTTGAACTCGTCGCCGCGGAATTCCTGCGCGAAACGCCTTGACAGCACTATCTGGAACACATCGCCGCGGCTTGCGTGGGCTATCCCTTTCTCCACCATGCGCAGGTAGTCGTCATCGGTGATTGTCGATGTCACTTCGCCGACGGGGGTGAAGGTGTATTGCGCCATGTTGTGGTTGTGGATGATTGCCTTGATTTCCTCGGTGCGGCTCTCCTGGCCGGGCATGAGGTTCTCGATAATGGTCATCTCGTTGTTGTAGTGGTTGACGCGGATAATGAAGCGGTACAATATATAGTATATGTCGGGAATGTCGCTGAACTCGTCGCACGGCTTCGTTATATACACTTTGTCGAAATATCTGACAGCGTCGTAGGCAGTGTAGCCCAGGAGTCCGTTGCCTGCCACGGCTTCCCCTTCAAACCTGAAGGCATTGAGATAGGCGCGGAGCGCTGCGGGCACGTCGATGCGTTCTCCCGTCTCGATATTTATTGATGAACCGTCGGGGTAGGTGGCGGTGATGGTCTCGTCGTGGAGTATGAACGAACCGATAGGTTCGACTCCGATGAGCGACACCGAGTTCTGCTGCGTGTGATAGTCGGAGCTTTCAAGCAGAGCCGACTGCGGGTAGAGGTCACGCAGTTTGAGGTAGATGCCGACGGGGGTCTCGAGGTCGGCGGGTATGGTGGTGGTTATGGTGCGGAGGTTCATGATCAATGATTCGGTAAAATTTGAGGTTGTTCATCCTAGGCTAAGCCGCTAACTGAGTCAACCGATGATTTATTTTCTGAATTATTTTGATATGCGGAGATTTTCCGCAAGTCGAAATAATTGTTGAGGCGAGATAAGATTCAAACATAAGCCGTTTGAACTGTGCTAACGAAAGACTCGGATAATCTTTCCTTATGACCTCCTTGCAGACATTGAGCGCAGTGAAGGAAAGATTGAATGCGAAGTCAAGCCGGTCTTTGTCGCGTGTCTGTTGCGATTGGAGTCCTGTAAACTGTTTGGCATCGCGTATGCCGAACTCAATCTGAAAGCGGGTGCGGTAGAAAC
>SCEG01000157.1 GCA_004102805.1 Muribaculaceae bacterium Isolate-002 (NCI)
AAAGGCTTTTCCGCGCTGGGCCATGAACTGGACATGAGCGCGGACCCCGCTTTTCAGCACGCCCTGCGCGGCGACACAGGCATAGCCGCCGACATGAGTTCCACCTTTGACCAGCGCCGTGTGCTGGTCATTGCCGCGCCGGTGCGGCGCGGGGATAAGATCAAGGCCGTGCTGGTGGCGGGCATCAATACCGACGCCTTGCGGAGCAGCATTGAAACCAGAGCTTTTGACGGCCGGACCTACAATCTGGTTTTTGACAGCCGGGGCCACGTGCTTTTCGGCATATTGCCGCCGGGGCGCGATCTGGACACCCTGGTCCGGGATTTTCGGCAAAAGCGCGCCCAGTCGTCCCAAAGCGCCGCCCAAATGTGGGATTTTTTCAAGACCATGCGCGAGAGCGGCAATGCGGTACTGCGTTTTCAGGGCGCCGACTATGCTTTTTACATGAGCCGTGTGGATATGGGGGCGAACGGCTGGCAACTGGTTTCCATCCTGACGTACGGCGTTCTGGCTGAGTATATCGTCCGACAGAATGCGGTGACCCGCACCCTGGTGCTGCGCGTATCCGCCATTATTGTCCTTTTGCTGCTCTTCGTCGTGTACACCCAGCGCCGCTC
>SCEG01000158.1 GCA_004102805.1 Muribaculaceae bacterium Isolate-002 (NCI)
TGAAGAGATCGTTGTACAGTCCGGCGCGGATCTGGTTCTGTACGGCTTCCATGGCCTTGCGGGCCGTGGCTAGGTCAGGCCGGACCTGGAGCAGGGGCGTGGCCGCCTGCGGGCTCTGGCCGGGCAGGCTGTCCACGGAGTTGATGCCGCCGGGCGTGAGGTCCAGGCCCACGGCTTTGAGCCCGGCGGCCACGCTCATGGGCGGGTCCACGGCCTTGTGGATGGCCTTGGGCGTGGTGATGCCCATCTGTTGCAGCATGCGGAAGTCGGGCAGGGCGTCCATGGCCGGGGAACGGCCGTAGATGTCGCTCCCGGCCGCCTCCCAGCGCGGGCCGAAACCGGGAAAGGCCGTAAAGCCCGATTCCCGCAGGGGATGCGCGCCGCCTTCGCGGCCCTCGAGCCAGTGCACCGACGCCACCGGCATGCCGGCCGCGTCCAGCCGCCCCGGCGTGCGGCCGGAGCGGGGAAAGACCGCCTGGATCACCGTATGCCGTTCCTCCGGATTGCGGCGGAGCGCCTCGCGCAGCGATTCGGGCAGGGCGGTCGCGCTGAAGGCTTCCGCAATCTGGCGCAGGCTCATGGACGCGCGGCGGAAAACC
>SCEG01000159.1 GCA_004102805.1 Muribaculaceae bacterium Isolate-002 (NCI)
CGGTGCGCGCCCGCGTCGAACAGGCCCTTGAAGGCCGGTCCGGTCCGGAGGCCGACACCCTGCGGATCATTCTGCGCCGGGAGCGGCCCGGCGCTTCCTGAGCCAGCCGACAAAAATCACGCCTCAAAGCGCTTGGGACAGGCCAGACAGCAGGCGTCCGGCGCATTGTTCGCCAGGGCGGCGCGGAATTCCCTAAACGTCTCGCCGTTCCACAGTTCCCAGGGGTCGCCGTCACGCGCGTTGCCGAAAACCCGGCGGCGCGGCCCGTCTTCCCCGGCGGGCACATTGAGGTAGACGCAGGGCGAAAGCGCGCCGTCGGCGTCCACATACAGGCTGCGGGTCACGTTTTCACGGCAGCCGCCCGCGTCCGCCACCGCCCGAGGACCGGGCAGGGCATAATAAATTTCCCGTCCGCCCGTTGCCGCTTCGGCGGCGGCCCGCTCCAGCACGGCGCGGGCGCGGGCGATCTTGTCCGTCTCTTCCGGCGCGAAGGCCAGGACCGCCTGTGAGGGCGCGGCGATGTAATCCAGTGTGCTGACTACCGCCATGCGCACATCCAGTTCTTCCATGAGCCGGGGCAGACCGGCC
>SCEG01000160.1 GCA_004102805.1 Muribaculaceae bacterium Isolate-002 (NCI)
TGGCCCGCATCGCGCTCATACTGATGGCGCTCATGATAACGTCAAAGACATTCGCAAGCATGTCTTTCTCCTCTGAAACTGATGCCGGTTACGCCGGAAAGTCGGGAATTCAGGGCAGCATGATCTGGAAAAACCAGCCAAAGGCCGCGAGCAGGACGGCCGTGGTCAACACAGCCACCAGCAGGACCTCCACGGGCTTGCGCCTGCCGAGCAGGGGCAGGGCAATCAGAAGAAAGAGACAAGTGCTGATACAGAAGGCTCCGCCCGAAGCGAAGGGCGGGTTTTCCATGGCAGCGAAAAGGTCGCCGAGACCGGTCAGAGTGATCAGAAAAAGATAGATAAAGCCGAGGAAGCAAAGAACTTTTTTGAAGACGCGGGGTTCCGGCCAATAGCGCTTATCGGGCATCTGGCGCAGACCCTTGACGATCAGAATGCAACTCAGGACGGCGAGAATGACGAGAACCGCTCTGGGCACGCCGCCGGGCCCCACGTTTTCGGTGCTTCCGGCCGCAGGCAGCAGGCTGACGCTGTATGCGCCCACGGCGCACAGTCCGAGCAGAATAAGGCCACTGACAACGTCT
>SCEG01000161.1 GCA_004102805.1 Muribaculaceae bacterium Isolate-002 (NCI)
GAAGCCGGGTTGCGACTGTGATGGTTGGAGGGGCCGCCGCAAGGCGGCTCCTTCAGGCTGCAGACAAAGTCGGCAGCCCCGAAAATCAGGAGTAGGTCGCGGCTTTGCCGCGCCGTTACGCGACTGATTTCCGTGCCTTTCCGCCCGGCGGCTCTGTCGCCGTCGGTGGCGCAAACCGCGCGAAGCGGGGTTTGTCATCACGCTGGAGGGGCCGCCGCAAGGCGGCTCCTTTCTTGTTGGCGCGGGCCGCGCGCCGGGCGGCCGCAACGCCTTCGGCATTGCATTTTGGGCTGAAAAGAGTCAGTATCCGCTTGATGTTTTTTGCAGCCATCGGCGCTGTTGGCGCAACAAGACCAGATTGGCGTTGAAACGGCATCCCGTTTCAAAACAGGCGTTATCTGCGGTCGGCGGAACATGTGGTTTTCCCGAGGCTGCGGGTAGGGGCTTCGCCGTTCAGCGCCGCCGGTCGGTGCGTATGTTCAATGCGGAACCGCTTGTTATCAACAACTGACGGCGACGCGGGCGACCGTGCGCTTTCTCTCTTCCCGGCTTCTGCTACGGCAGAGCGGGTTTATGTT
>SCEG01000162.1 GCA_004102805.1 Muribaculaceae bacterium Isolate-002 (NCI)
AAAAAAAAAAATTGCGCTTGCGTGGCGAAGGTTTTTCAATTTCTCTAAGCAATTTTGGTTCCGAATTTTCTTCACTGGCTCTTGTGGGAATAGATTTCAGCGAGATAAAGCTCGCCAAAACCTTGCTCAGACAAATATCAAAATTTTCCGACCAGAGAACCATAGAACGTTTGTTTGATATCTGCCGTCTTGTGAATCATGCAAAAATTCTGGCGGAAGGAATAGAGTCCGAGGAACAAAAAAATCTTTTGATCGAACACCAATGTCTGTATGGTCAAGGCTATCTTTTCTCAAGAGCGATCCCAGTTGATGATTTTTTGCAGATGTATGATGAACATAATAAATCCAGCCGGATTATTTTAACTCCACAGAAGAATTAAAAACATTTCTGCATGCTATAGCTTAAAATGCATCTGACATCTATGAGGAAAGACTTTGTTTATGTGACAGGTAGAATCGTGTTTATATGATTAAATTGCACGCAAGATCCGTGAACGTAGTCGCCTGTGATTGCATTAAAGGAGAAAATAAGAATTTATCAGGTTGAATCGT
>SCEG01000163.1 GCA_004102805.1 Muribaculaceae bacterium Isolate-002 (NCI)
GAGCAAAAAGCTACAAAAGGCGCAGCTTGTCTTCATCTCGCCCGGCCCGGACAAGAAACCGCAGGGCGGAAATCAGCTCTTCACGGCCTATATGACATTCGGCCACCCGGCGGCACAGCGCGGCCTGATCGATGTCGCGGGCGGAAGGCAGGCGCTTTGCCAGAAAGGTCCCGAAAATACTGTGCGGCACATAGCTGTTCGTGTCGGGATCAAAACGGATGAAGGAGTTGTTGCAGGCGCTCGCGCGAGCCCGGCCCGCCGATGTCGTCGGCCTCGCGCGCCGTGTAGTGGTCAAGAAGGGAAAGTTGCAGCAGCAAACGCCGGTCTTCCGGATCATAGGCGGAAAAAATCGATTCCTCGAGCATGGCCTCCATGCGCGCGAGGGGCGCGCCTGAAAAGTCTTCCCGGCTTTCCGGATTCCGCAGGCAGAGCCAGAGCGCGGCGGGCCAGCCCTCGCTGAACAGCCAGGCCCGGCGGGCGGTTTCCGCATCCTTGTTCCCGTATCGGGTGAAGAGCGCCGCCGTCTCGGCTTCGGAAAAAGCCAAAAGGCTCTGATCAAAGCTCTCGGCCA
>SCEG01000164.1 GCA_004102805.1 Muribaculaceae bacterium Isolate-002 (NCI)
GCGCATAAAGCCGTCGATATTGGCAATGCTCACAGGCTCCTGCCCCAGAAAAAGGCTCAGGGTCAGAGTGATGACCACCATATTGCAGAGCTGGCCACCGGTGCGCACGGCCCCGGTGAGGCCGGAGGCCTGGCCCACGTGCTCCGGCCCGGCGCTTTCCAGAATGATGGTGGTATTGGGCAGGGCGAACAGGCTGATGCCCACGCCCAGCAGGCATTGCGCGCCCAGCATCAGGCTGAGGGGCGAATCCAGTTGCAGAAAGCCCGCCGCCGTGAGCCCCAGACCGCAGAGGGCCACGCCCACGGCGCAGACATAGCCGGGATTCCAGGCATTGCAGAGGCGCGCGGCCAGCGGCGCGGTCAGGGCCGGCACCACGGATCTCAGTGCCAGGAAAAAACCGGCCTGCTGCACGCTCAGGCCGCGCCCCACCTGCAGATAGAGGCTGAAGAAAAACAGCATGCCGAAAAAGGAGTTGTAATTGACAAAGGCCGCCAGCGAGGAGAGCGCGAAAACCCGGTTGCGGGCCAGCAGGCGCAGGTCCAGCAGGGGATAGCGGCTTTTCAGTTC
>SCEG01000165.1 GCA_004102805.1 Muribaculaceae bacterium Isolate-002 (NCI)
ACGAGCAACTGCGGGGGGCGGGCATCACGCCCGGCATGGTGCGTCTTTCCGTGGGCCTGGAGAATCTGGACGACATTCTGGCGGATCTCGCCCAGGCCCTCGAACAGGCCTGAACCGTTCCACTGACGTCTGTCGCAAAAAGCGGGAAGGCTTCGGGGCCTTCCCGCTTTTTGCGTTTGTTTCGCTTACGGCCTGTCCTGAGCCAGCAGGCGGTAGAGCGTGGCCCGCGAAATGCCGAGTGCCTTGGCCGCCGCTGTTTTATGCCCTTTGCAGCGTTCCAGGGCATGCTCCACCAAGCGGACGCTGTAGGCCCGCAGCAGCGCATCCATGTTTCCGGAACTTTTCAGCTCAGCGTCAGCCTGATGCAGGAGCTGGGACGGAAAATGCTCCATCTCGATCAGACCCCCCTCCAGGATGTTGAAGGCTTATTCGATGCCGTTGGCGAATTCGCGCACGTTGCCCGGCCAGTCGTAGAGCATGAAGGCATTGTAGACATCCTTGGACACGCCTTTGACCCGCCTCTGAAAAAGCCGGGAATAGTGCCGGAGAAAGTGGATCACCAGAGA
>SCEG01000166.1 GCA_004102805.1 Muribaculaceae bacterium Isolate-002 (NCI)
TCATCTTGCTTTTTTTCTTGACTGTGGTCTGGATGTAGCTGAAATAGGAGAAGAAACAGTTTCGGGTTCTTGATGCTCCCCATGCGATTTCAATCAGTATCTGTCTTAGATATCTGTTTCCGTGTGTCACTTTTCTTCTTTTGTATCGTCCGTTGCTGACATCGTTTCGCGGTTTGAGCCCGCACCATCCTACAAGACATGCCGCCGTAGCGAACATCTTCATGTCAACCCCTGTCTCCGCAATTATTGCCGTGGCTGCGCGTTCCTTGACTCCGGGTATGGTCTGAAGACGTCGGAACTGTTCGGGAAAATGCTGTTCGCACAAGGCCGTCAGTTCTTTCTGGCATTCTTCAATCTGCCGCTCTATCATGTCGATGACTTCCTTGATCTGGCGGAATATCGTGATATCTATCTCGGAGAATGTCCCTGTGACGGCCGCTTTGATTGTGTCACGGCCATGCTTGTTGATCGTCCTTCCGTGTACCATTTTCACCAGCTCGTCCGGACGGGCGGTACCTCCGATGATTGCCCCCAGCACCTTCTGATAGCTCCTGGACTTTATTGT
>SCEG01000016.1 GCA_004102805.1 Muribaculaceae bacterium Isolate-002 (NCI)
TATGCGTTGGAAATGCTCAAAAAGCAGGACGATAAACTCAGCCTTAAGCGAAGACGCAAGAAATGTGGCCGAAATATTGACTATCTCCTCAAGGTCTTTAAGGAAAGTTAAATCTCATGCGCCAGCCCTGGCGGGCTGTGACATGGTTGTGGCGGGTAAGAGCGCCGGTGCCGTCTGTCAGCATGGCGAAATTAGCAACAATGGCGGTCATCTCCAACGGCATGTATCTAAAATATAGATATACGAAATCTGACAGTGCTGACCCATAATGATATAGGGCGCTGTCACAGGTTGAAAAAAGTAGCGGCGTCACAACTCTCAGGCAGTTGTGACGCCAGGGCAGGCCGGACGATTCGCTCTCCCGGTGATTGCGAAAATTCCTCATGCAGGGCGTTGAAGCGCTGCAGAGTGGCGGGGGTGAATTTTTTCATGGAGGCGATGACGCGTTCGAGCGGTTTCTCTTCCATGTCGCCGCTTTTTGAGTAGAATTTGTCGGCATAGCATATCAGGCGCTCCAGAAGAGTCTCCGGCAGATAGTCGCGCACCGCCAAAGGGAGCCCCGAGGCCGCCACTTCGTCGGCAGTGATGCCGGCGCCGGTGTGGCGCTCGGCGATGCGGGCAAACCGCTCGTCGACACCTTCGCGGCGCAGCAGGTCGGCGCCGGCGGTGCCGTGACAAAGGTAGGGTAGAGTGCCGTGGCAGTCGATGCCGGGAGCGTCGGTCAGCGCTATGCCTATGTCATGAAGCATGGCTCCGGCAATGATGTCATCATCGTCAAGCGCAAGCCCTTTGCGCCGCGCAATCGCGAGAGCCTTGTCGGCCACTTGCCGGCAATGCTTCATATAGATATCCCGCCGGCGGCTGCCGGCGGGATAATATTTATCGATTACTTTATCGAAGTCGCAATTCATAATTGCCACGATTGTGTATTGATTTGAAAAACACTTATCCTATTTCTCTTTGTAGGAATGCACGGCTCGTGCCTCCCATTTTTCTTATCAACGCATAATTATGAATTATGCATTATGAATTATGCATTGACAATAGTGTTCCATCCGTGGATATCCTCCTCCTCGCCGAGTTGTATGGCGCGGAGCTTGTTGTAAAGGGCGGTGGTGACGGGGCCTGCCTCGCCGTTGTGCGACACCACATATTTTTTGCCGGTGTCGAGGTCGTCGATTTCGGCGATGGGAGAGGCCACGGCAGCCGTGCCGCATGCGGCGGCTTCGGTGATGTCGGCGAGCTCTTCGAGCAATATGTGGCGGCATTCAACCTCGATGCCCATATCCTTGGCGAGCTGCTGGAGCGACTTGTTGGTGACCGACGGAAGTATCGACTCCGAGGCCGGAGTGATATATTTGCCGTCTTTGATGGCGAAGAAGTTGGCCGGGCCGCATTCGTCAAGATATTTTTTCTCCTGCGGGTCGAGGTAGAGCACTGCCGAGTAGCCGAGCTCGTGAGCCTTTTCGCCGGCTGCGAGGCTGGCGGCATAGTTTCCGCCCACTTTCCAGCGTCCGGTGCCTTTGGGAGCCACTCGGTCATAGTCGCGCATGATGCAGATGTTGGTGGGCTTGAAGCCTTCCTTGAAGTAAGGTCCGACAGGGGTGACAAGAATGAGGAACACATATTCATCTGACGGCTTCACGCCTACGCGGGCACTGACGCCGATCTCGAGAGGTCGGATGTAGAGCGAAGCTCCGCTGCCGTAGGGGGGCACGAATTCGGCGTTGAGTTCAACGGCTTTGATTACCATCTCGCGGAACAGCTCTTCGGGCACCGGCTCCATGAGTATGCCCTCGGCCGAGCGGCGTATGCGCTTGCCGTTCTCTTCGAGACGGAACACGCGTATCTTGCCGTCTTTGCCGCGGAATGCCTTCAGTCCCTCGAATATCTCCTGGCCGTAATGAAGCGCCGTAGCGGCGATGTGTATGTTGATATATTCCGAATCGGTGACTTCGATTTCTCCCCATTTGCCGTCGCGGTAGGTGCAGCGTACGTTGTAGTTGGTCTTGCGGTAGCCGAACGATAAGTTGGCCCAGTCGATTTCTGTTGCCATAAGCTTTATGTTTTAATGGATTTGGAGAGTGTCTGCATCTTATGCCGCCGCAGGCCGGTAAGGTGAGAGTTCCGATGACGCAGCTGCGGCATTCAATCAGACATTCAATTAATGTTTTTACAAAAATACAATAAATTTCTTTATCTGCTTTTATTTTATCGGAAAATTAGCTGCCGTCTGATAAAAAATATCAAAAAAGCGAATGTCCGCGGCAATCACTTGTCACGGACATTCATAGATTAGGGATCCGGTAGTGCAAACCGGTCTCTACTTAATAAACGGGTTTAATCTTTAATTATCACTATTACCTATACCTTTCAAAGAAAGATACAAATATCGGCGGCTACGCGGCCTCACGGTTTTGACCGTCGATTCCAATCTAACAAAACTATATTCTTTTATGGTGATTTGATACTTGTCTGTTAAATGAACCCTATATGATATTACCATGACAAAGACAGCCGCATATCATGACTTCGGGAGTGTGATATACGGTGCATTTCTATTTAATTGCCTGCTGATGTAGCCGCAGACCGGTGACAGATGCCGGAGAGATTTCCTCTCGCTATAAAATAATCATAATAAACCATCAGGGATGTGATATTGTAATTGAAATTATATAGACCTGTCGAGCTTGCTCCTCTGAGCGGCTCATGGAAGTTGCCGGAATTTATTCTGTCAGGAGATTGTGAGGATTGTCGCGAGGATTTCAGATATTGATAAAAGCCCGATTGACGGACTGCGACTCTATCGTTACCGGAAATATGGCTGTCGACGCCTCTTGATGCATGACAGTACGGATTTCTGACAGTTCCTGAATAATCAGTAAAAAAAGATAGTCAATGAGTTTACGCTGTAAATAACAATATAGGTATTTTTTTCAGTGAATCTTAGTGAGCGGCATGTGCCCCGCGGATTATATTTTTTTGACAGGGACACAAGCCTTCGAACTTTTTTTATCCTATTATGCTGCAAAAATATGCATAAGTTTTTTATTATACAAAAAAAATCAATGTATATTTGAAAAAATGTAATAAGTTTACTACAATATGCAGTGGATAATGATCCTCGTGGGGCGAAAACATACTCTAAGACTCCTCCGTTTCAAAAACTTTCATTATCTTTACTGCATTAAATTAAAAAAACATATTGCAATGAAAAAGATAATGCTTGCTGCCGTTATGGCAGGAATGGCCATCGGCGGGGCCGGCGCTTCGGAGTCGTCGCCGCTGTGGCTCAGAAACAGCGCTATATCACCCGACGGCACGGCTATAGCGTTTACCTACAGGGGTGATATCTACACGGTCGGTGTCAATGGCGGCAACGCCGTGCGCATCACCTCCGAGGGTTACAACTCGGCTCCGGTGTGGAGTCCCGACTCCCGCATGCTGGCTTTCAGCAGCGACCGTCTCGGCAGCGACGACGTGTTTGTGGTCGATGCCGGGGGTGGCACTCCGCGACGTCTCACTTCAAACAGCGTCAACGAGACTCCACGTGCATTTCTCAACGACTCGACCGTGGTGTTCGACGCCAACATACTCCCCGCTGCCTCTGCCGCTGTGGGCGGTTTCCAGAGCCAGACCTACACTGTGCCCGTCAAAGGCGGACGCCCCTCGCTGCTTATGTCGGTGCCCGCTCTCGCCATGAGTGTCAACGACCGCGGCGATATCCTCTACCGCGACCGCAAAGGCTACGAGGACCCGCTTCGCAAGCATGAACGCTCGGCCGGCACAGGCGACATCTGGCTCGTGCGCGACGGTAAATTCACCCGCCTGACCGACTTCGACGGACATGACATCGACCCCGTGTGGGGAAAAGGGGAGCAGTTCTACTATCTCAGCGAAGAGGACAACGACAACCTCAATATCTACACACGCAATATCGACGGTTCGGCGCGCCGCCGCCTCACATCCTACGAGCGCCATCCGGTGCGTTCTCTCTCTGCCACCGCCGACGGCTCCATGCTCGCCTACTCGTGGGACGGTGAGCTCTACACGCTGCGCCCCGGCGGCGAACCGCGCAAAGTCGATGTCAGCATCGTCGCCGACCTCTATGACGCCGACCATGTGAAATATTTCACCGGTGCAGGCGCCACAGCTCTCGACGTGTCGCCCGACGGCAAGGAGGTGGCTTTCATCATACGCGGCGATGTCTATGTCACTTCGACCAAATACAAGACTACACGCCGCATCACCGACACCCCCGGACAGGAGCGCTGCATAAGTTTCTCGCCCGACGGCAAGACTCTCGTCTACGACAGCGAGCGCGACGGCAAGTGGCAGCTCTTCACGGCAAAAATAAAAGGCGACAAAGACAAGCTCTTCACCTACGCCGACGAAATCGTGGAAGAACCGCTCTACAGCTGCGACGGCACCGCCCAGCAGCCCGAATTCAGCCCTGACGGAAAGAAAGTGGCATTCCTTGAAAACCGTACCGCCATTCGCGTGATCGACCTCAAGACAAAGACCCCGGTCACGGCGCTCGACGGCAAATGGAACTATTCATACACCGACGGCGACGTGTCGTTCCGCTGGAGTCCCGACTCTCGGTGGCTGCTCGCTTCATATATCGGCACCGGCGGTTGGAACAACTCTGACATCGCACTGGTGAGCGCCGACGGAAAAACCGTGGTCGACCTTACCGAAAGCGGATATGCCGAGGGCAACCCCCGCTGGGCGCTCGACGGCAAAGGTTTCACCTACGAGTCGGGCCGCTACGGCTACAAGAACCAGGCTTCGTGGGGCGAGCAGACTGATATCCTTCTGATGATGCTCGACGGCGAGGGTTGGGATATGCTCAACCGCACAAAGGAGGAGGCCGAACTGGCTGAACAGGCGGCCAAAGATGCCGACTCTGACGATGCTTCCGACGACAAGAAGAAAAAAGACAAGAAAATAGGCAAGAAAAAAGGCAAAAAGGGTAAAAAAGGTGAAGAGGCTGATGACGATGCCGGCGATGTCAAGCCGCTCAAATTCGACCTCGACAACCGCCGATACCGCACACGCCGCCTCACTTCAAGCTCCGGCTTCCTCGGCGACTATTTCCTTGACAAGAAAGGCGAGAACCTCTACTACACGGTAAGCGCCCCCGACGGCAGTGCCAACCTGATGAAAAAAGACCTCAAGAAAGGCGACACTTCGGTGTTCGCTTCAGATGTGGCCGGCGGTTTCGTTCCCGACAAAGACGGTGAAAACCTCTACATAATCTCCGGCAGCGGCCTGAGCAAACTTTCGCTTTCCGACGGTTCGAAAGAGGCAATCGAATTCAGCGCCCTCTACACCCGCACCCCGTCGGCCGAGCGTGAATATATCTACGACCACATGCTCAGCCAGGTCGAGGCGAAATTTTACGACGAAAATCTCCACGGCGTCGACTGGAAGGCCTACGGCGATGACTATCGCAAATTCCTTCCGTATATCAGCAACAACCGCGACTTCGCCATAATGATGAGCGAAATCCTCGGCGAACTAAATGCCTCACACACCGGAGCCCGCAGCTACGGCGCCGGAGCTCCGCTTTCAACAGCATCGCTCGGCGCTTTCTTTGACTCCGCCTACGACGGCGACGGACTGAAAGTGGAAGAGGTCATAGCGCGCGGCCCGCTCTCTACGGCAAAAGCCGACGTGCATCCCGGCGACATCATCATGTCAATCGACGGTGTGAAAATAGCCTCCGGCGCCGACTACTTCCCGTTGCTCGAAGGCAAAGCCGGCAAGAAAGTGAAACTCGAGATCAAGCCTGCCGCAGGCGGAGCCTCACGCACAATCGAGGTAAATGCCGTGGCGCAGGGCACTGTGTCAAACCTCCTCTATGAGCGATGGGTGGAGCACAACCAGGCGCTTGTCGACTCGCTTTCAGGCGGCCGTCTGGCCTACGTGCATGTGCGCGGCATGGATTCCGAAAGCTACCGCCGCGTTTATCAGGATCTGCTCGGTCGCTACCGTAACCGTGAGGCGGTGGTGGTCGACACCCGTTTCAACGGCGGCGGCTGGCTGCACAACGACCTGCTGATACTGCTCTCCGGCAAGGAATACATGCAGTATGTGCCACGCGGACAATATATCGGCTCTGAGCCCTGGGCGCAGTGGAACAAGCCGTCGGTCATGCTCGTCAACGAAGGCAACTACTCCGATGCGTCGGGCACTCCGGCTGCCTATCAGGCGCTCGGCATAGGCGATGTCGTGGGCTCTCCCGTGCCCGGCACCATGACAGCTGTCTGGTGGGAGACACAGATCGATCCCTCTCTGCTGTTCGGCATCCCGCAGGTAACCAACAAGCTCTACGGCGAGACCACGCTTGAAAACAAGCAGCTCGAACCCGATGTGCTCATCTACAATAACCCCGGCGACCTCATCAATGGCCGCGACGCTCAGCTCGAAGGCGCCGTAGCTCACCTTTTGAAACAACTGAAGTAATTCACAATTCGTAATTCATAATTCATAATTGGTCGGACACGTCCGACTTGTCGGAGAGCTCTCCGAAAAAAACAATAGCCAATGAAACGACTGACAACCATATTTGCCGCTGCAATCGCAGCCTCATTGCCCGCCCTTGCATGCACGAGCCTTATCGTGGCGAAGGGCGCCGGCGAAGATAAAAGTGTTTTTGTCACCTATGCCGCCGACTCCCACAGTCTCTATGGCGAGCTTTACAACCAGCCCGCGGCCGACCATCCCAAAGGCGCCATGCGCAAGGTGGTAGAATGGGACACCGGAAAACCTTTGGGTGAAATACCAGAACCCGCCCACACCTATGCCACCATCGGCAACATGAACGAGCACGGCCTCACCATCGCCGAAAGCACATGGGGCGGACGTCACGAGCTTGCCGGAAGCGGCATGATTGACTACGGCTCGCTCATATACATCACTCTGCAGCGCGCACGCACTGCCCGCGAGGCTCTCGACACGATGATAGAACTTGTCGACAAATACGGCTACGCCAGCGAAGGCGAGTCTTTCTCGATTGCCGACCCCGACGAGGTGTGGCTGATGGAGATGATCGGCAAGGGTGCCAAAGACAAAGGCGCCGTGTGGGTGGCGCGCCGCGTGCCCGACGGATATATCTCCGGACACGCCAACCATGCCCGTATCCACACTTTCCCGCTCAACGACCCCGAAACGCTCTACAGCAAGGATGTCATCTCTTTCGCCCGCAAGCAGGGCTATTTCAAAGGCAAAGACGAGGATTTCGATTTCTCGAAAGCCTATGCTGTGACCGACTTCGGCGCGTTGCGCGGCTGCGACGCCCGCGTGTGGGCGTTCTTCAACCGTCACGCCGACGGCATGGAGCGCTATTTGCCGTGGATTGACCGCGCCGAGGGTGAGCCGCTTCCCCTCTGGGTGAAGCCCCGCAAGGCTGTCACCGCCGCCGACATGAAAACCATGATGCGCGACCACTTCGAGGATACACCTTACGACATGACACACGACATCGGCGCAGGCCCCTACGGTGTGCCTTACCGCTGGCGTCCGATGACCTTTGAGGTCGACTCCGTGGAGTATACCAATGAGCGTGCCATCGCCACGCAGCAGACCGGTTTCTCGTTTGTGGCGCAGATGCGCGGCCACCTGCCCGACTATATGAAGGGTCTGCTTTGGTTCGGCACCGACGACGCCAACACCTGCGTATATCTCCCGATATTCTGCTCTGTCGACCATGCGCCCCATGAAGTGGCCGTGGGCAACGGCGACATGAACACTCTGTCGTGGACCTCCAATTTCTGGGTCAACAACTATGTCGCCAATCAGGCCTACAACCGCTACTCGCAGATGATACCCGACATACGCAAGGTGCAGGCCGAGCTTGAGGACGGCATTGTGAAAGATGTTGAGGTGGCGCTCGACCAGGTGCCTTTCTTCGAGACCGAAGATGCGAAGGAGCTCCTTCAGAACCTCGCAGACATATGGGCCAAGAAGGCTACCGACCGCTATAAAGAACTCGGCGACTACTTGTTTGTTAAATATATGGACGGCAACATGAAGAAAGAGGAAAACGGACAGTTCATGCGCAACGAATACGGCATGCCCGCCTATCCCTCTTTCCCCGGATATGACGAACGCTATTACCGCTCTATCGTCAATGATGCCGGAGCGCGGCTAAAGGTGCGTCCGATTGATTACAAATAAGAGATAACGAGTGAATTATGAGACTTGACGGTAGACGAAGAAGTGATAACGTGGACGACCGGCGCCGCGTGTCGGGCAAATCGATTGCAGCCGGCGGCGGCATCGTCGGCGCCATTGTGGCTGTAGTGATAACCCTGATGAGCGGAGGTGACATCGGCGACGCCATCGGCAACCTTGCCTCGCAGGGGCTCGGAAGCGGCGGTTCATATCCAGAATATGTCGAAGACGAAACCGACGCTTATCTCTTCGACCTGTCGTCGAAAGTGTTTGCCGGCACCGAAGATGTGTGGCGCGAAGAATTCCGCAAGAACGGATGGGGCGAATATCAGGAGCCCAAGCTCGTAATCTACAAGGACGCCGTGCAGACAGGCTGCGGACAGGGCACCGCGCAGACCGGCCCGTTCTACTGTTCGGCCGACGAGACGGTTTATATCGACCTTGATTTCTTCCGCGACATGCAGTCGACAATCGGCGGTGGCGGCGACTTCGCCTACGCCTACGTCATAGCCCACGAAGTGGGGCATCATGTGCAGCATCTGCTTGGCACTCTTGACAAAGCCCATAATCAGATGGCACGCCTGTCGGAGACAGAGGGCAATAAAATCAGTGTGCGGCTGGAGCTGCAGGCCGACTATTATGCCGGCGTATGGGCTTATCACGACAATCAGATGTTCGGTTCGCTCGAGCCCGGCGATCTTGAAGTGGCGCTCGACGTAGCCTCGAAGATAGGCGACGACTACCTGCAGCGCAAAGCCTACGGCCGCGAGATGCCCGAAAGTTTCAACCACGGCCGCTCGGAGCAGCGTGTCCGCTGGTTCAAAAAGGGTTTCGACACCGGCGTCTCAACAGCCGGCGACACCTTCACCCCGTCATATACCAGCTTGTAATCATCGCTGTCTCATAACTCTGAAAAGTGCGTCCCTACAATGTGATGTTCTGTTTCAGTCGAGGTCGACGGCGCCCTCGCGGAGTATTACCGGCGATGATGAGTCGGTAAGGTCGACTATGGCCGAGGGGATGCAGCTGCGTGGTCCGGAGTCGATTGTCAGGGCCACGTCGGGGCTGTAGCTGTCGGCTATCTCCATCATGGCAAGGTGGCAGTCGTCGCTGTCAAGACTGTCGGTGACTATCGACGTGGTGAGCAGCGGGCGGCCGAGCTCTTCGGCAAGGCAGCGGGCAACGTCGTCGTCGGGTATTCTGACGCCCACCTCCTTGCGCCCTTTGAACGCTTTGGGGAGCGTGGTGGCCGGCGGCAGAATGAATGTCACGGCGCCAGGGAGATTGCGGCGCATGATTTCAAACGCACGGTTGTCGATGCGTGCGAACCGCGCCGCCTGGCTCATGTCGGCGCACAATATGGCGAGATGCTGACGGCGCGGGTCGATATCTTTCAGACGGCACACTCGCTCGATGGCGCGCTGGTTGGTGGCGTCGCACCCTATGGCGTAGTAGGTGTCGGTGGGATAGATGATCGGATTGCCGGCCTCGAGCGCTTCTACTGCCTCTTCGATAAACCGCATGTTGATATTGCCGGGATAGATACGGAGAGATTTCATGTTTCTCTATGGTTTGAAGGTTGGAAAATTGATTGCTTGTATGTCATGCCTGCCGGCGCACAATGCGTTCCGCCGGACGGGTGTTGATTATCAGGGGCACGTTTTCGACGTCGACATTGCTGGTGTCGAGTCCGAGTGCCACCTCTTTGGGTATGGCTATGCGGCGCAGCAGAGTGTGGAGCCGCATCATCACCTTGTCTGACCGCTTGCACGAGCTGTCGGGTGAGAAAAGATGCCGCAGTATCACGAAGCGGAAGTTGCCGGCGATGCCGTGGCGGCTCAGCGAGCGGTAACGTGATGTGATGTCGACGAGCCCGTCGCGCTGAAGGTCCTCCACAATCTGGCGGAAGTAGACGCTGAGCTGTGATTTCACCCTGAAGCCGATGTGCATGTTGATGCGGTAGAGAGTGTCGGGCACGAGCACCTTGCAGTCATACTCCAGCGTGTAGGGGCGGTCGGAGTCGTCGATATGTATTACCCAGTAGTGGTCGGCGCGCTTGGGGTGCTTGTTGATGATGGAGTAGATGAGTTTGCTCTCGACGGAGTTGTCATCGTCCGAACGGCTCAGATACACCACGTTGGAGGCATAGAGCGGTATCTCTCTGTCATCTTTTATATCTTTTATGACCGGTATATATAAGTCGAGGCTTTTCATGTCGACGAACTTGCGGCGTATGGTCTGCGCGCGGTGCCACACAAACATCAAGGCGAACACCAGGCCGGCTATAAGCACTGTGTACCAGCCGCCGTGCATGAATTTGGTGGCGTTGGCTGTGAAAAACAATCCCTCGATGGCGAAAAACGTGACACCGAAGACGAGGGTGAGCCACATTTTGACATTGCGGTTGTGCATCCACACGCACAGCAGCACTGTCGTCATCAGCATCGTCACGGTGATGGCAAGGCCGTAGGCGGCCTCCATGCGCGCCGAGCTGCCGAAGATGACTACCGTGAAGATGCACCCCAGATAGAGGAAGACGTTGATGAGCGGTATGAACAGCTGCCCCTTGATGTCAGTGGGATATTTGATGCGTACACGCGGAAAGAAGTCAAGACCTATCGCCTCGCTGAAGAGGGTGAACGACCCGCTGAGCAATGCCTGGCTGGCTATGATGGCAGCAAGGGTCGACATCACGATGCCGATGCCGGTGAACCATTGCGGCATGATGCCGTAGAACGGATTGACCGACAGCACCGCGTCGGCCGGGTGTGACAGTATCCACGCTCCCTGTCCCAGATAGTTGAGCAGCAGCATCGCCTTGACGAAGCCCCAGGTAATCGATATGTTGCGGCGTCCGCAGTGCCCCAGGTCGGAATACAGTGCCTCGGCTCCCGTTGTGCAGAGAAACACTGCGCCGAGCACCAGAAACCATCCCGGATAGCTTATGAGCAGACGCATGGCATAGACCGGATTGAAGGCCTTGAAGATGGCAGGGCATGAGGTCATGGCCGACGCTCCGACAACGCCGAGCATCAGAAACCACAGCAGCATCACCGGGCCGAACAGGTTGCCGATGGTTTTCGTGCCGAAATACTGGAGCATGAATATGAAAGTGATGATGGCGAGCACTATCGGAACAACCGGAGCCGAGGCATTGAATGTGTCGAGTCCCTCGATGGCTGTGGTGACAGTGATGGCCGGGGTGATGACGCCGTCGGCCACAAGTGTGCTCGCTCCTATGATTGCGGCCACGTAGAGCCACCGCGGCTTGCACCGGCGCAGAAGCGCGAACAGCGCCAGTATGCCGCCTTCACCCTTGTTGTCGGCGCTCAGTGCTATTATCACATATTTAAGTGTGGTCTGGAGAGTGAGTGTCCATATCACACACGACACCGCGCCGATCACATAGTCGGCGTCGAATTGCGGATTGACGTGCAATATGGTTTTCATCACGTAGAGCGGCGATGTGCCTATGTCGCCGAACACTATGCCGAGCGTCATCACCAGTGTGAGCGCCGTCACTTTTCTTGTCTTGCTGCTTTCCGTAGTCATCTTCACTCCTCCTCCTGTTTGATTTTTTTTACGAGAAATTTGTCTATGCGCGGTCCGTCCATGTCGAGAATTCTGAAGCTCAACCCTTGCCACTCTACTGTTTCACCCTCGACGGGAAAGTGGCGATAGGTGTCGAGAAACCATCCCGCTATTGTGGTGTAACCTGACGGTTCATACAGATATTCCGAGTCCATGAACGCCAGAAAATCATACCATCGGTATTGTCCGTCGACGATATATCCGTCGCCCAAAGGCTCTATAAGCGGAGCGTCTGACTGGTCGTTGATGATGCCGACGAGTCCTTCAAGCACGTCACGCAGTGTTATTATGCCTTGCATGTCGCCGAATTCGTCGCATACAAGAGCGCATTCCACGTCGCCGCTTTTAAGCACGGCAAGCGCGTCGTATGCTGTCATGCTTTCGGGAAAATATACCGGCTCGGACGCTATGCCGCTCCAGTCGATACGGCCGGAGTCGACGGCGCGCAGCAGTTTGCCAACGCTCACAATGCCTTTCACTTCCTTGCCGTTTTCGCAATAAAGGGGATAACACCGGTGTATATTTCCGAAAACAATCTCCTTTATCTCGTCAGTTGACATGCGGCTGTGCAGGCTTATGATGTCGGAGCGGTTGGTCATGATGCGCCCCACGGTCTGGTCGCCCATCACAAGGGCACGTTCCATGATGTCCTGCTCCACTTCCTGCACCTGTCCTGACTCCGTGCCCTCCTGTATGAGAGAGCGTATCTCCTCTTCGGTCACAACCGTCGATTTGTTTTTCAGTCCCAATAGTCTGACCGCCAGATTTGTAGAAACGGAGAGCAGCCATATGAGCGGCATTGTCACAACCGACAGCACATGCATCACCGGCGCTATCCACAGTGATATCCTGTCAGACATCGCTATGCCTATTCGCTTGGGTATCAGTTCGCCGATGACGATTGAGAGATAGGTGACCACTGTGACAATCAGTATCTGGGCCAGACTGTGTGCGGTCTTGTCGGCTATGCCGGCTCGGCATAGCATGTCACCGAGCTCGGAGGCGAATGCAGCCCCCGAGAATAATCCGGTGAGTATGCCTATCAGCGTGATGCCGATCTGCACGGTCGAAAGAAACCTGTCGGGATTTTCTATCAGCCGCAATGCGGTGGCTGCCGACCGGTTGCCTTTCTTTGCTTCAGCTGACAATTTTGATTTCCTTGCCGATACAAGAGCTATTTCCGACATCGAGAAAATGCCGTTGAGCAAAATGAGTGTTATTATGATAAATATGTCTGTCATCAGTCAAAACATTCAGAGATTGTTGAAAATGAAGGCAGAACTACTCCTGTTGGCAATGATGTCATTCAGATTGGCTTGCGCGGACTATGCGCGATGTGATGCCGGAGGCCGAGCAGTAGTCGGTGAGCAGACGGCGTGCTTCGGCATCGATGTCGGCGTCGCTCATGTCGGCGTCGCCGTAGATGTTGACGGTCAGAAGTATGCGCCGTGTCGATGTGTCGACGGCGGTGCGTTCGTTGTCGGAGGTCGGAGTGCCTATGCCTCCGGCAGCGTCGCGTATGACGGGGAGATTCTCGATGTTGAGGTCGCCGCGGCCTATTCCGGTGTAGGGCTCGTCGTGGAGTCCGCGCCCGAGTGTTATGGTGTCGCCCGCTATTTTGTCGCGGTCAAACACCCCCAGCGAGCAGCCGCATTTGAGCGACAGCAGATTGCCGGCGTCGGCGAGGTTGTTGACGACATAGAGTCCGAGCTCTTTGATGATGCGGCGCGACATCTGTTCCTGCGACGGGCGATAGCGGTTGGGGTCTTTGCCGAAACGTTTGTAGGCAGCGCGTGTGGCCGCTATGCCGGGGCGCTTGTTGATGTCGGCGATTTCCATCACCTGCCGCATCGATGCGGCAAATCTGTCGATTTCACCGGTGAGGGCTTCGGGGGTGCTGCCTCCGGTGACATCGGCCTCGAGCTGGAGCATGCGGTAGTCGGGAGCCAGCGCGCGGAATTCGTCGGTAAACTCTACGTTGATCATGATTTTGATGTTGTGTCGTAGACGGTGGGGTCGTTCACTCCGGCGAGAGCGAATGCCTCGGCGCGTTCGCGGCAGGTGCCGCAGGTGCCGCAATGACGCTCCTCGCCGCGGTAGCAGCTGTAGGTGTTGCTGTAGTCGACACCCAGACGCGAGCCGCGCGCCACAATCTCGGCCTTTGTCAGCGATGTGTAGGGCGCCGACAGACGGATGCCTTCGTAGGTGCCTTCGGCTATCGCCTTGCCCATGGCGTCGACAAAGCCGGGACGGCAGTCGGGATATATGGCATGGTCGCCCGAATGGTTGGCGATAAGTATTGTCGACAGATTGTCTGACTCGGCGAGGCCGGCAGCGACGGCAAGCATTATGCCGTTGCGGAACGGCACCACAGTTGAGCGCATGTTGTCATCGTCATAGTTGCCTTCCGGTATCGCGTCGGCTCCTTCAAGAAGCGAACTCTTGAAATGGCGCGACATGAAGCCAAGATCGATTTCAATCAGCTTTATCCCTAATTTCGCGCAGTTGCGGCGGGCGCATTCGGCTTCCCGCTCATTATGGTTGGAGCCGTAGTGGAAGTTGACGGCAAGGGCAATCTCGTCGGCATATTCCCACAGCAGTGTGGTTGAGTCGAGACCTCCCGAATATACTATCAGTGACTGTTTCATGATGGGTTGAAGTTTAATAGCCCGGTTGCGGGGCGATATTGTCAGAATGAGTCGGGAAACGATGCCTCAAGGCGCTTTTTCACAAGCCATTGATGGTCGTCGTCGCCGTAGTTGGCAAACGGATGGATGGCGATGCCGCCGCGGGGTGTGAATATCCCTTTCACCTCGATGTAGCGTGGGTCCATTAGCCGGCAGAGGTCTTTCATTATGATATTCACGCAGTCTTCGTGGAAGTCGCCGTGGTTGCGGAAGCTGAACAGATACAGCTTCAGGCTCTTGCTCTCGACCATTCTCTCGCGTGGTATGTAGCTGATGATGATTTTGGCGAAGTCGGGTTGCCCGGTCTTGGGGCACAGCGAAGTGAACTCGGGGCAGGTGAATGTCACGAGATATTCGTTGCCGGGGTGCTTGTTGACAAATGTCTCAAGCACCTCGGGAGCGTATTGTGTGGGATATTTCACTCCGGTGTTGCCCAGGAGCGTTACCCCTTCAAGTTGTTTGTCGTCGCGCATGTCTCGGTCAATTTATATGGTTAGTCACCCATTGTGCGGAGCAGTTCGTCGTTGTCGCGTGTGCGCTCCATGCGGTCTTTTATGAATTCCATCGCCTCGATGGAGTTGCGGTCGGAAAGGAAACGGCGGAGTATCCACATGCGGTTGAGGGTCTCGGTGCGCAGCAGCAGGTCGTCGCGGCGTGTGCTCGACGCCGTGATGTCGACGGCGGGGAAGATGCGTTTGTTCGACAGCTTGCGGTCGAGCTGCAGCTCCATGTTGCCGGTGCCTTTGAACTCCTCGAAGATGACCTCGTCCATTTTCGAACTTGTCTCGGTCAGGGCTGTGGCTATGATGGTGAGTGAGCCGCCGCCTTCGATGTTGCGGGCAGCTCCGAAAAACCGTTTGGGTTTCTGCAGGGCGTTGGCGTCGACACCTCCGGAGAGTATCTTGCCTGACGCGGGGCTGACGGTGTTGTAGGCGCGTGCCAGGCGTGTGATCGAGTCGAGGAGTATCACCACGTCGTGGCCGCATTCGACCATGCGTTTTGCTTTCTCGAGCACGATGCTTGCGATTTTGACATGACGGTCAGCGGGCTCGTCGAATGTCGATGCGATGACTTCGGCGTTGACCGAACGCATCATGTCGGTGACCTCCTCCGGACGCTCGTCAATGAGCAGTATCATGATGTAGGTCTCGGGGTGGTTTTCGGCAATGGCGTTGGCGATATCTTTAAGAAGCAGTGTCTTACCTGTTTTCGGGGGAGCCACGATCAGACCGCGCTGACCTTTGCCGATGGGTGAGAACATGTCGACAACGCGAGTCGATATGTTGCACGAACGGCCTGACGTAAGGTCAAATTTCTCATCGGGGAAAAGCGGTGTGAGATGTTCGAAGAGAGTGCGGTCGCGGATGAATTCGGGAGTGCGGCCGTTGATCATGCGAGCCTCGCACATCGGGAAATATTTGTCGCCTTCGTGGGGCGGACGTATCGTGCATTCAACCACGTCGCCCGGACGCAGCGCATATTGCTTTATCTGCTGCTGTGTCACATAGATGTCGTCGGGCGATGACAGATAGTTGTAGTCGCTTGAGCGCAGGAAGCCGTAGCCTTCGGGCATCACTTCGAGCACGCCCTGGGCTTCGATGAGTCCGTCGAATTTGTAGCGGTGCTCCTGTCGGCCGGGCTGTTGCTGCTGTTGCTGCTTGTTGCGGTTCTTTTTGTTTTTCTTGCCCTGTTGCTGCTGTTGCTGCGGTGTCTGTGTGTCGGCTCCGGGCTCATGGATTATGATGGGAGCCGCAGCAGCTGCGGCAGCCGCTTCCTCGCGTTCTTTCTGCGAGCGGGGGGCGAATGTCTTGCCGCCGGCGCGGGGGAAGAACGATCCGAACGATGCCTGTTGCTGCTGTCGGGGTTCACGCTGCTGCATGTTGCCGCTCTGTTGCTGTTGGGCTTCGGTGGCATCGGGGGATGTTGTTTCGGTGGCTGTGGCTTCGGGCAGTGCGAGCGGCAAGGCTGCGGGAGCGGCAGCCGGCTCTTGGGGGGCAGGCTGTGCGGGAGCGGATTCTGCCGGTGTAGTCGTTTCGGGCGCTTCGGGCTGCGGTTGTTCCGATTCGGTTGCCTTTGCCTTGGGTTTGCGTCCGCGGCGCTGCGGCGCGGGCTGCGGCGCGTCGTTTTCGGCTGCTGCTTCCTGCTTAGTGGCCTCTGCCGGAGCTTCGGCTGTCTCGGCTTTCGGTTTGCGCGCGCCACGGCGGCGTGGAGCCGCGGCAGTGTCGGCTGTAGCGTCGGCCGCCGGAGACTCTGCTGTTTCTGCCGCTGCGGTCTCTTCACCCTCGCGGGGTTTGCGCGGAGTCTTTTCGGCGCGTTTCTCACGCGGCTGACGGCGTTTCTTCTCCTGAGGATTTGCCGCTGAAGTCGAGGCTACGTTGATAGCCTGGTTATCAAGAATATCGTAAATAATATTTTGTCGGTTTTCGGGATTGAATTTTTTTATGCCCATCGACTCAGCTACCTGGCGGAGCTTGTCGTCGTCCATGGCTGAAAGTTCATGAATATTATACATGCTTTTAAGTTAAGAATTTACTGATTAGTCGGTATCGGCTCAGTCTTTGAGCCTTTGTCCCGTCAATGACCCGGATCTGGAGTTTATGCCGGAGTCATGTATTGACATGAAACATGGTTTTATCGTGTTGTTGCACCGGTGCGCTGCCTCAATGGCGGTGGCGCGGTGGCAATGACTGTGTCCGGCCTCGGCCGGCTGTCGGGAAAATTGTATCTTGTTACAGGAAAATCAATCGATTGCCGATTGGCGGCGGGGTGACTCCCCGGAGATGATAAGCATTTATCCGTGATTATTATTAGCGTCAGGAAATATCAGACTCCGTCAAATATAACATTCGCGTCGCTGTTTTGGTTTATTCGGAGCTGTTGCGGGGAATTACTGTAAAATAGTTGAGAACATCATCCGGATGCATCTGTCGCATTGCATGACTTCGCTCCGGTTTCTCTCTTGTTTCCGATGCAAATTTAATAAATTATATTAATCCCGCAAAATTTCACCAAAAAATAAATGGCAAAGCGTATAGTAAAAATGGCAAAAATGAAGAGAGTGTTGAAGAGTTCGGAAAAATGCCTCAAAATCGTGGGGACGCACGGCTCGGGTGTCTGATATTAACGTCTGATAGTCAGGTTGTTGGCGGACCTACGAGCAGTGCGTCTCTACAATGCGAAATTATGCAACATCTTAAAAATCAGAGAGTCAGCCGATGGTGTCAAGCCGATGCTTTACTGCCGATGAGAGGGCATCTGGCTGTTCGCGTCGGGCTTTGAGCAGACAGGCGGCAGCGGCGGAGTCGAGAGTGCCTCTTGCGTTGGTGAAGTCGGCGGCGAGAGCCTCAGGGTCTGCCAGTCCGAAGCCGGCTGTCATGTCGGGATTTGTCAAGTCAAATTCTTTTGCGGCATCGCGTCGCAGCATCTCGGTCAGTTTGTCGTCGAGCTGTCGCCATTCGTCAAGCAGCCGCTCCACGGTGTCTCTGTCGGGTGAATGCAGGTCAATGTCGGCCGAGGTTGCGAGGCGCGCTGCAATCCAGTCCCATTCGAGCTGTCGGCTGAAGGTGTCCCACTGCGATGCTTCGGGCAATTCGGCCTGCGCAAGCGCTGCCGGGATGGCGGTTCCGGCCATGTCGATCCATCGTCCGGCTCCTGTGGTTTCAGCCGCGTCGAGGGGCAGGCCGTCGGCAATGCGGCGCAGCAGCGTTCCGAGCATATAGTGCCGCAAAGCCATATTGTAGAGTGACAGCGCGCGCACTGCATGCGGCCGCTTTATCACGTAGCCGCGGCAGGTGAGTGTTTCGGTGTCGGGCTGCGATGTCAAAAGGCTGTCGAGCAAATCTATGCCCTGTGATATGCGTTGCGCGGTGTAGGGGTTGAGCAGCGGGAATGTGATGATGTCGGTCGCCGGTCGCGGTCGCCGGTCGCGTCGCGGCCATTTGTCGGCGTCGCGCGCCACGCCTATGTTGCCGAGCGCTATGGCGGGGATGACGAGCGTGTGGCCGTCGGTCTCGACGATATATGAGAAGGGGAGAGCCGATGTGTCGGGGTGTGACTTGTGGCGCCCCATCACGGTGGTGAATGCGCCGATATGTGCCGGCCACATTATATATGCGTCGGAGGCGAGTTTGACTCCGCGCTCGAGTATGCCGTGATGGCACGGTCCCGACTTGTAGAGGTGGTTGCTTTGGTTGGCGCCCGAACCGGCGTTGAACATCGATGTCATAGCGCCGATGAGCAGCGTCGACTTGTGCATCGACACGGTGTAAGGCCCGGCGAAAAGTGCCGCGGCCTCGCCGTTTTCGAGTATGCAGTTGGAGAATATCAGCGAATGGTGGGCACTGAACCCGTTGGCCACGCGGCTTCCCTCGCCCACAAACACGTGGTCGAGCCTTGCTCCGGTGTCGACTTCGGCTCCGCGTGCCAGAATGAAGCCGGAGGCCATCACGCCGCATCCGGCCTTTGCGCCTTCGCCCACAGTGCCGTTGACGAGCCGTGACGCGCCGTTGACTTCGGCGCCGGCCATGATATCCATGCTGTCTATATATCCGGCTCCGGTCACAACGGCTTTGGCTCCTATGATTGTGCGGCGGCAGCGCTTTGCGGCGGCACGGTCGGAAATCGCGTCTTTGAGCCGGTCGACTGTAGCCATGTCGTGGCGGAACATCGCTATTGTCCATGCCTCGCGGGCGGTAAGCCCGTAGTATATCGGCACTTCGCGGCCTCCGGTCTCGCTGAGCACGTCAACCACAGTGCCTGCCCCGTGGCTTGTTTCCTGCCGGCAATCGATTGTGCCGGTGTTTCTTATCACGGCGCCGTCGCCGACAACGCACCGCGCCATGAAGTCTCCGATATTGGCTATGTGCGCTCCGCGGCCTATCACGCTGTCGATTATGACGGCGTTGCTGATGCCGGCCTCGAATGTGACACCTCCGCACGCCACCGTTCCCTCGGCCGGATGCAGCTCAATGTCGCCCATAAAGGTGGCATTGCGGTAGGCCGTGGCGATGAACGGGTCATTGACCTTGATGCGCTCCCAGCGTGCGCAGCGGCAGCCGTTGCGCACGAGCATGTCGGTTTCATCGGTCGTGAGGTGTCGGAGATTCATGGCGTATGTTGTCAGGCAGTTGTCAGAAACTGAATTTTTCGGCTACTTCGTCGAGGCTGTAGCCGCGCATGTCTTTTTCCGAAAGAAGCATATCTTCGGGGGCGATGCGCCAGTCGATGCCAAGGCGCGGGTCGTCGAAACGGAGTGTGGCCTCTGACTGCGGGGCATACACGTTGTCGACCTTATACTGGAACTGCGCCGTGTCGCTGAGCACCACGAACCCGTGGGCAAATCCGCGGGGTATGAAAAGCTGCCGGCCGTTTTCGTGTGACAGCTCTACGGCCACATGCTCGCCGAATGTCGGAGAGTCTTTGCGCAGGTCGACGGCAACGTCAAGCACTGTGCCCTGAGATACCCTTACAAGTTTGGCCTGCGAGAATTCCCCCTTCTGGAAATGAAGGCCGCGGAGCACTCCGCGTGATGAATACGACTCATTGTCCTGCACGAACTTCACATCTCCAACGTTGGCGGTAAATTCCTCCAGCTTGAATGTCTCTGAAAAATATCCGCGGGCATCGCCGAACCGTTTCGGCTCGATTACCCATACTCCTTCGATTTTTTGTTTTATAAATTGCATGTTATTCATTGAATGTTTTGGCAAAATTAGTAATTTTGTCAGACATTAGGCCAAGTCGCTAAGAAAAAGTTTTCGCGCGGCCGTAATGCAACGTGTAGCTTACAATTGAAACGGATGATGAATATAATACTTTTTGATGAGCCGCAGGTGCGCGAACATCTTCTGCCGCTGTCGTTTACACGCCCTGTCGCAGACTTCCGCGCGGGCATTACCACCATACGCCGCAAGTGGGAGACAATACTCCCCGGCCAATATTCCTATCTTACCGCCGGGTATCTCTCGGCCAAGTATGAGCTCAGACTTGACGATGACGGCGACAATCTTTTTGTGGCCGGACACATAATTCCCGACTACAGCCGCGAATTTGCCGAGGCCGTGCGTTCGCTCAGTCCGGGCGAGGCTCTGGTGTGCGCCGGCGAGACGGTTGCTTTCCGCGGCAGTTATCCTGCATTTGACAATGCAGAGTATTCCGCTGTCAGAGAATGGGAGGGGACGCTGACTGCCATACATCATGTATATGACATTTTCCTGTGTAACGGCGGGCAGATAGTGAAGGATTTCGCTATGCTCGACCTGTCGGACAGCCAGCCGCTTTCGCCGTCAAACACCCTGATTGGCGATGCCGTCGGAGCTGACGGACGCCCGATGCTATACATCGCTCCCGGTGCCACGGTGGAGGGTGCGGTGATAAATGTCAAGGGCGGCCCGGTCTATATCGGTCCCGACGCCGAAGTGATGGAGGGGTGCTGTCTGCGCGGTCCGGTGGCTTTGTGCCGCCATGCCGTGTTCAATATGGGCACCAAGGTTTATCCGGCAACCACGGTTGGCCCCTGGAGCAAAGTGGGGGGCGAACTCAACAACGCGGTGATTTTCGGCTACAGCAACAAGGCTCACGACGGATTTCTCGGCAATGCCGTTATCGGCGAGTGGTGCAATCTCGGCGCCGGATGCGTGGCTTCCAACCTAAAGAACGATTACTCCAAGGTGCGTGTGTGGGACTATCCGACTCACCGTTTCCAGCGCACCGACCTGCAGTTCTGCGGGCTTATCATGGGCGACCACTCCAAAGCCGGCATAAACACCATGTTCAACACAGCCACGGTGGTAGGCGTGGGATGCAATATCCACGGCTCAGGCTTCCCGCGCACGTTTATCCCGTCGTTCAGCGAAGGGGGTGCCTCAGGCTTCAATGACGTGCAGCTGTCGAAATTCTTCGACATAGCGGAGCGCGCGATGGCTCGCCGCCACAAGGAGCTCACCGATGCCGACCGTCGCATATTCGAGGAAATATACAATATCGCTGACACCTACAAATAGGTCATGCAGTCGTTTATGAATTTTGCAATGAAAAAGATATTTGTGGCCGCATTTGTGGCATTGTCAGTGCAGACTGCCGCCGCTCTTCCGGCCGACAGCAGCGTGGTGGCCGCCCCGGTTTCCGCTCCCTCCGCCGGATTTCAGCTTCCGGAATGGTTTCCGACGGTCAACGGAACGATACGCGCCAACTACGAACTCGACACTGACAACGGCGCAAGCCATTTCCGTGTGCGCAACGCCCGCGTAAGCCTGTCGGGAACGGTAGTGCCTGAGTTTGAATACAAGGCGGAAATCGACCTTTGCGACGAAGGCAAAATCAAGATGCTCGACGCCTACGTGCGCTATGTGCCGGTAGGGGTGCCCGTTACGGCCACAATCGGACAGATGCGCGTGCCGTTTACCATCGATGCCCACAGAGGTCCCCATCAGCAGTATTTCGCCAACCGTTCGTTTCTTGCCAAATATGGCGGCAATGTGAGGGATGTGGGTCTGGCGGCGCAATACACCGTCAAAGGCAACGTGCCGCTGACGCTGGAAGGGGGAGTGTTCAACGGCTCCGGGCTTACCAATCAGAAAGATTACTGGACAAAGACTTTCAATTTCTCTTTCAAGGCTACGGCGCGCTTCGCCAAAGTGTTCACCCTCGAGGCGAGCTGCCAGAAGTCGCGGCCCGAGGATATAAGCATAATGATGTGGGACGCCGGCGCCGCCTACGATGACGGTTTCTGGCATGTCGAGGCCGAATACCTGCGCAAGAACTATGTGCGCGGAGCTTTCGACGGGGTCAACCTGTTCAACTCGTTTGTCTCACGCAAGTTTCCGCTGCGTCGCAAACTCACATCAATCGCCGCGCTCTGCCGCTACGATTTCATGGACTCGCATTCCGATGGCATAAAGAACGCCGACGGAGTGCTGACCGAGACGCAGCCGCAGCGCCATCGTCTGACCGTGGGCTCGACGCTCGCTTTCGGAGCTGCCCGCAGGGTGGAACTGAGAGTCAATTATGAAAAATATTTCTATCATAAAGACGCCGTCATTCCCGTCTCTGACCACGACAAACTGGTGATGGAGGTAATGTGCCGTTTTTAAAGTCAGATATGGTCGGTTTGTTATCGATAATCGCATAAAAGCGACAAAATGAAAGGGGCCGGCTGTGAAAATTTTGAAAATAGCTGCATAATGAGTAATTTTGTGGCGAAATTAAAAATAGTTATTAGAAATACCGTTAACAATGAATGTAGCAGTAGTAGGCGCAAGCGGCGCCGTCGGTCAGGAATTTCTCCGTGTGCTCGATGAACAGAATTTTCCCATCGACAATCTGGTATTGTTTGGCTCTGCCCGTTCGGCAGGCCGCAGTTACACTTTTAAAGGAAAAGAGTATATCGTCAAGGAACTCCGCGAAAATCCTGACGATTTCAAAGATATAGACGTGGCCTTCACTTCGGCCGGCGCAGGCGTTTCGAAGCAGTTTGCCCCGATCATCACTGCCCACGGCGCGCTGATGATTGACAACTCGAGCGCGTTCCGCATGGACAGCGACGTGCCTCTGGTTGTGCCCGAAGTCAACGGCGACGACGCGTTTGACACCCCTCGCAACATCATAGCCAACCCCAACTGCACCACCATACAGATGGTGGTCGCTCTCAAGGCCATCAACGACATATCTCCCATACGCCGCGTGCATGTCGCCACATATCAGGCAGCCAGCGGAGCGGGAGCTGCGGCGATGGACGAGCTCGTGGAGCAGTATCGTCAACTCGGCGCAGGCGAGGAGCCCACGGTGAAGAAATTCGCCCACCAGCTCGCCTACAATGTAATCCCCCACATCGACGTGTTCCAGGACAACGGTTACACCAAGGAGGAGATGAAGATGTATAACGAGACAAAGAAAATCATGCACGCTCCCGGACTCGATGTAAGCGCCATGTGTGTGCGCGTGCCTGTCATGCGCGCCCACTCCGAGGCAATCTGGGTCGAGACCGAAAGCCCTGTCAGCGCGGAGAAAGCCCGCGAGGCATTTGCCGCTGCCGAAGGTGTTGTTGTGGTCGACACTCCTTCAGAGAACAAATATCCCATGCCGCTCGACATCGCAGGCAAAGACCCTGTGTATGTAGGCCGCATACGTCAGGATATCACCAACCCCAACGGCCTGTCGTTCTGGGTTGTCGGCGACCAGATCAAGAAAGGCGCGGCTCTCAACGCAGTGCAGATCGCCCTCTACATGATAGGCAAAGGCGCCTTCAAAGAATAATTATCAGAAGAGGGAGCCGCAGACCTGAAGATATATCCGGAAAATATATGCATCCTCCTTTAGGACTGCACCCCGGTGCGGAAATGGTATTGGCCGGCAATCAGTCGGCTGTCGCTGCGCCGGGCACAGTGCTGCAGGATAGAGATGCGAATTTAGGTACTGCGGCACCCTCTGTTTTTTTATCCTTAGATATAAATCTGTGAATGAAAGTATTTTACGACAGCACCATCTTCTCGCGCCAGACCGTCGGCGGCATCTCGCGTTACATAGTCGAGCTTGTCAACCATCTGCCTGATGATATCGAGCCCATGCTTGGAGTGCGGGCGAGCGAGAACATGTATCTTGGCGAGCTCAGGCAACGCCGCGCACATCTGTCGCTGCGCTACATGCCCGACCACCGCAAGCTCTATCGTAAAATCAACGGTTTCTTCGACCGGCGCATAATGTCGCGCGGCGGTTACGACATCATTCATCCGACAGATTACAATACGCTCTATCCGCGTTACAACGACCGTCCGGTGGTGCTCACCGTCCACGACCTCATACACAAGAGGCTGGAGGGATGGTTCCGCCCCGGAGCCATCGACGATATCGACCGATGCATCGTCAGTGCTGACGCCCTGATAGCCATCAGCGAGGCCACGCGCCGCGACATTGTCGACTACTATGGCATCGACGAAAGCCGCATCACGGTGATACATCACGGCTATACGCCGGTAGAGACTGAGCGGTGTGCAGCATCGCCTGTCGACGGCCGTTATATACTTTTTGTCGGCAAATGTGCCGGCTACAAGAATTTTGACTCCCTGCTAAAGGCGTTCGCCATAGTGGCGGAGCGCGACCGCGACCTGCGGCTCGTGTGCACAGGGCGACCGTTTACCGCCGGTGAGCGTCGTGCCATCAGCGCGGCCGGAGTGTCGTCGCGTGTGGAGCAGCATCTGTTTCCCACCTCGGCTCTGGCGCCGCTCTATGCCGGAGCGCAGTGCTTCGTATTTCCATCGAAACTCGAAGGGTTCGGCATGCCGATACTCGAGGCGTTTGCCGCGAAGACTCCGGTGGCGCTCAGCGATGCGTCGTGTCTGCCCGAGATAGCCGGCGGCGCGGCTCTCTACTTCAATCCCGACGATCCGGCCGACATCGCCGCATCTATTAGGCGTGTCATTGATAACCCCGAGGAACGGGCGAGGCTCATTGACGCCGGAACGAAACGTCTCGCCGATTTCTCATGGCAGACTACCGCCGAAAAGACCGCACGGGTCTATCGCTCGGTGCTGCGACCGACATAAAACATATATTCCGAACCGACCATGACACTACTCTCTACAGCGCTTGTAAGCAATCCGGTGGCGATTTTTCTTATCGTGCTTGTCATAATACTTATGGCTCCGGTGCTTCTCAACAAACTCAAGATACCGCATATCATAGGCATGATAGTGGCGGGTGTGGTTGTCGGCCCTTACGGCTTCAACATACTTGCCGATGACTCGAGTTTCGAGATATTCGGGCAGGTGGGGCTGCTGTATCTTATGTTTCTGGCAGGCATTGAGATTGACATGTATCATCTGAAACTCAATCTCAAGCGGGGTCTGCTGTTCGGTGCCCTTACATTTTTCATACCGATGGTGATGGGTGCGGTGGCGAGCGTCTATCTGCTCGGCATCGACTGGCTCACGTCGGTGCTGCTGGCATCGGTCTATGCGTCACACACGCTGATAGCCTATCCGGTGGCGGCGCGTTTCGGCATAACGAAATCGCCGGCGGTGCTGATAGCTATAGTCGGCACCATAATCGCCGTGATAGGCGCGCTCCTTGTGCTCGGCGCCGCTGTCAATATCCATGATGTGGGGCGCTTCGAGAGCGCATCGATAGCATGGCTGCTGTGCAAGCTGATATTGTATTGCGCGGCGGTGCTTTACATCTATCCGCGCCTCACCCGCTATTTCTTCAAGACATATTCCGACAACGTGACGCAATATGTGTTCGTGCTGGCGATGGTTTTGCTCTCGGCGCTCGTGTCAAAGCTTATAGGGCTTGAGGCTGTGCTCGGGGCATTCTTTGCCGGACTCGTGCTCAACCGCTATATCCCGACATCGTCGACTCTGATGAGCCGCATCGAGTTTGTGGGCAACGCGCTGTTCATCCCTTACTTCCTTATCGGGGTGGGCATGATGATTAATGTCAGGGTGATAGGCAATGTGGAGACGCTTTGGGTGACGGCCGTGATGCTCGCCATAGCGTTGTCAAGCAAGTGGCTCGCAGCCTGGGGCGCGCAGAAAATCTACCGTATGAACGGAGCGGAGCGCGGGGTGATGTTCGGCCTGACAACGGCTCACACCGCCGTGGCTCTGGCCGTTGTGACTATTGGATATAACATGGTGCTCCCCGACGGCTCCCGCATGATGGACGAGACAATACTCAACGGCACAATCCTCGTGATACTCGTGACATGCGCCATCGCGCCTATCGTGACGACACGCGCCGCCGCCAGGGTGAAGCTGCAGATTGTCGAGAGCGAGGTGAGCCGGCCTGCGGCTGCCACGCGACATTCGTCGCACACGCTTATCGCCGTGTCAAATCCGCTCACTGCCGGCGGCCTGGTGGAGCTTGCGCTGCTGTCGCGACCGGTGAAACGGAGCGAGCGCGACACGCTTTTCGCCATCAACGTGCGCAACGACAACACACCGTCGGCCAGAGCGCTTGCCCGCAGCGTGCTCGACCTGTCGGTGAAAGCGGCCGCTGCGGCCGGAAGCGAACTCTCCACCATTGAGCGCTACGACCTCAACACCGTCACCGGAGTGGTCAACACGATAGAGGAGCGCGATATCAACGAAGTGTTTATAGGCATGCACCGCAAGGCCACGGTAATCGATACGTTTCTCGGCGGAAAGACCGAGCAGCTGCTCAAACTCACCAACAAGATGGTGGTGATATCGCGCTGCTACATACCGGTCAACACCGTCACCCGCATCGTGGTCTATGTGCCGCGGAAAGCCGAGTTCGAGACCGGCTTCACGCGTTGGCTCCATACTCTTGGCAATCTGGCCCGCGAGCTTGGCTGCCGCATCATTTTCTGCTGCAACGACGACAGCCGCAGGGTGATAGCCGGAGTGCTCCGCCGCGACCGTTTTGCAATACGCAGCGAATACCGTCAGGTCGACGACCGCGACGATTTTCTGCTTCTGTCGAGTCATGTGCTTGACGATGACCTGTTTGTGGTGATCGGTGCCCGTCCGGCATCGGTGTCGTTCTCTTCAGATATGGCCGAGATGCCCGGCTTCATGCAGAAAAACTTCTCGCGCAACAATATCATTGTAATCTATCCCGAGCAATTCGGCGACGAGACACCGGTCGAGTCGTTTTCCGACCCTCTTGCAAGCGACATATCGTCGACCCCCTCGCCGTGGCTTCTGCGTCTGCGCGCCACTTTCTCGCGTCTGTCGACACTCCTGCACCTGCGTCAGCGGCGTCACCGCAAAAACAAAAACGATCTGCGCCTTTGATTGGCGAACGGGGTCTTGGCTCCGGTCTAATCGGTTACCGGCGCCTCGCTGTCGCCTGACGCGCGGCGGGGCGACGGCTTTACGCCCACTGTGTAGTAGCTGCCGGGGAGAAGCGACAGCAGTTTCGTGGCAATGACGCATGTGGCGAAAGTGGCGGCGGCAATGAGCGGTATCTCAATCGCCACGGGCAGATTGAAATGACGTTGTATTATCGTGACCCATAGGCCGAGCCGGAATATGTGCATCAGATACATGCCGTAGGAGAGTTTTGATATCTCGGTGATGATGCGCGACGGTTTTCTTATGCAGTCCAGAAGCGGGAATATGAACCACAGATGGCCGGCGACCCCCGGAAAATTGAGCGGCACGCGCACAAGCTGCGAGAGCGCTGTGTCGGTGTCGATCTGACCCTATGCCGCGGGGAGTATGGCATACAGCACCATGAACAGGATGAACGGCGGGAGTATGCGAGAAAAGCGGCGGCGATAGAATGCGAACGTGTCAGTCCCTTCCTTTACCGGAGCGAGAAGAAACGCCGACACAATCATGAACAGTGGCACTGACATCCGTGAGAAACCGTCGTAGATCGACACCCACAGTCGGGAGCTCCCGTCGGCGAGCATGGTTTCTGTCTCGCTGAAAATGTAGTAGCATTCGCATGCATGGACGAGCATCACAAGGAAGCAGGCTATCACGCGCACATAGTCAAGAAACGGGATACGTTGCATGTCTGTTGTGTTAATTCTAAATGATTATTTTGCGTGGCGTGGCGGAGCAGTCAGCCGGAGCTATTATATATACGCCGTGGCAAGCGAGAGTGACGGGCAGCCCGGCGCGGGTCGCGGTGCATAGCCGTCCGTCGGGACGGTAGACGAGATAGTCGCAATCATCGATGCCGCCGCGGGAGCCGACGGTGACTGTCAGTCCGTCGACTGTGATGTGCATGCTGTCGTTGTCATTGCTGACATTACTGACGCCGGAGATATCGATGGCGGCGGTGGTGAAGGCGCTCGGGGCGAATGACTGATCGAGGGTCTGCACGCCCACGGTGTGGGTGCCGCGGCCGAGCGGACGCATGCGGTAGGATTTGCGGGCGGCGCCGACTGTCGTGGCGAGGTCGGTGCCTGTCTTGAGCGCGCCGGTGTCAATGTCGGCTGGGATTATGCAGAATGTCTCGCCGGTGAGGTCGTTGCGCACGAATATGTTGTAGCGGAGGGCACGTGTGGGAGTGGTGTCGTCGCTTCCGTCGGTCCATGTCATTTCAATGCAGTCGCCGTCAAGGCATGCGCTTACCGATGCCGGAGCCTCGGGACGGACGTTGGAGCCGGAGGTGTTGCGGTAGATGCGGAGCGGGGTAGAGTAGCACCCGGCGGGTGCGTCGGTGCCGATGTAGCCTCCAACCACTATGTCCATGTTGCCGTCGGCATCCCGGTCGGCCATGTTGATGGCTCCGTCGGTGTTGACGGAGCAGATGGGGTAGGAGGTGTCGAGGGTGAATGTTCCGTCGGCGTTCTGATAGAACATGCGCACTCCGGTGGCGTTGCCGTCGTTGCCGCAGAGGGCAAGGTCGACGAGTCCGTCGGCGTTGAAATCGGCGGCGAGCACGTTGCCGAGATTGAGGGGCGTGAGACCGGAGCGGGTGTGGTCGCACAGCTCAAACTGCGGCTTGCCGTCAGTGCCGGCGGTGTTATAGAATATGACGGCGTGACGTGACCAACTGTCGCCGTGTCCGGTCATCACGATGTCGAGGGTGCCGTCGCCGTTGATGTCGGCAAGTGTGGATTGGCCTTCAAATGTGCCGTAGAGCGGAGAGGGCGACGTTTTTGTGAAAGTGCCGTCACCATGCCCCATATACAGTGCCATCCCTTTGACTTCGGAGTCGGCGCTCCAGCCGTTGGCGAGAATGTCGAGATTGCCGTCGCCGTCGATGTCGCCGAGAGTCACGGATCCGTTGCTCATTGCCTTATTGTCGATGACTTTGTGGGTGAAAGAACCGTCGCCTCCGTTGTTGAGGTAGAGGTCGATGCAGCGGTCGCCGCGGTAGGTCATGGTTACGATGTCGGTGTAGCCGTCGGAGTTGACGTCGCCGACGGTCACAGGATTGAGCCATGCCTCGTCGGCGGCCTGCAGGAAGCCGGTCACAGAGTCGGGCACGCGACGCATCTCATAGTTGTAGTCAGGGCCGAGATTTTCGTAGAGAATGAGATATTTTGTGTCGCGCGGTGTTATCCGGTCGCCGCCCGATGCCATTATCAGCAGGTCGAGGTTGCCGTCGTTGTTGTAGTCGAAAAATATCGAATTGGTGAACGAAGTGCGCTGTATGCGGTTGTCGTAGTCGTAACTTAGACCGCCGTTGCCGTCGGGACGCGCCAGTATTGCCATTTCGTCCCATCCCACGGCGCCGGACGTGAGCGACATGGCGAGACATGCCGGCAATAATATATTGAGTTTTTTCATGGCAGCGTTATTTTTCGGAGATATGGTCGGTGGTGTAGACGAAATCGTCGAATGCTACAGATGAGTTGTCGCCGTCATCGGCTTTGGTGAAAGCGAAAAGGCCGAAGCGGGCGCCTTTCCAGTCGCCTTCGCCGATTTCAAACGGGTCGCCGGCTTTTTTGAAATCTACGCCGTCGAGGCTATACCAGGGCTGCACCGTCGATGTGTGGGTGTCGTAGGTGAACCGCAGCCACACGTTGTCGTCGCCGCGGGCCAGAGCCTTTAGTGTGCCGTTTATGTCGGTGCATATCAGTTTGGTACCGTAGGTGTCGCGCACACCGAAGCCTATGGTCTTGTTGCCTATGCAGAGCAGGCCGGCGCGTCCGTCGTGGGCGAGGGCTGATGCGTCGACCTTGACGGTGACCTGTCCGGAATAACCCATTATTTTTTGAGTCAGCATGTTTGGCGCCTCACGAAGGGATGCTGCTTTTGCGGGAACGAGCACGAGGCGTCCGTCGGTCAGCGATATGCGTGACATGTCGGGGTTGTGATTAAACTGCCAGTGGTTGCCCAGTCCGTTGTCGAAATTGTCGGAAGTGGCTATGGCGTGTGGCTTTGACGGGGAGGCTACCGATGGTTTGCCGACTATTTTCATCGGTTCGCCGATGCCGTTGCCGTCATAGTCCTCGCCGATTACCGGAAATCCGTCGACCCATGTCACAGGCTGGAGGTGAGTGACGCGTCCGAGCGGACTTGTGCTCTGGAAGTGATAGAACCACCACTCGCCGTCGGGAGTGTCGACAAGCGCGCCCTGATGGGGTCCGTTGATTTTTGTCGAGCCTTGTTCAAGCACGCGGCGTGTGTCGTAGGGCCCGTAGATATCTTTTGAGCGGCCCACGGTCTGCCATCCGGTGCCTACGCCCCCTTCGGGTATGCTGAGATAGAAATATCCGTCTTTGATGAATAGTTTGGTGCCTTCGGCAGTGGGGCCGTGATACACTTCCCGGCCGTCGTCGAGCAGAGTCTTGCCGTCGGGACTCATGCGATGGATTATGATAGGGCCTCCGCCGAGCTGGCTGCGTCCGAGCCATGCGTTGCCCTCATCGTCCCACAGCGGGCAAGGGTCCTCCCATCCTCCGGTTTTCTTTACCTGATGGAGCGGTTCCCACGGTCCGGCGGGGTCTTCGGCCGATGTCATGAACAGACCGTCGTTGGGTGTGCAGAAATAGAGATAAAACCGACCGTCGTGGCAGCGCAGCGCCGGAGCCCATGAGCCGTCGCCATAACGGTTGACAGTGTCGTAGCCCTCCATCGAGGTGTAGACCTGAGTGAGCATCTCCCAGTTGACCATGTCATCGGAAACGAGGATGGGGATGCCCATGAAATGGAATTCGGAGCAGGTGAGATAGTACTTGTCGCCTACGCGTATCACATCGGGGTCGGAGTAGTCGGCCGCTATCACTGGATTAGCGAAAGTGCCGTCGCCCTGATCGCCCCAGCGTGAGTCGGGCGGAGTGAATTTGTCGGAAGAGGCGCCGAGATCCTGTCCGCCGGCAAACAGACCCATGTGAGAGCTGTTGGTGTATGCGCCGAGCACGGGGCGGGCGCGGTGAGTGCCGGGAAAAAATTCCTGTTCCGACTCAGGTGCGTCGCCTACTTTTGCGAAAGTGGCGGGAGCGGCGGCTGAAACCGCGGAGGCAACTGCCGCGAGCAGCGGTATCATTGCAAAGTGTTTCATTATGCAGGGGTTGTTTTTATGATATTTTGATTAGTATTCAAGGGTTAACCGATGCAAAAATAGATTGAGGCAGAGGAAAAAACAATATCAAATACATCATTATTTCAAAAAAATGGAGCATTTGCAACAAATTTTACAAAAATAAACATGGGAAGAGCATCTGATGTTGCAGCGTCGCCGTGGACGGGGTGTGTTATGGCTTGAAAATACAAAATAAAAATTCGCGTGATTTTGAATTTGGTATGGAAAAAATGCTTAACTTTGCAGCTGTTTTTCGGGTGCGTGTATAAATATGCACCTATACATGAATGCCTGCGGAATGAAAGTTACGGGGCAGGCATGCCGAAGCGATTGAATAAGGTAAAATTGCGATAAAAGACCCGTATGGAAGTTTTTAAAGAATTATTGTTACCAGGGAATGTCGGTCTGGCGAGTACGATAATATTGTATTCGTTTGTGATAGCGGCCGGTATCCTGTTGGGCAAAATCAAGTTCGGAGGAGTGTCGCTTGGCGTCACATTCGTGTTGTTTGTAGGCATTTTATTAGGTCAGTTCGGCTATACGGCCGACGCCAACGTTATAAAATTCCTCAGAGAGTTCGGACTCATTCTGTTTATCTTTGCAATCGGACTTCAGGTGGGGCCGGCGTTTTTCTCTTCGTTCAAGGAGGGAGGCGTGAGGCTCAACATCCTTGCAGTGCTCGGCGTGGCGCTCAATGTTGCCATTGTGCTTGCAATCTATTATCTTACAGGCGATGACATGACGATGGATCAGCTCGTGGGCGTGATGTCGGGAGCGGTGACCAACACCCCCGGTCTTGCGGCGGCGCAGCAGACTGTCAACACGCCCGAGGCTGTCGACACGATGGCGCGCGGCTATGCGGCAGCCTATCCGCTCGGAGTGGTCGGCATCATTCTCGCCATGTTTATAATAAAGTGGGCGTTCCGCATCAAGGTCGATGACGAGATCGCCGCCATCAACAAAGACCGCGAGGAGTCGCAGCTCAAACCGTATATAACCTCGTTTGAGGTCAATAACGAGCGCCTCGACGGCATGACGCTGCTTAAACTGCATGATGTGATAACGTGCAACTTCGTGGTATCGCGTCTGATGGGTGCCGACGGAAAAATTGAGATTCCGACGTCGCAGACCACAATCCACAACGGCGACAAGCTGCTGCTTGTGATTTCGTCGCAGGATCTGCCCAAATTTGTGGCAGTGCTCGGCAACGAGATAGAGATGGACTGGGATGCCGTGACACCGAGCGAGGTGGTTTCGCGCCGCATACTTATCACCAAAAGCGAATATAACGGAGTGGCGCTCGGCTCGCTTCGTCTGCACAACGGCTACCGTCTGAACGCAACTCGCGTCAACCGTGCGGGTGTCGACCTGCTCGCATCGCCGGCTCTGCGTCTGCAGATGGGCGACCGCATCACCGTGGTGGGCCAGCTCGCCGACATCGAACGCCTCGCAACCCGTCTGGGCAACTCGATGAAGCGTCTCAACCAGCCTAATCTCGTGACAATCTTCGTCGGTATAATATTCGGTATACTCCTTGGCTCAATCAACGTGGGCATGGGCATGAAGTTAGGCCTTGCCGGCGGTCCGCTCGTGGTGGCGATACTTCTGAGCCGTTTCGGATATAAATTCAAACTTGTCACTTACACCTCGTCGTCGGCATCGATGATGCTTCGCGAGCTTGGCATCTGTCTGTTTCTCGCTTCGGTGGGAATTGCCGCGGGCGACCATTTCGTCGAGAAAGTGTTTAACGAGACCGGTATGTGGTGGGTCATCTACGGCTTTATCATCACACTTATCCCGCTGCTGATTGTCGGCTTCATAGCCCGCGGAGTCTACAAGATAAACTTCCTCACAATCATGGGTCTCTTTTCGGGCGGCTGCACCGATCCCCCCGCGCTTGCATACGCCAACAACTCTACCGGCAACGACGCTCCGGCGGTGGCTTACTCGACAGTGTATCCGCTTACCATGTTCCTGCGCGTTGTGGCCGCACAGGGTCTGGTGCTCGCATTCTGCATGTAGCAGGCTGACATTCCATTAGCAATAAAATATAAGGTTGGGTCGCCCGTAGGGCAATCCAACCTTAATTTTAAGAAACTGTTTAAAATTCATATCACTTTGCCTTTGAGAGTATCATATAAATTTAAACAGTTTCTCAGAGTGTGTGTCAAAAATAGTATAGATTAGTAGAATATTGTTTCGTCACCGCGGCGTCGCAGTCTGCCGTAGGCAATGTGTTGGCCGCGTGGCGGCGCTGACACTTTGGGAATATCCGTCGTTAAACGAATTTGTCGACCATATCCTTTAGTTCGCTGAGCGGTTTTTCGCCGCTGTCGCGCCATGTTTCCTCGCCGTCCTTGAATATAATCCATGTGGGATATACGCGGGCGTGATATTTTCTCATCAGGTCGGGCGCCTTGTCTCCGTCAATCTGAAAAACGGCAGCCTTGTCGCCTATTTCAGTCTTGAGTTGCTCCACCACAGGCATCATGCGCTGGCAGTGGGGACACCAGTCGGCGTAAAATTCGACCAGCACGGGGCGAGTCCCGTCAATAGCTTCCTGAAGTTTTTCGGGTGTGTCCATATTGTATTATATTAAATTTGTTGTATCGATATCATTCGTCGCTTTTGGTGGGGATGTGTTCGTAGATTTTTGCCGTGAGGATGTCATACTGCTGCACTCCGACGGTGCGCCATACCGGTTCGCCGTCCTTGAACAAAATCAGAGTCGGAACCGATTGCACGCGATATTTCAAAGCGAGCTCGCGGTTGCGGTCGATATCTATTTTCACTATGGTGGCGTCATCGCCGACCTTTTCCTTGACCTGGTCGAGAATTGGAGACTGCATTTTGCACGGGCCGCACCAAGTGGCAAAAAAATCGACCAAAACGGGTTTCGGGCCTTTGATAATTTCAAAAAAATCATTCATGTCAATATCATTTTATTTTAAACATTTGAAATTATAACAATATGACGCGGAAAAGTGTTGAATAGAAAAATAAAATCAGCATAGAGTTGCGTAAAAATATGTTTTTTCGTAGCTTTGTAGTCAGATATAAGAATATGGCACGCATTAACCTCGCAGGGATGGGGGTGGCACTGGTCACTCCGTTCCGTCAAGACAAAAGTATAGACTTCGAGGCGCTCGGACGCCTGCTGGAGTATCAGATTAAAAATTCGGTGGATTATATTGTGGTGCTCGGTACGACAGCCGAGACCCCTACGCTTGACGCCGACGAGAAGCGTCAGGTGCGCGAGTATGTCTCGCAGCGGGTAGCCGGTCGTGTACCTCTGGTGCTTGGCGTCGGGGGCAACAACACGATGGCCGTGGCGCGGGAACTCGAGACTACCGATCTGAAGGACTTCAGCGCGGTTCTTTCAGTCGTGCCGTATTACAACAAGCCTTCGCAGGAGGGTATCTACCGGCATTATGCCGAGATCGCCACCCGCTCTCCGCTTCCTGTAATCCTGTATAATGTGCCGGGTCGCACGGGGGTCAACATGACGGCCGAGACCACATTGCGTCTTGCCTGCGAGTTTGAAAATATCATCGGAGTGAAAGAGGCGTCGGGCAATATCGCCCAGATGGATGAAATCATCAAGAGCAAGCCGGCTGATTTTATGGTGATATCGGGTGACGACGGCATCACGTTCCCGCTGATTACGCTCGGTGCGGTCGGTGTGATTTCCGTGATAGGCAATGCGTTTCCCAAAGAGTTTTCGAAGATGGTGCGTCTTGCCCGCGGGGGTGACTATGAGAAGGCGCTGCAGATACACCACCGCTTCACGGAGCTGTTCAAACTGCTTTTTGTCGACGGCAATCCGGCCGGAGTGAAGTGTGTGCTGCATGCGATGGGCTTGATTGAGAATGAGCTTCGCCTTCCACTCGTGCCGACACGTCTGACCACCTACGAGCAGATACGCAAAGTGCTCTCTCAGCTTGACTGAATGCGTTGAGCCGGAGGGGTGTAGCTACCCTTTGATTTTCCATTGTTTCGCTGTGACTGATGCGCGTGCGACGTGTGGCGTGCGTGGCCTTTCTGTTGTGTCTGCCGACGGGCTGCCGGGAGGTCGTGCGTATGCTGCCGCGGTGTGCGGCGGCGGGTTGTAATGGGCCGTCGGGGGCGGTGAAAATTTATTTGGAAAAGTTGGGATTTTTCATTATTTTTGCATGGTTAAAGACGGAGGTAAAACGCCTCTGTCCGTCAATCGTTTCCGGCGGAAATGCGGCTTGTGCCGCACAGTGGCTGCGGTTGGCGGTTGTGGTCTGACAGTCAGGCGTGCAGTCGCGTGAGAAGTCTGCTCGCGGATGTCGGGTCGTTTCATGAATTAGTAAATAAAAAGCAATACAATTAAAACATTATGTCAGAAGTAGTAGAGGAATACAGCGCGAGTAATATTCAGGTGCTGGAAGGTCTGGAAGCTGTGCGCAAGCGTCCGGCGATGTATATCGGGGATATAAGTGCAAAAGGTCTCCATCACTTGGTTTATGAGGTTGTAGACAACTCGATAGACGAGGCTCTGGCTGGCTATGCCACCCATATAGAGGTTACAATCAATGAGGATAATTCGATAACTGTTGTCGATAACGGCCGCGGCATCCCCGTGGATATGCACGAGAAGGAGCACAAGAGCGCGCTTGAGGTTGTGCTTACGGTGCTTCACGCCGGCGGTAAGTTTGACAAAGGCTCATACAAGGTGTCGGGTGGTCTGCACGGCGTGGGCGTGTCATGTGTCAACGCCCTGTCGACCTATCTTCGCGCCGAGGTGCGCCGCGGCGGCAAGGTGTATGCCCAGGAATATTCGTGCGGCAAGCCCACCACCGAGCTTATGGTGATCGGCGAGAGTGACACTACCGGCACATCGGTGACATTCCTTCCCGACGGCTCTATATTCACGGCCACGGTATATGACTACGAGACGCTTGCCAACCGTCTGCGTGACCTGGCGTTCCTCAATGCCGGCATACATCTGTCGCTTACCGACAAGCGTCAGCTCGATGCCGAGGGTAATGCGAAGTTCGAGGAATTTTATTCGGAAACAGGTCTGCGCGAGTTCGTGCAGTATATCGACTCAAACAAGGAGTCGCTCATCAACGATGTCATCGACCTGAGCACCGAGCGTCAGGGCATACCGGTGGAGGTGGCGCTGACCTACAACTCTACCTACAATGAAAATGTCTATTCGTTTGTCAACAATATCAACACCATAGAGGGCGGCACGCACCTGACAGGCTTCCGCCGCGGTCTGACACAGACGCTGAAGAAATATGCCGAAGATAACAAACTTCTCGAGAAGGTGAAGGTGGATATTTCGGCCGAAGACTTCCGCGAGGGTCTTACCGCAGTAGTGTCGGTCAAGGTGATGGAACCGCAGTTTGAGGGACAGACAAAAACCAAACTCGGCAACAACGAGGTGATCGGCGCCGTGCAGACGGCAGTGTCGGAGACACTCCGCAACTACCTCGAGGAGCACCCCAAGCAGGCACGCACGATTGTCGACAAGGTGATAGTGGCCGCGCAGGCCCGTCATGCGGCATATAACGCACGCGTCAAGATACAGCGCAAATCGCCACTCTACGGAGGCGGTCTGCCCGGCAAGCTGGCCGACTGCTCGTCGCGTACGGCCGAAGATTGCGAACTCTTCATCGTCGAGGGAGACTCGGCAGGCGGTACCGCCAAGATGGGCCGCGACCGCCGTTTCCAGGCCATTCTTCCCCTCCGCGGTAAAATCCTTAACGTGGAGAAAGCGATGGACCACAAGATTTTCGACAACGAGGAAATCACCAACATGTTCCGAGCGCTGCGTGTGACAATCGGCACCGAGGATGACTCCAAGGAGGCCAACCTCTCGAAGCTCGCCTACCACAAGATTATCATCATGACCGATGCCGATGTCGACGGATCGCACATCGCCACGCTGCTGATGACATTCTTCTTCCGCCGCATGCGTCCGGTAATCGAGCAGGGCTATCTCTACCTGGCCACACCGCCGTTGTATAAATGCTCGAGGGGCAACAAAGTGCTGGAATACTGCTGGAACGAGCAGCAGCTCCAGAACTGTATCGCCCAGAACGGCGACCGCGTGAAGGTGCAGCGTTACAAAGGTCTCGGTGAGATGAGCGCGCAGGAGTTGCGCGAGACCACCATGGACCCGCAGTATCGTCTGCTCAAGCAGGTCACCATCAGCGACGCCGCGGCCGCCGACCGCGTGTTCTCCATGCTCATGGGCGAAGATGTGGCGCAACGCCGCGACTTCATCGAGCAGAACGCCACTTACGCCAACATCGACGCATAGCGCGATGTCGGCGCCGTGGAGACGGCTGACACGGATATCAGAGAGGCCGTGGTAAACATGACGCGTGTGAAATTGTTATTATGACAGCGACAGCTATTGTAATGATTCGTCACCACGGTTTACCCGCAGCGGCAGAGGAATTAAGAGAGTGTCTGAATTTAAACCGTAAATAAAAGAGAATGGAATTAAAAACTTCAGATTTGATTTAAAACCGGACACTCTCAAAAATATATCACAAACATAGAGAAACAGCTTAGAAATGGTTCGTTCATATTCCAGAAAAGGAGACGACCGCCTACGTGCGCAGGTCGACGAGTATATAAGCAAGCAAGGTAACAATACCTTCAATTACAAGCAGGTGGCGCATGCCATCAATGCCACTTCACCCATCAGTCAGCGTGCGGTGGCCCTTTATCTGGCTGAACTTGCCTTTGACGGCGATCTGCTCGAGACGGCCCCCGGACGATATAAGTCACCGTCGCGCTCAAGCTATGCCACCGGCACATTCGTGCGCCGCAGCAACGGCAAGAACTCTGTTGTCATCGACGATGACAACGAGGCAATCTTCGTGGCCGAGCGCAATTCGATGCATGCCCTCAACGGCGACCGTGTGAGCGTGAGCATCGCCGCCCGCCGCCGCGGAGCGGAGCCAGAGGCCGAGGTGGTTGAAATCATCGAGCGGAAGCCGCAGGTGTTTATCGGCACACTCAAGGTCGACAAGCATTTCGCCTATCTGCTGACCGACTCAAAATATCTCGCTTCAGATATATTCATTCCCAAAGCCAAGCTGAAGGGTGGTGTGACCGGCGACAAGGCCGTGGTGAAAATCACCGAGTGGACCGACGAAGCCAAGAACCCCAAGGGTGAGGTTGTCGACATTTTGGGCAAGAAAGGGGAGAACAATGCCGAAATCAACGCCATCATGGCCGAATTCGGACTTCCGTACATATATCCCGACGCAGTCGACAAGGCGGCGAAGAAAATTGACGCCGGCATCACTCCTGAAGTGGTGACCCGGCGTCTTGACATGCGCGGTGTGACGACATTTACCATCGACCCCAAGGATGCCAAAGACTTTGACGACGCCCTTTCGATACGCCGTCTGAAAAACGGCAAGTGGGAAATCGGCGTGCATATCGCCGACGTCACCCACTACGTCAAGCCCGACACCATAATCGACCGTGAGGCGCAGAAGCGCGCCACGTCGGTCTATCTGGTCGACCGGGTTGTGCCGATGCTTCCCGAACATCTGAGCAACGGAATCTGCTCGCTCCGTCCCGACGAGGACAAACTGACATTCTCGTGCATATTCACGATGGATGACAACGGCAAGGTGCTCGACAGCAAGATAACACGCACGGTCACCCGTTCCGACCGCCGTTTCACCTACGAGGAGGCACAGGAAGTGATAGAGACCGGCAAAGGAGACTTCGCCGAGGAGCTTGTCACTCTCGACCGTCTTGCCAAGATATTGCGCAAGGCGAGATATGATGAAGGCTCAGTGGAGTTCGACCGTATAGAGGTGCGTTTTGACATCGACGAGACCGGCCACCCCACGGGGGTATATTTCAAGGAGTCGAAAGACGCCAACAAACTTATCGAGGAGTTCATGCTGCTCGCCAACAAGACCGTAGCGCAGGCCATAGGGATGCCTCAGGGCAAGAAGAAGCCGAAGGCGTTTGTCTATCGAGTGCACGATATGCCCGATCCCGGCAAGCTCTCCGATCTGTCGACACTGTCGCGCACGTTCGGCTACAAGGTGAAAGCGACCGGCACTCCGCGCGAGGTCAACAAGTCGATCAACCGCATGCTTGCCGACGTCAAGGGGAAGGGGGAGGAGAACTTCCTGTCGACGCTTGCCATACGCTCGATGGCGAAAGCAATCTACACGACTACCAATATCGGCCACTACGGTCTCGGGTTTGATTACTACACCCACTTCACATCGCCCATACGCCGTTATCCCGACATGATGGTGCACCGTCTGCTCGAGAAGTATCTTTCGGGAGGACGCACGGTCAATGCCGAGAAGCTCGAGATGCTGTGCAAGCACTCGTCGGATATGGAGCAGCTTGCCGCCAACGCCGAGCGTGCCTCGATAAAATACAAGCAGGTGGAGTATATGAACGACCATCTGGGCGAGGAGTATGACGGCGTGATATCGGGAGTGACCGAGTGGGGTCTTTATGTCGAAATCAATGACAACAAGTGCGAGGGACTTGTGCCTGTGCGCGACCTTGCCGATGATTTCTATGACCTCGACGAGAAAAATTATTGCCTTGTGGGGCGCCGCAATAACCACCGCTACCGTCTGGGCGACAATATCAGGGTGAAAGTGGCCCGTGCGAACCTCGACAGGAAGCAGCTCGATTTTGCCATTGTCGACCCGAATGCATCGAAACGCGGCGAGGACTCCATGGGCAAGACCGTGACTGTGGAGCAGGCACTTGCCGCCACTTCGGCAAAGAAGAAAGCCTCGCAACACCGTGGCGGTCGCCGCAAAGGAAAGAAATAGACGGCTATGCTGCCGATGCGTGTGCGGTTAGCGGCGATGCCGCCGGCCAAGCGCGTACGCCGTATTGGAAACAATGAAGTATACACGAAATAATTAGAAAAATAGATACCTGTCATGAATATAGCAGTAGTAGGAACCGGATATGTCGGACTCGTTTCAGGCACATGTTTCGCCGAGATGGGAGTGAATGTCACATGCGTCGATATCGACACCAACAAGATAGAGCGGCTGAAGGCCGGTGAGATACCCATCTATGAGCCGGGTCTCGACGAGATGGTGTCGCGCAACATCAAGGAGGGACGTCTGAAATTCAGCACGTCGCTTGCGGAGTGTCTCGACGATGTAGACATAGTGTTCAGCGCTGTCGGCACCCCTCCCGACGAGGATGGTTCGGCCGACCTGCAGTATGTGCTCAATGTGGCGCGTGAATTCGGCAGGAATATAAAGAAATATACGATACTCGTCACCAAGTCGACCGTGCCGGTTGGCACTGCGGCCAAGGTCAGGAAAGCTATCGAAGAGGAGCTTGCAGGCCGTGGCGAGGCTATCGAATTTGATGTGGCATCAAATCCCGAGTTTCTTAAGGAGGGCGCGGCAATCAAGGATTTCATGAGTCCGGACCGCGTGGTGATCGGCGTCGACTCGGAGCGGGCAAAAACGCTTATGGGCAGACTCTACCGCCCGTTTATGCTCACCAACAACCGTATGATATTCACCGACATACCGTCGGCCGAGATGATAAAATACGCGGCCAACTCGATGCTTGCGACGCGCATATCGTTTATGAACGATATCGCTAATCTCTGCGAAATCGTCGGAGCTGACGTCAATATGGTGCGCAAGGGTATAGGCGCCGATGTGCGTATCGGCTCGAAGTTCCTTTATCCGGGATGCGGCTACGGCGGTTCATGTTTCCCCAAAGATGTCAAGGCTCTTATTAAGACCGCCGAGCGCAACGGCTATGACATGCAGGTGCTCAAGGCAGTCGAGGCCGTCAACGAGCGTCAGAAAGGCATACTCTACGAAAAACTCGTCAGAGAGCTGGGCGGCGAGGAAGCCCTCAAGGGAATGCGTATAGCGCTCTGGGGGCTTGCGTTCAAGCCTGAGACCGACGACATGCGCGAGGCGACGGCTCTGGTGCTGATCGACAGACTCGTGTCGGCCGGCGCCGAAGTGGTGGTGTTTGACCCGATAGCCATGGATGAGTGCCGCCGTCGTGTAGGTGACAAAGTAATCTATGCAAAAGATATGTATGACGCCGTGCTTGATGCCGACGCGTTGCTTCTGCTGACGGAGTGGAAGCAGTTCCGATTGCCGTCGTGGGGCGTCGTGAAGCATGCGATGCGCACGCCGATAGTGCTTGACGGACGCAATATATATGACCCGGCGGAGCTTGCGCAGCAGGGATTTACGTATCATTGCATAGGCCGTTGAGCGCATTGCATCCATATATCTACCGTAATGCCGAAAATAGGGATTTGTGTAAAAAATCTGACCAGCGGCGGGGCTGAGAAGCAGGCCGTAATGCTGGCTAACGCTCTTGCGGAGTGCCATCAGGTCAGTTTTATAATACTCAACGGCGAGAAGATACACCGCAAGTATCTCGACATGCTTTCGCCGGGAGTGGAAATAGTGAAGTTTGAGGGCGAGAGAAAAGAGCGCCTGAAGCAATACCGCCGGTGGGTGCTCGACGAGAAGCCCGCCCTGATATTCTCATATCTTACGGCGGCCAACTATTACAGCGTCAGAGCCGCGCGCGGCACTGCCACAAAAGTGGTGACCGGTCTGCGCAATTCGCGGCTTCCGCTGTCGAAGCATATCGCCGATGCGCTGCTCAACCGCATGGGGGCGGTGTTGTCGGTGTGCAACTGCGAGTCGGGCAGACGCCATTTCGCGGCCAAAGGCTTCAAGGGGAGCAAAATCGAGGTGATACCCAACTGCTTTGACCCGATTGACAGCTACAGAGACCGCGAGACTTCCGACACGGTAAATGTCATAACCGTGGGGCGTTTCGTGGCTCAGAAAGATTACCGCACTGCAATCAGGGCTGTGGCCGAGGCCTCGCGCCGTTGTCCGCAGCTGAGGTTTACCGTAATAGGCTACGGCGAGCTTGAGGAGCAGGTGCGCGGATGGCTCAGGGAAGAGGGTATAGAGGAGATAACCCGCATACTGATAAACTCCGACCGTATAGCCGACGAGCTGCGGCAGGCTGACATATATCTGTCGACATCGCTGTTTGAGGGCATCAGCAACTCCATCATGGAAGGGATGAATGCCGATATGCCTGTAGTGGCGACCTCGGTCGGCGACAACGATGTGCTTGTGAAGTCAGGCGTAAACGGCTATATCACAGCCACAGGCGACTACATGGCCATAGCCGGTCATCTTGCCGAGCTTGCTGCCGACGGCGACAGGCGGCGGGAGATGGGACGCCGGAGCAAGGAGCTTCTGGAAGCCAATTTCACAAAAGAACTTTTTGCGGAGCGTTACAATAATCTGATAACAAAAATACTCGGCCGATGAAGATAGTAGTGACAGGCACCCGTGGCATTCCCGATATATCGGGAGGGGTTGAGACACATTGCGAGAACCTGTATCCGCGCATAGCTGCCATGGGGCATGATGTGACGGTGATACGCCGCCGCTGTTATGTGGATGAAGGAAACCGCCGCGAGGAATACAAGGGTGTGAAGCTGGTTGACCTTTACACGCCGAGAAAAAAGAGCCTTGAGGCGATAATACATACGTTTCTTGCTGTCATCAAGGCGCGGCGAATGAAAGCCGACGTGCTGCACGTGCATGCCATCGGGCCGTCAATCATGGTGCCGCTGGCGCGTATGCTTGGCATGAAGGTGGTGATGACAAACCACGGTCCGGACTATGACCGCGGCAAGTGGGGTCGCATGGCGAAACTGGTGCTAAAGACAGGCGAACGGTGGGGAACGCGTTTTTCCAACCGTGTGATAGTCATATCGACCGTGATAGCCGGCATATTGCGTGACAAATACGGCCGCGATGACACCGACCTGATATATAACGGAGTGAACCGTCCGGCAACGCCCGGGTCAGACGCTTATATAAGATCGCTCGGTCTTGAGCCCGGCAAATATATAGTGACTATAGGCCGCTTTGTCAAGGAGAAAGGTTTTCATGACCTTATCGCGGCATACAGAAAGTTAAATCTCAAGGATATAAAGCTTGCGATAGCCGGCGACAGCGATCATCCCGACCAATACAGCGAGGAGCTGAAGCGCATGGGGCGTGAGGCGGGAGTGGTGTTCACCGGATTTATCAAGGGTGACAAGCTCAACCAGCTTGGGCACAATGCGGCGCTGTTTGTGCTTCCGTCGTATCACGAGGGGTTGCCCATCGCACTGCTCGAGGCTATGAGCGAGGAGCTTGACGTGGTGGTGAGCGATATTCCGGCCAACAGGATAAAGGAGCTGGAAGCCGGCGATTTCTTCCCTGTAGGAGATGTCGACGCGCTTGCCGGGAAGATAAAGGATAAACTTGAGCGGGGAGCCACTCCGCGCAGTTATGATCTGTCGAACTATAACTGGGATCGCATCGCCGAGGCTACCGTCAAGGTGTATGAAAAGGCGCTTGGCGGCGGGAAGTAACCGTGCGTCAACCGTATGGCCTGACCGATTGTTATATCATACATATAAACAAGTTGTAAAAATTACAGAACAATGAAGATATTGGTGACCGGAGCGGCCGGATTTATCGGTTCGCGACTCATGATGCTGCTTGCCGAAAGAGGTGACAGCGTGGTAGGTATTGACAACATAAACGACTATTATGATGTCAGGCTGAAATACGGACGCTTGCGCAGCGCCGGATTCGAGACAGGAGCCGACGGCGTGAAGTGGGGCGAGGAGCTCCGCAGCAGTCTCTACGGCGACTGCCGGTTTGTCAGACTGTCGATTGACGACAAGCACGGGCTTGACACGATTTTTGCCAAGGAAGGATTTGACAAGGTGGTCAATCTTGCGGCTCAGGCCGGAGTGAGGTATTCGATAACAAATCCGTATGCCTACCTGCAGAGCAATCTTGTCGGTTTTCTCAATATACTTGAGGCGTGCCGCAATTTCAAGGTCGGATATCTTGTTTATGCCTCGTCGTCGTCGGTCTACGGCACGAATGAAAAAGTGCCTTACTCGGAGGATGACAAGGTTGACTCGCCCGTGAGCCTGTATGCCGCCACCAAGAAGTCAAACGAGCTTATGGCACATGCCTACAGCAAGCTCTATGGCATAAAGGTGACGGGACTGCGCTATTTCACGGTGTACGGACCGTGGGGACGTCCGGACATGTCGCCGATGCTCTTTGCGACAGCGATCGAGAAGGGTGAACCCATCAAGGTGTTCAACAACGGAGACATGATACGTGATTTCACCTATATCGACGATATCGTCGAGGGTACTATCAAGGTAATCGACACCCCGCCGGCCGAAGAGGAGGGGAAGGCAAGCGCGCGCGTCTACAATATCGGTTGCTCACACCCTGTGAAACTTATGGATTTTATTTCCGAGATAGAGCAGGCTATGGGTCATGAGGCCAATAAAGAGTTTCTGCCGATGCAGCCCGGCGATGTGTATCAGACCAATGCCGATACGAGCCGTCTCGAAACTGAAATCGGTTATCATCCGTGTCACACGCTTCACGAAGGGATCGGAAAATTCGTTGAATGGTATCGCTCGGCTGATAATCCTCTCCGTGAGAACCAATGATGTAGAAAATTGTTATAAAAGCAGGCATGAGTCAGTGCTCCCATGAGGGATGAACAGGGGGCACACCTGCATGTCAGGCACGGAGGGATTGTGTCGTGGTTCGGTATAATGCCCGGTTCGTGCCATAATAATTTTCAACGTTTCAATTGTTTACAGTTTTGGAAAAGAAGCATCGGAGCATAGGGAAGAAGATATGGAAAGCGGCATGGCTGACACTGGTGTCGGTGCTGCTTTTCGTTTTAGTGTTGGTTACGGCGCTTTATATACCTGTGGTGCAGGATTTTCTGGTGCCCCGGGTGCTTGTCTTGATCAACAGCGATGATATGTCGGTATCGGTCGACCGCTTTCGTCTGAGTTTCCCGCTTGATGTTGATGTCAGGGGGCTCGAGGTGATGCAGAAGGGCGATACGATGCTTATGGCCGGCGACGCTCATGTCAGTGTCAGGGTGTTGCCATTGCTTGGTGGAAATGTGGAGGCCGGCAGTATCGGACTGAAAGATATATATTATAAATCGGGAACCCCGGATTCGGCGAGCTATATACGTGCGCGTGTGAGCGCCGTGCAGTTCATCAATGCCGGCGCCGGGCTCAAAAATCAGGTTGTCGAGGTTGACAATCTGAGCCTGTCGGGGGGTGATATAAAGATTGCACTGAGAAATGACAGCACACCGCCGTCGCCCGAGTCGGCGCCGGTCAGCTGGCGTATCGTCGGAAAGAAAATCACACTCGGCGATATCGGTTTTGAAATGAACATGGCGGATACGGGCGACAGCGTATGTGCCCGTCTCGATGATTTCACGCTTGTGAACGGCGTCGTTGATCTTGGCGACCACACGGTTGGAGTCGAGGATGTGGTGCTTGACGGAGTCGACGGACGCTATATAACCGGCAACGCCACGGCTGCTGATGCGCGTCAGCCGGCGGTCGCCGACAGTGTGGAAAAAACCGACACTGTGCCGTGGAGCATACAGGTGGGGCATCTGCTGCTTGACAACGGCAAGGGGCTGTATGCCTCAGCCGGGGCGAAGCCTCAGCCGGGTCTCGACATGCAATATATCGATGTGAGCAGTCTCACCGTTGAGGTCGACTCATTTTATACGCGCGGTGCCGAAATGCGTGTGCCGCTGAAGAAACTCACGGCAGTGGAGCGCTCTGGACTCAAACTCTATGGCAACGGTGTTTTCTCCATGAATTCTTCGGCTATTGAGGCTAAGGATTTCAGACTGCGCACGCTTGCGTCGGAATTTGATTTTGACGCTACCTACGGAATGTCGTCGGCCGATGCTCCGCTGTCGGTGGCGCTCAAGGCGCAGATTGACCCGGCGGATGTGGAGACGGCGTTTCCGTCGGCAGCACAGACGATAGAGATGCTTCCGCGTCACCGCAAACTTGCAGTGGAGGTGGATGCTTCGGGCACGCTGTCAAATCTCAGGATAGCCGGCGCCGAGGTGTCGATGCGCAATTGTTTCGATGTTAAGATAGCGGGGGCTGTAAAGGATATCACGGATTTCAACCGCGCTTCGGGGCATGTCGACATTGACGGCGATTTCGAGGAGGTCAATTTCATGAAGCCGACACTGATGGATGCCAAACTCGGCAAAACCACGCATCTGCCGCCGCTCAGGCTTCACGGCAGCGCCGATATGGCCGGCGGCGTAGTAGACGGAACGATAAAGGCATTCACGCAGGGTGGCGAGCTTGCTCTCGACGGCAAGTGGAATTCGCGTGCCGAAGGATATGAAATCAATCTTGACGCGGATAAATTTCCCGTGGGCACTTTCCTTCCCGGCATGGGTATAGGGAGTGTTACGGCCAAGATAGATGCCCGCGGCCGCGGATTTGACCCGATGAGCCGCACCACGAACATGTATGCCGCTGTCGATGCCATCGATGTGGGTTACCGCGGATATTCGATACATGACCTGAAAGTGGTGGCCGACCTGGGTGACGGCAACGCCGACCTGAGTGTGACGTCGTCAAACGGTGTGATCGACGGCAATCTGAGTGCGTCGGGTAATCTTGCCGGAAAGAGTTACGACTGGTCGATGACCGGCGATTTCCGCAAGATTGACCTCTATGCGCTTGGTGTGACCGACACGCTGTCGGAGGTAGCGGCATCGGTCGACGGCACGGTGAGGATGACGCCGTCGAGCCATGACATAGATGCGGAGCTGGAGATACACAGTGTCGACGCCCGCCTCGGCGACACGCATCTTGCCGCAAAAGATTTCAATATCGACTTCACCGGCAGCGACAGCATGTCGGTGGCGCATGTCGAGAACCAGGATCTGAAAATCAAGTTCATGTCGCCGATGACAATCGACAGTGTGGCATCGCGCTTCTCGTCGGCAATGGCTCTTGTCGGGCCGATGGTTGATGCGCACGATATCGATGTGGAGGAGCTGCAGCGGCGTCTGCCGGCGTTCAATCTCGAAATCGATGCGGGAGAGCGCAACGCGGTGCATGATTATCTGGCCTCGACGGGAACGACATTCAGCCGGGCGCGTCTGGCAGCTGACAATGACAGCATCATACGCATCACGGTGTCGGTCGACACGCTTGTGAGCGGAAGCACGCGTTTTGACCGCATAGATTTCAACGCCCTGCAGGAGGGCAACCGCCTGAACTATGAGATTACGGTTGACAACAAGCCGGGCACGATGGATGACTTCGCGCATATAGCGGGAAAGGGATATATCGGCGGCAACAAGGTGATGATGGCTGTGAGCCAGCGCAATATCAAGGATGACACAGGATATCGTATAGGCGCCCTGATAGAGCTGTCAGACTCGACACTCAGACTGCGTCTCGACCCGACCGACCCGATTATCGGATACAAGCAGTGGACGGTCAACGACAACAACTTCATCAGTGTCAATACGCGCACGTATCATCTCGACGCAAATCTGCTTATGGAGAACAATGACAGCCGTCTGCACATATATACGGAGCATGATTCGATTGATGACGGCGGTCAGGAGAGGATAAATGTGGATATCGACAAGATACAGATCGCTGACTGGCTTTCGCTCAGTCCGTATGCACCGCCGATGACCGGCGCGCTGTCGGCCGACATGAGTTTCGCCATGGCGCCCGGCACTCTCAACGGCACGGGCACGGTGACGCTTGCCGACTTCACTTACGGGAAGAAACGAGTGGGTACGCTCGGACTCGATGTCGATGTCACCACGTCGCGTTCAGGCGCAATCAATGCCGTCACCGGGCTGCAAGTCGACGGCCACGAGGTGATGAGGGCTTCGGGAGCGCTCAATGACACTACGCTAAGCGACCCGATGCGTCTGAACTTCGCGCTGACACGTCTGCCGCTTGACATTGCCAATCCGTTTGTTGGCGGAGCTGCCACGCTCGACGGCTATCTGAGCGGCGACATGGTGGTGACGGGGAGTATGTCGGCACCGTTGTTTGACGGCTATCTCGACTTTGACTCGGCTACGGTGAAGGCAGCCATGATTGGCACGACATTCCGTTTCAGCGAGGAGAAGATACCTGTCGACTCAAATGTGATACGTTTTGACCGGTATTCAATCTATGGCGTCAATGACAATCCGCTTGAAATCACCGGCACGGTCGACATGCGGTCGCTGTCGAATATCGCTCTTGACCTCGGGCTCAAAGCCGACAACATGCAGGTGGTCGGCAATGACAAGCGCCGCGGAAGCGATCTCTACGGCAAAGCGTTTATCTCGGTCGACGCCCAGGCCAAGGGTGACATGCATCTGATAAACGCCCGCGCCAATGTCGTTGTGAAGGAGGGCACCAATGTCACTTACGTAATGCCCGAGGCGAGCTCGCAGCTGTCGTCACAGAGCACCGGCGACATGGTGAGGTTTGTGAATTTCGCCGACACAGCTGCGGTTGCGACGGCCGATACGGTTGCGTCGCCCGGCATGATGCTAAATCTGACGGCAATACTCAATGTGGAGGAGGGCTCGGTGATAGGCGTCGACCTGTCGTCGAACGGTCAGGACCGTGTGCAGCTTCAGTCAAACGGCGTGCTTGACTTCTCGATGAATCCGCTGGGCGATACGCGCACCACCGGACGCCTTAACATAACAGGCGGATTTGTGAGATATACGCCTCCGCTGATGTCGGAAAAGCTGTTTGATTTCCAGGAAGGAAGCTATGTGGCATTTAACGGCGACATGGCCAATCCGCAGCTTCACGTGACTGCCGTAGATGTAATCAAGGCCAATGTGACGCAGGACGGACAGAACTCGCGCCTGGTGAATTTCGATGTGATATTGCGAGTGAACGGCACACTCAATGAGATGGATGTGGCGTTTGATCTCGAGACCGACGAGGATATCACGGTGCGCAACGAGCTTCAGTCGATGTCGCCCGAACAGCGTGCCAACCAGGCGATGAACCTTCTTCTCTACAATATGTACACCGGACCGGGCACGAAGGGCAATGCCAATATTTCGGGCAATCCGCTTTACAGTTTCCTGTCGTCGCAGCTCAACACCTGGATGGCGAATAATGTGAAGGGAGTGGACATATCGTTTGGCATCGACCAGTATGAGCGCACGCTCGACGGGGCGTCGTCGACGACCACGAGCTACAGCTACAAGGTGTCGAAGAGTTTTCTTGACGACCGCTTCAAGGTGGTTGTTGGCGGAAACTACAGCACTGACGCCGATGCCAACGAAAATCTTTCGCAAAACCTGATCAACGATATATCGTTCGAGTATCTGCTCAACAAGTCGGGCACGATGTATGTGCGTCTGTTCAGACATACGGGCTACGAGAGCATACTCGAGGGAGAGGTGACGCAGACGGGTGTGGGCTTCGTGTACAAGCGCAAGCTGCGCACGCTCCGCAATCTGTTTCGCAAGAGCCGCGCGCAGACAACCGCACTTCCGCAGGAGGGCGCGGTGAGGACTGCCGGCGACATATTGCGCAAACTGATGTCAAAGCCGCAGGAACAGACTCCGGCCAATGAGGAAAAGATTGACAGACAACCAGTAATTGTAAAGGAAGATGAGAAGAAACAGAACTAAACTTATATTGCTTTCAATCGCCGCACTGACGCTGACGCTTAGCGTGGGCTGCTCCACTACGCGCCGTCTGGAGGATGGGGAGATACTTTACAACGGACTGAAGGGGGTGACTTACGGAAATCCGGAGGCTGATGCGCTGCCCGACGGTCTGCGCGACAATATCAAGGATGCGGTCAATGCTCCCGCCAACAAAAAGACTCTGATGTTTTTTCCGCTGGGTCTGTGGGTCTACAACAATATGGGGAGCCATGAGTCGGGACTGAAGAAGTGGTTTTACAACAAGTTTGCCCAGGAACCGATAGTCGTGTCGGAGGTGAGGCCCGAGGTGCGCACAAAGATGATTGACGAGATACTTGACAATAACGGATATTTCAGGGGCAGCAGCAGCTATGAGCTTGTGTCGGGCAAGAACAAGCGCAAGGCAAAGATTGCATATAAGGTCAATGCAGGCGAGCCTTATCTGCTCGACTCGATAGAGCTGTTGCCTGACACATGTCATCTGAGTCATGCGATTGACTCGCTGGCTCGCCGGGAGCCTTATCTGCGCAGCGGCGAGCGTTATTGCACTGACTCGCTGCAGGCGGTGAGGACGCGTATCACCAACTCGCTGCGCAACCGCGGGTATTATTATTTCAAGCCTGAGTTCATAGAATATCTTGCCGACTCGCTGCAGAAGCCAGGAAACATAGCTCTGCGCATGACACTGGCGCCGAAAGTGCCTCTGCTTGCGCGGCAGCGGTTCCGCACGGGAAATGTGACGATGTATGTGTTCCGTAACGGAGGCGGAGGCGAGGCCGATACGGTTGAGATGGACCGCGGCACGCTGATACAGATGATGCCGTCGAAGTTTCGCCGCAATCTGATGGACGAGTGTGTGACATTCGGCCGCGGGAAGGTTTTTTCGGTGCGTGACATGGACCGCACGCAGAGTTATCTGGCTCGGCTGGGCATATTCAATGCGATTTCGATCACGGCGCTGCCGGATACGCTTGCGGTTGATCCGACGCTTGATGTGGCGATATCGTGTACGTTTGACATGCCTTTGGAGACGTCGATAGAGGCCAATGTCTCGTCGAAGTCGAATTCGTATCTTGGCCCGGGTGTGACGCTCGGGCTGACGAACCGCAACATGTTTGGGGGCGGAGAGCAGCTGAGTGTCAATCTTACGGGGTCGTATGAGTGGCAGACGGGGCACGGAAGTTCGTCGGTGTTCAATTCGTATGAGGTGGGACTTACGGGAGCGCTGTCGTTTCCGCGTTTTATAGCGCCGAAGTTCATACCCCGCAGGACGTATTCGTCGAACTGGACGCGGGTGTCGCTCAACGCCGATCTTCTAAACCGGCCGCATTATTTCAAGATGGCGCAGTTTAACGCGTCGTTCGGCTACGACTGGATGTCGTCGCGATTTGTCAACAACAATCTGACGGTGTTCAAGCTGACATATACCAATCTGCTGCACACTACGGCTGATTTCGACTCCATCACGGCAGCCAATCCTGCGGTAGCTCTGTCGTTCAGGTCGCAGTTCATTCCGCAGATGTCGTATACGTATGCATACGACCGGACATTCCGCCGTGACAATACGGTGAGGTATAATGTGTCGGTGACTGAGGCGGGCAATCTTTTCTGGGCTATATATGAGGCTTTCGGGAAGAAGGGGGAGAAGAAGTTGTTTCACACGCCTTTCTCCCAGTTTATAAAAGGGACGGCGCAGGTGGTTTACGGCCGGCGGCTTAGCGGCGAGCAGTGGCTCTGGACGCGAGCGGCTGTCGGGGCTGCCCATGCCTACGGCAATGCGTCGCAGGTGCCGTATACGGAACAGTTTTATTGCGGAGGAGCCAACTCGGTGAGGGCGTTTACGGTGCGTTCGATAGGTCCGGGCAGTTACCGTCCGCCAAAGAGCGATATAAACGGGTATTTCGATCAGACGGGTACGTTTAAATTTGAGTTTAATGTCGAATACCGTTTTCCGATAATCGGGCCGCTGCACGGGGCGCTGTTTTTCGATTCGGGTAATGTGTGGCTTCTTAAGAAGGACCCGCAGCGTCCGGGTGGAGAGCTTCAGGGATCGAAGTTTTTCAAGGAGCTTGCGACGGGTACGGGCGTAGGGCTTCGTCTTGATATCTCGATGCTTGTAATCAGAGGTGACCTCGGCATCGGGATCCATGCCCCGTATGATACGGGGAAACACGGCTACTATAACATGGAGTCGTTCGGCAAGTCGCTGGCCTTCCACCTGGCGATAGGCTATCCGTTCTGATGGGATTGCCGGGGTCTGCGCCTGCTCCGAGTATACGTGTGGTGACTGTGAGTGTATCCACGGGGGCGAGACGCCCCCGTCCCTGCTTCCGCTCTGCTCACGTCTCTGATTACGCTAATAATTTAAACAGGGGAATTGGAGAGACAGGAGTTTCGTCAGGTGGTGTAAATCGGCGTCCTTCGGAAGCCTCAGGGTTGGTGTGGTGCCCCGGTTACACAACGTTTCCTGTTTTGCTTCCGGGGTCGATAACGGGGGGGTGTCGGAGTTTTGTGTAAATAAATAGCCCTCTGTAATTATTGAATTACAGAGGGCTTGGTGCGCATGAAGGGACTCGAACCCCCACGTCCTGAGACATTAGATCCTAAGTCTAACGCGGCTACCAATTACGCCACATGCGCGGGTTGTGAGGGCAAAGGTAGGGATTTTTTCGGAGATTGCCAAATTTTTTTGGGGCTGCTTGGGGATTTTTGGGCGAAGGGAAGGGGGGAGGACCGGTCGGACAGGTCAGACATGTCCGACTGGTCAGACAGGTCTGATGGGGGATGGGGTGACCTGGCCTGGCCTGACCTGGCGTGGCTGGCGGGATTGGGCTCGGGTTATTTTTTTGTGAGGGTGGTGTGCATTGCTTTTGCTGCTGCACGGCCGTCGCCCATTGCGAGGATTACGGTTGCTCCTCCGCGAACGATGTCACCTCCGGCGTAGGTGCGCGGGAGTGTGGTGAGGAGGGTGTCGTCGACAACGAGTGTGCCGCGGCGGGTGATGTCGAGCCCGTCGAATGCATCGGGAATCAGCGGGTTGGGTGATACGCCAACGCTGACTACCACGACGTCGACGTCGATGTCGATGATGTCGCCGGGGACGGGGACCGGTGAGCGTCGGCCTGAGGCGTCGGGCTCTCCGAGCTGCATCCGCTGCAGGCGCATGGTGCGGACGTGTCCCTTGTCGTCGCCGATGTATTCTATCGGGTTATGGAGTGTGAGGAATTCGACGCCTTCTTCTTTTGCGTGTTTGATTTCTTCGAGTCGGGCGGGCATTTCTTCTTCGCTGCGGCGGTAGACGATTATTGCTCTCAAGGCTCCCATTCGTTTGGCTGTGCGAACGGAGTCCATTGCGGTGTTGCCTCCTCCGATTATGGCTACGGTGGCGCCTTTTGGCACGGGTGTCGCCCATCCGGGTCGTCCGGCTCCCATCAGGTTGATGCGGGTCAGGTATTCGTTGGATGAGAGGATGTTGATGAGGTTTTCGCCGGGTATGCCCATAAATCGCGGGAGTCCGGCTCCTGAAGCTATGAATATGCCGTCGAAGCCGTTTTGGCGCAGGGTTTCGTAGGATAGTGTTTTTCCGACGATGCAGTTTTTGACGAATTTTACGCCCATTTTTTCGAGGGCGTTTATTTCGACGTCGACTACGGCGTTGGGGAGTCGGAATTCGGGGATGCCGTATTTGAGGACGCCTCCGATCTGGTGGAGGGCTTCGTAGACGGTGACGTCGTAGCCGAGTTTAATCATGTCGCCTGCGAACGAGAGTCCGGCGGGGCCGGAGCCGATTACGGCTACGCGCATGCCGTTGGAGGGGAGACATGCGGGGATAGCGTCGTCGCCGGAGTGCTGCATTGCGTCGGCAGCGAAGCGTTCGAGGTAGCCGATTGCGACGGCGGGCTTTTTCATTTTGAGGTAGATGCATCGGGACTCGCACTGTCGTTCCTGTGGACAAACGCGTCCGCAGACGGCGGGGAGTGCGGATGTTTCCTTTAGCACGAGCGCGGCTTCGCGGAAGTTGCCCCGCTGTATGTTTTTGATAAATCCGGGAATGTCAATTCCTACGGGGCATCCGGTTATGCATTGAGGGTCGGGGCAGTCGAGGCATCGGGTGGCTTCGGTGACTGCCTGTGAGGCGTCGAGACCCTGATTGACTTCTTCGTTGCATGTTATGCGGTAGGCGGGGTCGAGTTCGGGCATTTTGGCGCGGGGTATTGCTGTGCGCTCTTTTGCGGATATCTGGTCGCGTAGTTGCTGACGCCATTGTGCGTCGCGTGAGTGGTTGCAATTCATAATGTCTTGCCCTGAAAAAAGTTGACTCATAAAAGAGTCAAATTATGATTAAATTTCAGAGTTTGCCGCGACAAAAACGTCAGGCAATCCGGGAAGAGGTTCTCAGGCATTATGCCGAGACCGACATGAGTTATGGCGAAATAGCCGA
>SCEG01000167.1 GCA_004102805.1 Muribaculaceae bacterium Isolate-002 (NCI)
TCCCGGCCTGGTACGCCCACGAGCGGCAGTGGGACGCGGCCGAGGGCATCGCCGTGGAGCTCAAGGTTCTGCCCACCGGCAGGCTGCTCGTGGACAATATGCGCGCCCTGGACTGGAATCGGGCCGCCTGCGGCGGGGTGCCCGCCATGCTGGCCATGCTGCGCAAGGATGTCTACGCGGTGGGCGTCGGCCCGGACGAGGCCGCCGCCAACGGCATTTACGCCCGCCCCGGCAGCCCGCTGTTCACGGCGGACAAGGCCGAAGCCGGGCGGCTCATGCGGGGCGGGATGATCCTCTGCCCGCTGGGGACCAGCGCGCACCAGATTCTGCTGGCCTGGCTTGAGGGACTGGGATTGAGAGAAGACGACGTGGTCATTGTGGACACCAAACCTGAGGAAGCCCTGGCGGCCTTTCTGGGCGGCATGGGCGACGCCGTGGCGCTCTGGAGCCCGGCCGCCTACGAGGCGCGGCGGCGGGGCCTGCGGGAAGTGGCCAACGGCAAGGACTGCGGGCTTGTCCAGCCCACCCTGATCATTGCGGAACGGCGCTATGCCGACGGGCATCC
>SCEG01000168.1 GCA_004102805.1 Muribaculaceae bacterium Isolate-002 (NCI)
AACAGGGGATTTGGATGCTTTGGAAGTAACTGTTTTCGTAAAATGAGAAAATCAAGTTATTTTAATACAAAATATCTTGATTTTAAGAATTATTTGTATAAAATACGTCATTATTACGTCATTTACACCAAAGTAATCAACAGGACTTCTCTAAAATCATTTAGGGAAGCAGTAACCCAGCAGAAAAGGACTGCTCCCCCGGGCGTAGATGCGGCGGAGACTGTGAGATTTTCTTGGAAAGTGGTTGAGCCGCAGGGGCAACGCGAACACGATGTTCGCGTTAGCCGATAAGTGCCATGGATGGCAACGTAAAGGCGGCCCCGTCATGACGAGAAACACTTGGCCACTTTCCTTTAGAAAATCCACAGTTGTAGCTAGCATCCGAGTCCGGGGCGGGCAGCCCTTTCTGCGTGGATTTTAAAGCAACTATTCATTTAACTCTCAATTTAAAATAATGTTTGCTGCACGTATCTCTCGGGGAATTCATGCAGGTAAGTGAAGCATTCCTTCGGGGAACACAGCATACCATTCGCTACGCAGGTATTTTGAATCAGTGCCATAA
>SCEG01000169.1 GCA_004102805.1 Muribaculaceae bacterium Isolate-002 (NCI)
GTACTCAAGGAGCAGGCGGCGCGTTTCGGGAACCAGGGTTAAGGCCCGGTCTCCCCACGCAAAAGGCCGCACCAGATGACGCGGCCTTTTGAAAATCCGTTTCCGGCAGACTGCTTACTTGCCGAGCCGGATGCTCTTCAGCGCGGTTTCCAGCTTGGCGGGCAGCTTGGTGTCGCGCTGCCGCAGCATGGCGCTCACTGCCAGAGTTTTTTTGCCTTTGTAGAAGCCCCAGCTCACATTGCACAGACCCCTGGCCGGGAACAGCGCGGTGATGGCCATGGCCGCGCCCTTGGCCGTGGTCTGGCGCGAGCAGTTCACCTCCGTGGCGCCGCCCTGCTTGAAGCCGCTGATGGCCTGCGCGCAGATTTCCTGAACGCCGGCGTCGTCCAGCTTGACAAAGGCTTCCTGCTCCATTCCGGCTATGGGCTGCTCCATGATGGCGAATTGCGGCACTTCCGGACTCTGGGCCGCCAACAGTATCTGCATGTCTCCGGCCTTTTTTTGAAGCTGGGCCAGGGCTTCCTTGGGGGCTATCTGCCAGTCAGAGGGCAGATCAATGGT
>SCEG01000170.1 GCA_004102805.1 Muribaculaceae bacterium Isolate-002 (NCI)
ACATAGAGGGGCAGCACTATGAACATCATAACGTACGCCCAGCTCTTGGTGAACAGGAAGTAATCATAAAAGGTATGGAATTCCATAGTCTTCTCCTTGTGCCTAGTGGGCATCCTTGAAATCGGGATGTTCGTAGAGCACGGGCATGTGGTAGACGATGAAGCGGTACACGGTCACGATCATGGTCACCACAAAGATGGAGATGCAGATCTCCCAGATGCTCGGGAAGTACCGTTCCGCGGAGGGCAAATTGTAGTTGAAGGCGATCATGGAGACATTGAAGCGGTTGAGCACAATGCCGAGGACCGTGTTGGCCGAGGCGAAGCGGCAGAGGCTGATGTTGCCGTCGCGCGCGCCCTTGGCGTAGAGCAGGGCGGGCATCAGCACGAAGAAGAGCATCTCCACCAGCCACCAGGCCCCGTACCCCGTGAAGAGATAGGGGATGTTGGCCTGCACCAGCATGTCAATGAGCTTGAGCATGAAGTAGGCGAAGAGGATGAAGGACGCGGCCCGCGAGAAGCTCAGCACCACGCCGTCGGCTTCGCGCAGGTGGGTGGC
>SCEG01000171.1 GCA_004102805.1 Muribaculaceae bacterium Isolate-002 (NCI)
TATCAATGAGTATTTGCCTCTACACGCGGCTTATCGCAGCTTATCACGTCCTTCTTCGCCTCCGAGAGCCAAGGCATCCTTCATGTGCCCTTCTCTCCTTTCCTTTAACGGTTATCTCCGGCGGTCGCCCGCCTTCGATATCTTTTCGCCTTGTTTTGAACTTTGAGTCTCGTCTTGTATTCTGTTCGGACCGCGGACTTGCGTCCCGTCCGTTTGTGACTTTTGATTTGCTCGTGTTCTGTCTTCGTGACTTGCGTCACTCAGACTTCGCTTCCAATATGTCAATGTACTCTTTTTCCGAGTAGTCCTTGGCAGAGTTGAACTGCCGACCTCTACATTATCAGTGTAGCGCTCTAACCAACTGAGCTAAAGGACTGTATCAATAGACATTAGTAAGAGCTATTACCTGACTGATGTAATAACTTGTTTGCTCCAGAAAGGAGGTGTTCCAGCCGCACCTTCCGGTACGGCTACCTTGTTACGACTTAGCCCCAGTCACCAGTTTTACCTTAGGGCGCTCCTTGCGGTCACGCACTTCAGGTACCCCCGGCTCCCA
>SCEG01000172.1 GCA_004102805.1 Muribaculaceae bacterium Isolate-002 (NCI)
CGCGTGCTCTTCCGATCTCTGGCGGCCATAGCCTGGATCATCGGCCTGACCGAGCCGCTGTTCAGCCTGGGCGGCCGCGTTTTTTCCGCGCGGGATCTGATTCTGAAGGGCGGCGGCGTCTTCCTGCTCTTCAAGGGAACCCTGGAACTGCACGAGCGCCTGGAAGGCCATCTGGCCGCTCCCGCGGATGCGGGGCGGCATGCGGGCTTCTGGCGGGTGATCGCCCAGATCATTGCCCTGGACGCGGTTTTTTCCCTGGATTCCATCATCACTTCCGTGGGCATGGTGGACCATGTCTCGATCATGATGCTGGCCGTGGCGGCGGCCATGCTGGTCATGGCCGTAGCCGCCGCGCCGCTGCTCGCCTTTGTGGAGCGGCATCCCCCGGTCATCGTGCTCTGTCTGGGTTTCCTGCTGATGATCGGCCTGAGCCTGCTCACCGACGGTCTGGGATATCATATTCCCAAGGGCTATCTGTACGCGGCCATTATTTTCGCCGTGCTGGTGGAGTCGGCCAACCGTTGGGCCTTCCGCAACCAGCGCAAGCGCATCAG
>SCEG01000173.1 GCA_004102805.1 Muribaculaceae bacterium Isolate-002 (NCI)
GGCCTTGCAGGCATCCAGCACTTCCTTGAGGCTCAGCTTCTTTTCCTCGAAGACCAGCTTTTTGATGGCCGCCAGAGAGTCCACCACCGTGCCGTAGCCCAGGAATTCAAAGTAGGAGTAGTCCACGCCGCCGGGGATTTTTTCGGTGTGCAGGTCCAGCATGTTTTCCCTGCACAGGTCGTGGAGCACCGAGGACAGCGGCGCGGCGAAGTGCTGCGGGCGCAGCTTGTCCACCACATGCTGCTGCTGGAAGGCCTTGTGCAGCAGGTTCAGATGCTGGGCCTTGTAGGCTTCGTAAAATTCTTCCCAGGTCTTGAACCCGAGGGGATCGCCGGTTTCCAGGCCGATGAGCTCATCGCCGTAGCGCAGCATGCGGCCGTTGTAAAGCGCCATTTCCAGAGCCGTGGCGAAGTTCACGTACACGCAGCCCGAGGTGTAGGTGTCCCGGTTGGGCATGCGGGTTTCGGTGCAGCCGGACACGGCGTAGTCCAGGGCCTCGTCCATGGGGCAGCCCTTGACGGTGTTCAGGAGGATCACTTCCTCGTCAT
>SCEG01000174.1 GCA_004102805.1 Muribaculaceae bacterium Isolate-002 (NCI)
GGGCAGTTGCAGTTGACGAGCGTCAAAGTGGGCTGCGGCAAGGGCCAGTGCGGCGCCTGTACCGTGATTCTGGACGGCAAGGTGGTGCGCTCCTGCATCGTCAAAATGCGCCGCGTGGCGGAAAACGCCGCCGTCACCACCCTGGAAGGCATCGGCACGCCCACCTGCCTGCATCCTTTGCAGCATTCCTGGATTTACCACGGCGCGGCGCAGTGCGGTTTCTGCACGCCGGGCTTCATCGTGTCGGCCAAGGGCCTGCTGGATGAAAATCCCAATCCCAGCCGTGAGGACGTGCGCGACTGGTTCCAGAAACATCACAATATTTGCCGCTGCACCGGCTACAAACCGCTGGTGGACGCGGTCATGGACGCGGCGGCCGTGATGCGCGGCGCAAAAACCCTGGAGGACATCCAGTTCAAGATGCCCGCCGACGGTCGCATCTGGGCGTCGCGCATCCCCCGGGCCAGGGCCGGGCCCAAGGTCACGGGCGTGGCCGAATTAGGCGCCGACCGCGCTTACCGTGTGCCGCCCTACACGCTGTATCTGG
>SCEG01000175.1 GCA_004102805.1 Muribaculaceae bacterium Isolate-002 (NCI)
CTTGCGCTGCCCGCGTGTGCACCTCATGGCGGGCAACCGCCCCACGGACGCCGACGCCGCACGCCTAGAACGAACCTATCTGGACAACGTCCTGCGGGCCGCCCAGCGCCTGGCCGATGAAGGGCTGGAACTCTGTCTGGAGCCCATCAACCAGTTCAGCATGCCGGAATATTTTTTGCGCACCCAGGAACAGGCCGCCGCGTATATCGAGAGGCTGGGCCTGCCCAACCTGCGCCTGCAATTCGACTTTTTCCACTGTCAGATGGAGCAGGGCAACGTCTCGGGACGGCTGCGGCGCTTTTTCCCGCTCATCGGGCACTGCCAGCTGGCGGGCGCGCCGGACCGGCACGAGCCGGATCAGGGTGAACTCAATTATCCGTATTTGCTGGCTCTGCTGGATGAACTCGGCTATCAGGGCGTGGTGGGCTGCGAGTACAACCCGGCGGGCAAAACCGTATACGCGCTAGGCTGGTTCCGCTCCTGGGGCGTGGTTCTGGGTCGTTGCTGTATATGCTGTACTGACGGGTTCTTGTTTCCCTCGGTT
>SCEG01000176.1 GCA_004102805.1 Muribaculaceae bacterium Isolate-002 (NCI)
CCGGTGCAGATGCCACCAGGAAAGCAAGGTGGTGGCGTTGAAAATCACATCCGGCCGGTAGTGCTCCAGCGCCTCGGCAATGGCCGCCGTGTCCAGCATGTCCACGCCGAAACCCGCCACGTCCGGGAAGCGTTTGTATTCCTGCAAAAAATAGCTCTCGGCAATCAGGCTGTTGGCCACCTGACGGGCGTGGTCCGCGCGGATATCCCCCACCACCACCCGCACGCCCGGCAGCCTGCCCGCCAGATGCGCGGCATGCGTGCCGACCCCGCCCAGACCCAGGATCATCAGCGTCTTGTCCATGAAAGGCCTCCTTTTCAGCGCGGCCGCACTTTGCGCCGCTAGCGGACGAAGTGCACCCGAAAAAGCGAAATCTGCGGAAACAGCGTCACCAGGATCAGGGCCAGCACCTGCACGCCGAGAAAGGCCCAGGCCTCGCGCATGATATTGCCGATCTTTTCCTTGCAGATGGGCGCGGCGATCCAGAGCTGCGGGCCCATGGGCGGCGTCACCTCGCCGATAATGGCGCAGAATACGGCCAG
>SCEG01000017.1 GCA_004102805.1 Muribaculaceae bacterium Isolate-002 (NCI)
TGAAAAAAACAAGATTTTGATAACAGGATAACCTTTTAACATACAGACATAGAAAAATTACCCGCTCCGGACTGAAGCGGGTAAGGGAGGATGTGCTCTTTATTTTAGTTTAAATGAAAGAGCCGTGTCGGCGACATTATTTTTCGCCGAAAATGTCGGAGAAGATGCGGTCGGTGGCGCCTATGTTATCGGCTATGTAGCGGCCGGCGGTTTTGCCTGCGGAGGTGCGGCAGGCTTCATCGGAGAGCAGGCGGTCGAGGGTTGAGGAAGTGGCGGCGGCGTTTTCGACGCAGAAGGCTCCGCCGAGCGATATGAGGTCGCGCGCTTCCTTGAATTTGTGGTAGTTGGGGCCGAACACTACGGGGATGCCGTAGACGGCGGCCTCGTTGATGTTGTGTATGCCTGCGCCGTGTCCGCCTCCGATGTAGGCCACCGATGCGTAGCGGTAGAGCGACGACAGTTTGCCGAAGCAGTCGACAATGATGCCGCGGATATGTTCCGGCGGTGTGCCGTTGTCGGCTATGTGCCGTTCCCATTGCGACAGTGGGATGACGTTGCCGTCGATGGCGTTGCATAGAGCCGCGACGCGGGCTTCGTCGAATTCATGGGGCGCGATGATGAATTTCACATCTCTGTTGGCGTTGAGCCAGGGAATGTAGTTGGCTTCGTCGGCACCCCAGCTGCTGCCGAAAATGATGAAAGAGCGGAGATTTTCGCCTCCGGCGATATCGAAAGTCTGCGCCATTACGTCGGTGACGCGGTCGAAGCGGGTGTCGCCGGCCACGACGGTGTTGTCGATGCCGATGCCGGAGAGCAGTTTCTGTGACTCATTATCCTGAAGATATATGCGGTCGAAGCGCCGGAGCATGCGGCGGAACATGCCTCCCCACGGTCGGAAAAAAATCTGCCCCTGTCGGAATATGGCCGATATGATGTAGACTGGCACTGCGGCTTTATGGAGCTGCTGCAGGTAGTTGCCCCAGAATTCATATTTTATGAAAATCGCTACCGACGGGCGGACGGTCTCAATGAAGCGGCGTGCGTTGCGTGGGGTGTCGAAGGGGAGATATGCCACTGCGTCGGCCATCGGATAGTTCTTGCGCACCTCGTAGCCTGAAGGCGAGAAGAATGTGAGCAGTATCTTTCTGTCGGGGTGGAGGCGACGCAGGCGCTCGATGAGGGGTCGGCCCTGTTCGAATTCGCCGAGCGATGAGGCGTGTATCCATATCGTGCGTCCGTCGGCAGGGAGCGTGGCACGCAGATGACCGAAGGTCGATTTCTGACCTTCGGTCATCTTTTTAGCTTTGGGATTGGTGCGGGAGGCAATCCGCGCACCAATCGAGTAGAGATGTATTCCGGTGTTGTAGAGAAAATTCACGTCGGCGGTGATTGGTTTGACTTACATCTGGATGTTGGCGCAAGCGTTTTCCACGCGTCGGCGTGTCGCTTCGAGACCCATCAGTTCGGTGATGTCAAACATGTGGGGGCCTTTGCATTCGCCGACTACTGCGAGACGGAGCGCGTTCATTACGTTGCCGAGGTGGTAGCCGTTTTCGCTGATCCATGCAAGGATATTTTCTTCGGCCGCCTTGCTTTCGAGCGAGGGGAGTGATGCCATGCGCTCCATCATTGCGCGGAGTATGGCGGGGGTTTCCGGAGTCCAGCGTTTTTTTACGGATTTGGCTTCATATTCGGTGGGGTCGACGAAGAAGAAGCGGGCCTGGTCCCAGAGGTCACTGACGAAGTTGGCGCGGTTTTTGACCATTGCGATGGCGCGTGTGATGTATTCGTCGGAGAAGTCGGCGGGATTTACGCCGTTGTCGGCCATTACCGGCTTGAACATTTCAAGAAGCTCGGCGTCGGGAAGTTCCTGGAGATATTTGTGGTTGAACCATTTGCCTTTCTCGAAGTCGAATTTCGCGCCTGAGCGTGAACAGTGGTCGAATGAGAAGCGGTCGATAAGTTCGTTCATCGACATGATTTCGGTGTCGTCGCCGGGGTTCCAGCCCAGCAGGGCGAGGAAGTTGACGACAGCCTGCGGCAGGTAGCCTTTCTCACGGTAGCCTGATGAGATATCGCCGCTTTTGGGGTCGTGCCATTCGAGAGGGAACACGGGGAAGCCGAGGCGGTCGCCGTCGCGTTTCGACAGCTTGCCTTTGCCGTCGGGCTTTAGCAGCAGGGGCAGGTGGACGAACTGCGGCATCGTGTCGGTCCAGCCGAATGCTTCGTAGAGGAGCACGTGAAGCGGAGCCGAAGGGAGCCATTCCTCGCCGCGGATTACGTGGCTCACCTCCATGAGGTGGTCGTCGACGATGTTGGCGAGGTGGTAGGTGGGCAGGTCGTCGGCGCTCTTGTAGAGCACTTTGTCGTCGAGCACCGATGAGTTTATTGTCACTTTGCCGCGGATAAGGTCGTTGACTTCGACGTCGCGTCCGGGTTCGATTTTGAAGCGAACTACATATTTTTCGCCGGCGTCGATGAGGCGTTTTGTCTCCTCCTCGCTGAGCGAGAGGGAGTTGCGCATAGAGCCGCGGGTCGATGCGTCGTATTGGAAGTTGGGAGTCGCTGCGCGTGCAGCCTCGAGCTCTTCGGGGGTGTCGAAGGCGATATATGCCTTGCCGTTGTCGAGGAGCATTCTGACATGCTCGCGGTATATGTCGCGGCGTTCGCTCTGTTTGTAGGGACCGAACGCGCCGCCCTGACGCACGCCTTCGTCAATGCCGATGCCGAGCCATGCGAGAGCTTCGTTGATGTAGTCCTCGGCTCCGGGGATGAAGCGCTGGGAGTCGGTGTCCTCGATGCGCAGTATCATGTCGCCGCCGTGACGACGTGCGAACAGGTAGTTGTAGAGGGCAGTGCGAACTCCGCCGATGTGGAGCGGTCCGGTGGGTGAGGGGGCGAAACGAACTCTTACTTTTCTTTCCATTGCGTAGCTGACTTTTTATATTGTCTTACTATAAAATAAAAATGCCATCGGCTACAAAGCTGATGGCATGGTGAAGGGGAAGTGGGCGCTGAGGGATTCGAACCCCCGACCCTCTGCTTGTAAGGCAGATGCTCTGAACCAGCTGAGCTAAGCGCCCCTTGTCGGTTGAACGATGCAAAGGTAAGCACTTTTTTTTAATTACCAAAATTTTTGGAAACTTTTTTGAAAAAAGTCTGAAAAAATAATGGGAATTGCGGTAAATTCCGGTGTCTGCATGTCTAATTTGGTGTCGTGGATTGGCTTTCAGAGTTATTGCCGAGCCGCCTTAGGGCTATTGTGGCAGAGTTGAACTCGAAGGCCGTGTCGAGCACTTTCAATATATCCGGCCAAGCAGATGCCGGAGCGACAGGAGCGGAATGCCGCTCAATTGTGCGCAACACGACATATCCGTTGTCGATTGAAGCTTCGACGAAGAATGTGGCTACGGGCGATGATATGTTTCTGTTGAGTGCAGTCACGCTCTGAGGCACAACTTCATATCCTTCCGGTATTTCTAATCTGATAGTGTGGCGCTGCTGATAGGCGCTCGGGTTGATGACACTTATGTCGCGTTTTCTTTGCATACCTTTGACCTCGTACTGGTGTCCGATGAGTTTGCCGATGTTTACAAGTATATCGCTGCCGGCTGTAGATGTCATGTCAAGCAGCATTCCCTCCAGAAGAAATGTGGCCACAGGCCGGTCGGGTGTGCAGCCGATTGATTTTACTTCGTAGTTGTATAGCAGCACCCTGTCGCAGTCCCACATCAGTTTTGCCCGTTCGGTCATCTCTTTGCGCTGCAGTGTGGTTAAAAAGAGCAGTTGGTCGCGGTCAAGAGGTTTCGAAGGGCTTTGTCCGAGGAAACGGGCGTATTCGTCTTGTACTTCGTAGGGTAAAATGGTTCCGTTCATCATGTCTTTGGCCGTTCCGTTGGCGGTGAATGTCGTGGATACATTCATGGTCCATATTGAGTCGAGGTGTAATCGCACTTCGCTTACTGTCTCGTAAGTGTTGTCTTTCGGTCTGGAGCGGGGGATGGTGAAGCTCCGTGCGGCGGTGTGCAGATTGTCGCGATAGGGGGCACCATCATATATGTAGGCTTTTTCGGAGTCAAAGTATTCGGGTATATCTCCGGGCGCTATCAATGGAGAGTTGCTCGGGAAGTAGCAGGAGTCGCCTACAGTGACAAAGTAATGAGCCTGAGAATGAGATGCAAGGTCGTCGATTCGGGCGGCGTTGCGCGGAGAGCTTATTGCCACTCTGCCCGGAAGTTTTGTCGACAGATTTTCAAGTAGTCGGGAGTATGATTTGCAGAATTGTAGTTGATGATGCCGTTCCTGGTTTTTCTGGCATGAGAAATTGAGTGCTACGAATGCAGCGTCGACAATCTCGCGCATGGATGCATCCGGATTGTTTTTCTTCCATTTCTTCATGATAGAAGTGGCGTCTTTGAGTGTCTTTTCGGGAGATTTTTCATTTTTGATTTCAGATGCCGCGTCAGAGAGCAGGTAAGGAGCGGTTATGCGCACTCCTCCGCCGCGCGTCGAGCGTAGTGAGCTCATTCGTGCGGTAGGGTTGATGATGCGAAACTCGATGCAAGGCACCTGGCGCGCTTCTGAGAAAAATGGCATGGTGGTTTCTATCGCATCCATTCCCGAAAGGTGTAGAGAGAGGCAGTTGTATTTGCCGTCGGTCCATTTGCGGGAGAAGTCGGGTGCTCCGTTATAGTGGGAATATTCCATTGCCAGAGATGATGATACTGCCATTTCGAGCATGAAATCTTTTGTGGGATATTCTTTCATAAATATGAATTTCAGTGCCGGCATTGATATTTCGTCCATGAAATATTCGGTATAAAAAAAGTAGTCGAGCACAGTTCCGGGTTCTAATCCGGGTATTGTGATCTTGTAGCTGGCGTCGGAGTTATTCTTGCCTTGGGTAACGGTCAGAGCTTCCTCAATGTCGATATTTTCGACTGTGCCGTCTGGTTTTGTGATGCGTGCTCCGAAAGTAGGTGTGACTGATGACATAGTGAGTCCGTAGACGTCGAGTTTCTGAGGAGCTGGTATCTCGAATGAATTGAATTGATCGAGAGCCGAGCTGTCAAGGATTTTAACCATGGCTCTGTCGATGCCCACAGCGTTGATGGCATTGGTGTTTCTGATGCCGGTCATCATAGCCTTCGTGTTGTTGAGGCTTTCGTCGTGTGTGGCTTTGAGGAGTCGGTAACGGGCGATGTAGACGGCGGCTTTGCCGGAGTAGATGGAGTCTGAGAGGTCGGTGTCGGGATCAAACTGGGGCATATCCATCGACCATACAGCCTGGGCAGCCTTGTCGTGAAATTTACGGTCGATGTCCGCGCGGGCACCGGTCGGGATGCCTGTGACGATTATCAATATAAGAAGCTGTCGCAAGCAATGCCGGTATTTAATCATGGTTTGCATCTCAATGATATTTTCAGAGTTTTTTAATACGATATTTGAACCACACGCTTTGATGAAGCGCGACAGATCTGCGTCATATTCCTTCAGCATGTCAAACGGGATATCGGGGTTTGTGACCGCGATTGTCATTGTAAGATTGATGGAGCGTTGGTCGGGTGTGGTGCTGCAGGTCATACATCCTGTCAGCCAGTTGTTATTGATTGAGCATTCGGGCGGTAGGTGGGCGGCGGTCATGCCGTCGGGCAGTTCGACTGTCACGTAACACCGTATTGTAGACGGGAAACCTATAGAGGCTCCGGAGGTGCGTCCGGCCGTATCGATTTTTATGTTGTCGAGACGTGATGCAATCTTCGTGTCGACGTAAGAGTTGACCCCGGCATCTTTTACTGCTGCGGGCATTGTCGCAGTGCCGGTGACAAGCATGGAGTCAGCTGTCACTGTGCAGCTGATTTCCACCGGTCTTGCTCCCGGCATAGTATTGCAGAATATGTGCTCGTAAAATTCCTGTCTCAATCCCGGGATAATATCGTCGGCGGCCGAACGTGCCTGTCGGTAGAATGCGCCTGTGAGACTGACCGTTCCTTGTGCAGAGAGGTGGTTGCCGTCAAGAGTCAGGGTGAGATGTTCGTCGCGGAGGTTGTGTCCGGGTAGCGTGTGGGGCACGCGCCTGATGATGCAGCGGTCGGGAGTGTCCTCTATCATCGCCTGGCAGCCGGTGATGCCGTATGGCTGGTTGCCGGGAGTGCTGTAGGTCGAGGTTCCGTCAAGAAACATGATGCTGTCACCCGGGAGCATTACGGCGGAAATCATGTGGTTGCCTGAAGATATATTGGGTATATCAGTCCAGTCGGTGCCGATATCCCGTGTGCCGATCCACACAAGGCGTGCATCTATACCGACCGCGCGAAGCATGTCGCGTGTGAGAATAGCGCTTCCCTTGCAGTCGCCGAAGCGCTTGCGCAGCACTTCAGATGCCGGATCAGGGCGCTGCCCTGATTCGCCGTGCACTACAGCGAGATAGCGTATATTGGCATGGACAAAGTCATTGACCGCTTTTATTTTTTCGTTATCGTCGCGACAATCAGCGGTGACTTCCGCCGCTTTGTCGGCCACATAGCGTGCGCCGGGGTCGTCGGCGGGAATATAGGAGAGCAAATAGCGGTAGAGGCAGTCGACGTCGGAGAAATGTCCCAGCAGATTTATCTGCGGTATTGTAGCGCTAACGGGCGGGGAGTCGCTTGATGGCGTCAGTTTTTTTTGTCCTTTCAGATAGTAAGTGACAATGAGTCTGTCTTTTTCTTGCACTTTTTCCACGGAATACATGCTGTCAGGCATATTTTGTGGCTTTAGAGTGTAACGTCCGGCGAGACAGTCGGGAATCTCGAATTTCAGAACGGCGCGTTCGATGTGATATTTCTCTCCGACAGAGAGCCTGCAAAAATATTCCGGTTTTGTAAATGTGCGCTTGAACGAAGCCTTTGCAGTCGCTCCTTTTTTGGGGAGCGATGCCTTGACAATGCATATTTTGGAGTCGGAGTAAAATACGTTTATGATAAAAGGTTTGTAGCTCACGTCGCCGCCTGTCGCCTTGTCGATGGATATGTCATCATCGTAATATGTTGTGGCAATGGCGTTGCCAGCGCTGTGCTTGGCTCTGAATGTGTATTGTGTGGAGTGTTTTATCTCTTTGAGAGCGGTTCCGGTCTTGTCGGGAATGAGTCTTACATGTTCGGTCAGATTCTCGATTACGATGTTTGACGCGTCATCATGTATCGCGAATGCAATCATCGGGATATAAAAAAACAGACTTATGATAAAACCGGCTTTCATGAGAGAGTAGTGATGGTGTTTGTGGCATGTAGTGATTTGTAGTGAAAGTGCATCCCATCTGTCAATGAGACTTGAATGCAATCGGTGTCTCTGAGAGATAATTACAAATATAAGTTAAAAAAACAGTAAAAGCAACAGGTTTGCCATAAAAAAGTGGATTTGAAAATAAAAAAAAAGCGGCATCGCGATGGAAATGCGATGCCGCCTGATATCTGTTTGTGATTGTGGGCGAAGATGGATTCGAACCACCGAAGGTATAAACCAGCAGATTTACAGTCTGCCCCATTTGGCCACTCTGGTATTCGCCCGGTCGAGACAGCGCTCTGTCTGCGATTGTGAGTGCAAATATACGCAATTATTTTTAATATCACTATATTTTTGAAAAATTCTGCGCATTATTTGCGAAAATCAAAAAATAAAAGATATCATCGGGTTAACTTTTGTTATGGGAACCACCTCTTGGTTGTGTTTATGACAGGGGGGATTATTCAGATTCGCAGTCGCGCACCCGTTGCACGAAGTCATGCATGCGTATGGCGGCTTCGGCGGCTTCGGCGCCTTTGTCGCCGGCGGGTCCTCCGCAGCGGTCGAGGGCGTCCTGCTCGGTGTCGACGGTGAGCACGCCGAATATCACCGGGGTGTCGCAGTCGGCGTTGAGTGCCGTTATGCCTTGCGTCACCGACTGGCATACGTAGTCGAAATGGGGAGTGCCGCCGCGTACCACGCAGCCGAACACTATCACCGCGTCATACATCGAGGTCTCTATGAGCTGCGAGGCTGCGAACGTCAGTTCCACTGCGCCGGGCACTTCAAACACGTCGATATTGTCATCGCTGATGCCCTGTGCCTTGAATGTGGCGAGGGCGCTTTCGGTAAGGGCGCCGGTGATGTGGCCGTTCCAGAGGGCTTTGACTATCGCCACCTTGATGTCGGCGGCGGAGGGGAGGGGAGCTACGGGTGTTGATGTAGACATTTTGAGTGGTATTTATATTGTTTTATCAATGGCGTCGGCGAGCAGGGCGGCATCGTCGAGATGTGAATAGTCGTCGACGTAGTATGCGAAGTTCTCGCGGCGTGCGCGTTCGGGGTCGTTGTGGCTGAAAAGCGCCTGAAGGTCAGACGGGAGGGTGATGACACGGCCGGCAATCTCGAGGTTTTCGTAGACGTAGGGCATCACTTTGGTTATGCGCTTTATGCGGTCGTCGGCCACGTCGGGCACGTAGACTATTGTCGCCTCGCGTTCGGCCACATTGGTCATGAACGACCACAGCTGGCGGCGTATGCGCTGGTCGACGGCAAGATAGCCGCCGAATACCACGATGTCCTCCCGCTCCACGCGCGGCCAGGTTATATCGAATCCTTCGCCGTCGTCCTGAATGCCGTAGCGCGACGATGTGCCGTCGATATTCAGCACTACGGGCGTCTTGGCGATGTGGCGGTCGGACTTGGCGATGTCGGCGCCGTCGGCGGTGAGTGCGTCGGCTATGATGGCGCCGACCTTGTCGGGGCCCAGTTCTGACAGGAATACCACTTCGCGGCCTTTTGCCGCAAGCGAGCAGGCGGCTCTCAGAAGCGCACCTCCGGGCCGCGTGGCTGTGGGCGAGCATCCCTTGAAGTCGATTTCAAGCCATGACTCGCATATAATGATTATTTTACCTTTCATCGGATAAGGAAATGTGTCTTTACGTATGATGCTCAAGAGTTTCTCGATATGTGTCCGAGGTAACCTCCGTGGTGGCGCTTGGCGTAGTCGGCGCGTGTGAAGCCGATGGCTTGCATCACGTTCACCACCAGAATGTCGCCAATCACTGTCATCATGGTGGTCGAGGTAGTGGGCGTCAGGCCGAGAGGGCAAACCTCCGGGGCACCCCCGGTGAGGATGGTGACGTCGGCTATGCGGGCAAGCTCGCTGTCGCCGTTGCCGGTGATTACTATGATGGGAATAGAGGGGATGAGATTGCGGGCGAGGGCTACGAGGTCGATGATTTCGCGGGTCTTGCCCGAGTTGGATATCAGCAGCAGGGCGTCGTCGGGCTGAAGCAGGCCGAGGTCGCCGTGCTGTGCCTCCGAGGGGTGGAGGTTGACAGCCGGAGTGCCTGTCGACGAGAATGTCGTGGCAATGTTCATGGCTATCTGTCCGGCTTTACCCATGCCCGAGGTCACGAGCTTGCCGCCGCGGCGGTTGACATGCTCCACTATCAGTTCTACGGCACGGGCGTAGGCGTCGGTCACCGGTATGCTGAGTATCGCTTCGCTTTCGGCGCGCAATATCTCTTTGATTGAATTTGTCAGATCTTTCATTGGTCTTTTGGCTTTTGGCTGTGCCGTCGGCAAAGTTACGAAAAATCGGACACACTCAGAAACGTCGGCACCATATTTTCACGCCGTCGGCCGGCAAAATCTCACTTTGCCGGCCGACGGAGCATTGTGTGTGATTGTGTCAGTTGCCTGTGACGGCTATGCGGTGGGTGCGTGTGTTGCTGACGCTGTCGCCTTCGCGTATAGTGGCCTGATAGAGATAGATGCCGCGGGTCACGCGGTGTCCGGCGTTGTTTTGCAGGTTCCATGTCACGGGACTTGTCAGATACATGTCGCTGCGGCCTGTTGTCACTGACTGCCATACGGGCTGGCCGAGCATGTCGTAGATGGATATCGTCACCTCCACGCGTGCGTCGGGTCGGTCATGCGACAGATAGAAGTTGGCCTGTACGGATGCGGGATTGGCGTCGGAATATACGTCATAGAGCACGGGTGCCTGGCCGGGCGATACGTAAAATTCGATTGTTTCTGATGTTGAGTTGTCTGACGTATCCCATATTCTGAGTCGCAGAGAGTGTTCGCCCTCTGTCAGCTCGGGCAACTGGTAGGCGATTATGCCCGAAGGAGAGCCGTCGGCTGCCGGAGTGTAGTATTCGGCCACATCGGAATAGCTTTTTTTACCGTCGACCATGATGTTCATCTGGTGGCCGATGCCCGATGTGTTCATGTTTATGCCGCGGTTGTCGGATATCTCTGCGATAAGCATCGGAGTGGCGTTGACATGGCCGCCTGAACGGAAGCTGGGATGGTTTAGATAAATCGATTTAATCACGGGAGGCATGTCATCTTTTACCGTGTCGTCGGTGCCGAATACATAGAAGTCGCGGTTGACTGTGACGGCATAGTCTGACACTGTGTTGCCGCTGTTTTCCTTTGCGACGAGACTGAGCGTGGCCTCGCGGAAATTGTTGGTTATCTCTGACGGCATGGCGATGCGCACTTTGAATTGGCCGGCTTTGACAGAGTCGTTTCCGGCGAACAGACGGTTGCCGTGCTGCTCGAAGGTGATCGGTTTGCCGTTTTTTCCGTTGCCGAGCGTGGTGATGCTGTATTCGGCGTCGTAAAGGGTCGAGGCCACGGTGCCGTTAAACGCTGTCATGGTGTTGCCCTCGCTGTCAAGCACCCGTCCTTCGACCTCGACATTCTGCCTGGCCTGCATGACGGCTTGCTCATAGTCTCCCGTTTCCACTCCGTTGATGCGGTCGATGGCGATGTCGTGGAAAGGCATTGCGGGGTAGAGCGCCGGGTCGCCCATGAGTATATATCTCAGTTTGTTGGCGTCAGACAGCATTACGCCGCTGTCGGTTATCTTTGAGCTGTTTTTCGCACGGCGGTATATCTCGCCGATGGTGAGGCGGCTGCCGTCGGCATCGCGTGTGTAGATATGTCTGCCCATCGCCCGCGAGATGTATTCGTTTTCGGATATGTAGACCGGACGGTTGGCCGAAATCTGGGCGATGCACCCTCCGTCTTCGTGACTCCACATTATTTCACCGGCGGATATGGCGTTGGCGTCCCACCGCAGAAACTCGCATGTGGCCGCGAAAAATATGGGCCATTTGCGCAGATACATGTTGTTGATGTCGGTCAGCTTGAGGAGCCCTTCGTGGGTGAGGGAGGTGGTGTTGGCGTGCCCTATATAGAACCACCATGCCACACCCTCGTCGAGGGTCTTGAACATGAAGTCGCGAGCCTGCGGATATCCCTGGCCTGTAAGCTGGTAGGCGTCGGTATAGAGTTTGGTGTGCACGGCTGCATCGCCGCCATTGGCAAATATGTCGTCACAAACATTGTTCATCTGCTCCATGTGTATTCCGTTGTCCTGGTCGTCGGCTATCAGTAACGAGCGGTTGCGCCACGTCCCGGCAGGCATCTTTGTGGAGTATGAAATCACTTTGTTGACGGCGCTTGCGGCGCTGCCGGCCGATGTCACAGGCATACGGCCCACTCCGATGCACAGGTAGTCGGTGGCCATGGTGGTGCCTGAGTTGTCGCGCAGGAAAGCGAAGATATCGTCGGTGGTGTAGGAATCGGTGTCGGTCTCTCCTTTTTCCGACTGCCACAGCGGCATGAGAGGATAATTGAGAGATTTCACGGCAGTGGTGATGCGGCGGTTGTCGTAGCTGCCGCGTCCCATGAATAGCGCCAGTCGCAGGGTGCGCTCCGATTCCTCTGATCGGTCATAGAGCATCTTGAGCATCTTGCGGAATGCGTTGACGTCGGGACTGCCCGACGCAAATTCATTGAATACTTTCTCCTGGTCGACGACGAGCACTTTCATCTTGTCGTTGTCACGGTGGAAATCGGCCAGACGCTCTGCCTCCGACAGCCACGCCGACGGCGTGAATATCACCATGTCGGGCACTTCGACGCCGTGCAGGTTCTGGTTTGCTACACTGCCGACATATTTAGGCTCGGCGAAAGTTGCCGACGGATCGAATGCCACATAGCGGCGGTTGCCGGTGTAGTCGTTGGTCCAGCGGAGAGTTGTGCCGTCAAGTCCGGCGTTCATGGCAATGATGGAGAGGGGCGATGTGATGTCCCACACAACAGTCGAGCTTCCGGCATTGGCCAGCGCAGCCTGGTTGGACGGAAGTGTGAACAGCAACTGAGCTCCCGACATGCTGAGGCGTCGCAGGTAGTTGACTGCAAGATAATCGAGATGGGCGGCCGACACAGTGCCCGTGCGGCTGAATGTCACGCCTATAGGCAGCTTTTCGTCAGTGGCCGTGAATGTCTTGGTAGTGACAGTTGCTCTATAGTTGCCGTGTTCAGAAGCTGTTGAGCTGATAGCATCGGTTGGTGAATATGGCAGTTCGTTGCCATAGGCGGTGAATTTGACTCTTGATTCGGATGAGGCGGTAGTCATGAACGAGCAAGCCAGCCACACCTGCGAGCTGCTGACTACATCGTTGAGGGTGAATGAGTATGCGCGTGTGGGCGTATAGAGAAAATCCTCGCCGCCATATTGCTGCCCGGTTGATGCCAGACTCACGAGGTCTTTTTCATGGAATATGTAGTCGATAAACGAGGTCTCGGGCGACGTGGCCGTCGGAGCGCCTTCTTTCGGTATTTCCCTGTCATTTCCGTCGCAGTCGCTGACAAAATAATAGCCCAGATCGGTGTAGGCGTTCTGCTTCGGACGCACGTAGCGGCCTGTCTGGGTCACGGCCTGGGTCACTCCCTCGGCATAGAAAAGTAGTCCGCGGTCGGTGCGCATTGTCTGCACCATAGGCAGGTCGTCGATATATCCCCGCTCAGTGAGACGGTCGGGGAGCTGACGCCCTCCGTAGCCGTAGATATGCACTTTCGAGGGGTCGGTGAAGCCCATTTTGCGCATCTGCGTGTTGCTCAGCAGATATATGCCGTCGGCGTCGACGCTTATCTTGACCCAGCGTCCTGACGCCATGCGTGAGTTTTCGGTATATGTAGACAGGTTGAAGGCGCCTGCGCCTGAGGGGAGCAGTGTCGCCAGCAACACTATTGCAGCCGCAATGTGCAGTCTGATATTATTTATGGAGTAATGTCTTGTCATGTCGCGATATGATGGGGTGTGTTTATTCAATGTCCCGTCATAATGAACGGTAAAATTCTGTTTTTATTGTGTTTAAATCGACTTTTCCTTCAGCTCCGTCGATTTTTCCGCGATGGGAATATTGCCACATCGACCAGTCGAGCTCCGGCTCGGGTTCGGTGAACGAGCATATCCAGAGCGGATAACCGCTGAAATTGCCCTTCAGATAGCGGTCATAGTCATCTTTGTTGGAGTAGAGTATTACCTGCAGACCCTCGCTCTCGATATGGCTGAGCAGCGTGCGCAGGCGGGTTATTATCATGGATGCCTCGTGTCCGTCGGGGTTGCCGAACCTCTCGATGTCTATTACAACGGGAAAATCGAGACTGCGGTTACGCAGTGAGTGCAGCAGATTGATGGCCTGCAGCTCGCCGTCGGTGTCGAAGCGGAAGAAGTGATATGCTCCCACTTTCATCCCGGCGGCGCGGGCTCGGCGCAGATTGTCGACGAACATGGCGTCCTTGAAGTCGGTGCCTTCCGTAGCCTTGATGATGGCGAAGTCATATCCGGCGCTCTTCACTCTTGAGAAATCGATATAGCCGTTGTGGGCTGAAATGTCGATGCCTCTTACCGGATAGAGGTTTTCGTCAGGCTCTATGGCCGGCGTGTTGGCTATATACTGCCGGTAGGCATGTATGAAGCCGCACACCGTTATGACCGCCGCCACGACTATCGCTGTCAGTATTCCGGCCCGTCGGTTCATGTCGGTCGGTTATCTGCGCCGGAAGGGGCGCGGTTGATTTTATGCGAGATATATGATGCGGTCTTGGCTGCCGCGTAGACTGTCGCCATTATGATGACTATCAGCGCCGAGCAGGGTACCTCGATATAGCACGACGCAATCAGGCCGCCCAGACAGCACGCCACCGACACCACGCACGATGCCGCCATAAGCCGGTTGAGGCGGTGGTAGCGTGTCTCCGCTATCATCTGCGGTAGCGACAGCATCGACATCAGCAGCATCACGCCCACAAGTTTTATTGTCAGGACTATCGCTATGGCTGTGAACACTGTCATGGCGGTGTTGATAAGTCCGGTGCGGAGTCCGCTCACACGTGCGAAGTCGCGGTCGAAGGCGCAGATCACAATCTTGTTGTAGAATGCTGTGACAAAGGCAATAAGCAGTGCGGTGAAGCCGGCAAACACCAGCAGGTCAGACTGCGTTATTGTCAGTATGTTGCCAAACAGAAACGCATTTAACTCAGGCACATAGCCCGGAGTGAGAAACACGAACAGCACTCCGACCGCCATGCCCAGCGACCACACCACGGCTATAGCCGAGTCTTCCCTGACTCGGTGGCGCGTCGAGAGCCATTCCACCCCTACCGATGAGCCGACAGCAAATACGCCGGCCATCAGTATGGGGTTGATGCCTGTGAAATATCCGAGACCGAGTCCGCCGAAGCAGGCGTGGGTTATGCCGCCGGCTATCGCTACGAGCCGGCGCGCGAATATGTAAGTGCCTATTACCGACGAGGCAAGCGCTATCAGCGTTATGCCCATCAAGGCGTTGCGGAAAAACTCGTAGTCAAACAGTTCCATCTCGTGACCCGGATACGGGGATTAATTAAGCTGTAAAATTATTTTATTACTTTTTCAACTCGTGAGCCCTGTCGGCGTATATAGATGCCGCCGGCGGGGTTGTCGACACGTATGCCCTGCAGGTTGTAGTATTCCACGGGGGCGTTGTCATTGTCTGTGGCTATGCCGTCGATTGACGCTGAGCCGAGTTTCACGTCGACGGCGTTTGATGCGGCCGACTTTTTATTCTCGCCGTTGACAGCCACAACCGTGTAGCGGAATTCGGCCTTGCCTTCCGGCAGATTGTCGACACGCACTCTGGTGGCTCCGCCTGTTGACATCGAGTTGTAGGCCGGGATAACCGACGCGCCTTCCGAAGATGTCGTTACCGTCATGTCGTCGATTGCGAGGTTGCCTGATACCTTGTTGTCATAGACAAGTTTCAGCTGATACACATCTGAGCGGGGTATCGTGTATGTGATGGTGGCACCTTTGCCTGTGTTCCAGTCTTTAAACACCGTCAGTGGTGTCTCTGAGTTTCCGTCAACGGCATAGAGTGTGGCGGAGCTTCCCGAAGTGCCTGTGCCCTGGCCTTTTGCCCAGAATGAGATCTGAGTGACGGGATAGTCATATCTCGGTGTCTGCACATAATAGTTCGCTTCCATTCTCATTGATGGGGACGCATTGCCGTAGTTGCCTGATGAGGTGTATGTCTTGGTGTGGCTTGACGACCATCCTGACGGAAGCGTGATCAAACTACTGCTGCCGAAATTATTGGTGTCGGTGGTTGTTACGAGTTCGCCGAGCGCGGAGACTGTCAGCAGATAGTCGACGGCGCCGTCGACGGCATTCCATGACGCGATGAAGTAGTCTGTGCCGATTTCATCGCCGGTGGGCATGACGGCTGTAGGAGCGTCGACTGCCGGAGTGCCGCCGCACACGTCGAATGTGATGACGCCGTCGGTCTCGGTGATGCCGGTGACGGGTATGCCGAGCGAAGCTCCGGCCCATGTCTTCATGTTGGGCACGGTGTTGTCGGTAAATTCGGTGTATTGCCCCGATGTGCCCGGGAAGGCCCAGTTGGCGAGAGCCGACAGATTGCTGCCGTCGGGATTGTTGTTGGCTTCCTCGATGTCGACATACTGGTGGCTCTTGGTGTTGTTGACTGAGTTGTTACGCCATATTGCCGTGTTGTAGTCGATGTGCCATATCAGCATGCCGTGTCCCGGGAGGTATTTGTCCCATCCTTCCTGCTGGCGGTTCTCAAGAAGGAAGAATTCGGTGCTCTTCGATGTCTGGATGATGCAGCCGTAGTTGCTTTCGGCTATATGGGTCAGCTCAACTGAGCGCGGTGTCTTGTCAAGCACGAGGGGGTCGATCCAGCCCATGGCGTTGCGCTCGAAAATTGAGTAGGTTGGCGGGGTGCGGCTGTCGTTGCTGTAGGGGCCGTAGTCCATCACCGACCATTCGCAGGGGGTGTAATATACGGAGGCTGAGGTGTGATAGAGGTCGGGCAGACCCATCACGTGAGAGAACTCATGCACGAAAGTGCCGATGCCGTCGGGCTTGGTGCCGTCCCACTCGTTGGAGCAGGCGTAGCGGTTGATTTTCACACCGTCGAGTGTAAGCGTCTTGCCTGCCGATTCTATCTCCCACTGGTGGGGCCATACGGTGTTGGCAGTCCCGCCGTCGGCCTCGCCGCGGCCGGCGTAGAACACAAACACATTGTCGACATAACCGTCGCCGTCAGTGTCGTAAATAGAGAAGTCTACATCCTTGTCGAGCAGTGTGCACCCCTCGATTACCATCTCCTCGGGGCGCAGGTCGTCGCCGTAGCGGTCATTGCCGCCATAATAAGCCTGTCTCTGTGACAGTGTCACCGGTCCGTAGACGTCAAAGTCGGGGGTGAACTGTCCCATCGATGCGTCGGTAAACCAGTCGAGCGCCGATCCGGTGCCGTTGTAGTCTGAAAATCCTTTTTCGCTTATCATGCGGCTGAAGTAGTCGCCTGCGTCGTATGATGTGTTGAACTTCACATCGGAATACTCGACGAGGATTATGAGTCCTTTCGGTGAGCCCATATTGGGATATGTCGTGCCCGGAAACAGTCCCACTCCCGACTGTGCCGGAAGTGACGCTTTGCTGCGCGGCGCATAGCTGCGTTCCTGTGCGCGTTGTGCCAGACGCGATTTGCAGGCTGTGGCTGTCATCGCTTCGTCAAGTGACGCGCGGTCTATCGCGGCCACAAACGCCGCCTGCGCAGCTGTGCGCGATGCTTTGTCGGCCGCCTTTATGTGCGATGCTGTCATGCGTCCTGTGGCGTCGGCCTCGGCGAAGTAATATCCCTTTGTCTCGTCGCCGACCACAATCTGGCCGTCGTCGGTAAGAAAATATTTATGAAATTCATCGCCAGCGCGTGTGAGCGTAAGCTGAGTGCCGTCGGGCTGTGTTGCTGTGAATGTGATGCGCTTGGCCGGAACAGCAATCGCTCCCAATGCCGTGACAAGAGCGCATATCGTTGCTATGTGACGTAATTTTCTCATAATCGGAGGTAATAATTGGTTTATTTATGATTTCTTTGAATATATGCTTATGATATCTGTTACTTGCAAATTTAGCAAAATATTCAATAAAAATGCACAAATATGTATTTTTATTCCGTTTTTATTTATGCGGTATCTTGTCAATCAGCGTGCTTTTCTGTTGCGGTGGCATGGGTGGCCTGTTATCCCGGACGGGTGTCTTGCGGCCGCCGGTAAGCCATATTATGGTGAGTGTCAGTGAAATGATGTATATGATGAGGTTGAGTGTATTGACGGTGTCGAGCGTTGAAATGAACTCGTCAATCTCTCCGCCACTATGAAGGTTGGCGTATGCAATAAGATACATGGCCTTAGGCAGGGCGGTGGATGTGAATGCAAGCTTTGTCGGAAGCCATGCTTTTGTGCTGAATATAAACAGTATAAAGATTATAGTAACTGCGATTATGTAGATTATAAATGTGCTGTATCCGAATGCTACGGGATATTCGCCCGAGAGCAGGTAGCCGGAGATATTGACAACCGACAACACTGCGTTTACAGTTGCCGCACACGCCAATACCTTCGTTAAAATGCCCGAACCGGTATTTTTGCTGAAGGCAGTGTAGAGTATCGCTGCGGCAGTAATGATGGAAATAACCATATTACATGCCTGCATGATCTTGAAGGTTGATGACTCGTATTCGGCGTCATACATTCCTGTCAACGTGGATATGATGTATGCCGCGAATAATATGCACAATGCCGTGCCCGTATGTTTTCTTATCGTTTCTGTCATGATGTTGTTTAAATTACTTGGTTGCAGCCTCGCGGGCTTCTCTGACTATGAGTATGAGTTCGTCGCTCACCTCGGACGGAAGCGCTATGTTGCGCAGCTGGAGCGACCGGGCCCACCCTGCGATATCTTCGGGAAGAAGCGTAAGCAATATGTCGCGGAACTGTTCGGTCTCCTCCATGTCGTAGCTGTCGGCCGGGCGTCCGGCATAGTCATCGAGCTCCTCGTCGTCGTAATAGACTATTTCGGTCGAGACGGCTGTCGACAGCGAGTCTTTCTCGCAGGTGATGTGCATGCCGCAGCACACGCCGTCGCCGGAGTCATCAGAGCCGTCGCTCTCAGGCGCGTCTGACGCCCCGGAAGCGTTTGCCTTGCGGCGGTCTCCCCTGTCAAGGAGGTAAACAAGCCCTCCGCCGGCCACGAGTATCGCTAATATGATGGCGGCAGCAATCATGTCAGCGGCAGCGGATTTTCACTCGCACGCTCGGAGGGGTCGATGCTCATTTCGGGCGTGAACGCTTCATTGTCGGGTAGGTCGGCGTCGGTGATTGTAAATCCGGCGCTTGTGAGGTCGTCCCAGAAACCGGGATATGACTTGCTCACCACTTCGGCGTCGCGGATCACGATGCCGGGTATGATTACCGCCGTGGGCGCGAATGACATAGCCATGCGGTGGTCGTCGTAGGTATCGATGGCGGGGCGTTCGAATATCGGGTGACGGGCGCCGTTCCACACCAGCTCGGAGTCATTGCGGATTTCCACAATGATGCCGAATTTGTCAAGCTCGGCGCGCAATGCCTCGAGGCGGTCGGTCTCTTTCACCCTCAGCGACTGCAGGCCGCGCAGGTGAAACGGTATGCCGAGCATCGCCGCGGTGACAGCCAGAGTCTGCGCCAGGTCGGGGGTGTCGACAAGGTCGGTCTCGAAGCGCGAGAACTGTTCGGGGGTGGGTGCCACCTCAAGTGCGTTGTCAACATCTTCCGACGGCCCGGTATTCACTCCGAGCATCTCGAACAGGCGCGCACAGGCGCTGTCGCCCTGAAGCGACGGCAGCTGAAGGCCGGGCAGCGTGACAAATCCTGCTGTCAGCGCCGCGGCTTCATACCAGTATGATGCCGCCGACCAGTCGCGTTCGGCTTCACGTGTGCCCTCCTTGCAATAGGGACGCGGCGCGATTGTTATCTCCTCGTAGGGTGCCTCAAATTCCACCTCTGCTCCGCTTCGGCGCATAAGTTCGGCGGTCATGTCGATATATGGCTTCGACAGCAGGTTGCCGTCGAGATGCAGCGTGAGCCCGTCAGTCATGGTCGGTGCTATCATCATCAGCGCCGATATGAACTGCGAGCTTACCGACGCGTCAATGCTCAGGTGTCCGCCTTTGAGCTGCTTTCCGTAAATGTGGACAGGGAGGTATCCCTCGTTGTCGAGACATGTGATGTCGGCACCGAGCTTACGGAGTGAGTCTATCAGTATTCCCATCGGACGCCGGCGCATGCGCTCGCTTCCGTCGACTGTGGCACTGATGCCCTGACGGGAGCACATATATGCGGTGATGAAGCGGGTGGCGGTGCCTGCGGCTCCGGTGTTGACTGTAATCTCGCCTGTTGGCCCGGCGGCCTGGGCAAGCGCTTTCGACAGCAGGTCAGTGTCATCACATTCTGCAATCTCTGACAGCGCTGATGTGCCCGGAGTGAGGGCATTGATGATGAGCATGCGGTTGCTGATGCTCTTTGACAGGGGCAGACCGATGGTCGCCATCATCATTTCATCGGGTGGGAATATTCTGTAATTCATCCGGATTGTTGTTATTTGTCTGTGCGGCCGGAAAGCCGCGGTCATGTCATACTGTTGCTTTTTCGGGGCAATGTTCCAGTGCGTGGGCTATGCGGCGCAGGCTTTCGTCGATCACACATCTCGGAGTCGCCACATTCATGCGCATGAAACCTGTGCCCTCGGCGCCGAACATGGCTCCGTCGTTGAGAGCCAGCTTGGCGTCTTTTACAAAGAAATCGGTCAGTTGCTCGTGGTTGAGGCCGAGTCCGCGGCAGTCAAGCCATATCAGGAACGATGCCTGCGGGCGGTACACTCTGATCCGTCCTGACGATATCCTGTCAAGCTCATCGGCCACATAATCAATGTTCGCCTGTATGTATCCGAGTGCTTCGCCGAGCCATTCCTCTCCGTGGTTATATGCGGCGATAGTGCCGATGGTGGCGAAGCATGTCGGGGCGTTGAACTCGTTGCACTCCAGCCATTCGAAGAAGTTGCGGCGCATCGTCTCGTCTTTTATCACGCACCATGAGCTGACCAGCCCGGGCACGTTGAATGTCTTTGACGGCGCTCCGAGCATGATGCCGGTGCGGCGCGCGTTGTCGCTGACCGACAGATATGGTATGTGCGGCATGCCGCCGAGCATAAGGTCGCCGTGGATTTCGTCAGATACTACAATCACACCCTCTTCGGCGCAGATGTCGGCCACGCGGGCGAGTGTCTCGCGGCTCCACTGTATGCCTATCGGGTTGTGGGGGTTGCAGAGTATCATCATGCGCGGGTGCTCCCGGCGTATGATTTCTTCAAGTCCGTCGAGATCCATCTCATAGGTGTCTTCAAGCCGCAGAAGCGGATTGTCGAGCGCCGTGCAGCCGTTACCCTCGATAAGGCGCCGGAACGGGTGGTAGACAGGCGGCTGTATCACAATCTTGTCGCCCGGCTTGCAGAACCGGTTGATTACAAATCCGATGCCCTTCACGATGCCGGGAATATATGTCATCTCTTCGGGTGATGTCTCGAAGCCGTGGCGACGGCACAGCCAGTCGGCGATGGTGGGGAAAAACTCGTCGGGGGTCGACGCATATCCGTAGATGCGGTGGCTGATGCGGCGCTGAAGCGCTTCGGTGATTTCGGGGCAAACACAGAAATCCATGTCGGCAATCCACATCGGAAGCAGATTGTCGGCATCAAACCATTTGTTTAGTTCACAATATTTTATCGCGTCGCTGTGAGAGCGGTCGATGATAGTGTTGAAGTCGTATTTTCCCATTGCGGTATTATAGTTGAGTCCAACTGCAAAGATACTGCATAAATTCCCTGAAAGCAACTTTTTTGGCCTCAAATAATCAAGAATGGCGATAATAGATTTCCGTTGTCTGCAATAGTTGATGAAATTAAACTTTGACATGATTTGGTAAAAAATCCGCTGTAAAATTTTGTCATGAAAAAAACTATTTTCTATCTTTGGGAAAATATCTTCAACGATTGAAGTCTGCAAAGGCTGCGGTCGCTATGAAACAAAACAGAAAAGCCATCTACTACCTTTGATCATGGAAAATATCAGAAAAACGTGCCTTCACGACAAGCATCTGTCGCTCGGAGCGCAGATGAGTCCTTTCGGCGGATTTGACATGCCCATACAATATGAGGGCATTGTCGAGGAGCATAATGCCGTGCGTCATGCCTGCGGCATTTTCGACGTGTCGCACATGGGTGAAGTCTTTGTGTCGGGCCACGGTGCCACCGATTTTGTCAATCACATCTTTACAAACGACGTGCGCGGTGTCGAGGCGGGTAAATGCCTCTACGGAATGATGCTTCATCCCGACGGAGGCACGGTCGACGACCTTCTTGTCTATGTGCGCGGCGACAACGATTTTCTTCTCGTAATCAATGCCGCCAATATCGACAAGGATGTCGACTGGATACGTCGCAACGCTGCCGGCTATGATGTGGTTGTCGACCATCAGAGCGACAACATCGGAGAAATCGCCGTGCAAGGTCCCATGGCCGAGTCCATTCTGCGCAAGGTGACAGGGCTCGACGAGATTGCCGGCCTCACATTCTACACTTTCGGAAATTACACCATATACGGCGATGCCGATGTAATCATTTCACGCACAGGCTATACCGGCGAGGATGGTTTTGAAATCTATGCCCCGCGCGAGATTACACGCATGCTTTGGGACGATTTGCTCGAAGCCGGAGCAAAACCGTGCGGTCTCGGATGCCGCGACACCCTGCGTTTCGAGGTCGGTCTCCCGCTTTATGGCGATGAACTGGCCGACGATATCTCTCCCATAGAGGCGTCGCTCGGCATGTTCGTGAAAACCGACAGTCACGATTTCATAGGCCGCGATGCTGTGGCGGCGCAGAAAGCCGCGGGCGCGCCCCGCAAGCTCGTCGGACTCGAGATTCTTGACAGAGCTATCGCACGCCACGGGGCGGAAGTGCTTGATGCCGACGACAACGTGATAGGCGCGGTCACTACCGGCTACCGGGGCATATCGGTCGACAAGAGTCTGGCCATGGCGCTGATCGACTCCAGCTATGCCGCGCTTGACACTCCGCTCCGCGTGAGAGTGCGCCGCAAAGTGTTTCCTGCAAAGGTTATCCCCCGTAAATTCTACAAAAAAAGCTACAAAAAATAAATCAACAAAGTCTGACCCGTCAGACCACAAAAAAATAACAGCCATGAAAACTTATTTCACCCCCACGCACGAGTATCTTACCGTTGACGCAGATGGCAACGGACTCATAGGCATCACCGACTACGCTCAGAAAGCTCTCGGAAATGTCGTTTACGTAGATATGCCTGAAGTAGGCGATGAATTTTCGGAAGGCGACGATTTCGGCGCAATCGAAAGTGTAAAGGCAGCTTCCGATCTCATCATACCCGCAAGCGGCGAGGTAATCGAGGTCAACAGCGCGCTTGAAGACAATCCAAGGCTCATCAATGAGGATGCAATGGCAAACTGGATTATAAAGATTCGTCTGACCGATCCCGCCGAGCTTGACTCTCTGATGGACTTCGACGCCTATATGAATTATCTTGCCTCCGACCCGCATTAAGAGAGTGTTTGAATTTAAACCGTATTAACAATTAAAGAGAATGGGAGTAAAAACTTCAAATTAATCCTGAGGATTTTTTGATTTAAATCCAAACACTCTCTAAGTAAATAATAGCCTTATACCATGAGTCACAGATATTTTCCCCATACCGAGGAAGATAAGCGGGTTATGCTCGAAAAATGCGGTGTTGACAGCATCGACGAGCTCTTCGCCGACATCCCCGCGCAGCTCAGGCTGAGCCGTCCCTACGCGCTGGGAAAACCTATGAGCGAGGTCGAGGTGCGCGCTTTTTTCCGCTCTCTCACCGATAGTTGCAGCCACCTTGCATGCTTTGCCGGCAACGGACACTACGACCGCTACACCCCCGCTGTAATCCCGCATATTCTCTCTCGCAGCGAATTTCTTACCTCATATACACCCTATCAGCCTGAAATATCGCAGGGTACACTGCAATATATCTTTGAGTATCAGACAATGATGGCGCGCCTCACCGGCATGGAGATATCAAATGCATCGCTCTACGACGGCGCCACTGCCACCGCCGAGGCGATGTTTCTTGCGGCTGCCAATTCACGCAAGCGTCAGCGGGTGGCCTATTCCGCCACTCTCAGTGACGCGGTGAAGGAAACCATTTGTACATACGCGCGCTATCACGGCACTAATATCGTGGAAATTCCTGAAGCTGACGGTGTTACCTCTGTCGATGCCCTCAGGTCGCTCCTTTCCGACGGCAATATCGGCGGTGTAATTCTTCCGCAGCCCAACAGACACGGCATCGTGGAGGATTTCACCGGTCTGTCCGACATGATACACGGCGCCGGCGCCCTGCTGATAATCAACAGTATAGCCATCGACCTCGCCACGTTGCGCTCTCCCGGAGAATGGGGCGCGGATATCGCCGTCGGCGACGCGCAGTCGCTCGGCATACCGTTGAGTTTCGGCGGCCCGTATCTGGGCTATGTCGCAGCGTCGAAATCTTTGATGCGCAAGCTGCCCGGACGTATCGTCGGCGCTACCGCCGATGCCTCCGGACAGCGCACCTTCGTGCTCACCCTTCAGGCCCGCGAGCAGCATATACGCCGCGAGAAGGCAACCTCAAACATCTGTTCGAACCAGGGGCTGATGGCGCTCTATGTCACAATCTACATGTCGCTGATGGGCGATGAAGGATTGCGTCAGGCCAACAGTCTCGGCGCCGCCGGCGCCCACTGGCTCGCGCGTGAGCTCGAGCTCACCGGAAAGATGCGTCTTGCATATCCCGACCGGCCGTTCCTCAATGAATTCGAAATGACGACATCGGTCGATGCCAGAGAAATCATTGACGCTCTTGCCGGAGCCGGTATTCTCGCCGGAGTGGCAACCGCTCCTGACCGACTGCTCATCGCTGTGACAGAAATGCGCACGCCCGAGGAGCTAAACCGTTATGTCGAAACCGTTAAAGCCTTGCAGTCATGAATAATAAACTCTACGATAAACTCATCTTCGAGCTGTCGCGACAGGGGCGCCGCGGTTACTCGCTTCCCGACCGACATTTTCCCGATGCAATAGCCTCGTTTCCCGACGCTTTGCTGCGCAAGTCAGATATCGGGCTGCCTCAGGCTGACGAACTGACGGTGGTGCGCCATTACACCAATATGTCGACCAACAACTTCGGTGTCGACACCGGATTTTATCCGCTCGGGTCGTGCACCATGAAGTATAATCCGAAAATCAACGAAGAGATGGCCTCCGATCCGGTCATAGCCTCTCTGCATCCCGACACTCCGGTGCGTTACTGTCAGGGGGCGCTTGCCATATACCATACTCTGGCCGAGGCTCTTGCAGAAATCGGAGGAATGGCTGAGTTCACTCTCAATCCCTACGCCGGCGCCCACGGCGAGCTTACCGGCCTGATGCTCTGCCGCGCATGGCATGACTCACGTGGCGACCGCAGACGCACGAAAGTGATAATACCGGATTCGGCTCATGGCACAAATCCCGCGTCGGCTGCCGTGGCCGGACTTCAGGTGGTGCCCGTCCGCAGTCTGCCTGACGGCACTGTCGACGTGGAGGCTCTCGCTCCATTGCTCGACGACACAGTTGCCGCGATGATGATGACAAACCCCAACACTCTGGGCATTTTCGAACGTCAGATACCTGAAATTGCCCGTATGGTGCATGATGCCGGGGCACTTCTTTACTACGATGGCGCCAACCTCAACCCGATGCTCGGCATAGCGCGTCCGGGCGACATGGGCTTCGATATAATGCATATCAACCTGCACAAGACTTTTTCCACACCTCACGGCGGCGGTGGCCCTGGCTCCGGTCCGGTGGGCGTGCGCAAAGGACTTGAGCATCTGCTTCCCAACCCGCGTGTCATTAAGAAAACCGACGGCACTTACGATATCATATCGTCGCCCGACGCGATGGGGCGCGTAAGCTCAACGCTCGGCAATTTCGCGGTTGTGGTGCGTGCTTTGAGCTATATACTCTCGCTCGGAGCCGACGGTCTGATGGAGGCCGGCGGTCTTGCCACCCTCAATGCCAACTATATCAAGGAATCACTGCGTGACCTTTACGAATTGCCGGTCGACACCGTATGCAAGCATGAGTTTGTGTTTGACGGCCTTAAGGACAAATCGACAGGCGTCACCACGCTCAATGTCGCCAAACGGCTCCTCGACTACGGTTTCCATGCTCCTACAATCTATTTCCCGCTTCTTTTCCACGAGTCGCTGATGATAGAACCGACTGAGACCGAGAGCCTCGACACCATCGACAGTTTCATATCGGCCATGCGTGACATCGCTCTCGAGGCTGCATCTGACCCTGAAACGGTGAAATCTGCGCCGCACACCACACCCGTGCGACGTCCCGACGACACGGATGCCGCCCTTCATCCGCGCCTGACATTCGACGAATTGTAAACACTTATTGACATGAAATATATCATAATAGGAGCCGGTCCCGGCGGTTACGAACTTGCGGCTATGCTCTCCCGTCAGTCTCATGATGTGACTCTTGTCGAGCGCGACCGTCTTGGCGGCACTTGTCTTAACCGGGGCTGTATCCCGACTAAAGTAATGGCTCATGCGGCGTCGCTGGCAAGAAGTGCGGCCGCGGCTTCTGACTATGGCATCGGGCTGACAGTCACGGGAATTGATTTTTCCGCTCTGCGCAGACGTCGTGATGTGATTGTCGACACTCTGCGTCAGAACGTCGGGATGCTTCTTTCCGGGGTCAATGTAGTCATAGGCGATGCCCGGTTTGTGGCGCCGATGACGGTTGAGGTAAACGGCGAGTCGATGACTGCCGACCGCATAGTCATTGCTACAGGTTCGTCGGCCGCTTCTCTGCCTGTGCCGGGCGCTTCTGAAGCTGTGTCTTCCGACGGACTGCTGTCGCTCGAGGCCCTGCCCGACTCTCTCGCCATAATAGGCGGCGGAGTCATCGGCCTGGAGTTTGCCTCGATATTCTCTGCTCTGGGCAGCCGCGTCACCGTAATTGAGTATTTCAAGGAGGTGCTTCCGCAGTTTGACAAGGACATGGCGAAGCGTCTGCGCATGTCGATGACATCGGCGGGCGTCACATTTGTCACAGGTGCGGAGGTCACTGCTATTGAGCACGGTGCGGTGCGTTACCGTGCGGGGACGAAGGAAGGTGTTGTTGAGGCATCGGTGACGGCGATGGCAGTCGGCCGGCGTCCCAATCTGCCCGGCGGCCTCGAAGTCGCCGGAGTGGAGACCGACCGCGGCGCGATAACTGTCGACCCGCGCACCATGCGGACTTCCGCCCCCGGAATATATGCCATCGGCGATGTCAACGGCATCTGCATGCTTGCCCACGCTGCTTCGGCTCAGGCCCGCATCGTGGCCGGCGAGGATGTCGTCGCTTCGGTGGTGCCGTCGGTGGTATTCACTTCGCCGGAAGCTTCGATGGCCGGCATGACCGAGCAGCAGTGCAAGGAAGCCGGTATTGCATGCCGTACGGCCAAAGTGCCGTTCCGGGGTAATGGCAAAGCTGTGACTATCGGCGAGACCGACGGTATGGTAAAACTGATAGCTGAGGCAGAAACCGGCAATATTCTCGGCTGCCAGATAGTCGGACCCCATGCCGCCGACCTGATAGAGGAGGTGGCCGTGGCGATGGCCAATGGGCTGACGGCAGCTGCGCTGACACGCACAATCCACCCTCACCCCACACTCTGCGAGGCTATACAGGCGGCTGCGATGATGTTGAAATAATACTTAAAATCATGATAGAGGAAATATTACGTCATAACAGGAAATTTGTAGAGGAGAAAGGTTACGAACCGTTCATAACCAATAAATATCCTGACAAGAAAATCGCAATCCTTTCATGTATGGATACGCGTCTCACCGAACTGCTGCCCGCAGCGCTCGGCATAAAGAACGGCGATGTGAAACTGATAAAAAATGCCGGCGGCATCATCTCGCACCCCTTCGGGTCGGTGATACGTTCGCTTATGGTCGCTATCTATGAGCTGCATGTCGAGGAGGTGATGGTGGTGGCCCACAGTGATTGCGGCGCCTGCCACATGAGCGCTGAGTCAATGATCAGTCACATGCTTCAGCGGGGCATCAGGCAGGAGACTATCGACATGATACGTTTCTGTGGCATTGACTTCGAGAAATGGCTCTACGGTTTCGGTGACACGCACAAGAGCGTAATCGACACCGTGACAGCCATCCGTAATCATCCGCTCATCCCGCGCGATATCTCGATACGCGGCTTCATAATCGACTCCACTACAGGCGCCCTGACCGAAGTGGATTGCTAAGAAATATGCAGATAAAACTTAGTGGGTGTATCATAACAAAAATAAAAACTCAGTTGAATATTTTGTTATGATACACCCTCTTGCCATTTTTCAGAGTCAGCAAAGCCGGGTAGCAACAGTGCGGGGGAATATATTGCCCCCATTTAACAGCCGCTTTTTACACTGATTTCCTTATCTCTTTTCGTAGAAGTTGACGAGTCTGAACCCGAAAGGTCGAAACCGCAGGCAGTTGAGTAACTGCCCTCCCATCAGTATTAGCACGGCAGAAGTCGGCAGCATCAGTCGTCCGAAGTCATTTTGTGCGTAAAGAAACAACGAAAGCAGACTGCCTCCGCCTATCATCAGCGTTAAGAAATTTATAATTGAGAATTTCCGGCATTTTATCCATGCCGTTACAAACAATATCGAATAACACAGCACGACAAGATAGTTGCAGGCGTTTTTCAGCGGACCCATCGATACGAGGCTGTCTCCAATGCGTCTGAAGATATACTTATACCATATTTCGGGATAGTTTTTTTTCATGGCCATGGCGTAATCGTTCATCTCCCTGTAAGTCAATATGCCGGTTTTCTCTAATTCAGTTATTTCCGACCATAGTTTCAAAAGATATTCCCGCGACAGGCAGTCACCTTCCTTATGGTAACGGCGCATCAGTTCCACCGCCTCAGGCTTGTCTGGCAGAAGTTCGGGAAATATGTCATTGTATTGGCGCGCCATATAGTAGTTGTTGTATACCGAAACCACCGAGATTGTGTCGAAACCGGTGAGACGCTCCATTTCATCGACATATATCTTGTAGACAGCTCCTACAGGTATCAGCGTAAGCAACAGCAGCAAGCCCTGTCTGCGATACTGTTTGACAAACACTCCTGCCAGCGCCAACCCCACTATTGCCAGCGCCAGTATCAGCAGCGACGGGCGCAGCATTATCTCCGCTACGGTCAGCAGCGATATGGCAATGCCATAGCTCAGGCGTGCGCGCTGCATGAAACGCCATACGCAATACATCCAGAGCGCCGTCAGGCTGAAACCAAGAGCTTCGGTGCCCATCAGCGACAATGTATTTAATATCGGATAGAAAAGAAAATACAGGAATACGGTGAACCATGCTACACGTCGGTTGGATATGATGCCGAGTGCCATGCGGCTGAATGCGATGCCGCATGCATAAAATACGATGATCTGTACTATCGTCGGCAACAGCCCCCAGTGGTCGGCTCCGAAAAGCATGCGGCCCGTGCCGATCAATATCGGATAGACGGGCGTACGGAAAATGTCGATTTCACCGTAACGGTAGCAATCGTTCCAGGCGCTTATATATGACGGTGTGTCAGAGTTGCAGTTGGTTGTCCCTCTGACGTATAAAATGACGGCAAGCATCAGCAGGCTCAGCGCTATCGCTACGCAAAGCGGATTGAAACCGCGCAGATATTCAAGTAGGGCTGTCGTTTTCTTTTTCATGTCAGGCATTTGCTACAAGATAGGTGATATAGGCTACGTAGCACAGAGCGAACACCGTGCCCTCGGCGCGCGTGATGGTGCGCTTACCGAAGAGCCAGCCGCATGCCAGAAACATCACCGAAGCTCCGGTCAGCGTGAGCAGGTCGGTGTTGCCGATGGTGCCGAATGCCACGGGATGGACAGTCGCGGTGGTGCCGAGCACAAAAAATATGTTGAAAATGTTCGAGCCTATGACATTGCCTACCGCCATCGACGTGCGTCCCTTGCGTGCCGCCACAATCGAAGTGGCAAGTTCGGGCAGCGATGACCCGGCGGCAGCTATCGTCAGGCCGATTACGGCGTCGCTGATACCCAACATCGACGCTATGCCCGACGCTCCGGCCACAAAACGGTCGCCGCCGACCACGAGCATTGCCAGGCCGCCGATGACCCACATCACAGCCTTGAGAGGGCGGAACTGCCCCTTGCCGGCGGCATTTGTTCCGACCGGTTCGTCAGGCGTGGCGCTCTTCGCCGTGGCAAAAGTATACCACATGAAAATGCCGAAAAACATGAGCAGCAGCAGTCCGTCGGCACGCGACAGCACTGAAGCGCTTTCGCCGTCGAGCAGTCCGGTATTGCCCATTATGAGTATTACAAGCGAGGATATCAGCACCATCGGCACCTCGCGCGTCATCACCGACCGCTCTATGACGATAGGGCGCACCATTGCCGTGATGCCGATGATGGCGAGTATGTTGAATATGTTGGAGCCCACGATGTTGCCTATGGCGAGTCCCGGATTGCCTTTTGCCGCCGACAGCACTGAGATGACGAGCTCCGGGGTGGAGGTGCCGAATGCCACCACCGTCAGGCCTACCACAAGGTCGGAGATGCCGAAACGCCGGGCAAGCGCCGACGCGCCGTCGGTTAGGGCATTGGCTCCGACGAGTATGAGTACCAGACCGGCTACGAGATATACGATGTCAAGAATCATATTGGAGTATTGTTATCAGACTCTCTCTTATTTTAATACGGTTTTTTTAATACGGTTTGAATTCCGACACTCTATTATTGTCCGGACTGTGTTTTCGGTTTCGCCGGATGCCAGCAGATGTCGGCCACTCCCGCAATATGGTTGCAGTGGCGGCTGAGTATGAAGAGGTAGTCGCTCAGACGGTTGATATATTTTATCACGGAGGGGTCGACGCAGCGCTGAGCCGTGTTCCCTTCGTCGTCGGCATGCTCGGCCAGATAGTCGTTGAATGCCAGTATGCGGCGTTCGGCGCGGCGGGCCACTGCACGTGCCACATGGGCTGCGGAGGCCGATGGAGCGCCCTGCGGCAGAACGAATGAGCGCAGCTGCGGCACTTCGCTGTCATAGAGGTCGATGGCATGTTCGAGAGCCTCAAGCGAGCCGTCGAGACTCGGAGTCAGACGTTCCGACATCTCGGCGTTGCCCGATGCCAGATAACTGCCGATGTCAAACAGGCGCGCCTGTATGTCGGTGAGAAGCTCACGGTCGTAGCCGGTGAGCGGTTCGGCGGCGATGAGCACCCCGACAAACGAGTTGAGTTCGTCGACTGTGCCGTAGGCTTCGATGCGCACGCTGTTTTTGGCAAGGCGTGTTCCGTCGACAAGCGATGTCATCCCCTTGTCGCCGGTGCGTGTATAGATGGGTGATTTTTTCATTGTTCGTTCTTTTCCGGTTGGATTTCCGTAACGCCGATGAGTTCGAGACGCGTCGCGCTTTTCTTGAGTATCTCGAAGCGCAGGTTTTCGAGTATTACCACCTCGCCCTGCTCCGGTATGGCTCCCGTGGTGTGGAGTATGTAGCCCATGAGGGTCTGATATTCGTCATCTTCGGGAATGTCGAGATGGAATGTGTCGTTGAGCGTGGTGATTTCTATTCGGCCAGAGAACTCGTATGAGCCGTCGGGAAGCCGGCGTGCGGTGAGGCGTGCGTGGTCGTGCTCGTCCTGGATATCGCCGAATATCTCTTCGACAAGATCTTCGAGGGTCACCATTCCCGATGTGCCGCCGAACTCGTCGACCACAATCGCTATGGAGCGCTTTTCAGAAAGCAGGCGTCGCATCATCTTGTTGGCAAGCACCGTTTCGGGAGCATAGATTACCTCCTTGAGGCGTGTGCGCCAGTCGATGTCGGTGTGAAACAGCTCAGACACGTGGATATAACCGAGTATGTTGTCGATATCTTCCTTGTAGACAATGAGTTTGGAGCGTCCCGACGAAGTGAACAGGCGGCATAGCTCCTCGCGGTCGACGCGGTCGATGTCGACTGCGAAAATCTCGTTGCGAGGTGTCATGCAGTCACGCAGATGAGTGTTGGAGAAATCGAGCGCATTGTGAAATATCTTGACTTCGTTTTCTACGGTCTCTTTCTTCTCCTCCACATCGTCGATGGTGCGTTCGAGATACTGGTTGAGGTCGCCCACTGACAGCAGTCCCGACGCGGCCTGCTCGTCGCTGACACCAAAGAGTTTCATCATCGCTCTCGACAGCCATGTCGTGAACAGCGATATCGGATAGAGCAGGGCATAGATAACCATCATCGGCAACGCGAAAAGTTTGATTGACGCGTTGGGATTGATGCGGAAAATCGTCTTGGGGAAAAACTCGCCGGCAAGAAGTATCACTCCGGTCGACACGAGAGTCTGTATCAGAAGCACCGGAAATTCGCCCACTCCGGCCTCGACAAGCGGCTCTTCAAGAAACTTGGCGAACCCCATGCCGTAGATTACCAGCGCTATGTTGTTGCCGACAAGGATGGTGGAGATGAAAAATTCGGGATGGCGGTAAAAGATGTTGAGCGCTCGGCTGATAGGTCCTCCCTTTTTTACGTCAAGCTCTGTGCGCACGCGGTCGGAAGTGACGTATGCTATCTCGACGCCTGAAAAGAGAGCCGAGAAAATCAGTGAGATCAATGTTATTATTATCCAGGTGACCATATTCTGTTTTATTTCTTTGGGGCGGGGGCGGGGTGAGCTTTTTCGGTTGTAAGCGATACCTCTTCAACGGGGCGGAGACGTTCGACGCGTCCCGGTTCGGCGTATGCCGGGGTCAGCCGTCGCGGGTCGTTCCGGCGTGAGTTGTGGCTGCCGGGCACATGTCCGCCCGGTGTCGGTGCCGCAGGAGCGGAGGGCGCGTATCCTTCGCGCGGACGTGGCGGACGTCGGCGCGCAACTCCCGTAGCCATCGAGTCGGCAGGGGCTGCCGCGCTGTCGGCGGGAGCCGCGGCGTCGCGGTCGCGGTTGAGTTCGCTTGCCGGTATTATCATTGTGGGGCGGTTGACAACATAGTCGGTTATGCGTTCATCTGACACAAATCCGTATCCCTCGATGATGCGTTCCGATTTCTCGATATGTATGAACGAGTCGGAATACATCTTGTGGTCGGCGGTGTTCCAGAATAGATGCTGCGTCATGAAGCGGTCGCCATATTCGTTGTTGATGCGCACATTGCCTACGAGTTCCCACAGCTTCTGCACGCTAAGATAGACAGCCGAGTCGCATTCGAATGTGGCGATGACGGCCATGTCGTTGTCAAATTTCTCTCCGTAAAGCCCCTCTGGAAATTTCCAGTTGGGCTCTTTTGCCTCGTCAAACACATACCATTGCGTCGTCTCGATGTAGTAGCGTGTGTAACCGGAGTCAGACACATAGGATGTGGCGTCGGAGGTATACATTGTCGGCGTTGTCTCCGGGTCGTAGTCAATCGAAGCCACATTTTCCTGCTCCTTTTTGCCTGTGGCAATCATGGCGCCGATGACAGCACCTGTGATTATCAGTGCCCACCAGCGCTTTTTCTGCGGCAGAAATTTCTTGAATGATTTCGACATGAGGCTGTTGGATTGACTGCGCCCGGGGCGGCATCATGCTGTGCGCGATGCCGCCCCGCGGAGCGTTTGTTACTGTATCTTGTTCTGCCAGAACCAAAGCTCGTTGAAGTTGATGCCCAGGGTGACCTGGAAATAATTTTCTGTCACGAGTTTGACCGGCGACGACTGCCTGTGTCGATACTCGAAGCCGAGATTGACCACAGTTTTTGTCAGACGGCTGATAGGTGTCGGGAGTCCCAGACCGAACGATATGCCGATGTCTTTGACGTTGTTGTCGCCGACCATGATATAGTCGCGGTTGTAGAGCGCGCCGACGCGGTAGCGCACGCGCTTGAGATAGCTGCCGCGGGGGTCGGGCGTATATTGCAGACCGAGGTTTACTTTCCAGCGGTTGTCAAATTTTGATGGCTCGAAGCCTTCGAGCGCTCCGGCCTTGGCGTCGCGCCACGGCTGGTAGGTGAAGTCGACTTCGGCCATGACACGGTTGTTCCACTGATAGTTGAGGCCGATGCCGTAGGTGGCAGGACGTGAGTATTTGCCTTTGAGATGGGTGTAGCCCACGGTGTCGGGCTTGTTGGTCGTGGTGGTGACATCATAATAGACGCCGTAGGTCTTGCCGCGGAAATCCTTTCCGGGGGAGTAGACGACACCGAGGGTGGCGCGGTGTTTCGAGCCGATATTGACCGAATACTGCGCTCCGAAGCGAAGGTCGTAGTCACGCACTTCAAGCACTTTCTCAAACAGTGTGGTCGAAGAGTTGTCGGTGGTCAGATACGTGTCGTTGATAAGGTTGCCGAACAGATATGACACGTTGGCACCGATTGTGAACCCCTTGAACGGACGCGCGCTCACTCCCACATACAGTTCGTTGATTGCTCCCTGACCCTGATGTGCTTCCTCGCCGTTGACTATCTCCTCGCCGAATGCATAGCCGGTTTCGGAGTAGGGGAGGAAACCTACGCTTCCGCCCATGTATTTGCCAAGCGGAAACTGTATCGACAGGTAGTCGAGTCCTCCGGTGAGCTTGTTGCCCGATTCGTTGCCCTGCTTGAGGTTGACGCTTTTCAGGTCGACGCCCATGTCAAACAGGAATGTCAGGGTGTCGATTGCAGCGTATGACGCAGGGTTCATCGAGTTGATCTGTCGTCCGTCGTTCATGGCGTAGCCTATGCCTCCCATGGCGCGCTGCGTCGACGAGGCATGGTCATTGAGTATGCCGTAGCCGAAACGTGAATAGGGCGACACTACATTGCTTTGTGCCGACACTGACGGCGCGCAGAGTGATATCAGCGCCATTGCGACGGCCATAAATACCGTATTAATGCGGATTGGTTTCATTATATTGTAATATTCTGTTAAGACCTCTGTTTACAAGTAACGGGCAAAGTCTTGCGTCGAAGTCAAGAGCTTTTGCCACTTTTTCGCTCCAGCCGCCGGTGAGCAGCGTGAGTCCTTCGCTGTCGAGAAGCGAATGATAATATGACACCTCGGCCACCACTCCGTAGAATGCGCCTGAACGCATTGCCGTGTCGGTCGATATGCCCCATTGAGGGGTGTCGCCGGTGCTGGCTACCTGTGGAAGCGCCTTGGTGAATGTGTGCATGGCGCGCAGACGCATGCCTATGCCGGGGGCGATGTTGCCGCCGACGAAATTTCCGTCGGTGTCGATGCGGTCGTAGGTGACGCATGTGCCGATATCGGCTATAAGCAGCTCCCTGCCGGGATAGAGCGTGTGGGCGCCTACGGCGGCCGCTATGCGGTCTACTCCGAGGGTATGCGGTGTCGCATACATGTTGCCGATGGGTATCGGGGTCGTTGCGCTGAGCGTCAGGAGCTTTATTCCCCTCTGCTCAAGCATCTCCCCGAGACCTTCCACCGGGTCTGCAACCGAACAGATTGCAGCGCGGTCAAACGTCAGTTCGCTTATGGCACGGAGCAATGTCGCATTGTCGGCATTGAAAAGAGTCGATGTCGAAGTCGGCTCGGAGCCTTCCCAGAGCGCCAGTTTTGTGGTGGTGTTGCCTCGGTCTATTGTGAGATTTATCATTGATGTTTCCGGTTTTGGCCGCCCGGCGGCGGGTTGTGAGCCGGCACCCTTGCAGCGGATGGCCGGTGTTGAATGTGACAAATTCAAATTCAACCGACAAAGTTAATAAATTGATTAATACCTTTTCAAAAAAAATCGTTAATAATATCAAAGTTCGTATATTTGTCCCGATTTGTCTCGCCTTACGCTGCTTCGACCTCGCTGCGGGAGGCATTTTATTCCGCGGTTCGGAAAAATTTGTCGGGGTTTAGAGAAAAAGTTAACGTAACTTGTTGTATCTTTGTAGGATATTTTCCGTTGGCAGGCCGGTAGGGATTACCGGCGCGACGGAATTCCGTTTTAAAATAAAAATTATACAAAATGACATTTGAAGAATTAGGAGTAAGCGAACCGCTTTTGAAGGCTGTCGAGGAACTGGGTTTTGAACAGCCGATGCCCGTGCAGGCGCAGGTGATACCGCATCTGCTCAGTAAAGAGGGCGACGTTGTGGCGCTTGCTCAGACAGGAACCGGCAAGACGGCCGCTTTCGGGCTGCCGGTGCTGCAGCGCATAGATCAGAAAAATCATTCGCCGCAGGCGCTCATCCTTGCTCCCACCCGCGAGCTTTGCCTTCAGATAGCATCTGACCTGGCTGATTTTTCCAAATATCTTCCCGATGTCAGAGTGCTTCCCGTTTATGGCGGCTCGAGCATCGAGAGCCAGATACGCTCGCTGCGCGGCGGCGTGCAGATCATCGTGGCGACTCCGGGTCGTCTGATCGACCTTATCAACCGCGGAGTGGCAAAGCTCGGCGATGTGCACACCGTAATCCTCGACGAGGCCGACGAGATGCTCAATATGGGCTTCCTTGACTCGATCAATGAAATACTCGACCACGTGCCGTCGGAGCGCAAGATGCTGATGTTCTCGGCCACGATGCCTGCCGAAATCGGACGCATCGCAAAAAAATACATGCATGACCCCGTGGAGTTTGTGGTTGGCACGCGCAACGAAGGCGCCACCAACGTCAAGCACATATACTATATGGTCAATGCCCGCGACAAATATCTCGCGCTCAAGCGCATTGTCGACTACTCGCCCAATATCTACGGCATCATCTTCTGCCGCACGCGACGCGACACACAGGAGATTGCCGACCGTCTCTGTCAGGAAGGCTATAACGCCGAGGCGCTCCACGGCGACCTCTCGCAGCAGCAGCGCGATATCGTGATGAAGAAATTCCGCGACCGCGTGGTGCGTATACTCGTGGCAACCGACGTGGCTGCCCGAGGCCTTGATGTCGACGACCTCACTCATGTAATCAACTACGGTCTGCCCGAAGACACCGCCGTATATACCCATCGCTCCGGCCGTACGGGCCGCGCAGGCAAGACCGGTGTATCCATCGCCATAATCCACTCCCGCGAAAAAGGCCGGCTGCGTGAAATAGAGCGCATCATCGGCAAGAAATTCGAGCGCAAGGAGGTGCCCACCCCCGAGCATATTATCGAGAAGCAGCTTTATTCGCTTGCCGACCGCATAGAGAAGGTGCAGGTCAACGACGCCGAGATGGAGCGTTATCTCCCCGGTGTCATAAAGAAACTCGGCTGGCTTTCGGCCGACGACCTCATTCGCCGCGTGCTGTCGCTTGAGTTCCAGCGTCTGCTCGATTATTACAAAGATGCCCCCGCAATCGATTTCATCGACGAAAAGCCGGCGAAAAAAGAGCGCAAGGAGAAAGAGAAGTCAGCGCCCCGCACTGACAAGGAGAAAGACCGCCGCACTGCCGAAAAGGGCATGGAACGCATATATGTCAATCTTGGCAAGAACGACGGTTTCTATGCCGGAAATCTCATTGACATGCTCAACAAGAACATCGAGGGGGCGCGTGTTGACGTCGGCCGTATCGACCTCATGCCGGGATATTCACTGTTTGACATAAAGAAAAAAGACGCCCAGAGGGTGGTGCACTCGCTCAAAGGGCTCGATTTCATGGGAAAACGCGTTTACAGCGAGATAGCAGAGGCTGACAAAGACTATGCCCGCGCAGCCACCCGCAAGGCCCGCGAAAACCGTTCGGGCGATTTCGACAGTCAGTTCTTCGACCGGAAGGCGAAAGGCGCCGGCCGGAAATCACGTAAAAAATAACCATATCTATAATAAAGTCACGATCTATAATGAAGTCACGGATTATATCTTCTCTGATTGCCCTTGCGGGCATCGCGACAATGACGGCGCAGATGACGCCGCGCAGCGTTGTGACTACCGCGCCTGAAAAGGTGCTTCTCACCATTGACGCGTCGACTCTTCTCGATATGCTCGACTACTATGAGAGCGGCGTGGCGCGAACGGTAAAAAACAAGATGGGAGAGGATGCGGTGATTACCGAGATGACGGAGTCTACGATAACACTCTTGACCGGCGAGGCTCATAACATCACGTTCGCCATGCTTCCCTACGGCAAGTCGTCGATTATCATGACCGTAGACCGTGTAGAGACTCCCGCTACCGACGCTACGGTAACCTTCTATGACTCGCGTTGGAACAAAATTGACTCCGACCGACTTCTGCGCGAACCCTCGCTTGCCGACTGGACCGGAAAAATCCCTGCCGACAGCATGCGTGAGATTGAAAACGCTCTGCCGTTTCTGATGGTCGACGCGCGATATAATCCAGAGACTTCAACACTGACCTTCGAGCCTCAGACCGGCGACTACATATCGGTGGAAAACTCCGATAAGGTGAAGGCAGCCCTTGCCCCGCGGCTCGACTACGTGTGGACAGGACGATCATTCAAACCGGTCAGACGATGAAACGCGACATAGGCAACGCGCTGCCCGGCACTGAGGAGCAAACGGACGGAAAGTCGATGACGATATCACAGCTCTGCGCCACCTTGCAGAAACTTGTCAAGGTGCCGCAGGTCACTGATGTGTGGGTTGTCGGCGAGCTATCCGACTTCGGTCTCAGAGGCGGACACTGCTACGCTGACCTTGTCGAGAAAGATGACGACGGGAAGCCGGTTGCAAAAATCCCGCTGCGCATCTGGAATTATCTTTTCAACAGCCTTAACGCCAAGTTTATGAGCGGAACCGGGCAACCGCTGTCAACCGGCATCAAGGTCAAGGTGTGTGTGGCTCCGAGCATACACAAGCTCTACGGACTGTCGGTCATCGCCTCGGATATCGATCCGGCCTACACGATGGGCGATCTGATGCGCCGTCGTCAGGAAATCATCGACCGTCTGACCCGCGAAGGTATTATCGAGCTCAACCGGCGTCTGGCGTGGACTGATGTGCCGACACGGCTGGCGGTGATATCATCGCCGTCGGCGGCGGGCTACGGCGATTTCCTCAATCAGCTTTTCGGCAATGAGGCGCACATCCGCTTTACGGTAAAACTGTTCGAGGCCATGATGCAGGGGGAGAAAGCCCGTCCGACCATCCTCGCGGCTCTTGAGCGCATCGCCGCCGAGACCGACCGCTGGGACGGTGTTGTAATCATACGTGGTGGCGGAGCGTCGCTCGACCTGCAATGCTTCGAGGACTATGAGCTTGCGGCGGCTGTGGCCCGCTTCCCGCTGCCGGTGATGATAGGCATAGGCCACGAGCGCGACATCACTGTGCTCGATTATGTGGCCAACCGCCGTGTCAAGACACCTACGGCAGCCGCCGAGTGGTTTGTCAAGCGTGGCGAGTCGCTTCTCAACCGTCTCAACTCCATCGGCAGCGCCCTGCTGCAGCGAGCCTCTGATATTATGGCGGCCGAAAAGGAGCAGCTGAGCTATTTCGAAGGCGTCATCTCGGTGTTCCCGCTCAATGCCGTGCGTCATGCCGACTCCAGGCTTGTCAACAGTATAAACTCGCTCTCCAACCTTACTACCCGCCGTATCGTTCCGGCACTTGAGAAAATCAACGCAATGCAGACGCAGATAGAGCATGCCGCGCAGTCGGCGCTGACCATGCAGCGCGACAGACTTAATGCCGATGAACGCCTGCTGAAGGCACTCTCTCCGCAGGCAGTGCTTGCGCGCGGATATTCCGTCACACGCTGCGACGGCCGCATACTCACTGACGCTGCGACTGTTGAAAACGGCGCACAGCTGACAACACAACTCGCCTGCGGCGAAATCAAGTCTACAGTATCATAATGTTACTTAATATTGCAATATGGAAATATCGAATACCAGCGTAAAGGAAATGTCATATCGCGAGGCTGTCAACGAACTTGACACCATACTGCGCGAAATGCAGAGCGACAACTGCGACATCGACCGCCTCTCGGCCATGACACGCCGCGCCACCGAGCTGATTGCCGAATGCCGCAACCGCCTTACGGCCACTGACGAGGAGCTCCGCAACATCCTCGCCTCACTCGCTCCAAAAGCCAACTGAACATATTCATTTCCGTATATGACGGGAAGGGAATGTTACAGTGCTTTTATCAGCAGTGCTGTCGCCTGTGACGCTATGCCCTCCTTGCGTCCGGTGAAGCCGAGGCGTTCGGTAGTGGTGGCCTTGACCGACACGCGGTCGGCTGCAACCTTCATGTCGCCGGCAAGTGTTGCTGTCATCTGAGGAATGTATGGCAGCAGTTTTGGCGCCTGCGCGATGATTGTCACATCGACATTTGATATCGAGTAGCCGCGCTCTTCGATCATGCTGACGACCTTGCGGAGCAACACTCGCGAGTCGACACCGCGATATTCTTCGGCTGTGTCGGGAAAGTGGTAGCCGATGTCGCGCAGGGCGAGTGCGCCCAGCAGTGCGTCGCACAAGGCGTGTATTGCCACGTCGGCATCGCTGTGACCGAGCAGTCCGAGTTCGTAAGGTATTTTCACGCCGCAGAGCCATAGCTCGCGGTCGGGGGCGAAGCGGTGCACGTCAAATCCGTTGCCTGATCGTATATCCATATCTATCGGAGATTTTGTAACCGTCAATGATTATGCAGGCTGCGAGTCGATTATCTGCGTTTGCCGAGTATCTCGCGCAAGCCGTCCATGTCAAATGTAAGTGAGAAGCGCAGTGTCTGGTCGAGAGGTGACTGCTGTGCGGTTGCTATCATGTAGGAGGCGTCGAGACGCAGCACATTGAGCGAGAAGCCGGCGCCTATGCCGAAATACTGGCGGTTGCCTTTATACTGGCTTTCGTGGTAATATCCGGCACGCAGGAAAAACTGCTGGTTGTAGGAATATTCGGCGCCGAGCGAGTAGGTTATCTCGCGCAACTCCTCTTTGAGGCCGCCGGGTGCATCGGAAAATGACTTGAATATGCCGGTGATGGGCGACATGTCCTGCCACTCCTGAAGAGCGTCGAGATATTCGCGCTCGCCGTCGGTGTCGTCGGCGAAGTCGCTTTCGCGCGGACGGGTCGGAACAAGCAGTTTGTTAAGGTCGACCGAGAGAGCGAGGTTATGGTAGTCGGCCAGAGGGAACGTGAATGTGGTGCCGAGACGAAGGTTGGTGGGCAGAAACGCAGGGTCTTCGCCGTTGTTATAGTTGACCTTCGTACCGATGTTTGATATGTTCCATCCCCATGACCACTGGCATTCGCTGCGGCCCACGATAGGGTAGGTGGTGTAGTAGCCCGAGATGTCGGCCGAGAATGCCGAAGCTCCGACGGTCTGGTCGCCGGCGTTTGAATTGGAGAAGCCGAGGTCGGAATAGATGTAGCGGAACACTACTCCCATCGAGAATTTCTCTGACAGTTTGCGGGAATAACCGACATCAAACGACAGTTCGTAGGGGTTGAGGCTCTGGGTGCTTACGCCTGACGGGTCGTTGGTGTTGACCTCGCCGAGCGAGAAATATCGCAGCGATGCCGATACGGCCTGGTTGTCGTTTGAACCGAGTTTCCAGTAGCCCGACACATCGGCAAGGAAGATGTCATTGACAAGTTTGCGCAGCCACGGGGTGTAGCTCAGCGATACGGCCGCTTCGGAGTAGGCGAACGCATATTTCGACGGGTTCCAGAACTGGGAATAGGCGTCGGGGTCGGTGGCCGCGCCGATGTCGCCCATCGCGGCGCCTCGCGCGTCGGGAGCTATCGAGAGCGAGGTAACGCCGGTCTCGATAGGGTTGAATTCGTTCTTGATATTGTCGTCGGCCTTTGCCCCGCTTGCCAGCATAAGGCATGCTATGCCGATAATGGTCGGTTTGATGAGAGTTGCTTTCATATATTACTATAACTGCAAAACGGTGAATTTATTGTAACCGTGATGTTAAATTTTTGAGGGTCGCGTGGCGCTGCTGTCAATTGCTGTGTGTCGATAAAAGAACAAAGTCCGCCGGCGGTGTCGTGCGGCGGACTTTTTATATCAGATGTGCGGCCGGAGTCAGGGCTGCTGCACCACGATAATTTCGATTTTGGGAGTGTGGCCGTAGAGATTGCCTCCCTTGCAGATGGCGTAGGCGCGGTATACTCCGTCGCTCACGAGATTGCCTGACATGTCGGTCAGATCCCATTCGAACGGGAAGTTGACATCGGAGCGGGTATAGACGGTGTTGCCTGCTTCATCCTCGATGATGAGGCGGCCTGACGGAGTGTCGGTGAAGTTGTGTTGGAGCGAGAGTGTGGCCTGTATGCGCGCAGGCTCTTCCTCGACGCTCAGGCGTGCGTTGGCTCCGGTGTTGTTGATAGTGAAATCAATGGAGCGCGAGGCGCTGTTGCCGGCATTGTCAGAGATGTGGAGGGTTAGTGTGTGGCGTCCGTCGCTGAGCGATGTGAACGGATATTCGATCTCGATAGAGCCGTCGCCATTATCGGTTATCGCAGTTCCTACCACGGGATGGTTCATCGTGTCGTCGATTGATATGCGGCAAGTGGGGCCGACAGTGCCTGTCGGGCTGTAGATGCCGCTCTCATTGTCGGTGACAGAGGCATAGACGATGAAGTCCTGGCCGGTCATGCCGCCGTTGACGAAGTCGGGGCTGTCGATGTAGAGCGAAGTTATGACAGGAGCCTCGGTGTCGTCAGGTGTCTCCGGCGCAAGGTCGGGGTCGCAGGCGAGTGACATGGTGTAGGTGGTCGCTACCTCGCTGTTGTCAGGGAGCGCCGCTGTGATGGTGGTGCGGTTGAAGTCGCCCGTGCGCACAGGCATAGGGGGGGTGAAGCTGACAGTAAAGCGGCCGTCGGTAACTATGGCGTTGGCTTCGAGAAGCTGATCCTCGTCGGTATATACCTGTTTGATAGTGTCATTCTTACCGAATGTCATGCATTTGCGGTCGATTGACGGCTCGTAGAGAGTCACTATCACTTTGCCGTTGAACGAAGTCCAGGGCGAGCCTGCGTCTGACGGGTCTTGTATATAGCCTGTGATTGTATTGGCTTTGAGCGGTGTGATCTTGTGGCTTCCTTCGGTTTCGTCATAAGCTTCGCCGTTGACGCTCTCGATTGTAATCTTATGTCCGGAGAAGAACAACGGTATGGCGGGGTCGCCACACAGGTTGTAGCATGAGGTGTTGACCATCAATGCGTTGTCGCTCAGTCCGCTGACTCTTTCATAGATGGAGTTGCGGCTCAGTCGCAATATGTCGCCTGTAGTGGTGCCCTGGGGCGATTTGGAGAATATATCGGCCATTGTCTCTGACAATGTCTCGTTGTGGGTCTGATATACTTCGCGGCAGGCTGCGATGACACCTATCATGCCGCCGTTGTTCTGCATCACCATCTCCTGGGCTATTGACTGCTCGAGGCAGTCGAATGTATAGGCCTGACATGTGGCGAGCATGGCGAAGGGGAAGTAGCCGTATTGCGTGTCGTGCACATCAGTGATGTGGTAGAGGTTTGACGTGCCTATGTAGTCGGGTTTGCCGTGACCGGTGTAATTGAGATACATGACTCCTTTCTTGAGAGCCTGCTTTATCACCTCTCTGGCAGGAATAGCCTTTCCGTTTTTTGTCGGATACAGAGAGCTGTAGCCTTTTATGAGGGTTACTCCGGGGTTGTTGGCAAGGAATGACGCTCCGGTTTTCTCCGCGCTTCTCATGTGGCCTGATGTATCGCCGTGGTCGGCCATCAGAAGCACGCGCTGGTAGATGTCGGATGCCGGGCTGTAGGTCAGATACTGGTATATCTTGTCGACTGCTTTGGCTGCCTGCGAACTGTCGGTCAAGGGTATGCGGCCGACGTTGATGTGCTGCATGTTGTTTATGAACTCGTCGTTGGGGGGAGTTTCGCCGAGCATGCCGAAGTAGGCGTCGCACGAGTAGCCCTTGGTGATTGACGACATCGTCTTGTGGTATGGGGTGCCGTAGTTGAGCAGAAGTGCGCCTTTCTCTTTGAATGATGCGCCGGTGGCGGTGAGACCGCGGTTGTCGTAAAATGCGCCTCCGAACAGAAGCAGGTGCTTCATCTTTGACGGATTACGGTCGTAAAACATCTTCATGGCCTTGCGTATGCCCCACAGTGACGGTGTTCCCGACGAGAACTCATTGAATATCTCTTCCTGGCGCAGCACGACGACATCATGACCGAGCAGGTCGCGGTGTATCTGTGCCAGGCGTTCGGCCTGGTCGACGAAGGCATCGGCCGACAGAATGACAAGGTCGGGCACTTCGCAGGCGTGAATATCCTGATTGTTGACCTCTCCGGCATATTCCACCGGCAGATGTTGTTTGTTGGGGTCGAATACGATGTCGCGGTGGGCGGTATCCGTATATCTTGTTAAATTATATGCCTTTTCGGTGGTGAATATCGTCCACGTGCCGCCATAATTGTAGCTCGTCTGATACGGGCGCACGTTGTAGGGGTTATCTACATTCCACACGATTACATCAGGATTTGACTGGGTAATCTCTATTACCTCGCCCGCTGCAATCTTGTCGTAGCACAGCAGCATTGACGGGCGGTCGCCAAGTATGTTCTTGCGCTGATAGGCAAAGGCGAGACGGTCGATTGCCGCATAGGTGAATGTCGATTTGGCCGCTTTTGTCAGAGTCAAGTCGACAGATGTCTCGTCAGGCAGCATCGACATGGATATATATGAGTCGGAGCGGTTGGCGTTGGAACTGAACTGTATATGTTTGTCGCTGTTGTCGATATTGATGACTTTGTCGACAATTTCACCCCGGTGGGGATAGGAGAGGACGTATGTCAGGTTGCTTCCTGATCCGACAAGTATGTCGTGGAGCACGACTTTGGAATAAGTGCCGGCATTGCTGTCGTAATACAGGTCATCGAGGGGAAATGAAAACTTCAGGGGCTCGGTTTCCTGTGATATGTCACGTCCGAAATAGAGCTGCCCCTGATGTAACGGATTGGCTACCTCTTCCTCGATGATTGATATGTCCCAGTGATATTTCAGAAACGGGTTGTTGCCGATGCGCTTGTAGGGTATGCGCTCGGGCTGCTGCAACGGCTGCGAGTCGGTGACGAAGTAGTAGCCGGCATCGGCGGCGTGGTTGCGCTCGGCGTCGGGACATCCGGATACGGTCGACGGCTTTGATGCTGCATATATGAAGTTGGGACGGTAATTTGACTCTCCGTAAAACAGCAGGCGGTCGTCAGTGCGGACAACGGGTTGCTGCGGCAGGTCGTCGGGTATGCTTGCGTCAAGAAATTCCCGCACTCCGGCCACGCCGCCGAAGCCGTAGACTGTCACAGCCGACGGGTCGTCAAACCCCCATTCACGCAGTTGCTGATGGGTAATCTGCTGTATGCCTGACTCATTGACGCGTATTTTTACCCAATGTCCTGACGAGAGTACCGATGATGAGGTGTAATATCCCGCGTCCAGAGCCGATGCGCCGGTGGCGCCTGTCATGGCACATAGCATGGAGAGATATATCAGTGTCTTTTTTCTGTATGACATAGCTGTAAATCTGTTTCTGTTGATGATTGAGAAATGTGTCCGGCTGGTATCCGGTGTATTTAATAACGACAGGCGACCGATGTTATTGTGTGCCGGCCGTCTATGGTTTGTGTTGACCTGTTATTGTCATTTGATGTTGAACTTCAGCACCTCCTGTCCGTTGACCGAGGCTTCTACCCGGTCGCCGATCTTTATGTCGCAGCTCAGCAGCGGCGCAGGCGGTATGATTATGTCGCCTGTCTTGATTACCATGTCCTTGCTCAGAAGTTTGATTGACTTAGTGACCGAGGGCATGACATTGGAGAATGTTATGCTTTGCGGAGCCCTGATGTCGACTGTCTTGACGGTCGCGGCATCAATCCATTTTCCCAATGCCAGAGCGCCGTCAAATGCCGTGGCCCACGGTGTCCAGCACTCGGTGTCGCTTCCTTCGGGCGACACGATGTCGAGAGGCACAAGGCGCACACACAGTGTCATCATGTCGTAGTATCGAGGAGCGAATTTCTCTGCTATCGACTTGCCGAGACGGCTTATCAGGTAAGCTACCGAGAAGTCGCAGCGCCAGCGGCGCGATATCTCCGGCAGGAACACCGGTCTGTTGTCGCGGATTATGGAGGAGTCGGTGGTAAGGATAAGTGTAGGCAGCGACCCGTTGGCTTTGCTGCCGGAGTCTCTCAGCTCAAGTATTTTCATGACGGATATTCATCTAAGCGTTTCTGGGCGTCAAGACGGTTGTACATCACCGCCAGATGTGCGTAAATCGATGTGTTGGTTATGACAATGCCGCGGGGAGCGCGTATGCGGTAAGGGGTGAAATTCCAAAGTGCCTTTATTCCGGCTTTTATCAGCCGTTCGGCTCCCTCCTGCGCGTGGTCGACAGGGAGGGTGATTATTCCCACCTCGATGTTGAGCCGCGATATCGTTGCCTCAAGCGATGAGATATCGAGGATGGGAACTCCGCAGGCCGATGTGCCGACAATATTTTGATCGATATCAAATCCGGCCACTATGTTGAGGCCGTATTTGGCGAGTCCCGAGTCATGTATCAGCGAGCCGCCGAGCGACCCAACGCCAAGCACCACGGCGTTGTGGCGGCGCTTGAACCCCAGAAACTCCTGCAGCTCGTGGCACAGAAGCTTCACCTCGTAGCCTATGCGGGTTTTGCCCTTTATGTTGAGAAACGACAGGTCTTTGGCTATCTGCGAGGCGTCGACATTGAGCTCACGCGATATTGCCGTCGACGACACATACTCGATGCCACGCTCGTCAAGCAGCGTGACGTAGGCCAGATACCACGGAAGTCGGCGCAGAGCCGGCTCCGGTATCATCGCTTTATCGGTGTTTTTGGTTGTCGTTGTCATAAGCTTTTCGCACGCAAAGATACAAAAAAATATCATATCGGTATGTCGCCTCGCCTAAATTTATGTTAATATATAATGTCGGCAGTGCGGCCCCGCAGCTCTTGCCGGTATGAAGTTACAGCGCCGCATCTGTTTTCACAAACTGATGCGGCGCCGGTTTTAACGTTTAAAACAATAGCTTCTTGTATAATTATCCGGTGCAAAATTACTACGACATTACAAAACGCGAAATACCTAAAAGTAGGTATTTTTGCCTAAACGGTCCGACTGTGCGCGCCATGGTGAAAAAATATCGTAAAATTGACGGAATTAGTTTTGACATAACCAAAAAAAAAGTTATCTTTGTGCGCTTCAATGCGGTAGCGCGCCGTGTGCAGCGGCCGTCTGCAATCGATACCAGTCATTAAAATAAAAATAAACACAAATCATAAATGTCAGCATTAGAACACATTAGAAAACGGCCTGCCTTGGTGATATCTATCCTCGGTCTGGCTCTCGTATTGTTTATCATTACCGCAGTTTCCGATAACATTTTCTCATTTTTCGGAGACCGCGACACCGCTGTGAAAGTCGACGGTGAGAAATTGAAATATGACAAGTGGAAACGTTCGGCAAGTCAGATCTCCGAGCAGATGCGTCAGTCCGGCCGCGATGATGTCGACTTCTCTTACGCCGATGAGATGGCGCTCCAGCAGATTGTCGACGAAGAGCTTTTCAACAACGAGCTCAAGGCTCTCGGCATCACTGTCACCGACGAGGAGATGCAGGGCTATCTCTTCGGCTCGGGCTCTATTGCCTCAATGGAAGCGCAGCGCTACGGCTTCCCCTCGGCAGAGGACTTCTATTCATACGCCTACTCCAATGAAAGCGGCTCGGAGACCGCCCGCGCTCTCTGGGATGATATGGAAAACCGTATCCGCCGTCAGCTCATGAACGCCAAGTTTCAGCTCCAGCTCGGCGCAATCACCGCCAACAAGCTCGATGCAAAGGCATATTACGACGAAAACAAAAATGTGACACTCAATGTAGCTAAAGTTGACTACGCGTCGCTTCCCAACGAAGGCTTCGACGTCACTGACGCTGAGATCAAAGACCTTTACAACAAGGAAAAAGAGACCTATCGCCTCGACAACGAAGTGCGTCTCGTAGACTATATTCTTGTCACTCCCACCCCGTCGGCTCAGGATGCAAGCACAGCAAGTGACGAAGTTGTCAACGCCGTGTCGCGCCTCAAGACCACTCCCGGCACTGAGGCTATTGCCGGCAACTATGCATTTGAGACATCGGTGCACACCGGTAGCGCAGCTTCACTCCCCGCATCGCTCCGCAATGCCATTGACCGCATTGCTGCCGACACTGTCGTAATGCTCAGCTTCAATGGCTCGGCTTACAATCTCGCCAAGCTCCTCGGAGCGAAGACCGGCATCGAGAAGGCCGACGTAGATTTCTATCTCACCGACAACGCCACTCTTCCCGTCGACTCTATCATCGCGGCAGTCAACGCCGGTGATGTGGCACAGTATGGCGACAGCGTGCAGAAAGTGAGCCAGAAAGAGCTCAAGCTTATCGACAACGCGCTTCTCGCAGGATATGCCGACAGCTTCATCAACGCACCTCAGGGAGCTAATGTTGTCACCGACAACAGCTTCAAGAGCGATATTCTCTCAGCCCTCTTTGGCGGTCAGGTAGACCCCACGCGCATGGATATGGATGCAATCGGCGTATGCTATAAAGTCAACAGCGTCGACGAGCCTCAGACAATCTACGAAGTGGCTTCAATCACCCGCAAACTCGTTCCCTCTGAAGAAACAATATCGGCTCTCCGCAAAGAGCTCTCTGACTATAGCGTCAAAAATGCCAACGCAAAAGCATTTGCAGAAAATATCGGCTCATCAAGCTTCCATATAGAAAAAGGCCGTGTATACCCCGACCGTTTCGCCGTAATCGGCCAGAACGGCCAGCGTATCCCCCAGACCGTGTCACTCGTCCGCTGGGCTATGGAAGAAGCCAAGAAAGGCGATGTTTCGGAAGTGCTTGATGCCGGCGACTCATTTATCGTGATTGCCGTTTCAGATATCTATGACGGATATGTCCCCGCCACCGACCCCACAGTCGTAGAGCAACTCACCGCACGTGTGCGTGCTGACAAAAAAGGTGCAAAACTTGTGGCTGACTATGCAGGCAAAGGCAAGAATGTCGATGAATACGCTTCGGCTATGGGCACACAGCCTCTCACCGTGCGTGCGAACTACGCTCAGAACGACGGCGGCATACTCCGCGGCGACTCTAAATTCCTCGCAGCGGTCGGTGCAGCGGAAAAAGGCAAACTCGTCGGCCCTGTAGCCACCGGCACCGCGGCTGTCGTATTCGAGATTGTTGATGTCGACAACGCAGGCGGCGACTTCGATTTCAATCAGATCGCTCCCCAGGCGGCACGCATGTTCCAGTTCAACGTTAATCAGGCTCTCCGTGCCAACAAGAAAATCGATTACAAGGCGCTTCGCTTCGAAACGCGTGAATAATAATCCGGAAAGATATTTATGATATTATAGAGATATCATTTTACTTAATCCAAAACTAAGAACGGAGTCGATGAGCATCGGCTCCGTTCTGCTTTTATTGCGTATATTCATGATATTTGTGTAACTTTGCACGGTTGCATTGCCGCGCGCCGTCGCTTCCCGCAGATGCCGGAACGATGGCGGCGCGGCATCTGCGGCATATATTACACTCTTTAAGAGAGTGTTTGGGCTTAAATTCAAACACTCTCCAAACGACACTTGAATCGGATATGAAACTTGATGATATAGAAAAATTGTTTGCCGGGACGCCCCGTTCCGAGGCTATTGCCTCGCTTATCGGTGACAAGCGCGCGCGGCGAGTGAGCGTTGTGAATGCAGCCGGCTCGTCGGCGGCGATGATGCTGTCACAGCTCCCGCGGCTCAGGCATCCGGTGGTTGTGGTAGGCGACAGCGCTGACGATGCCGGTTATATCTATCACGACCTCTCCCGTCTGGCAGGAGAGGAAGCGGTGGCTTTCTTTCCGTCGGCCTACAAGCGCGATATAAAGTATGGCAAGGTCGATCCGCCGTCCGAAATACTGCGCACCGACGCCCTGTCGCGCTGGCATACCGACAGAAGGCTTCGGTTCGTGGTGACATCGCCGGCAGCCATGGCCGAGAGAGTGGCGCCCAAGGAGAGCATCGACAGCTCTACGATGCATCTGGCGCGCGGCAGGGAATATGACCTTGTGGAGCTTCAGAAATGGCTTCGCGACAACGGTTTTGTGCGTCAGGATTATGTCTACGAGCCCGGCCACTATGCCGTGAGAGGCTCCATACTCGACATTTTCGGCTTCAGTTTCGAGCTTCCTTACCGCATCGACTTCTTCGGTGACGAAGTTGACTCCATACGCACCTTCGACATCGAGACGCAGCTGTCGCGCGAAAAGCTCGATGAGGTCACCATTTCGTCAAATGTCGCCGTATCGGCTTTGGGTGACTCGCTGTTGCGCTTTGTCGACAGCTCGACACTGTTCTGCTGCCGCGCTCCTGCCGATGTGACGCTTGCGGTGAGAGCGGTAGCGTCGGAAGAGTTCTCGCAGTCATCACTCCTTGCCGACGAAGGTGACCGCGACGCCATGAAGCAGGTGGTCGATGCCGATGAGTTTGAAGCTGATTTCGGCAAGTTCAGGCAACTGGCGTTCAGCGCCGGTGCTGTCGCAGCGTTTAAAGACGCGCCAGCGGTCGACTACAACTGCTCGCCGCAGGCTCTCTATCATAAGAATTTCGACCTTATCTCGGAGTCGTTCACTCGCTTTATCGCCGACGGCTACGAACTCTACATACTCAGCGACAGCGACCGCCAGCAGGAGCGTCTGCGTGCCATATTCGCCGACCGTGGTGACAATATTCCGTTCCGTCCTGTCGACGCCACACTCCACGAAGGCTTTGTCGACCATGCCGCAAAGAGGTGCATATTCACTGACCATCAGATTTTCGACCGTTTCCACAAATACAGTCTGCGCAGCGACCGCGCCCGCTCCGGCAAGCTCGCCATGTCGCTTAAGGAGCTCGGAGCCATCGAGCCGGGCGACTATATCGTGCATATCGACCACGGCATCGGCAAGTTCGGCGGACTGCTCCGCACCAGTGTCAACGGCCACCCGCAGGAGATGATAAAGCTCATCTACAAGAACAACGACTTCATATTCGTGTCGATACACTCGCTCCACAAGCTGTCGAAATACCGCGGTAAGGAGGGTGTCGAGCCAACTCTCAACAAGCTTGGCACCGGTGCTTGGAACAAAATAAAAGAGCGCACTAAAACGCGCCTCAAGGATATTGCCCGCGACCTGATAAAACTGTATGCCGCGCGCAAGGATCAGAAAGGATTTCAGTTCTCCCCCGACAGCTATATGCAGCATGAGCTCGAGGCATCGTTTATCTATGAGGACACCCCCGATCAGGTCACTGCGACGGCCGCTGTGAAGGCCGACATGGAGAGCGACCGGCCGATGGACCGCCTTATATGCGGCGACGTTGGTTTCGGCAAGACCGAGGTGGCCATACGCGCCGCCTTCAAGGCAGCTGCCGACGGCAAGCAGGTGGCAGTGCTTGTGCCGACAACTGTGCTTGCATATCAGCATTACAACACGTTCAGGGAGCGTCTGCGCGACTTTCCCGTGCGGGTCGATTATCTCAGCCGCGCACGCACGGCAAAGCAGACACGCGAGATTATCGATGACCTCGCCGCCGGCAAAATCGATATCCTCGTCGGCACACACAAATTGATAGGGAAAAGCGTGAAGTTCAAAGACCTCGGACTTCTCATCGTTGACGAGGAACAGAAATTCGGTGTGGCTGTAAAGGAGAAGCTCAAGCAGATGAAAGTCAATGTCGACACGCTCACTATGTCGGCTACACCGATACCGCGCACGTTGCAGTTCTCGCTGATGGGAGCCCGCGACCTCTCGGCGATACAGACTCCGCCCCCAAACCGCTATCCGGTGGTCACGACCGTCGACTCGCTGACCGACGAACTGCTCACCGAAGCGGTCAACTTCGAGTTGTCGCGCAACGGGCAGGTGTTTATCGTCAACAACCGCATCGAGGGGCTCAACGATCTTAAGGCCATGATAACGCGTCTGGTGCCTGACGCGCGCGTGCTGACCGCCCACGGACAGATGCCCCCTGAAAGCCTCGAGCAGGCCATCATCGACTTTGCCAACCGAGATTACGACATTCTGCTGTCTACAACCATAATCGAGAGCGGCATCGACATGCCGAATGTCAACACCATCATCGTCAACAACGCCCAGAATTTCGGTCTCTCCGAGTTGCATCAGCTCCGCGGGCGCGTAGGCCGCTCCTCTCGCAAGGCGTTCTGCTATCTGATGGTGCCCCCCGGAGTGCCGCTTACGCCTGTCGCGCGCCGCCGTCTGCAGGCCATTGAGAGCTTCTCTGACCTCGGCAGCGGCATTCATGTGGCTATGCAGGACCTCGACATACGCGGCGCCGGCAACCTGCTCGGCGCCGAACAGAGCGGCTTTATCGCCGACCTGGGCTACGAGACATATCAGAAGATATTGAAGGAGGCGGTGGTTGAACTCACCACGCAGGAGTTTGCCGGCACCGTGACCGCGCAGAACGATGTCTCCGGCAGCGAGGATTTCGTGGCCGACTGCGTCATCGAAAGCGACCTCGAAGTGCTTCTGCCGCCGGATTACGTGCCGCAGGAGAGCGAGCGCATCAGCCTCTACCGTGAGCTCGACGGCATCAATCGCCGTGATGAGCTTGATGCTTTCGCAGCGCGTCTGCGCGACCGTTTCGGCCCCGTTCCGCCCGTGGCGCAGGAGTTGTTGCTCATACCGATGCTACGTGCCGACGCGCGCCGTCTCGGCATTGAGAAGGTGGCTTTGAAACAAGGCGTCATGTATATCTATTTTGTCGACGAAAGCAACAAGGCTTACTATCAGTCGCCGATGTTCGGCCGACTGCTCAACTATCTGCAACGCAATCCGCAGCGCGTGGCAATCCGCCAGAACGGCCAGCGCCGTTCATTCGCCGTCAAGTCAGTGGCGACAGTTGCGCAGGCTACTGCAATACTTGAGGAAATACTCACCCTCGAAAGCATCTGATACAAATAATCAGAGCGTTAATTATTCTTGTTAATCAGGTTGATGACGACTTTTACCATAGTATCCTTTTCTTCAGGTCGGCTTTCGGCAATCATCAGTGTAAGGGCTACAAGCGTGTTGTCGGCTATCCGCTTGTTCCCGTCGTCAGTATATAGAATATGGTTGCCGTTGAGAAACCATAGAAATAGAGTGGCGGCAATGCGTTTGTTCCCATCGCTGAATGAGTGGTTTTTGGTGACAAGATATAGGAGCATTGCGGCTTTCTCTTCTACTGACGGGTATAGGTCAACACCGTCAAAAGTCTGATATATTTGTCCTATGGAGCTTTTGAAGGAGTCGTCTTTTTCGTTCCCAAACAATGTGCTGCCGCCGAACTTGTCATGCAATTCACGGATTACTTCCATTGCATTTTCGTATGTAGCGTGGAACGATTCTTTCTCCGTGGTTTCCTCAATCTTCAATTCCTGATAGTCGTAGCGGTCGAGGGTGTCAAGAGCATACGTGTAGTCGACCACCACATCAAGCAGCGAACGATTGTCTTCGGTCAGTCTGTTCTGCTGTTGTATCGTTCGTCCCAACACTTTTATCAGTTGGCTCAATTCATCATATTTCTGTGACGCAATTTGTTCGTTTATAACATATCCCTGTACGAGATATTGTTTCAAAACTTTGCTGGCCCAGATACGAAATTGCGTGCCTCGTTTGGATTTTACGCGATACCCCACTGAGATAATGACATCAAGGTTGTAAAGATTAGTCTCAGTTTTTTGACTAAAACCTTCCCTTCGACCGTAATCTTTGGTAGATGCAAATTTTGCACATACCAAGGATTCTTCAAGTTCTCCTTCCCGGAAGATATTTTTTATGTGTCGGCCAATGACGGTTCTGTCCTTTTGAAACAATTCAGCCATATGCGCTTGGGAAAGCCATACGGTGTCGTTTCGTAAATTTACGTCAATGCTCGTTTCTCCGTCACTTGTTTTATAAATGATGATATCGTTGTTGAATGGGGCTATTTTATCCATGTGACGAATTTACAAAAAATAATCGGTAATACCCCAATATTGTCCTAAACGTTTTGGGCAAAAATAAAAATAGGAAGTAGTTACTAAGGCAAAAAATGACTACCTTAGTAGTGAGCGACCAACTCAACTACTTCCTATGGCAAATATAACACTTTTCGCAC
>SCEG01000177.1 GCA_004102805.1 Muribaculaceae bacterium Isolate-002 (NCI)
GACACAAATGCGTTTTCAGCAGTGTCGAGGATGTTGAGGAATCCCTGGTGGAATGGAATGCCTGCACGGAATATTGTGGCGAGCACTACCTGGGTGTCGATTACGTCGCATTTGCATGGCGCAAGCGGTGTGTCGACCGTCTCCTTGCGGTAGCGGAGTGTGCGGCTTATCTCGAAGGCCATTATTTCGCCTATGCGTTCGAGATTACGGCGGAAGCGGAGCATGTCGCCCTGGATGTTGACATTGCGCAGCTCCATCATGTATTGGCTGATTACCGAGGGGTATTCGGCGAAGTTTACTATTTTCATCTGTATGAGGGGTATTTGATAAGGTGGAGAAATAATAGGTCAGTTGGAGTCGCGGCTGATTTTTTCGGCCAGGAGGGCCTTGAATTCTGTGCCCGGAGCTACATGTATATATTGGAATCCGAGCTCGCCGGCACTCTTGCAGTTGGCCGGTGAGTCGTCAAAGAATATTGTCTCCTCAGGCAGTATTGCGTAGTCGTCGGCTACCTTGCGGACTATCTCGTGTGCCGGCTTC
>SCEG01000178.1 GCA_004102805.1 Muribaculaceae bacterium Isolate-002 (NCI)
CAGACGGTTGGCCCCGTGCAGACCGGTGCAGGCGCATTCGCCGATGGCGTACAGTCCGCGCAACGAGGTGCGGCCCCGCGTGTCGGTCAGCACGCCGCCACAGAAGTAGTGCGCGGCGGGCACCACCGGAATGGGCTCGTTGCGGATGTCCAGACCGGCTTCACGGCACTGTTCGAAGACCGTGGGGAAGCGGGTGGGCAGGTCCTGCTTGACGCCGCTCACATCCAGGAAGAGGCAGGGCGCGCCGCTGTGCAGCATTTCCTCCATCATGGCCTGGGCCACCACGTCGCGCGGGGCCAGGTCGCCGCGTTTGTCGTGGCGGAGCATGAAGGCTTGGCCTTTGTCGTCCAGCAGACGCGCGCCCTCGCCGCGCATGGCCTCGGTAATCAGGGGACGGCGGTTGCTGCGCTCTTCGTAAAGAGCTGTGGGGTGAAACTGCATGAATTCCAGATTGGCCAGATCCACGCCCGCACGGAAGGCCATGGACACGCCCGTGCTCACGCAGCCCGGCGCGTTGGTGGAATGCAGGAAAACC
>SCEG01000179.1 GCA_004102805.1 Muribaculaceae bacterium Isolate-002 (NCI)
ATAATATGAGCTAAATCGAGTCATTATTTTGTCAATTGTTGTCTTTTGATGTTGCAAAGTTAGCTATTTGTTTTTAATTGACAACTTTTTTATTACATTTTTTCACCCGAAACCCAATATTGTCCTAAACGTTTTGGGCAAAAATAAAAATAGGAAGTAGTTACTAAGGCAAAAAATGACTACCTTAGTAGTGAGCGACCAACTCAACTACTTCCTATGGCAAATATAACACTTTTCGCACAAACAATCGCCCAGTTACCCCGTCAAACAATCAGAAAAATAATCCGCGAGGCCCAAACAGACAAGCACAACAAGGGTTATGACACGTGGAGTCAGCTAATCAGCATGGTCTTCTGTCAGTTTTCCAACTGCGACTCCGTGCGGGACATATCCAACGGGCTGAAATCCGCCACAGGCAACCTCAACCATCTCGGTATAAGCCGTGCGCCATCAAAATCGACAGTGGCATATCAGAACGCCCATCGCGACTGTTCGGTATTCCGAGACATCTTCTACCGCCTCTATCAGCATTTCG
>SCEG01000180.1 GCA_004102805.1 Muribaculaceae bacterium Isolate-002 (NCI)
GGCCTGAAAAGGTGCGCATCGGCTACCTTTCGCTGGTCAACGGGCAACTTCTCTCCAAGTATCTGCAGCTGCATGAGAAGGAACTCGGCGTGCCGGTGGAGTGGTTCCGCTTCAATTCCGGGCGGGACGTCAACACGGCCATGGCCTCCAAAAGCATTGATTTCGGCAATGTGGGTCTGCCCCCGGCCACCATCGGCCTGGCGGGCGGCATGAACTACTGGGGCATTATGAACGCCAATGTGCTGGGCGCGGTGGAATCCCTGGTGGCGCGCAAGAACATCAACTGCCTCAAGGACCTGGAAGGCAAAACCGTGGTGGCTCCCTTCAGTTCCACCACCCACTATCTGCTGATCAAGGCCCTGCGTGACGCCGGGGTGGACATGGCCAAGGTCAAAATCATGGATATGGCTCCGGGCGAGGCCCTGGCGCCCTTCATCAGGGGCGACATCGACGCCGCCTATATCTGGGAGCCGAGCCTCGGCCTGGTGGTGCAAAACGGCGGCAAGATCCTGCTCACCAGCGAACAGATGGCCC
>SCEG01000181.1 GCA_004102805.1 Muribaculaceae bacterium Isolate-002 (NCI)
ACTTTCCATCCGTCTTTTCCACGCGAGTCCGGTGCCCCGTCGGGATAACACACCGCGAAACCTTCACGTTCGGCAGTGGCGTTCAGACCAGTGCGCCAGCGTGTTTTGGATCCGTAGCCGTGTGTGTAGATCACCAGTGGTGCGTTCTGTCTGAGTGTGTCGGGGAGATACATGGAATATGTGCGAATTGTGTCGCCATATGCGAACTCGTATTTCACGATCTCTTTTTTGTCGGCATTGCATGTCAGGAACGATATCGCTCCCAAAAGCGAAATAATAAGTTTCTTCATTGTGTGTTATTTCGTTGTTAAATAAGCTGTTTTAGGAATTACTTGGAATTAAAGCCGGTAATTTTACCGATTGCCTATTATATTCCTGTGGAGCGACCGTTTTGTTTCTTTCTCCCCGGCTTTCAGCTTTTCTTTTCCGACGGAGTCAAGATATGTCTCCTGAAAAACGTCCCAGATATACTCCACAGCCGTGTCTGACGGATGGACAAGGTCTCGGGCATAGAAGCGATAGTCGCGGAGGTC
>SCEG01000182.1 GCA_004102805.1 Muribaculaceae bacterium Isolate-002 (NCI)
TTTCATTCTCCAGTATCTCTTTTGCAGGCAGATCATTTTGTGTCTTAATAGGCATTTCATTTTCCTCCAGGTCTACTTATTCCTCGTAAGGAATATCATAAGTCTTCAGGAAATCTTCTTCCGTAAGGATTGGGACCTGAAGCTCCTTCGCTTTTTTATTTTTGGAAGAAGTCGAGGTAATGTCATTGTTGATCAGGCAGGTGGTCTTCCCCGTCACACTGCCGGTGACTTTACCACCTCTCTCCACGATGACTTCTTTCAGATCATTACGGCTGGCGAAATGGTTCAGACTTCCGGTTACGACGAAACTAATCCCGGATAGTGTCTGTGCATTTTCATCCACCTTAGGTGTCTCAATGGTCAGGAACTGTTTCAGATGTTCGATCTGTTCCAGGTTCTCCGCATCGGACATATACTCCGTAAATGCCCCAGCAAGCACTTCTCCCACACCGGGGATAGCACTTAAGGTCTCTGTGTCTGCTGACTGCATTTTCTCCAGATCATAATCAAAATATCTGCAAAGCACCTTGGC
>SCEG01000183.1 GCA_004102805.1 Muribaculaceae bacterium Isolate-002 (NCI)
CATGGGCACATCCTTGATGCTGTGCACGGCCAGGTCCGCCCGCCCGTCCAGCAGGGCCTCTTCGATTTCCTTCACGAACAGGCCCTTTCCGCCCACTTTGGACAGGGTCACGTCCAGAATGATGTCGCCCCTGGTCTTGATCACGTTGAGAGTAACCGTCAGTTCGGGGTCCTGAGCTTCCAGGCGGCTTTTGACGTGCTCGGCCTGCCAGAGAGCCAGACGGCTGCCGCGAGTGGCGATGACGAGATGCTTGCGCATAACTTCCTGTTTTTTGTGGAAAGTGGAGACAAAAACCGCGCCCGGCCTGTCCGGCCGATAAGGCGGCCGCCTAGTGCCCGCAACTGGCGCAATTGCCGCCGGAACAACCGGCGCAGCCGCCTCCGCCGGAGGACGGCGCGGCATATTCGCCGCCGTCGCCGCCCGTGCAGTGGGCGCAACGGGACATGAGCTTGTGCGTCTCGCGCGAGCCGCAATGGGGGCAGACGGGCGCAACGTCGTCAAAAACCAGTTCCTCAAATTCATGGCCGCATT
>SCEG01000184.1 GCA_004102805.1 Muribaculaceae bacterium Isolate-002 (NCI)
AAGTCTGTTTGACATCAAAGACGGGTTTACGTCAATGACGTGTGCAATGGTGGTATGCACTGCCATGATTCCCACTGTGATATTTCTCCATCTCATACCGCGCCGTGACGAGGTCGAGGCGACAGAGGGTGTGTATAAGGCATCGAAATTTCAGTGTGGCACGGCCAAATATTTCGTGTTGATGATCACGGCCGTATATATGTGCATACTGTATGTCTACGGAGCCAAGATACTCTTCACGTGGGATTTGCCCCGAGGGGTGCTTACCTTGGCAGTCTCCGGGTTGTCGCTTGCCGTGCTCGTGTCGATGTTTATGCTTGAAGGTGTAAGGCGCACCCATCCAACCGACACCCTTACGCTCAGGGCTTTGCGCATATTGCCGGTGGCCATGCTGCCGCTGCTGGTGCTTATGAGTGTCGGTCTTGCCTATCGTGTGAACCAGTATGGGATCACATCCACACGGCTTTATGTCATAACGTTCAATCTGTGGTGTTATGCCGTGTTCGGTTATCTGAGCCTGCGGCGCACCC
>SCEG01000185.1 GCA_004102805.1 Muribaculaceae bacterium Isolate-002 (NCI)
TGGTCAACAACGCGGGCGTCATGCCGCCCCCGGCCCCGCTGGGCGAAGCGGAGCCGGAGCGCTGGCGCGCGGTTATGGAAGTCAACCTCTTCGGGCCCTTCCGCATGGTCCGGGCCTTTCTGCCCCTGCTGGCCGACGGCGGCGTGATCATCAATATGGCCTCGCGCGCGGGCAAGCGCCCTCTGCCGCAGCGCAGCGCCTATTCCGTGAGTAAGGCCGCGCTGATCATGCTGACTAAATGCCTGGCCGTGGAATACGGCCCCAGGGGCCTACGCGCCAACGCCATCTGTCCCGGCCAGATCCTGACCGACCTCAACCGCCGACGTTACGCCCAGGAGGCCTCGGCCCTGAAAATTCCCCCCGAGGAACGCATGCGGCAAATCGCCGGGGATATTCCGTCCTCCAGGCTGGGCTACCCGGAGGACGTGGCCGGCCTGGCCGCCTTCCTGGCCTCCGAGGCTTCGTCCTTCATCACGGGGCAGGCCTTCAACGTCTGCGGCGGCCAGCTTGTGGAAGCGTGATG
>SCEG01000186.1 GCA_004102805.1 Muribaculaceae bacterium Isolate-002 (NCI)
TCTGAAGACTCATATTCACTCCGCCCCCTTGCTGCGCTCGTGGGATATATCTGATTCTCCGGGCCATGTTTGCTGTATCGCCATGCGGGAAGACCTCATTCTTTTGCCATCCTTTCTGGAAGAGCATCCCAGGAGCAAAGTCCGCCTGTTGCTCATGCCGGATCTTCCCGCCAATAACCCGGAATACATACGCTTTTCCACCAGCGGTGGCATGGTCGCCATTCCGGTCTGCGGGTTGCAGGGCGTGGAGCGGGCCGCCAATCTGGAAAAAGTGATTCTCTGCCAGCCGGGGCCGTCGGGGGCCGTGGTAACGGCGATGCTCTGCCGCTGTCTGACGGCCTGCGGCGTGCGCGGCGTGTATCTGTACGCCGGGCGGAAGCGAGGCTTCGGCGCGCGGAAAGCCCTGCCGGATTTTTATGGCCAGAACGAAGCCGGCCTGCAAAAAGTCTATGGCCTTCTGGCGGACGAGGCCAGCCGAGAGGTGTACGCGGCGCGCATCAAGGCCTTGACGATGGGCGAGGCC
>SCEG01000018.1 GCA_004102805.1 Muribaculaceae bacterium Isolate-002 (NCI)
AAAATTTCTATTTGCATATCACTAATTTAGCTATTTTTCAGCCACATATGCAATATCTGAAAGTTTATTTCACATAATCGTTCATATTTTTGACTGAAATTTTACTAAATCTCATGCGCCAGCCCTGACAGCCCGCATGGCAGACTTGCGCATATCGCATTTTTTTGCTAAATTTGCTCGGTGACATCAACCTGAAAAATTTAACCATACCATACACGGCTCGACACAGCCACTTTAACACATTTCCATGAAACAAAAAATCATAGCAACAATCACATTGGCCGCAGCTGCAGCAGGCTCGCTGCATGCATCGCAGGCCGGCGACATCGTAGCCACCGACGCCTACCGCTGGACCGGCGACTCGATTATCCAGGGAGAATATAAAGCCTACGCCCCGAGCGATGTGGAAATCATCTCGGACTACTCGGCGCAACCCCACTATTTCATGCCGATAGAAAAACGGTGGAAACTCCGCAACGACATATCGTCATATCCGCAGCTGCGCAGCGACAACCGTCTGCACAACGCCATCTACAACATGGGTCTCGACGAGATGGTCAATGCCGTTGAGCCCGACACCACCCTGCGCACAGGCAAGGAATGGGCCGGAGTGTGGACCCGCGACGTATCCTACTCTATCATACTGTCGATGTCATATCTTCAGCCCGAGGCTTCGAAGATATCTCTGATGAAGAAGGTGACTCCGACCGGCCGAATAATCCAGGACACCGGTTCGGGCGGCGCATGGCCCGTGAGCTCCGACCGCATAATATGGGCGGTGGCAGCCTACGAACTCTACAAGGTGACAGGCGACCGCGACTGGCTCGAATATATCTACCCCATAATCAAAAACTCGCTTGAGGACGATTTCGAAATCACCTACGTCGACGGAGCTGTCAACGGCGAGACTTCATTTATCGACTGGCGCGAGCAGAGCCACCCGAAATGGATGCAGACCGTCGACATCTACGCTTCGCAGGCGCAGAGCACCGGCGCCGTGCACGTGGCCGCCCTCGACGTTCTGTCGAAGATTGCCGCCGAGCTCGGCAAGAAAGATGACGCAGCGAAATATGCCGAGATGTCGAAATCGCTCAATGAAAGCATCATAAAGAAATTCTGGATGCCCGAGAAAGGCACCTTGGCGATGTATACCTACGGACGCGAATATCCCATTGTCAATCCGCGCTCGGAGACACTCGGACAGTCGTTTGCAATACTCTACGACCAGCTTCCCGACTCAATGGCCGCCACAATCACCGAAAATATACCGGTGACACCCTACGGCCCGGCCATCTTCTTCCCTCAGATCAAGGACATGCCGTCATATCACAACAACGCGCTCTGGCCCTGGGTGGCATCATATTATGTGCTCGCCAACGCCAAGACCGGCAACGAGGAGGGCGTGATGGAAGGCATCGGCTCGGTGTTCCGCCCCGCCGCACTCTTCACCACCAACAAAGAGAATTTCAACCTCGACAACGGCGACATCGCCACCGAGCTAAACTCGTCGAACATGCTCTGGTGTCTGGCCGGCAATCTCGCCATCACCCACCGCGTGCTTTTCGGCATCACGTTCGAGACAGACGGCCTGCACATCAGTCCGTTCGTGCCGAAAGCACTCGCCGGCACCCGCTCGCTTGAAGGCTTCGACTACCGCGGCTCGAAAGTCGACATCACCATCAGCGGCTATGGCAACAAAGTCAAGGAGATAACCGTCAACGGCAAGCGCGTCAAGAATATCGACGGAGCGATAATCCCCGCCCGTCCCAAAGGCAATTATAACGTAGTTGTCACTATGGCCGACAACGATATCGCCCCGATGAAGGTGAACCGCACCGCCAACGTCAAGTCACCTCTGACCCCGCTGACCCGATTCACCCACGACGCCGACATCGCGGCCGCCAATCCCGACGCTCCCTACGAGAACACCCTGCAATGGAACCCGATAGAATATATAGCAGGATATATCGTGCTCCGCGACGGTGAGCGCATAGCCCGCACACGCCAGACATCGTTTGACGCATCAGTGCCGGGAGTATATCAGGTGATCGGAGTCGACGCCGACGGTGTTGAGTCGTTCGCATCGGAGCCTCTGAGCAACCAGCCCACTGTGCGCGTCAAGCCCTCCGCCACCGCCACCGTATTGAAATCGAAAGAGGTGTCATACCAACCCGACGGCGGTGTGATCAACGGCTACAGCGGCAACGGTTTTGCCGAGACCGACCACAATACCGCACCTGTCGAATTCGATATCGAAGCCGACGGCGACTATTTCCTGACACTGCGCTACGCCAACGGCAACGGCCCGGTCAACACGGAAAACAAATGCGCGGTGCGCACACTCTTCGTCGACGGTGTCAAGGCAGGCACAGTAGTGATGCCGCAGCGCGGCATCGGCAACTGGGATGACTGGGGCATGACCAACTATATCCCGGTGAGTCTCACCAAAGGCAAACACAAAATCACCATCGAGATGATGCCTTACGACGAGAACATGAACCTCGCCACCAACCATGCCATCATCGACGCTCTCGTCATGGAGCGCCGCTGACAGAAATAAATATATATAAGTACACATTTCCTATGATGCTTCCGGCGAAAAAATCACCGGAAGCATCTGTTCGTTAATTTTTTTTTCATCATTTTATGTCAACATCAAACTGTTTTTTAAGGTGCATGGCCGCTGCGGCCATCGTAGCGACAGCCGCTTCATCAGCCGAGGCCTACACTGTTTACTACGACAACACCGAAACGGGCTGGACGCAGCCAAAAATCTATTACTGGAACCCTAATTGGACCGAAGCGCAAAAGCCTTCATGGCCGGGAGTCAACATGACTGCATATACGGCCAACCCCAAGCTGTCAGATATCTGGACATACGAGGTCGACGACGAAGTCACAGGCATAATTTTCAACAACGGCTCCACTCAGTCTAAAGACTACATGGGCAACAAGGAGTCATTCGCCGACAAGGTGTTCGGCTTCGCCAAAGAAGGGAGCAGCACCTCTGTAAGCGACGTGATACTCGGCGACATCGGCACCTACTCACAGGAGGAAGCCGAAACGGTGGCGTGGACGGTGCATTTCCACAACAAGAGCTCATGGAACAACGTGTATGTCAGAATAAGCGGAGGGAAAGATGCCGGAGGACAGATGTCGGCATTTCTCAATGGCGCGATATATGACTACAAGTTCGAGGCTCCGGAAAACGCGTCGCTCAAATGCAGTTTCTACAGCGTTTCGGACGGAGCGGAGTCAAACACCACCGCCACATGGAAACTCGTCAACGGACATGTCTACACCGAGAGCGGCGACAAGGGCCTCAACAGCGAATATGATCCGGTCAACACCCTTCCCGAAAAAGAATACTGGCTCGAGCCGGAGATGCCGTCGCAGCTCCAGGAGGCGACACTGTGGTTTAACCGCGCCTACAACCCCGACAGCAAACTGCGCAACACCGACGAAATTTATATCTATCCCGGACTGGTCAGCAAGGGCGGGTCGGACACGGACTGGTTTGGCGCACCCGCCTGGGCTGATCTTGACGCCAAATACAAGATGGTGCGCGACGAGTCAAACCCCGACCTCTTCAGCATCACGTTCTCGCCGTCGATAGCCTCATGGTTTGGCGCTGACGAGGATGACCGGTTCACGAAACTTGCCCTGATATTCCGCAACAAGTCGGGCTCTGTCAAGCAACACAGCGATAACCAGTTCATCAGCCTCAAGCAGCTTGCCGACCCGACAGCCGGTCTCGGCGCAATCTTGTCATACGAGAATGCCGGCGGCACCCTTACCGTCACCGCCGAGAAAGGAAAGCTCATGCTCACGCCGGTCAACGACCAGATAATAAAGGTGTTCACGCTGCGCAACAGCGCCACCGTCACCGAAGAGCGGCCGTCGATCTCAGTTGTCGACAAAGCGTTTGCAAACCCCTCCTATTCCGTCACTGAAAACGACACCGACATCACGCTCAGCATCAGCGGCGGCATCAAGGCGCACATCGACAAGACCACTTGCCAGGTGTCATTTCATGACATCAACGACAATCTGTATCTGCGCGAACTCTCCGGCCTGGTCAACAATCCCGGCAGAATAGAGGTGTCGTTTGAAAGCATGAACGACGCCGGCTTCTATGGCGGCGGCTACAACGGCAACCGCACCAACTGGGACGGCAACACCATGATAATGAACAACACGCAGACCGGCAACTGGGGTCAGGGCACAAGCCATCCGCACAACATCTGCATCCCCTTCTACGTGTCGACCAACGGCTACGGCGTGTATTTCGACGACCACTACCGCGGGGCAACCATCTCCACCACCCGCACCGGCTCGACATATTCCAGCGGCAGCAGCAATCCCATCGCCTATTACTTCATCGGCGGCGGCGAGATTGCCGGCGGCCACGGCTCGATGCAGACCGTAGTGGAAAACTACACCGGCCTCACCGGTTTTCAGGAACTGCCTCCCTACTGGTCGCTGGGCTACATCACCTCTAAATTCAGCTTCGCGTCGCGCACGGAGGCAGAGGCGGCCGTAAATAATACAAAGAATATAAATATACCCATCGATGCCATCGTATTCGACATACACTGGCAAGGGGGTGTGCAGATGATGGGCAAAATCGACTGGGACATATCAAGATACCCCAATCCGCAGGAGATGATAGAGAATTTCCGCAAAGGAAATGTACATACCATAGCCATCACCGAGCCTTATTTCACAAGCAATTGCGGCAACTATCAGTCTATGAAGGACAACGGCTTTTTCTCCGATGACCATGTCAACTACATGGAATGGCTCCAATCAGAGCATGTCGGACTTCTCGATGTCACCAAACGGGAGGCTATCGAATGGTTCAAAGACCTTTACAAGAAGCGTACACTCGAAGGCATCGACGGATGGTGGCTCGACCTTGGCGAACCGGAGAGACATGACGGTGACAGCCGCTACGAACTGGGCGATGTCAACCAGGTGCACAACGAATACGGCAACCGCTGGTGTGAGTTCGCGCTCGAGGCTCTCAAGGAATGCAAGCCCGAGGCGCGCCACATACTGATGCCCCGCGCCGGCACATCGGGCATGCAGCGCTTCAACGCCTTCCCCTGGACTGGCGATATCGCCCGCACATGGGAGGGACTCAAGGCTCAGGTGCCGGCACTTGTCAGCGGCGCCATGTCAGGCGTCAGCTATCTCGGCAGTGACATAGGCGGCTTCAGCGCGGATAATATCGGCACCAACGCCGACCTTTACCGCCGCTGGGTGCAGCTCGGCGTGTTCTACCCGTCGATGCGCACCCACTCGGCCACTCGACCGGAGGTGTGGCAGCCTGATTATTCAGGCATACGCAATGATGTGCGCAATGCCATCAACTTGCGTTACGCCTATCTCCCCTACACCTACACCCGCTCATATTACTACACCACAAAGGGAACCCCTATCGCCCGGCCGGCCAATTTCGGCGACACCGACCCGTCGGTGCTCTCCGACTGCCGCGACGCCTACCTCTGGGGCGCCGACATATATGTTGCTCCGGTGCTTGACAGCAGTCAGACAAAGAGCATCACATTCCCCGAAGGAGACTGGCTCGACATGAACGACTTCAAAACCATCTACAGCGGTCACAGCACCTACCGCTATGACGCACCCGTCAGCGTGCTCCCCCACTTCATGCGCCGCGGCTCATTCGTGCCCCGCTACCGTCAGGACACCTTCACCAGCACCGCGGAAATAGAGTCTAACCGCATCACCGTGCACTATTTCCCCTCTTACGGACAAAAGACCGACACCGGAGAATATTATGATGACGACCACACCTCGGCCAACTCTATAGAGGCCGGAGCGTATCTGCTGACCCGTTTCTCCGCCACATGCCAGGATGGCGTCAACGGCTATATCGATATACACATCGACCGCGAGGGCAACGGCTGGAACAATATGTATGACAACCGTCCGCAGGATATACTGCTGCTTGTCCATGACTACCGCCTTGGCAACAACAACATGATAAAGAGCCGTTCGACTAAAGCTGCCGGCGAATATAACACGTATGCCGAAGACTTTTCGGATTTCAGTGCGAAAAGGGTCGGTTCGCTCGACGAAGTGCTCGCCGAAAATGAAGCTGTCAGCTTCGCCAACGACGGCAACGATCTGTATATCCGCATACCAAATATGGCTGCGACACAGGCGCACTGGCTGCGTCTGTCAAGCGACGGCGTGACCGGTGTGCCCGAAGTCACAGATCCGTCAATGGCTCTGTCGTATGCCAACGGTGTCATCACTTACTCTGCGTCGGCCAACACCGACGAGCTGTCGCTGCGCATCTACAGCACAACCGGGCAGACTGTGGCCGAATACAACGGACTGACTGCCGACGGCACCGCCTCGCAGATCGGGGTTGACCTCGCCCGGGGTGTCTACATCGCCCGTCTCAGCGGCACCGCCGACGGAGCTACAAGCGTCAAGACGCTGAAAATGATCGTAATGTAAACAACCGAACATACACTCTATAAGCGAGGTCGCGCCGTGTGAATACGGCGCGACCTCGTCGCTATATAAAACATGCCGATATCACACACCGCCCTGCCCGGGCTCGGAGTGGGGAGAGGTCGGTGAGCCGGGGTCTGCGCCGGCTCTCAGATGCCCCCACGGTTAGCCCGGGAGGGGCGATGTGTGGTAGCGAATTTGGTATTTTGCTCACTTTTCGGTATATATACAGCAATCGCGATTACCTTGCGTTTTTGCCCCTGTCAGTCGAGGGGACGTTACGGTCGGTAATCGCGACAGCTGTTTTATTTATTGTTCATCTCCGGCCTCGTGGCCGGAGATGATGGAGTGAGCGGGCTACGGCTTAGCGGACGTAGACTTTGGTTGCCTTTGAGCCTTGACGCTTGATGTAGATGCCGTTGGCGGGGTTGTCGACACGCATGCCCTGGAGGTTGAAGTAGACCACGGGGGCAGAGTCGTCTCCGGCAGGCTCTACTGTGATATCGCCGACTGCGCTGAAGGCAGCCTTGCCGATGCGGGCGGGAGCGTAGGTGATGATATCCTCATCTTCTTTCTCCTTGCTTGAAGAGGGATCCTGAGAGTATGAGCCGGTTACATTGTCGAAGAACGAGGGGTCGTAGGGAGTGCCGCCGACAGGGCTTGTGCCATATTTGTCGATATACTGCACGCCGATGCCGACATTGCGGATATAGTCTTCGGTGACGCCGAGGAGCGACAGGGGGAAACAGAATTCATATAATGTGTGGGCAGAGTCGTCGATTTCGCTGCGGAGGTCGACGAAGCCGTCGTTGCCTTCAAGCACAGATGCGTCGAAATTGAGTTCTTTCTGACCCCATACATTGCTGATGCATGATGCGAGACCGTCGGCATAGCCGTATTTTACGGTGCTTACCTTGCAATAAGGAGCGTCATAGCTTGCATGGCCGTCGGGAGTGGGAACGAAGAAACCGGGAGTGCCAACACCGGGCTTGGTAGAACCGATCCATACAGCGTCGACACCATTTTCGAATTTTGCTCCGGGAGCGCCTTCGTCGTTCCAGATACCTTTCTTACCGTCGATGTAGCCGTCAAATGAAGCCTCGGGGTCGAGGTCGAATGCAAACATGAGGCGGCCGTCCATGTTGTAAGGTTTGGATTCGCCGGGCTGCTTGCCTTCGCCATAGATATCCCATACGGTGTAGACGAACTGCACGCCGAGATAGAGGTTATCTTTGTCGTAGGCGGCATAGATGGCGTAGGAGTCGATGACCGGACGCTCGTGGTTGCCGTTCATGGCCTGAGCCACGTCGCGGGCCACGCCTTGTGCGATGAGGTCGTCAGCGGTCCAGTGGCTGAGCGCGCCGGCAGCGGTTTGGCTGGAAAACTGCATGTTGACGGTGCGGTTTGAGCCGAATTGTCCGTCGGGGTTTACCTTGTAGTAGTCGGTGATGAGGTTATTGCCTGCGGGCACGGGGGGAGTCACAGCGTCGGAGCGTGTGAAGGTGGCTTCGGCGCTGGTGACGCCGTCAGCGTTGGTGGCTTTTACGGTGAGAGTGCCGGTCTGTCCGTCGTTGAGGTAAGAGCTTACAGCCACGGTGTTGGCGCCGTTGGAGAGGCTGAGAGCCTTGCCGTTGAAGTCAGCGGTGACAGAGGTCGCGTTGGCGATGGTCACAGTGATGCCGGCAGTGCCTTTTACCTTTCCGCCGTTGGGCGAGATAGTCACGGTGGGCTTGGCGGGAACGGGAGTGTTTCCGAATACTACTTTTGTAGAAGTAGCGCCGTTGTCGTTCATCACATAGTCGGAAGTGTATGTGAGGTCGGCAGTCTGTGAGCCTCCGGTCTTGAAGATGACGTGGGTCATTCCTTCGGGGAGTTTGTAGACCTTGTAGGTATTGCCGTCAGAACCGGTAGCCGATTCCATAGCGGGAGCAGCGTCCCATGTAACGGGGTTTGTTGCGCCCCAGTAATATACATTGGTGTGCGAACCGCTGTAGGCGAGGTTATAGTCGCCCTGGATGGTCACCGTGCCGGAGGGGTCGGGATCGGGGCCGGGAGTCGAACCGGGATCGGGAGCCGAACCGTCCTTGATGAGGACAGCGATGCCGGTCGAGCCTACATTGCCCGAGATGGTGGTGGCGGTGACTGTGAATGTCGAGCCTGACACCTGGTCGATGTAAGTGCCTGCGGGGCAATATCCGCCGCCGTTGGCGACAGACACGCTGCCGGCCTGGCCGTTGCCTTTGATGATGGCCGCACCGACATCCTTGCGGGTGACGCTCACCACGCCGTTGCCTGAAGAGAAATAGTCGGCATGACCTACGGCGGTGTTGCGGAGCTTGTTGATAGCGGCGATTTCGGCCGAGGTGAAGTGGGTCGAGCCTTTGACGCCCATCTTGATGGCATCTTTGTTAGTTGCGGCCGGACGCGACAGATAGAGCGACGAGGCGCCGTTGCGGCATGCCACGATAGCCCATGTGCGGTCGATTACGGCCTGCGATATATGGGTTGTGGCCTGCCACTCGTTAGAGTAGTCGTCGTGGCTTTCTGCCCAGTATACCACTTTGTTGTCAGCGATTGCGGAAGCCGCCCATCCGGCATATCCGGAGGGAGCGCCGCCACCCTTGACGGCATTTCGGACACCGTCGCAATATCCGTTGTCGGTGACTGACATGTATTTGGTGTATTCTTTTATTACATTGTCGGCGTTGCCTCCGGGAGAGTCGAGGATTTCACCGTAGTGCCACATGCCGGGGACAGAGGTGACAGTCGACCAGAAGTTACAGCCTTCGGAGGGGAGACCGATATGCTTGGCGGCGTCCCAACGGATGCCGTCGACACCGCAGGCTTTGAGTTCTTCGACGTAGGCTTTGGCACGCGCCTGCACCTGAGAGTCTTCGGAGTTGACGTCACCGTAGTCGCCAAGCTGGCCGTGGGTTATGGAATAGCGGTCGCTGTAGTTGATGCCACCGTTCCAGCGCACGCGTCCGTTGGAGTCCCACCATGTGTCGTGGTATCCGGTGGCCTTGTTGACGTGGTTGGCAACTACGTCGACGATAACCTTTATGCCGCGCTGGTGTGCGGCGTTACAGAGAGAAGTAAGCTGTGCTTTTGAGCCGACGCCCGAGCCTTTGAGCACGAAGTCGTAGGGCATGTAGGCATAATACCATTCGGCACCGGCGTTGCAGTTGCCCTGCATCGGCGAGAGCTGCACCGAACCGAAACCGGCTTTGGCGATGTTGTCGAGCTCAGCTTCAACCTGAGCGCATGTCCAGTCAAAGCAGTGGAGGATATTACCGTCCTGGATGTTGGCGGGAAGTCCATAATCGGCCGCCTTGCCACCAACAGATACGGTCATAGCCAACGCTGCTGCGCAAAAAACTTTTTTCAACATGTAGGAAAATTTAAAAATGTAAGAAGATATAAAATATAATTAATATAATTGTAAATCTGAGCAAAATGCAAGCAACAGAATGTGAATACCTATTGTAAAAAATTTACCCGCAAAACAGTATATGCCACAAACCTTTTTTCAATTGTTTCCGCAAATATATGATTTCTTTTTCAAATTTTAAACTTTTTAAAGCAAAAGTTTTGATTTTATGTTATTTTGGCATAAAAATTCTGAAAAATATGACAATTTACATACCAAAAAGAACTCTCAACTACATTTTTACATCGGAAGAAAAGTGCTTTCACGATGATATTGCCCCTGCGATGACATGTATAAATATATATAAATCAAGTTTGATAAAATTTTGAGAATGTAAAATTGGGTTAATTAAAAGAAAATGTTTAACTTTGCGACGCTTAAAGGCTTATTGTGCGCCTATGGCAATGCCGTGAAGCGCCAACTGTCTGAGCACAACTGATTTAATTAACTAATTTATTAACCGTTTAATTTAATGACTGAAGAAGTTAAAACCTCTCCCATCGCCGATTTCGACTGGGATGCCTACGAAAAAGGCGAAACAGCAGGTGAAAAATCTCGCGAAGAGCTTACCAAGACCTACGACGAGAGCCTTAACACTGTAAAAGACAAAGATGTAATCGAAGGTACCATCATCGCCCTCAACAAGCGCGAAGCTGTGGTTAACATCGGTTATAAATCTGACGGTATCATCCCCGTCAGCGAATTCCGCTACAATCCCGACATCAAGGTTGGCGATGTAGTTGAAGTTTTCATTGAAAACCAAGAGGACAAAAAAGGACAGCTCATTCTTTCTCACCGCAAAGCCCGCGCATCACGTTCGTGGGAGCGTGTCAACCAGGCGCTTGAGAACGATGAGATCATCAAGGGCTACATCAAGTGCCGCACGAAGGGCGGTATGATTGTCGATGTGTTCGGCATCGAAGCGTTCCTTCCCGGCTCACAGATCGATGTCAAGCCCATCCGTGACTACGATATCTTCGTCGGCAAGACCATGGAATTCAAGGTTGTCAAAATCAACCAGGAGTTCAAAAACGTTGTTGTCAGCCACAAAGCCCTCATCGAGGCAGAGCTCGAGCAGCAGAAACGCGAGATCATCTCGAAGCTCGAAAAAGGCCAGGTGCTCGAGGGTACTGTCAAGAACATCACCACCTACGGCGTGTTTATCGACCTGGGCGGCGTAGACGGTCTTATCCACATCACCGACCTGTCATGGGGTCGTGTCAACCACCCCGAGGAGGTTGTCACCCTCGACCAGAAACTCAATGTCGTTATCCTCGACTTCGACAACGAGAAAAAACGTATCGCTCTCGGCCTGAAGCAGCTGCAGCCCCATCCCTGGGATGCGCTCAATCCCGACCTCAAGGTAGGTGACAAGGTGAAAGGCAAGGTAGTCGTTATGGCTGACTACGGCGCATTCATCGAAATCGCTCCCGGCGTTGAAGGTCTTATCCACGTAAGCGAAATGTCATGGTCACAGCACCTGCGTTCGGCTCAGGACTTCATGAAGGCAGGCGACGAAATCGAAGCCGTAATCCTTACGCTCGACCGCGAGGATCGCAAGATGTCGCTCGGCATCAAGCAGCTCAAGGAAGATCCCTGGGAAAACATCGAGACCAAATATCCCGTCGGCAGCAAGCACACTGCCAAAGTTCGCAACTTCACCAACTTCGGTGTATTCGTTGAACTCGAAGAGGGCGTAGACGGTCTGATCCACATCTCTGACCTGTCATGGACCAAGAAGATCAAGCACCCGACTGAATTCACTCAGATCGGCGCCGACATCGACGTGCAGGTTCTCGAAATCGACAAGGACAACCGCCGTCTGAGCCTCGGCCACAAGCAGCTCGAAGAAAATCCCTGGGATGTATTCGAGACCATCTTCACTGTAGGCTCAATCCACGAAGGCACTATCATCGAGATGCTCGACAAGGGCGCAGTGATAGCACTCCCCTACGGCGTTGAAGGTTTCGCCACTCCCAAACACCTTGTTAAAGAGGACGGCAGCCACGCCAAAGTTGACGAGAAGCTCAACTTCAAGGTTATCGAATTTAACAAAGACTCGAAGCGCATCATCCTTTCTCACAGCCGTATCTTCGAAGATGAGGCTAAGGCAGAACGCGCAGAGTCTAAGAAGTCAGTTCCCAAGCGTGCACCCCGCAAGGAGTCAGAGCCCGTTGTTTCAACTCCCGTAGAGAAAACCACTCTCGGTGACATCGAAGCTCTTGCAGCCCTCAAGGAGCAGCTCTCAAAGAAATAATAATAACTCTCATAGCAATAGTGTGGCGTGGAGACCGTGAGGCCTCCACGCTGTTCTTTTATATCGGTTGCGGCAAGCGGGGATATGGGGTAAATGCAAAGAAGAAGAGACGCAGATCTCGTGTGCCTGCCAACGCGCTGACTGTCTGGCGACAACACGGACGCACGAGCCGTGGGCACCACAGGGCTTATGTTGTAACAGCGCCGGAGGGGCGTGGTCTGCGCCCCCCGGTTAATCCAGGCCCGAGCCTCCGACTCTTTGTGGGTCGGAGAGTGAGTGGCAAGGTCATTAGGGTCGTTAGGGTCTGTAAGGTCTTTAGGGACATTATGGGTGGGGCTATTGAGGGGTGAGGGGTGAGGTGTGGCGGGATTAAAAAAGGTTAACGGATTATGGATTGTTGGCGTAAAATGATTAAATTTGCAATTTGATAGACTGATGTTATTGTCAGATGGTTTGCGCGGTGAGCCGAATCTGATGCGGGAGTGCCGCGACAGGTCGTATAAGGCAGTAAAGTCAGTGAAAATCAGTTATTGAAATTTTTAAACAGAATATACAGAATAATGTCACTCAAATGCGGTATCGTAGGTTTGCCCAACGTGGGCAAGTCGACCTTGTTTAACTGTCTCTCCAACGCCAAGGCCCAATCGGGTAATTTTCCGTTCTGCACCATAGAGCCCAACGTGGGTGTCATAACCGTGCCTGACGAACGACTCAACAAGCTTGTGGAGATGTGCAATCCGCGCAGCGTGGTTCCTGCCACGGTGGAGATTGTCGATATCGCCGGCCTTGTGAAAGGCGCGAGCAAGGGAGAGGGTCTGGGCAACAAGTTTCTTGCCAATATCCGCGAGACCGATGCCATACTCCATGTGTTGCGCTGTTTTGACGATGACAATATCACGCATGTCGACGGCAGTGTCGACCCGGTGCGCGACAAGGAAATCATCGACTACGAGCTGCAGATCAAGGATCTGGAGACGATAGAGGGCCGCATGGCGCGCACTCAGAAGCAGGCGCAGACCGGCGGCGACAAGACGGCAAAGATGCAATATGAGGTGCTCCGCCAATATAAGGAGGCGCTTGACAAGGGGCTTCCGGCCCGCTCGGTTAAGTTTGAGACTGTCGACGAGCAGAAATTTGCGCGCGAGCTGTTTCTGCTGACATCGAAACCGGTGCTGTATGTATGCAATGTGGACGATGCGTCGGCGGTCTACGGCAACAAGTATGTCGAAGCGGTGAGAGAGGCCATCAAGGATGAAGGAGCGGAGTTGCTGATAGTTGCGGCCGCGACCGAAAGTGATATTGCCGAACTTGACTCGTATGAGGACCGTCAGGCTTTTCTCGAGGAGATAGGCCTTACTGAGTCGGGAGTGTCACGACTGATACGCGCAGCCTACCATCTGCTTGACCTTCAGACATTTTTAACTGCCGGTGAGGATGAATGCCGCGCATGGACATTCCGCCGCGGCTCCAAGGCACCGAAATGTGCGGGCGTGATCCACACCGATTTCGAGAAAGGATTTATCCGCGCCGAGGTCATCAAATATGACGATTATGTAACTCTGGGCGGCGAGGCCAAAGTGAAGGAGGCCGGCAAATTCGGAGTCGAAGGTAAGGATTATGTGGTGCAGGACGGCGACATAATGCATTTCAGATTCAATGTCTGAGCACTAAGATTATAAGATTTAAGATTATAAGATTAATGGTATAAGACTTATAAGATTTATAAGATTTATAAGATTATAGCCAACTCAACAGAAAATTACGTAAATCAAATAAATAAACAAAATGGCACAACAGGAAGATGTCTTTAAAAAAATCGTTTCACACGCCAAGGAATACGGTTTTGTGTTTCAATCGTCGGAAATCTATGACGGACTCGCAGCAGTCTACGATTACGGCCAGAACGGAGTAGAGCTCAAGAACAATATCAAGCGCTACTGGTGGGACGCAATGACACTGCTCAACGAAAACATCGTAGGTATCGACTCGGCTATCTTCATGCACCCCACGATATGGAAAGCGTCGGGTCACGTAGACGCATTCAACGACCCGTTGATCGACAACCGCGACTCTAAAAAGCGCTACCGCGCCGATGTGCTCATCGAGGAGGAACTTGCCAAGTTTGACGCAAAGATTGACAAAGAGGTTGCCAAGGCCAAGAAACGCTTCGGCGAAAGTTTCGACGAGGAGCAGTTTCGCAGCACCAACGGCCGCGTGATAGAGCTGACACAGAAACGTGACGCGCTCCATGAGCGTTTCGCGCAGGCTATGAATGACAACAATCTCGAGGAGCTCCGCCAGATAATCATCGACCAGGAGATTGTCGACCCGATAAGCGGCACAAGAAACTGGACCGACGTGCGTCAGTTCAACCTGATGTTCCGCACGGAGATGGGATCGACCGCCGACGGGGCTATGACGGTGTATCTGCGTCCGGAGACAGCACAGGGCATCTTTGTCAACTATCTTAACGTGCAGAAAACCGGCCGTATGCGCATACCTTTCGGTATCGCCCAGATAGGCAAGGCGTTCCGCAACGAGATTGTGGCCCGTCAGTTCATATTCCGCATGCGCGAGTTCGAGCAGATGGAGATGCAGTTTTTCGTGCGTCCGGGCTCGGAGCTCGAATGGTTCAAGAAATGGAAGGAGACCCGTCTGCGCTGGCACAAGGCGCTTGGTCTGGGCGATGCAAAATATCGCTACCACGACCACGACAAGCTGGCACACTATGCCAACGCCGCAACCGACATCGAGTTTGAGATGCCTTTCGGTTTCAAAGAAGTTGAAGGAATCCACTCACGCACCAACTTCGACCTGTCGCAGCATGAGAAATTCTCAGGCAAGAAGATACAGTATTTTGATCCGGAACTGAACGAATCGTACACTCCGTATGTTATCGAGACATCAATCGGTGTGGACCGTATGTTCCTGTCGGTGCTCTGCTCGAGCTACGAGGAGCAGGCTCTGGAGAACGGCGAGACCCGCGTGGTGCTCCATCTCCCCGCCCCTCTCGCTCCCACGAAATGTGCAGTGATGCCGCTGGTGCGCAAGGACGGACTGCCCGAAAAGGCACGCGAGATTGTCAACGATCTGAAGTTTGACTTCGCTACGCATTATGACGAGAAAGACTCGATCGGCAAGCGTTACCGCCGTCAGGACGCAGTGGGCACACCGTTCTGCATCACGGTTGACCATCAGACACTTGAGGACAACACTGTGACGCTGCGCGAACGTGACTCAATGGAGCAGACACGCGTGAACATCGCCGACCTGCACAAGCTGATCCATGACCGCGTGTCGATCAACTCGTTGCTGCGCAAGCTGTCGTAACAGAAACACACACAAAAAAAATAAAAGAAATGAAAAAATCGTATATTGTACTTATCGCCGTCGGTGTGCTGCTCCTGCTTGGAGTGGGCAGCTGCATCGGTGTGCGCAACGGCATTGTCAGCGCCGACCAGGCAGTGAAAAAGAGCTGGGGCAACGTAGAGAGCGCTTATCAGCGCCGCCTTGACCTTATACCCAATCTGGTGAACACCGTCAAGGGTTATGCCGCGCACGAATCGTCGACGCTTCAGAATGTGACCGACGCACGCGTAGGGCTGAAACAGGCCTACGACGAGGCAAGCCGGGCAATGTCGGAAGGTAACGGCTCAGGGCAGCAACTCGAGCATATACAGGCCTCGCAGAATAATCTGATGGACAAGGCGGGTATATATATCAATGCCGTGCATGAGGCTTATCCCGACCTGAAAGCCAACCAGAATTTCCTCGGCCTGCAGGATGAGCTTGCCGGAACCGAGAACCGTATCAACACCGAACGCACCCGTTACAACGAGGCTGTAGAGGAGTACAACAAGAAGATACTTCGCTTCCCGGGCAGCATATTCGGCTGGGGATACAGTGAAAAAGAGATGTTTAAGGCCGATGCTGCAGCATCAAGCGCGCCGAAGGTTGATTTCGGCACAGGCAATAGCACTACAGTTGATTTTTAAAATATGAACAAAGGTATAATATGCATGCTCATAGGAGCAGCTACACTTGGGTTTGCGTCGTGCGGCAGTGATGATGACAGCGATGCATGGGATCAGTATGCCGACTACCGCGAGGCCAATGATGCATTCATGGCCGAGCAGGAGGCGCTGACCGGCGCAGACGGCAAGGCAGTGTACACGCGGGTTGTTCCGGCATGGAACAAGAATGCGTACGTGCTGATGCGTTGGTTTAACGATACGACCAAGACACAGGGCAATCTCCGTCCGCTCTACACATCGACAGTCGATGTGAAATATTATGGACGGACATACGATGACGAGCCGTTTGACTCGTCGTATCTGAGTCTTACGCCGGCCGACTCGGTGGTGCGATTCACAGTCAACGGCGTTATACCGGGCTGGACGATAGCGATGGAACGCATGCATGTGGGCGACACAGTTGAAGTGCTTGTGCCCTACACCCAGGCCTACGGGTCGAGTTCGCAGGGAGCAATCAAGCCATTCAGCGCGCTGAAGTTCAACATCAAGCTCGTAGACATAGCCGGGGAATACATCCGCCCATAGCCCAACAAAACGGTCAAAAGTGTGTCAAATTAAAAAAAATTTGCTAACTTTGCGTCAATAAAACGGTTAACCGACTGAGCGTTACGCAGATGTCGGTGCGCCGTAAAGCAGAATAGCGCATAATTATCTATCAACCGATAAAACAACAATAACAATGGTAAGTTACAAAAACTTAGGTTTGGTCAACACCCGCGAGATGTTTGCCAAAGCAATCAAAGGAGGCTACGCAGTTCCCGCCTTCAATTTCAACAACATGGAGCAGCTCCAGGCTATCATCAAAGCCGCAGCCGAGGATCGTTCGCCTGTAATACTTCAGGTGTCAAAAGGCGCCCGCAACTACGCCAACGCTACCCTTCTGCGCTACATGGCCCAGGGTGCAGTTGAATATGCCAAGGAACTCGGTTGGGAAAATCCCCAGATTGTGCTTCACCTCGACCACGGTGACAGCTTCGAGCTCTGCAAATCATGTATCGACAATGGTTTCTCGTCAGTGATGATCGACGGCTCACACCTCCCCTACGAGGAAAATGTCGCTCTGACCAAGCAGGTTGTAGACTACGCACACCAGCACGATGTGACCGTAGAGGGTGAGCTCGGCGTACTTGCCGGCGTTGAGGACGAAGTATCGTCAGACCACCACACCTACACTGACCCCGAAGAGGTAATCGACTTCGCAACCCGCACAGGCTGCGACTCACTCGCTATCTCAATCGGTACATCACACGGTGCATACAAGTTCACTCCCGAGCAGTGCACCCGCAACGAGGAAGGTGTACTCGTTCCGCCGCCATTGGCATTCGACGTGCTTGACGCGGTAATGGAGAAACTTCCCGGCTTCCCCATCGTGCTCCACGGATCATCGTCAGTACCCCAGGACGAAGTTGAGACTATCAACAAGTTCGGCGGCAAGCTCCCCGATGCAATCGGTATCCCCGAAGAGCAGCTCCGCAAGGCAGCGAAGAGCGCCGTTTGCAAAATCAATATCGACTCAGACAGCCGTCTGGCCATGACTGCCGCAATCCGCAAGGTATTCGCAGAAAAGCCTGCTGAATTCGACCCCCGCAAATATCTGGGTCCGGCTCGCGACAACATGGAAAAACTCTACAAGCACAAAATCGAAAATGTGCTCGGTTCAAAAGACAAGGCTTAATAGAGATATTTCCTGAGCAATTATCACTGCGGCTTCCTTTCGGGGAGACCGCAGTTTTTTTGTTTAGGGCGGGCACATGTGCCAGCCAACGGATTGATTATCGGACATTTACCTCGGACGCACACGAGCCGTGCGTCCCTACAGTGAGAAGTTATCATGGAGCTCTTTAGCGGTGTTGCCGGAGGGATTTTTTCTGAGGGTTGTTTATTCTATGTTTTGGGGGATTGGAGGGCTTTGTGGAGGAGGTTGGTGAACTGGTAGTTTTTCAGTCCCCAGCGTGGTGATATGAGCAGCGAGTCGGGAGCCTGTGACACGAAGCGCTCTATGGCGATGGCGGGGTCGAGCCGGTTGATTATGTCGCAGCAGAGGGATATGTATTGGCCGACGGTGAAATGTGTCAGGGAGATTTCACCTTTGGCAACCTGAATGGCGAGGCGTGTGCCTTTGATTAGCTGCAACTGATGGAATTTGACTGTTTCGGGGCGGATGTCGTTGATTGCGTCGACGGTGGAGAGCATCATGTCGCGTGTCTCGCCGGGGAGGCCGAGAATGAAATGCAGGCCGACATCGATGCCGCGCTCACGTGTAGCGGCAACGGCGTCGACGGTTGTCTGCCATGTGTGGCAGCGGTTGACGAGCTGCAGCGTGGTGTCGTGGGAGCTTTCGGCGCCGTATTCGATTATAACGCGATTGGTGCGGTTGATTTCAGCGAGGGCGTCGAGGAGCTGTGGTGAAACGCAGTCTGGACGTGTGCCAATAATGATGGCGTCAACACCGTCGACGGCGAGCGCTTCGTTGTAGAGCGCGAGGAGTCGGGATAGGTCGCCGTGGGTGTTGGTGTAGGACTGGAAGTAGGCGATGTAGCGCATCGCGGGGTATTTGCGGGCGAAGAATGCGCGGGCGTTCTGAAGCTGAGAGGTGACGGATGTGCCTGCGATGGCGGGGGAAAATGAGTCGTTATTGCAGTATGTGCAGCCGCCGTAGCCGAGCGTGCCGTCACGGTTGGGGCATGAGAAACCGGCGTTGACGGTGAGTTTCTGCATTTTGCAGGGGAAACGTTCGGCAAGGTAGTCGGCGTAGTCGCGATATAGTTTCATTAATTTTGAATGAGAGAGGAGCCGGGTGTTAACTCTTATTTAAAGTCGTTTTTAAAGTCGTTAAGGTCGCTAAAGTCTTTAAGGTCTTTATCGAGAGATGTGGGGGGATTTTTCAGAGGAGGCGGGTGGCTTGGTTGAGAAGGAGGGAGTCGAGTATGACGCAAGCGGCCATTGCCTCTACAATTGGCACGGCACGGGGAAGTACGCAGGGGTCATGGCGTCCGCGGGCTTTGAGCGTGGCAGGGTTGCCTGCGGCATCGACTGCAGGGACTTCACGGAGGAGCGTGGCAACGGGTTTGAATGCGACGCGGAAGTAAATGTCGGCTCCGTTGGATATGCCGCCCTGTATGCCACCGGAATTGTTGGTGAGCGTGGATATGTGACCGTTGTCGGAGACGAATGCGTCGAGCATCTGAGAACCGCGTGAGGTGCAGCCGTCGAAGCCCATGCCGTAGTCGAAGCCTTTTGCCGCGTTGATTGAAAGCATGGCAGCCGCAAGGCGTGCCTGAAGCTTGCCGAACGCGGGGTCACCGAGGCCTACGGGGCATCCTTTTATGACGCATGTGATTATGCCTCCGACGGTGTCGCCCTCGCTTTTGACCTGAGCGATGAGCTGATGCATGCGCTCGGCGACAGCGGGGTCGGGGCAACGGACGTCATTGGTGTCGACGAGAGTGAGGTCGAGGTCGGTATATTTTTTGTCAAGAGAGATATCGCCCACTGCCGATGTGTAGGCAGTGACGGTGATGCCTTTTGAGAGGAGCGCCTGCCTGGCGACAGCGCCGGCGACGACGCGTGATATTGTCTCACGTGCGGAGGAGCGTCCGCCGCCGCGATGGTCGCGGAGACCGTATTTCGCAGTGTAGGTGTAATCGGCATGCGAGGGGCGGAATATGTCGCGGATGTTGTCGTAGTCGGAGGAATGCTGGTCGGCATTCTCGACGATAAATCCGACGGGCTGTCCGGTGGTGCGTCCTTCGAAAATGCCGGAGAGTATTCTGACTTTGTCTTTTTCGTCGCGGGGGGTTACAATTGCCGACTGTCCGGGGCGCCGGCGGTTGAGCTGACGTTGGATTTCGTCGATGTCGAGCGGCATACCTGCTGGCACGCCGTCGATGATGCCTCCGACGGCGGGGCCGTGGGATTCGCCGAAAGATGTTATTGTGAATATGTTGCCGAATGTGTTATTGCTCATTGTCGTTGCGTGTTATGTCGGTGACGGTGGCACTGACGTAGTTAATCAAATCGCGGGGGCTTAGCTCGAGCTGGAGGCCGCGGACTCCGGCGCTTACAAAGATTGTGTCGAAGTCGAGAGCTGATGTGTGGATAAAGACGGGGAAGCGTTTTTTCATGCCGATTGCTGTGCATCCGCCTCTGATGTAGCCGGTGAGTGGCAGTAGCTCTTTCATTGGTATGAGGTCGGCTTTCTTTACGGCTGCGGCTTTTGCGGCTTTTTTCAGGTCGACCTCGCAGTTGCCGGGGATGACGCACACGAAGTGTCGCGGGTCGCGGTCGGCTTCGAGGACGAGGGTTTTGAACACTCGGTTAATATCCTCTCCGAGCTGCTCAGCAACGTGGTCGGCCGCGAGGTTGCTCTCGTCGACCTGATATGGGACGAGGCGGTAATCGATGCCTGCGCGGTCGAGAAGCCGTGCGGCGTTAGTTTTTTCTATTTTTGCTGTCATGCAGTGATTATTTGATGCGAAGTTACAGAAAAAAAAGGAGTTTTGTAACTTTTTGGCGCATTTTGTGGTGACAGTGGGTGTAATTTTGCGGGAGAAGAGAAGGTTGAAATTGTTACCATTATTTTTTTTGTTTACTGTAACCCAGATTAAATATTTGAGTATGCTCTCGTCGGGATGGCCGAGAGGGGGGGGGCGGGAACTAAAGCGAAAGAAGCCGCGACCCGGATAGGGTGCGGCTTCTTTGAGAAATTATTAATTATGCTATCTGAAAGTTCAGAATGATAATATTTTCTATGGCTGTCAGCTTCTGCTGCGTTTATTACTTAGCGTCAACGGTGCAGATAGCAACGCGGTTCCAGGTGTTCTGGCTGAACATGTCGCCGATACCTTCGCCCTTGGCGTTGATGCGGCTTTCAGCTACGCCTTCTTTAACGAGGGCTTTCTTAACAGCGTCAGCACGTTTCTGAGCGAGTTTTTTGTTGAATTCGAGGCTACCGTCTTTAGATGCGTAACCTTTTACGTCAACAGTTGCGTTGGGATCGTTTTTGAGCTGCTGGGCAACCATGAAGATGTTGGGTTTCTGGTTAGCCTGGATGGTAGAAGAAGCGAGGTTGAAGAATACGTAGTGAACGTTGTCGAGGTTCTTGACAACTTCAACCACCTGGGGCTTCTTGTTGAGGCAGTCAGCGAGTTTCTGCTCGAGGTCGTTGATTTTCTGCTGGAGGGCAGCTTTGTCAGCGTTGCAGTTGTTGAGCTGAGCGCGGAGTGAGTTGATTTCAGCATTGAGGGCGGCAACGAGCTCTTCGTCCATGGGAGTAACGACTTTGAAAGAGTGAGTGCCGTTAGAGTTTTTGAAGTGGTAAGTCACACCAGCTTCCATTTCGATGTAAGCGTGGTTGAGGTTGTACTGAGCTTCGTATCCGAGACCGTTGGCGTTGATATCGTGGTTGTTCATGTTCCACACGATAGCGGGTTTGATCGAGATGGTCCAAGCTTTAGCTTCTCCGAGGTTGAAGTTGAAATTCAAACCTGCTTTGTTAGCCCAAGAGTTGCCATCGACACCCTGAACGTGGGGATAGTAGCTGTGGAGCCAGCCTGTACCTGCAACAGCTTCGATTTCGAATGTGCGGGGAGTGCCTTTATAACCGGCGAATATGTTCATGAGGTTCAATGTACCGAACGCACCAACATACTGGTGGTCAACAGCGGTAGCGCTCTTGAAGCCGGTCCAGCTTGAAGTGTTGACGGTCCATTCGCCTTCGATACCGAGGCCGAACACGGGAGTGATCTGTTTTTTGAGCTCGAGGCCGAAGATGCCGCGGCAGTTCTGCCAGAAGCTGTGACCTTTAGCGGGGGTAACTGCACCACCCTTGAGACCGAGTGACCAGTTGTCGCTAAACTTGCTACCTTGCACAGTAACCTGAGCCTGTGCTGAGATGGCGCCAAGCGCCAAAGCTGCGATAAGGATAATCTTTTTCATATTTTAATAGATAACTTAATTAATTTCTACGCAAAGATACTTATAATAATTATACTATCAAAAGTTTTTTAAGTAAATTTTGGCAAATATTGTTATAAAAGGCGGTATTAATTACTATCTATAGTTAAAACGCATTAACAGTCAGATTGTTTAAAGAAGCATAAAAATAAATGGGAATATGCGTTTTTATTAACACTTTTTGCATATTCGCGGAATATATACAAGCATATCGAAGAGATGAGGATCGGGCGTGAGTCAGTTGTTTCGAGGGTGGAGGGTTATTGTTGAGACCGCTGCGGAGTGTGTGGAGAGGAGGAACGGCAGAAGAGATGACAGGTTGGCGGGCGGGGTGTCGGATAACTGCAGTATTATGCGGGTTTCTGCGGGAGATGAGGGGTTGGTGTGAGCTGTGGTGAAGATTATTTTTCTCAACGGCCGGTCGGCGGATGCGGGGATGTCGAGCGGAGTGTCAATATCGGTTATCAGGGTGTCGATACCTCCCCATCTCGAAGCGGCAGTCTCGAGCAGTGGGGGTAATGACCGGTGAAGAGGTAGAGAAGATGGGACGAAGAGGGCTCCGTAGGTCTGGGCAAGACGCGAGCCTTCGGTGTAGCCGGAGCATGTGAATGCGTATTTGTGTCCGGGGATGTCGCGCAGAGCGGCGAGAATTGAGTGCAGAAGAGCGTTATTGCCAACAAGCAGGGCGATGCGTCGCGCGGGGTCGGGATTGGTGTTGGCGGAGCCGGATGGGCGAGACGAAGACCGTCGCGACATTTTCTGTGTAATGCCGCGACGGTAATCATCCATTTTCTTTTCAAGATAGTTGTCAGCCATTTCAATCAATGCATGGATGGTGAACAAATGCTGTTGTCAGAGGCCGAAGGAGAGGGTCGTGTAGTAACGGAGGATGCCGTCGGCTCCTGTTGCGGGCATGTATCGGAGAGTGACGAAGCGTCCGTCGTTGCCGAACCAGCAGGTCTGCATTCCGTTGGTGGGATATGAGACGCTTACGGGAGCTCCATAAGAGGCAACGAGGCGTGCATAGGCGTCGTTGTAGCGCATTGTGTCGTAATATGATGTAGAGTAGACAAATTCGCCACGGTCAAGTCCGCGTGAGCCGTAATAGAGCGATGCGTCGGGCCACAGGAGATTCAGCTGGCTGACGTTGTTGAGATAGACTACGTTGTTGCCGTAGGAGTAGACGTTATATCCGTTGTTGAGCAAATAGCTGAGCGACAGGTCGAGAGCCGAGCCGAATGTGATGCCGAGCACGGTAGAGAAAGTCGGGTAGAGTCTGCCGGGACGCCAACCGCGCGGTGGGCGCGGGGGAGTCCAGTGGCCGTGGTGCACCGGACGATGTGGCGGCGGTGTGGAGTGATGCGGGGGCGCCGGATGGCCGGGGCGGAGCGCTCCGGGACGATGGGCGGAATTATGGCCGGGGTTGTGTCCGGGACGGTGGCCGCCATTGTTGTGGTTGCCGTTGTTGCCGGGTCGATGACTGTTGTCATGCCCGGGATTGTGCCCGGGATTGTGGCCGGGGCGCGAGGGTTCGGGTCGAGAATTGCCGTTGCCGGGCTTGCCGGGCTTGCCGGGTTTGCCCCCGGGGTGTCTGCTGCCGCCTTTGTCATTACCGTTGTTGCCGGGATGTGACGAGTGTGAACCGTTGGAATGATTACCTGCACGACCACCTGAGCGGTTTCCTGAGTTGCGTCCACGACCTTTGTCGTTCTGACTATGAGAAGGACGTGAGTTTTTTGCTTCTAACTGAGGGGTAACCAATATGCCACATATCGCAGCTATCGCCAGTATTCTCAATATACGTTTCATAAGCAATCTTCATTAAGAGTATAATGATTTGACATGATATGACAGCAGTGGTTTAACAGCCGAATTGTCATTTTGTATAAAAATAACAATTTCAAAAGAAAAAGGGATAACCGAATCAGTCGTTGCGGGCAACTATCTGCTCAAGGGCGGCGGCGAGCTGGTCGGGACAAGAGGTGGCTTTTGCACCGCATCGGATGCCTTTGAGGCGTCCGATGACCTGGGCGGGGGTAAGACCGGTGACAAGAGCGGAGATGCCCCGGGTGTTGCCGTGGCAGCCACCAGTAAATGTAACAGAGGAGATTACGCCGTCGGTGAGCTCGATATCGATGGCACGCGAGCATGTGCCGGAAGTGGGATAATGATACTTCATGATAAGTTAAGCTATAAGTCAGTGTTATGAGTTCGGATACAAATATAATGAAAAAATTGCGAGGGACGTGGATTTGAGGTGAAATAATATGCGGCAAGCGGAAAGGATGCGGGAAGGCCGGAGGCAATGATTTTGCGTCATAACCGATTTTTCAAAGATATTTATTATTTTTGCATTGTTATAATTATAGAGACATTGCAACTCCTCAGGTAAAATATATCTTACGGGATTATGGATATAAATAAAATACGCGAACAGTTTCCGATACTTGAACGGAAGGTCAAGGGAAAGGATTTGATATATCTTGACAACACGGCGACATCGCAGACACCGATGTGTGTTGTGGAGGCAATAGAAAGGATGTACACGACGACGAAAGCGAATGTGCACCGCGGGGTGTCGTCGATATCGCAGGAAGCCACCGACCTGCAGGAGGCTACGCGCCGAAGGGTGGCCGAATGGATCAACGCCGCATCGGAGCAGGAGATAATCTTCACCCGTGGCACGACGGAAGCGATAAACCTTGTGGCGTCGTCGTTTGGCGATTTTCTGGAAAACGGCGATGAAATCATACTGACTGTGATGGAACATCATGCCAATATAGTGCCGTGGCAATTGCTCGGTAGGCGCAAGCGCATCATACTGAGAGTGGTGCCAATAAATTCACGCGGCGAGCTTGACATGAACGCCTACCGCTCGCTCTTCAACGAGCGCACGAAGTTAGTGTCGGTATGCCATGTGTCGAATGTGCTTGGCACTATCAATCCGATAAAGGAGATGATAGCGACCGCACACGGCAACGGAGTGCCGGTGCTTGTTGACGGAGCGCAAGCGATACCACATATCAAGGTCGATGTCAGAGATCTTGATGCTGATTTCTATGCGTTTTCGGCGCACAAGATGTATGGCCCGACAGGCATCGGTGTGCTTTACGGCAAGAAGAAGTGGCTTGAGATGATGCCACCGTATCAGGGAGGGGGCGAGATGATAGCCAATGTAAGTTTCGAGCACACGACATGGGCCGAGCTGCCGTTCAAATTCGAGGCAGGGACACCTGATTTCGTGGGTATCGCGGCACTTGACAAGGCGATAGATTTCATAGAGGAAACCGGATACGAAAATATTGCAGCCCATGAGCACCGGCTTCTGGCCTACACGACCGAGCGGATGATGCGTATACCCGGCATGAGGATATTCGGCACAGCGGATGACAAGTCGGCGGTCATTTCTTTTCTTATAGGCAACGAGCACCACTATGACATAGGGATGCTGCTTGACACCCAGGGCATTGAAGTGAGAACCGGACACCACTGCGCCCAGCCGCTGATGCATGCGCTGGGGATAGAGGGGACGGTGAGGGCATCGTTTGCGGTGTATAACACAATAGAAGAGGCCGACCGGTTTATCGCGGCTCTGGAGCGTGTGGCCGCAATGCTTGAATAAAACAAGAGGCGGTGTCTCATAATAAAGGCGCAGAAGAGAAATGACTACGGCGGAGTTTGAACATATCATAGCCCGGTCGACGGCGGCTCTCGGCATAGAGCAACCGGCGAAAATCGGAGTGGCACTGAGCGGCGGAGCCGACTCGGTGGCGCTGCTTTCGGCATACGTAAGGCTGGGATATGATGTCACTGCGCTCCACTGTGATTTTTCGCTTCGCGGAGACGAGAGCGACGGCGACCGTCATTTCTGCGAGGCGACAGCCGAGAGACTCGGCGCAAAGCTATGCCAGATAAAATTTGACACACAGGGGGAGCGGCGCAGCGGCGAGTCGGTTGAGATGGTTTGCCGCCGGCTGCGCTATGACTGGTTTGAGTCGCAGGCAAAAGCGCTTCGGCTTGACTATATCGCCCTGGGGCATCATTGCGAGGACTCGATAGAGACGATGCTTCTCAATCTGACACGCGGAAGCGGGCCCAAGGGCTTGTCAGGGATATCGCCCATGCGCGGCATGTATATACGTCCGATGCTCGGGCTGAGCCGCAGTGACATCGAGGGATATCTGAAATCACTCGGCCAGAGCTACCGCACAGACTCGACCAATCTCGCCAATGACTACCGCCGCAACGCACTGCGCAACATACTGATACCGCAATTATACGAGATAATACCGACGGCACAGGCCGGGATGCTGCGCACGGCAGAGGCGATGAGCCACAGCGCCTGCATGATATCGACCTATCTGAGGTGGTGTGAAGAGCGCTATGTCAGCGGAGGCAAACTTGACATCGACGCCATGACGCGTGATGTCGATGACATGCGCGGGACACTTTATATGCTGATACCGCAGGTGACAGGCTGCGAAGCGCGAATGGAGATTGTCGACCAGATACTGTCGGAGCCGGGCAACAGGTCGTCGCGTCTGTTTCCCGCAGGTGAGGGAAAGATGCTCGAGCTGCACCGTGGGGAACTTGAACTGTATGCCGAAGCTGATGACAGCGAATCGGCAATCACGCTTGAGGGCGACATACAATCGCCGTGCGGCATAAGAGTCACGACCGTGGATTTTGACGAGTTCGCTCGTACGCCAAAGAGCAACGACACGATGTGGCTTGACGGCAGCGCAGTGGGCGGAGCGCATGAATTCAGCCTGCGCCATTGGCGCGAGGGTGACAGGATGCGGCCGTTCGGAGCTGCGGGGCAGAGACTTATAAGCGATATCTTTTCAGACCTGAAGATGTCGCGGTCGGACAAAAACCGGGCACTGATACTTACGATAGACGGCAAACCACTGTGGATTGTCGGGATAAGGGCATCAAATATGTATCCGGTGGATGAGAATTCAAAAAAAATCATTAAATTGCAGGTTATATAACCAGTATAAAACAATACGATTATGAATAAGGAATATTTCAGTGAGGCGGACGAACGCTTCATGCGACTTGCGTCGGAACTTGCATTCGACAATATAGACAAGGGCGGGGGTCCGTTCGGAGCGGTAATAGTGCGCGACGGCGAGATAGTATCGACAGGCGTCAATACGGTGACACTCACCAATGACCCCACGGCACACGCCGAAGTCAACGCCATCAGGGCAGCGTGCGCATCGGAGAAAACATTTTCGCTCAAGGGTTGCACGGTGTACAGTTCGTGCGAACCGTGCCCGATGTGTCTTAGCGCGCTTTACTGGGCAGGAGTGAGCCGCATATATTACGGCAACACTCAGGCCGACGCCGACAGAATCAACTTCTCCGACCAGTTTATCTACCGAGAGCTCGACAAACCTAAGTCAGAGCGTATGATACCGTGCATCCACATGGAGAACGACTACAGCATACGCGCTTTCGAGAAATGGGCAGCCAAAGAGGACAAGACCGAATATTGATCGCGTGACGGCAAAGAAAGCAATTGAAATCACGAGATGAAAGATACGGCAGTCATCATACTAAACTGGAACGGCGCAGATATGATGCGCCGTTTTCTGCCCGAGGTTGTGCGGAGCACTCCTGCCGAAGAGGCGGATGTCATCGTTGCAGACAACGGAAGCACGGACAATTCACTGCAAGTGCTTGCGGAGGAATTTCCGTCGGTAAAAGTCATAGTGCTGGATAAGAACTACGGATTTGCCGAGGGATATAACCGGGCGCTGGCGTCAGTGGAACATGAATATGCGGTGCTTCTTAACAGCGATGTGGCGACATCCGACGGGTGGCTCGACGCGCTGAAGGCAGAGATGCGCGACAATGCCGACGTGGCGGCCTGCCAGCCGAAGATATTGTCGGCAGAGCGACGCAATATGTTTGAATATGCCGGAGCATGCGGGGGATATATCGACCGACACGGGTATCCGTATTGCCGCGGGCGCATATTCGGCAGTGTCGAGGAGGACCGCGGACAATATGACACCCCGGCCGATGTGGCATGGGCCTCTGGCGCGGCGCTAATGGTGCGTCGCAAGGAGTATCTTGCAGCCGGCGGGCTTGACGGGGCGTTTTTCGCCCACATGGAGGAGATAGACCTCTGCTGGCGACTGCGTCTGAGAGGCTTCAGGGTGCGTGTCGTGCCGGCATCGAAAGTATATCATCTGGGAGGAGGCTCGCTGCCTGCGGGCAATCCTCGAAAGACGTATCTGAATTTCCGCAACAATCTGCTGATGCTCTACAAGAACCTGCCTCACAAGGGGCGCAGAAAGGCGCTTATCGTGAGGCGTCTGCTTGACACAATCGCCTGGGCGAAATCGGTAGCGACGCTCCAATGGGGCGATGCCGTCGCCATATTGCGGGCGCACCGTGATTTCCGTCGCATGAAGCGCGCATACGACGGCCTCCCCTCCCCTACGGCAAATCTCATAAGCGGAGAGCCGGACATACTGACATCATATTATCTGAAAGGGAAGAAAGAGTATTCCCGACTGTGACATGAATGCAATCGAATATATCACCGACATAAATGACCCGCGGACAGCAATGTTCACGAGTCTGACCGAGGCGCAGCTGCGCAACAGACTTAATCCTGACGAGGGGCTTTTCATAGCCGAGAGTCCGAAAGTGATACATGTGGCACTTGATGCCGGATACACGCCGGTGGCACTGCTTTGTGAGGAGCGCCATATCGAGGGTGACGCGGCGGAAATCATTGCCCGTGCGCCCGGGATGACAGTCTACACAGGCAGCCGCGATACACTTGCCTCGATAACGGGATATAAGCTGACACGCGGAGTGCTGTGCGCGATGCGCCGGCGCGCGATGCCGACGGTGGATGATATATGTTACGGTGCGCGCAGGGTTGTGGTGATAGACGGGGTGACCGACACGACTAACATCGGCGCTATATTCCGGTCGGCAGCGGCGTTAGGAATAGACGGAGTGTTGCTGACGCGGACATCGTGTGATCCGCTCAACCGGCGGAGCATACGCGTGTCGATGGGTTCGGTGTTTTTAGTGCCGTGGACATGGATTGACGATCCGGTGGCCGATCTGCACAAGGCAGGATTTACGACAGCCGCAATGGCGCTGACCGATAATTCGGTGCCGATTGACGACGCGGAACTGAACGCGACGGAGCGTCTGGCCATAATAATGGGCACAGAGGGAGACGGGCTGGCACATGATGTGATAGCCGGCGCTGACTATGTGGCACGGATACCGATGGCACACGGTGTTGACTCGCTGAATGTGGCTGCGGCTGCGGCTGTGGCGTTCTGGCAGCTGAGGGCGCTGCAGAACTCATAAAAATGTGAGGTTGTAAAATGCCCTTGCGTGATGGTGTATGAATAGATGTCAGTCAGGGTATTGGGCGCTGCGCCGCGGATTTTTCGGAAACCAGCCTTTGATGACGCGTTCACGCTGCTCGAATAGCTCCTTTATGGTCCAGAATGATGAGAAACCGAACACCCCGAGTATGCTTGACCAGAAGACGTCGGCAATTATCACAGATGAGGCGACGGCTGCGATGCCGACGAGGAGGAATATCCACCAGGGGCGTGTGCCGAAATGATATTCAGTCTTTATGACTACAGGGTGGAAGAAACCTATGATAAGGAATGTAGCGAGACCGATTGCGGGTCCGAGGAGATGATATTGATCCAGAAATTGTGTCATAATATAGGAAACGTTATTTTTTAAAACGTTTGTAAGCGGCTGCCATTTTTGTGTGGTAGTGTTGTTTTTTATAGCCGGGACCGTTGTAGCGCAGTGAAAAGGCAGCCCAATCTTTTTGCTGAATGAAGCGGACAAGGTTGCGGGCGCGACAGAAGGCGGCAAAGAGTTTGAGCTGGTCGCGCTCCGAGCGGTTCATCAGAGCGCAAAATTCATCGACGCTCTCACAGCCGCATAGTTTCCAGTTGAAACCTCCGATCTGAAACATGCCCCAGAAGCAGCTTTCGAGAGCCGACTCCCGGTCGATCTCAATTGCAGCTTCGAGCCGTGCATATTGTGCAGCCTGGGTCGAGCCATATTTTTTGACGTCGGGTGAACGGAATATGAGTGGCTGACGTTTGCGTGCATCCGAGAGATTCACATTGTGACGCGGGGCATAGGTACGGTAGATCGACAGGTCGAAATTGATGATTGCCTTTCCTTTTTTCCAAAATCCCAGATGTCGGCTTCCGGTTTCGATATCGACAACCGCTTTTATAGCAGCAACCTCGACATCGAGCTCGGCGGCAACTTCGGCGTAGTCGTCATCGGTAAGACGATCCCAAGAGGCTCCGATGTCGCTATCGGGCAGGCGATACCAATGGGAGAAGTAGGCGGAATCGAGCCAAATCTCACATTCGGCCATTGAATATTCGATAAAAGGCTCTGCACCCGACTGCGGGATCGCCGCTACCGGGGACAGAGCCAGAAGAGTTATAGCACCGAGACGTTTCACTTGATGTCGGCGACTTTCTCAAGTATGCGGCGCAGTTGCTGCCAGAAGCGTTCGACAGCGGGGATGAACATCTTCTCTGATGGGGAGTGCACATCTCGCAAAGTCGGGCCGAACGACACCATGTCGAGTTCGGGATATACAGATTTAAACAGACCGCATTCGAGGCCGGCGTGTATGGCTTTAATTGCGGGCTTTACGCCATAGAGTTCCTCGTAGGCATCGGAAGCTATTTTCATTATCGGTGAGTTCATGTCGGGCTGCCATCCGGGGTAGCCGTCGCCGTGGGTGACGTGAGCTCCGGCGAGTGTGAACACAGCCTCAACCTGGTTGGCGATATCCCATTTACGCGATTCGACAGAGCTTCGCTGCGAGGTGGTGATAATAATCTCGTTGTCGGATTTCATTTTTACGGCAGCGAGGTTGGTAGATGTCTCGACGAGCCCTTCGAGGTCGCGGCTCATTGACACGACGCCGTGGGGTGCGCAGTAGATGGCGCGGATAAGGTTGATTGACGTGCGAGAGTCGATGCTGAACTCGGGACGGTCGACGCTCTCCATGTCTATTTCAAGCGTCGGCTCGATGCCGGCGTATTCGTTGGCTATCTCGGCGGCGTAGTTGTTGAGGGCGATGCGGACATCTTCTTTTTTAGATGTGTGGACACCGACTATGGCATGAGCGGCACGGGGTATGGCGTTGCGGAGGTTTCCGCCGTCGAATTCGGCCACAGACACTTCATGCTGCGTGGTGAGATTCCAGAGGAAGCGGGCAAGGAGTTTGTTGGCGTTGGCGCGTCCGAGGTGAATGTCGCCGCCGGAGTGTCCGCCGAGACCGTTCTTAACTTCAATTCTGAAATACTGGTAGTCGGTCGGGGCCATAGAGCGCTCGTATTTGAATATTGCAGTGGTGTCGACACCGCCGGCGCAACCGATGAATACCTCGGCATCGTCCTCGGAATCAAGGTTGAGGAGAATCTTGCCGTGTATCATGTCTTTTCCGAGATTTATGGCGCCTGTCATGCCTGTTTCCTCATCGACAGTGACGAGCACTTCGAGGGGACCGTGAACCAGGGTGTCGTCGATAAGAGCAGCGAGCGAAGCAGCCACACCGATGCCGTTGTCGGCTCCGAGCGTGGTGCCGTCGGCACGCACCCAGTCGCCGTCGACGATTGTCGTAATGGGGTTGTTTTCAAAGTCAAAACCTTTGTGGTTGCTTTCGCAGACCATGTCCATGTGGCCCTGCATTATAACAATGGGGGCGTTTTCATGACCGGGCGTTGCGGGCTTGCGCAACACGACGTTGCCGACTTCGTCGGTCTGTGCTTCTATATTATGTTTTGCAGCGAAGTCGAGAAGGTACTGACGTATTTTTTCCTCTTTCTTCGAGGGGCGGGGAATTTTTGTAATCTCATCGAAAATGCTGAATACGATTTTCGGGTCAAGGTCTTTTACTTCCATAATCTTTAAATTTTATGGTATTAATACTGATATGAATGTTAAGTTGTATTTACAAATATCGCCGAATAAAAAAAAGATGTTAAAAACGGCTGATATCCGCTGACTAAGTTACAAAAATAAAATGATATTCTGCAAATAATTCTACTTTCTTTCATATATTTGCACGTCGATTTTTATCACAATGGTCAAAACATTAGTAATAACAGTAATATTGACAGCGATAGCCATTGTGGCGCTGGGCGTAAGGGTGCTGTTTGTAAAAAACGGGAAATTCCCTTCGGGTCATGCCCATGAAATCGAGGAGCGCCGCCGCTCTGCCCGAAAGAAGGCGGAACAACACAAAAAAGGAAAACAGAACATTAACCTATAAAAAATTAAACATGAAGAAATCAGCACTTCTTGCAGCTGCCATTATCGCATCCGCTGTCACTGTAACCTCATGCGGCAGTGACAATGGAGCAGGAAATGACAAAGAAACAACTCCAGTAAAAGAGGCAGTCGAAGGCTCTACAAACATACGTTGGTATGACCTCGACTCAGTATCCAACAACTACAAGCTTGTTGAACTGCTCAATTCGGAGGCTGAAGCGGCAATGAATTCGTATCAAAGCTTTGCCCGCCAGAAAAGCTCGGAAATAGCTGCCCTTCAGAAAAAGATAGAGGACAAGATGCGCAACAACGGGTATCTGTCAGAGGAAAGCTACAACAATGACATGCGCGACTACCAGACAAAGGCAACAAACGCGCAGAACGCGATAGCACAGCGTGAGCAGCAGATTGCAGAGCAGGCCGCCAGCCAGCAGAAGCAGTTGCTCGACTCGCTTGAGAACTTCCTCAATGACTATGCAACAGGCAAGGGATTTGATGTAATCCTCATCAAGACACCCGGCACACATCTCGCGCCCGAACTTGACATCACAAAAGATATCATCTCGGGTCTCAACGCCCGCTACAAGGCTCCCGAAGAGACTAAGTAATCCGTTTTTAACATAATGAAAGCTCATGGCTGCGCCGTAAAAATAAATTACGGCGCAGCTTATTTTTTAAAGCAACGGGGTCAAGTGTGTCGGGCGGGGTGTGGCAGGCCAAATGCTATGATATATACCACGGTGCGCCTTTCCCGGGCTTATGATGCCGGGACGACAGGAGACCGGGGTCTCCGCACGCTGCGCGTTCTGCGAACTCCGGTTAATCACAAACCCGAGCCTCCGGCTCTCTGCGGGCGAGGCGGGAGATTTGTCGCTGTTGTGGTGAAATGTCATAAATACAGATTCTTTTCAAAATTATTTCACGAGCAGGCGACCTGTTGAGACATTGCCGTCGGCAGTGTGCCACACGATAATGTAGAGGCCGGGGAGAGGTTTGCCTGAAACGAGGCGCCCGTCAAGAGTATATAGCTCCATGCGGTCAACGGCTGCGTCAGCCTCAGGTTGCGTTATGCCGGTCGATGCATCAAGCACTATCATCTCATGAGTGTCAAACCGCTCGTCGCCGTGATAGAACATCAGCATATAGGTCTCCCCTACTATTCCGGCGCTGAAATCGCTGTCATATACAACATCGGCAGTCTCACCGGCTTCAAGATAGAGCATCCCGGAGGGATATGAGGCGCAATTCTTCCACTCGTCGCCCCCGACATTACGGAACACCAACATATCGAGAGTGCCGTAATATGCTCCGGTGACACATGTGAGTGAAGTCTTGACGCCGAGGTCATCTTTGGGCAGATGATTTGAGCCGGAGATAAACGACACCGGCCCGAGAGTGAGCTCGGTAGATGCCGGGGCGGCATTGACAGTGATATCGGTAAGCGAGGAAATCTCCTGATATCCGCTCTGTGTGATTGTCACAAACACAAACTGATATTCGCCCGGGGTTATGCCGGATGACAGTTTCGTGGAATAGCTGAACGGGACGGCCGAGTCTGCGGGGATATCCATTTGAATGGAGGGCAGCAGTGTATTTCTATCGGGAGATATCAACATTCCGTACACGCGGCCGTAGAATTCAAGTTCGCTTGTATTTTCCACCGTGCCGTTGACGGCAAGATCCATTCCGGCGTAGAGCTCGCTTTCAAAGGCATAGTCAGTCACTTGCGGGAGAATGCCGGAGACCGGCGACGAGAATGTGGCATTGCCGCCGGCTACTGTCATTGTAACAGAGTTTACTTTGCCGAGCTCAGTGGCGATGCCGTACCATTTGCCGTCGGAGATGAATGCCGGAGAGACAGTGTAGACGCCGTCGGTCAGAGAGGCAGGCAAGGTCACGTCAAAAGCCGATGCGGAAGAATATCCGAGATTTTCAGTCAATGACAATTCCTCGGGATCAGACGACACGGCATAGACTGTGTTTCCGCTGTCGTCAGTAAACGACAAGCCAGGGAGGAAAGACACGGTGCCATACGATGTGTTTGAAAGCTGCACCGCAACCGTAATATCGCTTCCGAGAACGGATGTGGGCTGTTCGATGGCGAAGTCGGTGTTGTTTACCAGCACCGGTTCGAAGTCTGCCTGTCCGGCAAAGGGCTTTATCCCCACTATAATCTCTTGACTGAAGTTGAAGCCTGCTCCGTTGCCGGCACCACCGATGCCCTGCGACTCGGGATTAAGAGCCGTGAGCAGGAAGTAACCGTCAGACAGGCCGTCCCACCCCCAGTTGAAGTGGAAGTATCCGTCGGAGGAGTATCCGTCGCATACGAATTCATGCCCTCCCGAGAGGCTTTGTCCGCCGTATAGCACGGGGCATCCGTCGGCAAGCGAGGCGTATACTTCATCCTCCCAGTCGGAAAGTGTGTAATAGTCACGTTCGAGATAGCGCAGAGAGCCGTCGTAACTGAAATAATCGACAAGCGCGCTTCCGCAATTGCGGCCGACTGCGCCTGACTCGTCTGTGCCGTAGTTCATATCGACTGCGACGCCGCAGCTATACATCAAAGAGGCCACTGCGTCTCTCTGATAGTATATGTTATCCGTCCCATATTCATCAACCATGTGTGGCCAGTCGTAGGTAATTGTGGAGAAATCAATGGTCAGAGTCTGTCCGTTCCAGCCATAAGAGTGCGTGCCGGTGCCCTTTGCGGGCCAGTTGTGATATTTCATGACCTGAGCCATGGCGGTGGCGACGCACCCGGTGACGCATCGCACCGAGTCAATCATGGGACACCGGTCGTTGTAGGGGGTGCCCTGGTTCCACCTCGTGGCAAGCATCGGAGCGATGGCGCTGCGCACGACCGAGGAATCAGAGGCAAGCTGTGTGATGCGGTTGTTTCTTACGGCATCTATCTCGGCAGCGTAATATCCGAGCCAATATCTCAATCCATCCGGCATATCGGAGATGTCTACGGAGCCGGAATCGGCATAGCCGAGCAGTGGAGTCACATCGTCATCGGCCGAGACTACGAGATAGCCGTTGTCGCGCCCACGGTCGAAAAGATATGCGGCAGGCTGCGAGCCGTAATTTTCAGTATATACAAGAACCGGAGATGCGGAAGCCGCGGATGACGCCGCCATTGCCCGCACTACAGGCTCGGCTACAGCGCGCTTAAGCGCGGCTTCCGGTGAAATCACGGCGGCATCGGCGCAAAGCGCTACCACGAAAGAGCATAGGAGTAAGCTTTTTCTCATAAACGAACAGTTGTTAGTTGTCAGACGGAGATAATGCAGATTTGGCTCCGGTAACGAAATAACAACTGCAGAACCGTTTTTGATTTCAACAAAAGCGATTTAACAGATATTTTGGGCATATTTCCTACGGCATTCAGGTGGAGTTAATAATAATTTTGTAAATTTGCAGTGTGAACCGACCAAAATCCATATTTCGCCGAGCAGCCGAAGGTGGCCTGACCCTCGGAGCGCTTTTTGTGTGCATATTTCTGCTTGAGACGACAGCCGGAGTGATATCGGGGCTGCTTGCTCTCGGGCTTATGGTTTATGTGCCTGTATATGTCTACCGCAAGCTGCGGGCTACATATATCGCGACCCACGGGCTGATGTCGTTTTCAGGGTTGTGGCTCGAAGGGATACTTCTGTTTGCGTGCGGGGCGATTATCTTTGCGCTGGGCACTCTTGTATTCATGAAATGGCTTGTGCCGGGATATCTTCCGGCTGTGACCGCGCAGGTGGCATCGTTACTCGAGAGCAATCCTCAGCTTGCAGGCAATCAGATGGATATGCGACAGCTTATGGCTTATTTTTCGTCAATACGTCCGATCGACATATCGATGACGCTGCTGTGGGCATCATCGTTCACGGGGAGCATCGCATCGCTTGTGATAGCGGCGATAGTGAAGTCAAAGCGTGTGCCGCCCTCCTCTTCTCCAAATTCATAAACAATTAACGCATCATAACACATGGACATATCGGTAGTCGTACCCTTATATAACGAAGCGGAATCACTCCCCGAACTCGAGAGCTGGATACGCCGCGTCATGCAGGAGAACAACTTCTCATACGAGGTAATATTTGTCGACGACGGGTCGACAGATTCGTCGTGGGAGGTTATAGAACAGCTTGCAGGAGCCAACAGCGCGGTGCGTGGCATAAGGTTTCGCCGCAACTACGGCAAGTCGCCGGCGCTCAACACCGGTTTTGCCCGCGCAAAAGGTGATGTGGTCATCACTATGGATGCAGACCTTCAGGACTCACCCGACGAGATACCGGAACTCTACCGCATGATTACCAAGGAGAAGTATGACCTTGTGTCGGGCTGGAAACAGAAACGATATGACCCGCTGTCGAAAACGATACCGACAAAGCTGTTCAACGCGACGGCGCGAAAGGTGAGCGGCATAGGCAATCTGCACGATTTCAACTGCGGCCTCAAGGCTTATCGCCGCGATGTCGTCAAGCATATTGAAGTGTATGGTGACATGCACCGCTATATTCCCATTCTGGCAAAAAACGCCGGATATACGCGTATCGGCGAGAAAGTGGTGCAGCATCAGGCGCGCAAATACGGCAAGTCGAAGTTTGGTCTCGACCGTTTTGTCAACGGCTATCTCGACCTGCTCACATTGTGGTTTACGGGTAAGTTCGGGCGCAAGCCGATGCATTTTTTCGGGCTTCTGGGGTCGCTGATGTTCTTTCTCGGGTTCGTAGCCGTGATTGCGGTAGGCGCAATAAAACTGTATAACATGAGCGCCGGCAATCATTATTCGCTTGTCACCGACTCGCCTTATTTCTTCATAGCCCTGACGACTATGATACTCGGCACCCAGCTGTTTCTGACCGGGTTTATCGGTGAATTGATTGTGCGCAATTCACAAAAACGCAATGATTATGAAATCGAGGAGGAGCTGCGAGGTGAAGAGAAATAGCAGCACCGTGTCATGGCGCAGGATAGTGCCGGCAACAGTCGCGGCAATGGCTGTGATGCTGGCTTGCTGGAGCTGCAGCTCGACCGGATGCACTGATAATCGCTCGAGCCTGCCGCTGGCCGGATTTTATACGTCGGGCTCCGGGTCGACAATCGCGCTTGACTCTATTGACGTAGGTGGCGTCGGTGCGCCGGGCGACTCGCTTCTGCTTGCTGCCGGAGAGACCGCCACGGAGGTGTATCTGCCTCTGCGGTCGGAACGTGAAGCGGCGGCATTCTTCATAGCATACCGCTATAAGGCGCTCGACTTCCCCGAACTCAACGACACCATAACATTCGGCTACAGCGCGTTGCCATATTTTGCATCGGAGGAGTGCGGAGCGATGATGAGATACCGCATCAAGTCGGTGACGTATTCGCGCCATCTGCTTGACTCGGTGGCTATAGTGCCGACCGACTCGGTGATCACAAACGCCAATATCGAAAACCTGCGCCTTTACTTCAAAACATCTTCCGCCGACAATCAATGAAAAGCGTTTTCAAAATATTATTTCTGCTGCCGGCACTGGCGTGCATGCTGTCATCGATGGCTCAAAGGCGCGTGACACCGATCGACACGCCGGCGACAGCCACACAGCACATCAATGAGAACAAGGCCAACGGTGACACAATAGACCGTTCGCGACTGGCACAGATGACCGACTCACACGGCAACATCATACTTGTCGACACAATCACCGGCAAGGAGTTTATCGACACTACAGCAGTGGAGAGGAAGGTGCCCAAGATGATATATCCGCTGTTTCACTCGGCGACACTATCAGTCGACCTTTTCACACCGGCGATGCGTGCTTTCGGCACGAAATACGGACTGGGCGAGATTGCCGCCGAACTTAACCTCCACAACAGGTATATACCGGTGATAGAAATCGGACTGGGCGAGGCCCGCAACACTCCGGAGGACAACAATTACACATACCGGTCGCCGGTGGCACCGTTCTTCAGAATCGGTATGAACTATAATTTCCTGTATCAGTCAAATCCCGACTATCTCATCATGGCGGGTGTAAGATACGGATTTTCGTCATTCAGTTTTGAGGTGACCGACATCACTCAGCAGCCGGGTTATTGGGACGAACCACTCACCTACTCCATCCCGTCGCAGAATGTCACGGCAGGATATTTCCAGATATTGCTCGCGCTGCGTGTACGCATTATTGACAACTTTTCGCTGGGGTGGAGCGTGCGCTATCAGAGCCTGCTCCACAACACCGACACCCCTTACGGCAACGCGTGGTATATACCAGGTTACGGAGCCCGCAACCGCACTATAAACGCGACTTTCTCACTCTCATATACCGTAGGTCTCTCGAAATTCAACGGGCCGTCAGACTCTACGCGCGAGACCATTGACTCACTCGGCGACATTCCCGCCACGGAGCAGCCGGAGGAAGATGCGTCGCCGTCAGACGACGAGGCTGCGGAGAGCGGAGATAACACCGACACTGATACAGAGCAACAATAACAGCACAGCATGCCGACAGTGATAATAACAGGAGCTTCATCGGGTCTCGGGAAGCAGATAGCGACGACCTATATCGCCCGCGGATATCGCGTGGGCGTGGCAGCACGACGTGTCGACCGACTTGCCGAGCTGACGGCGCTTGCTCCCGAACGTGTCACTGCATGCCGGCTCGATGTCACGGCCGACGATGCGGTCGACTCGCTTGACCGGCTTATCTCAAAGATGGGCACCGCTCCCGACATATTCATCAACTGCGCGGGCATAGGCTTCGCAAATCCTGACCTTGACACGAAGCTTGACCTTGACACGGTAATGACCAACTGCGTCGGCTTTACCCGTGTCATCGACCATATATTCAACTATTACGCTACTCATAAGCTCAGCGGCCAGATTGTCGATATCAGTTCTGTGGCCGGGACACGCGGCATAGGCATAGCGGCTTCATACTCGGCCTCAAAGCGGTTTCAGACCGAGTATCTTACCGCCCTCTCCCAGCTGGCTCACCAACGCCGACTTCCTATCACGGTCAACGATATCAGACCCGGCTTCGTGAGTACACCGCTGCTCGATGCCGACACAAGGTATCCGATGATCATGAACACCAATCGCGTGGCAGCGTTAATAGTAAAAGCGATTGACCGCAAAAGCAACCGCATAATCGACCGACGCTGGGCTGTCATAACATGGGTGTGGAGACATATACCCCGTTGGCTATGGCGCCGCATCAGTCTGAGACTTTACACCGACAAGCATTAATCACTCCAAAACATAATGAAAATGATAGCAATATGTAGCGACCACGCCGGTTTTGAGCTGAAAAGCATAATCGAAGGATATCTTGAAGCCGACAACAAAGAGTATAAGGATTTCGGCACAAACGGACCGGAGTCATGCGATTATCCGGACTTCGCCCACCCCTGCGCGCAAGCGGTGGAGTCAGGCGAATGCTACCCGGGCATTGCGATGTGCGGCTCAGGCAACGGCATAGCGATGACCCTCAACAAGCATCAGGGCATACGCGCGGCTTTGTGCTGGACTCCTGAACTGGCCCGGCTGGCCCGACAGCATAACGATGCCAATGTGCTTGTGCTTCCGGCGCGGTTCATAACGCCCGTTGAAGCCCTCGCCATAGTCGACGCATTTCTTGAAACGCCCTTCGAAGGCGGACGCCATCAACGCCGCATCGACAAAATACCGGTAAAATAGTTTCAATATTCAAAAATTTCATTATTTTTGCACCACTTATCGGCACACGCAAAACAAACGAATAATAGTAAACTTTTAAAATACCTGTATACAATGTATTGGACACTTGAACTGGCGTCAAAACTTGAGGACGCCCCCTGGCCAGCAACAAAAGATGAGCTCATCGACTACGCCATGCGTTCGGGAGCACCCCTCGAAGTAATCGAAAACCTTCAGGAAATGGAAGACGAAGGCGAAACCTACGAATGCATCGAAGATATCTGGCCCGACTACCCCTCAAAAGAAGACTTCCTCTTCAACGAAGAAGAGTACTGAGTAATAAATTTTACACAAACATCTAATAATCAATGGCTAAGAAATAAATAATTTTCTTGGCCATTGCTGTTTTATCCCGTTTTACCCCATAGTTTTCTTTGCTAAAGACAAAGCACCAAGGCGATGACTTGGCTAAATTGCGTTTTCTTAGCCAACTTAAGCGATATTCTTGGCTAAATTCAAACGCTCCTCAGAGGTTTGTGAGTATCGCAAGAAACAAAGTTCGCAACCAAAATTGATTGATTTTAAATACAGCAACCCAATATGGTTGCACATATTAGAATTTATTCTTAACTTTGCTATCATGAAAAACATAGCGATAATTACAGGTGATATTGTGGATTCCACAAAGATGACAAAGACTGAACGCACTTCAATGTTACAATTGTTGCAGTCTCTGCCAGAATGGCTGTCTCCATTGTGTAAAACGAATATTGAGATTTTCAGAGGAGATAGTTTCCAACTAAAAGTTACCGAGCCAACCAAAGCACTGCAGATAGCACTTGCGATACGTGCTATTATCCGTGCCAATAAATTTGCAGGTAATAATCAACAATGGGATGCTCGTTTGGCTATCGGTATCGGCACATTGGATTATGAGACAGATTCTCTTTCCACAAGTGACGGTGAGGCGTACCGGCTATCGGGTAGAGGACTTGACATAATCGGCAGAGCACGACTGCATATAGAGACTCCTTGGGAGGAAGTGAATAACGAATTAATAGTTTCCACTCTATTTGCTGATGACATAGTGACACGATGGACTCCAAGTCAAAGCCGGATAATGTTTGAGAAACTTGTCAAAAATAATAGTCAGGAAGATATCGGCAACATCCTGGGTGTGTCTCGACAGATGGTCAGCAAGACTTTGAAAGTAGCCAAGGATGCTTTGATTTCTGTATATATCAAAAGATTTAAAGGACTGATTAACGAAAGAACGGTATGGGAACGGCAATAATTCTGATTAAATTGATTGCGGCACATCTTGTCGGAGATTTCATATTGCAGACAGACAAGCTATGTGCGGATAAATTCTCTAACAATAAGGCATTCAGATATCGTGCTTTATCGGTGCATGCTCTTGTTCATGCAGCATTGGCTTACCTGTTTGTCGCGCAATGGAACAATTGGGCTGTACCGCTAGTAATCGGCGCCAGTCATTTCCTGATAGACCTGGTGAAAACACACTTCAAACGTAAAGATCTTGTGGGCTTTGTTTGCGACCAGTTAGCTCATTATTGTGTCATCGTTGTGTTATGGCTTATTGTATTCGCAAATCATGACTACAATCAGGCTGCAAAAATCCTCTCGGCAAACTTTTGGCTTATAGCCACAACTTATATTGCCGTACTCTCCCCCACATCAGTTTTGATAAAATCATTCATTGAATATGAGAAATGGCTCCCGACGGATGCATCTTTGAAAGGTCTGCCAAACGCAGGTAAATGGATAGGGTATCTTGAGAGGATACTCATCCTGACCTTTATTTTTACCGGCAATATTGAGGGAGTCGGTTTTCTATTGGCAGCCAAATCCGTACTTCGTTTCGGCGAGCTAAACAGGGCAAAAGATATAAAGACTACAGAGTATGTACTAATCGGCACATTCACCAGTTTCACAATCGCCATAATGCTCGGCTTTGGCGTTGACTGGCTTATGGAACTAAATTTTGAATGACATTATGACAATAAATTATAATAACTGATATGGCTAAACTGTTTCTAATGAGATGGAATCCGGCAATCAGCAGTTATGTTTCGTTAAGGCGAAGCGCGCCAACATTTAAATTTACTCAAGAAAAACATTCTTTTCTGCAAATTGCCAGGGTCGTCGCCCTCTCAATAGCCAACGGATTGCTCAATGTTAATGCTCCGTCGTCCCCAGACATTTAGCCGCAATTTTCGCAACCTCTTCCAGAATCACACCTCACGGGTGGCGCGGAGGATTTCGCGTTTGCCGTTTGCGGGCCCGGGAAGGCGTTCTACAGTGAAGCCGGCCGACTGGAGCCGACGGCGTATGACTCCTTTTGCACAATAGGTTGTCAGCATTCCGCCCGGAGCCATTGAAGAATATAGCTTATAGATTATCTCTTCGCTCCACATCTCGGGCTGTTTTTCAGGTGCGAACGCGTCATAATATACGGCATCGATATTGGCCGGCAATTCCATTTCAAGGAAATTGCCGGCTATTTTTATCAGCGAGAAGTAAGGATTGATGACAACTTCCCTGCCCCACTCCGCCCGGTTGACGGCCGCATAATATGGCGTCAGCTTGTCATAACCGAGCATATCGACAGTGGTGACGTCAAGAGGATGCAGTTCGACAGAGATATAGACCGTTGGAACCTTCTCACGCAAAGCGGCCTCCGCCGTAAGCGCGGCATTCAACCCTGTGCCGAACCCTACCTCAAACACCCTGACATCTTCGCCACGTCGCGCGGCCTGGCGCCAGCATGTGTCGATATATACATGCAGGCTCTCGGCAAGCGCTCCTTTTGTAGAGTGATAGTGCTCGTCAAGAGCTGAGATATAAAGCGTAGCCGAACCGTCGTCCGTACGTTCCACTGTCAGCTCCCTGCCGCTGTCAGTTGTCGAAATCATGATAGCTGTTCTGCTTTTTTCTTTTCGAGGAATTCATTGATGCCGCAGAGGTGCTCGCGCACGCGCCCGTCGCCGAATTCATATACTTTGGTGACAAGTCCGTCAAGGAAGTCGCGGTCGTGGCTGACGACGATGAGCGTACCGTCAAAGTCACGCAACGCCTGCTTGAGTATATCTTTTGTTTTCAAGTCGAGATGGTTGGTCGGCTCGTCGAGTATAAGCAGGTTGATCGGCTCAAGGAGGAGCTTTATCATGCACAGACGCACGCGCTCCCCACCCGACAGCACTTTTACCTTTTTCTGATTTTCCTCGCCGCCGAACATGAATGCCCCCAGCAGATTGCGTATCTGAAGCCTGACATCACCAACGGCAATATCGTCAATGGTCTGGAACACGGTCAGCTCCTCGTCGAGCATCGCCGCACTGTTCTGCGCGAAGTAACCGATGCGCACGTTATGGCCCAGTGTAAGCGCTCCGTCATGGGTTATTTCTTTCATTATAGCCTTCACCATGGTCGATTTACCCTCACCGTTGCGGCCGGCAAAAGCTACTTTATCGCCGCGTCCGATGGTGAACGAAGCGTTTTCAAACACACGCTTGCCGTCGTACGATTTACCCACTCCCTCGGCTATGACCGGATAATTGCCGCTTCGCGGACATGGAGGGAATTTAAGCCTCAGTGCCGATGTATCTTCCTCGTCCACCTCGACAATCTCAAGTTTCTCAAGCCATTTCACTTTACTTTGCACCTGATAGGTCTTGGAGTAAGTGCCCTTGAAACGTTCGATAAATTCGCGAGCCTCGGCAATCTGTTTCTGCTGGTCGTCATATTGTTTCTGCTGTTGCTGGCGACGCTCCTTGCGCAGCTGCAGATAGTGGCTGTATGTCGCTTTGTAGTCATAGATACGGCCAAGTGTCACTTCGATGGTGCGGGTGGTGATATTGTCGATGAAACGACGGTCATGGCTGATTACAACCACTGCCATCTGGCTGTTTATGATAAAATCCTCAAGCCATCCTATCGACTCGATGTCAAGATGGTTGGTCGGCTCGTCAAGCAACAGCACATCCGGCTTTTTGAGGAGCAGTTTGGCAAGCTCGATACGCATGCGCCAACCACCCGAAAATTCACTTGTCGGACGATTGAAGTCGCTGCGCTTGAATCCGAGTCCTAAAAGCGCCTTTTCGACATCCTCCTCAAAGTGGGTCATGTCAATGGAGTAAAACTTTTCGCTCACCGTAGCCACTTTCTCGATAAGAGCCATATAGTCATCGCTCTCATAATCGGTGCGTGTGGCAAGTTCGGCATTCATAGCGTCGATTTCGGCCTCCATCTCATGCAGATGGGCGAAAGCCTGCGATGCCTCCTCAAACACAGTGCGTCCGTCTTCAGTCATCAGATGCTGCGGCAGATAGCATATAGTGCAATCGCGCGGAGCCGAAACCGAACCTCGCGTGGCGGCACGTTCGCCGGCCAGTATTTTAAGCAGTGTGCTTTTGCCGGCACCGTTCTTGCCCATCAGGGCAATGCGGTCCTTGGGATTGATGACAAAAGAAACATCTTTGAAAAGGGTCGTCCCCCCGAACTCCACGGTAAGAGCGTCAATTGATACCATATAAAAAAAAGCGTTGTATAAATCAGAGTGCAAAGGTAGCGTTTTTTTCCGTTCAATCCAACCGGCAGCACTACACCTCTCCCACAATCGCCATGACAGAAAACAAGCCCCGGAGAGGCGTCTTTAATCGCCCTCACGAGGCTGTCATCTAAACAATTCTATTCAAACACAAGCATCGACCAATAACGCAATGACGGAACCGTGACCGTCACGGCATTGCCCTGCTGGGTGAAGGGCAGTTCGAGCGGGATACAGGCGTCGGTATCGGGCGACGCCACCCACACGCGCGACACCATTCGGTCGACATCGATGCTCAGACGGATATCCGATACGAGTTCCGGCTCGGGCTGATCGGCGTTAAGGTCTCGCCAGCTGAGCGAATTGACGTTACGGAAGTTCAACAGATGATAGACGAGTTGCCCTTTGCGGGTTTCCGTGCCACGTATGACAATCTTTCGCGGCTGAGGACCTTTCTGATAGTTCCATACGCTCACCGCCGGAGTGCCTTCGAGAGGAGTCACATCGGGAGTGAGTTCGCGCACGGTGTCGTAGATCAACGTCTCGTAGGCGGTGGCGAAGTCGTAATATCTTGTTATGGCCTCGGTAAGAGTTGAGCCTATGCGAAGATTTGTGTTGGGGAAATATTCGTTGCACAGCATATTGCCACCGGATCCAAGTTCAAGATGTCCGGCACCGAGAGCGAAGATGCATGCATCGGTAAGCAACACACCGTGCGGATTAAACTCCTTGCCCCAGTTGTTTTTGCCATACTCATAGTTCATGTAGTTGGCGAACACCGTGCGCACCGTGTTGCCCGAGGCATTGTTGTTGTCGAATACAATCCAGTAAAGGTCCATGAATGAATGAGTGTCGGCCCAGCATTCATTGTAGCATACGTCAATCACGCCGGATGAAGCAATGCCCCATGCTCCGTATTTCGACACACTGTTCATGATAAGTCTCTTGTCAGGATGTCCGTTTTTAAGAGCCTTGAGCAGAGATGGAAATCTGTCGCAAAGATTGAAGCGGTTGCCCCAATAGTCGTATGTGTCATCGCCACGATAACCGACCTGGTCGACCTGAAAACCGTCAAAACCGAGATTGTCATATACCTCACGGTTGCGGTCAACGAGATAAGCCTGCCACCCGGCATTTCCGGGGTCGACAAACGAGATGTCGCTCTTCCAGTCACTTGGAAGTGTGTGATAATCTTTTTGCGAATGATTGCTGTCATGGTAATAGTACCATTCCTCTTTCACCCCGTCAGCCGCCGCGCCTGCCTTTTCCAGCGCTCCGAACCCGAGGTTATAGAAAAATGACTCCATATTGAAAGCATGCTGCACTTCGATATTTTTCTTAACCACTTCGAGAGAGACTTCCCGGCGGGCGATGTCGGTATATACCGCATCGCCGCAATACGGTCTGTGATGGCTCAGATGCCAGTCCTGAAACTGCACCGCATTGATGTGCCTGCGGTTGAGAAACGCAATATCTCCGGTGATGCCGTCGAGGCGCGAGGGCTCATACCATGCGGTGTAACCGTAGCGCGGAAAACGCTTCCAGTCTGACGACACGTCTACACCGATTGAACCGTGGATATGCTCGTTGCCGTTGTCATCGACAGAATACACATCGACAAGATATCCCTCGAAATCGTCGGCCGGAGGAGTCCACGTCCACCATTCCTGCACCAACGGATGCTCCTCTATGATATCGGCTCCACGACGGTAACGCACTATCGCGCCGGGCACTTCACGAAATTTTGACGCCTGGATCCAGACCTCCTGCCCCGGTGCGTAACGGGCTTTGTCGGTCCATAAATCAAACTCATCGATCGGTGACACTCCCGAGGGACGTCTCACCGCATCCGACACCTCTATCTTGTCATGCGAAGAGGCAAGCACCGAGAAGGCATTGCCGTCGGCGCCGAGATTTTTATCGCCCGAAGGGCCAAGAGCCACAGGTGAGCCGTTGCCGTCGCGGTCAGCGATGCAGAAATATGTACCGGCAGAAAGTCCGAGCATGGCAACATTAAAACTTCCGTCGGGCATTTCCGTCATCTGCACCGTCGACGCCGGCGGCCATGACATGTTTCTGTCACCGGTAGCGATTTCGAGTGAACGCGCGCCGCTATCAGCGGCTGTCAGAATTGAAGCGAATATCAGCAGTCTGTGTATATATTTCATCTTACAACGATTTTAAATGTTTTGAAATCAACGGCAACAACATATATGCCGGGAAGAACGGCAGTGGTCGGCGCAGTGGAAACCACTCGTCCGCAGAGGTCCGACACGACAATATTGTCATACTCTCCGACAACAGTTATATTGCGGCCGCTTACCGATACCTTAACATTGCTGTCTGCAACCGTTTCGTCGGCTCCCGATACTATCGGCGTGGCAGATACCTTCGGGGCCGCCCCACTGAAATCAGCTGTGAGATCATAATAACCGGTGCTACCGACAGTATAACTGTAGCCGTGCATGGGCGCGACATTGCATGTAGCGCCGGCCGAAATGTCGACATCGGTATTCGGGCTGAAGCAGTATCGGTCGGAACATGCCTCGTCGGCATATAGTTTGTAATAATTGTCCTCTTCAAGATACACCTTTCCGGAGAATACGCCCGAACCGGCCGTCGACGCAGGCAGTTCGGCCACATCTCCGTCTAACGAACCGACAAACAACCGTGAAGGCACGGCTCCGAAATGCAGCTGTCGCCCGTTGCGGTCGGCGGCGACTACATAACGTCCGGCAGGCGCCGTGAATTTCCCTTCAAGCGACGGCCCGGGATGCGATGTCACAGTCACCGATGGCTCGTGCAGATTGAAACGCAGAGTGTAGCGGCCCGTGCGCGGAACAATGAATTTATGGTCATCCTCTCCGTTGGCGTTATATACCATTGAATGGTAGCCGTCAGTGAATGCCTCATTATAAAACGGAGCATTGTAGCAGGGCGACCATCCGTTGCCGGAGAGAAATTTTATTTCGCCGGCCTGAAGCAGCCCGGTCCATTCCACCGCTCCTTCGTCGTCAGCAAATACCGGAATATTGAGTGAGGGGGAGCCCCATCCACGCACTGCGCTGCCTACCATCTGCACTGCCGGCCGACGAAACGACAGAGTCATCGGGTCGGAGGCCATGTTTACAATAATGCGGCATTGGCCGGCCTCGGGATTCCAAAATTTAAAATCATATCTGTTCTGACCTGAAGAGTTATCCACCAGGGTATAGATATTGTCGGAATATACCGGCTGGTTTTCGTTTTCGGCCACAAGTGATGAGCTGTAATCACCCAGACGGTTTAGAAACTTGAATTCGCCTTCGCCGAGACAGCCGTCCCATATAAAAGTACCGTAACCTATCGATACCATTTCTTCGGGAAGATCAGGAGTCCAGACACCGTCGGTCGCTGCCGGACCGACGATATAGAGATTGTTCATGTCAAGAGCCTCGGCACAAAAGACTGCTGACAAAGAGATAAACAGCGTAGAAAGTCTCATATAACAGATAATTCGTATGATTTGGTTTATATTGTTTTCATGGCAGGGCATTGCATTCTTCCCGAATACAAAATTAATACCCGCCAATGTAAAAAAACGGCAATCAGTAAATCTTACAGGCAATATGTAGCTCCGGCAGTCAGGATTTCACGCTTACAATACAGTCTATCACCTGATTACTCATAATATACGCATCAAAAAAATATAGTTTTTACAGAGTATTGATACAGATTGTAGCTGTAGGCTATGCGTGTCTGAACACATGAAACCGGCAGCTGACAGGAAAAGCCCTGCTGGCCGCCGGTCACATATATATTCACATGCGTGAAAAAGTGTCAGTAGGTAATCACCGGCTCAAGTGTCTTGGCCTGGTCGATCATGCGCTCCACTTCCGACACGGAAGGCACACGGTTACTCAGATTTTTTGCATCGTTGATTTCCACAAGTTTCGGCTGTAGATTGGCGGCCACGCGATGACGCAGTTCCTTTACCGTATCTACGCCCGCCGCCTCAAGCAATTCGGCAAACAGTCAAGCCACCCCTTTGATACGGAACAGATCGGCATGGTTTGTCCACTTGAGAATCAGTTTTTCGGGTATTCCGGTTGAGTCATCCAAAGAGTCTCAGCCTTTCTTTGTAGCTGCAACCACCAGCAAATCTTCGGTTGTAGCCACACCTGCGGCTTTCAGTTTGTCGGCGTAAGAGGCGCCTATACCTTCTATTTCTTCAATCTTGGATGACATGGCGTTAAATTTTATGTTGATATTGTTTTCTTATAAAACGTATGAAACAATACGGTTGTTTAACTGCAACGACACAAGCATTCAGGTATTTAAAATTAATATTGTATATTTGCAGAAATTAAAATAATCAAAAATATCAGTTATGAGACTTATATCAGCGCTTCTGTTATGCGTGATTTCATGCATGCCGTCGTTCGGACTTGACAAGACAACAGAAATCTACGACGTTGCCGGCAGCGACACACTACGTCTTGACTTCTACAGAGCAGCCACGCCGGAGCCTGCACCGGTGATGATATTCGCATTCGGAGGCGGATTTAAGGGTGGAGAGAGAGACAACAGCTCCTATATGCCGATGTTTGAATACATGACCCGCAACGGCGTGGCGGTCGTATCGGTCGACTACCGCACTCTGCTAAAGGATATACCCGCACAGGAGATGATGACGCCCGACAAATTCAAGGCAAATCTCATTTCGGCCATCGATGCCGCCACTACTGATTTCCTTAAAGCCACCGGATATGTGGTGTCGAAATCATCGGAATGGAACATCAACCCGTCACAGATTTTCGCCTGCGGGTCGAGCGCCGGAGCCATCACCGTGCTTCAGGCGGAATATTCTTTGTGCAATGACAAAATATATTATGCGGGCATGGGGTTGCCGGATGATTTCAACTATGCCGGAGTAATATCCATGGCCGGGGCGATATGTTCCGACGGAGCTCCACGATGGGACACCACGCCGTGTCCGATGCTGCTTTTTCACGGCGATGCCGACAGCATAGTGCCATTTGTCAGCGCCACACTTGGCGACTTCGGATTATGGGGTTCGCTCACAATAAGCGACATACTGACCGAGCAACAGCAACCCCACCGCTTTCACTGCTTCAACGGAGCCTCACATGAAATAGCCGGCACCCCGATGGACGAAAATCGCGGCGAAATACTCGATTTTATCCGCGCGGCATGCAGCACCGGCCTCAACCGGACAACGAAAACAACCGAAGAAATCCCCGGCAACACCGATTACAAAAAAGATTTCACAATCATCGACTACATAAAGGCAAATCTTTAAGAAACTGTTTAAATTTATATGATACGGATTTTGAGAAGGATTGTCAGATTGATTTTTGTTTATTCTTCGGTCACGTAGCTACCGCTACGCTCAAAATCAATCTGACAAGGCTCTCAAAGGTAAAGTGATATGAATTTTAAACAGTTTCTAAGAGAGTTTTATAAGCTCCGGGATATATCCGCTTACCCTACGCGGCTTATCCTCACCGGGAAGTGTCACCTCGGCATCCCGGTCAGAGAATATCATGGCAACACGATTGCCCGTTTCATCGTCAGTCTTTATAACGACAAGAATTTCTGCATCATCCTTGCGATAACGGTCAAACTCATTGCGGCCTCTCCACATCGCAGGATTGTCACGACGGAATGTCATAGCGTCGCACACATAATTGAAAAGACGCCGCTCCCGGTCATCGGCGGCCTTTAGATGTCCTGATGTCCGGGAGGCATTATCAGGCTGACTGCCGTCGCAATCGCGCGAAAGATCGGCAAACTCGTCTCCATAGTAAAGAGTCACAGGTCCGGGATACCCTGCCAGAATTGCGAAACGTGTCATAAGATTTATCTCATTGCCGTCATCATAGAAATTGTCAGCCACTCTGACTCCGTCATGATTGCTCAGAAACAGGTTCGGCAAAACATCGTCGGGAGCGTATCCGCGTTCTGCCGGCGGGGAATATACCTTTATCACATCATCCCACCCGTTGTCAAGGCCGCCTGACCCCTGACCGTCCATCGAACCTGCAACAAGTTGTTTGCCATCGAAGTCAAACGCGCTTTTAAGTCCGCCGTCACGGAAAATTCTCGCGCTTATACCGGTAGCATCGCTCCAATCCTCCCCTACCATGTAGCCGAGTATGCCCCATTCTTTTCCGTTTTTGCGTCTCTTATCACACAGTTCGCTGACTGCCTGAGAGATTTCGCACCAGTAATTATGCCCATGCTGACACAACTGATACGCCTGGTCAAAACGCCATCCGTCAATTTCAAACCGGTCAATCCAATATGTGGCGACCTCGCGGAAATAATCAAGCGACTCGGGATATTTCACATTACCACTGCCCCCTTCCTCGCCTCTGTCGCTGAGAGACGGTGTTGAGTCGATAAGAAATCCGGAAGGCGACGGGCCGGATGCTCCACCGTGATGGCCGAAAACTCCGTCAAGAAACACATATATCCCCCTGTCGTGCGCTTTGGAAATAAGTTCTTTCAGCTCATCTTCCGATCCGAAATGAGGGTCTATCTTAAAGTAATCATTGGCAAAATATCCTGTAGCTCTGAGTTTCTCATCGCCATCCGCTTCCGAACTGTCAAAAATCGGAGTGAGCCATATCGCCGTCACTCCTATACGGGCTATGTAATCAAGTGCGTTGATTATACCTCTGAGATTTCCGTTCTTTCGTTCGTCTGACGGCCCCCATAGATCATCATATCCGGAAGCGCCTCCTTCTCCATGCTGGAACGAACCTACCATCACCTGATATATCGTCAAAGAGCGCCAGTCGGAACATGGCTTTTGTGCTGTCGCTTTCATAGTCATTTTATATAAGTTAGTTTTCGGTAATATATTTCAGAAAACACGCATACGAAAATGACAGTTGGTTAAAGCCTTTATAATTATTACAAATATTTGTTTATAAATATTAAGCAGTGTCGGTCTGACGCATCAGCAGCAAGGCATCGCCGGCAAGCAGACGCAATGTGCCGTTGGGCACGAGGTAACGGTCGCCTCGTCTTATCATTATCACAAGAGCGCCTTCAGGAAGCGACATGGAGCCAAGCGTATCGCCCCCGGCGAGATCACTTCCGGTCAATATGAGGGTGTCGAGAGAGGTGGGCAGATTGTCGTCAAGTTCGATACCGAAATCATCGGGCTGCGGAGTCTCTTCCTCAACAAGACCGAAACGACGGGCCGCGGCGATGACCGTAGTGCCTTGCACAAGCAGCGACAGCAATGTCACGAAAAATACGATATTGAATATCTGTGATGCGCCCTCAATGCCTGCCACCACCGGATATGTGGCGAATATGATTGGAACCGCGCCTCGCAGTCCCACCCACGACACAAACAGTTTCGGACGTAACGGCAGTTTCCTGAACGGCAACAGCGTGAGCAACACTCCGAGCGGCCTTGCTATCACAATCATGAAAACACCGATTATCAGCGACACCGGAGCCGCCACAAGCATTTCCGCCGGATTGACAAGCAGTCCGAGCATCAGGAAAACCACAATCTGCGACAGCCAGGCCAGGCCATCGACAAATTTGGTTATACCCTTGCGGTTAGGCAACGACGCGTTGCCGATAAGTATACCGGTGAGATATACGGCAAGATAACCGTTGCCTCCAAGTTCGGTAGCTATTGCAAATGTCAGAAACACCGACCCTACGATAAGTATTCCTGTCATGGAGGCGGCCTGCGCAGGGTCTTCGGCAGAGCCCTTTTTGCCTCCCATGCGTATATATACCGACACAAGCCATCGCGTCAGACGCCCCATAGCCACACCGACAAGCCCGCCGACGGCAAACTGCAGCAACAGCATCACGCACAACGCCCAGCCGTTAAGCGAGCCGCTCAACGTCATGGCATCAATCAGTACGATGGTAATCATATAGGCCATAGGGTCGTTGGAGCCGCTTTCAAGCTCAAGCATCGGACGCAGATTATACCGCAGCCCCACCCTTTGGCTTCCAAGTATGCCGAACACCGACGCCGAATCTGTTGACGACATCGTGGCGGCCAGCAACAGCGACGGCAACAGCGCGAAATGTATGTTGGTCCACGCCATGCCTGACAGACACCAGATGAACATACCTGTAAACAACGCCGTAAGCAGCACACCGACCGTCGACAGCATCACGCCCGGCGCTATAACGGGACGTATCGAGGATACACGCGTCGACAGACCACCCGAAAAGAGAATAACGCACAGCGCCACCATGCCGATGAACTGCGCCGTGTGCATATCGTTGAACTGGATGCCGAGTCCGTCGACACCAAATCCCATTCCCACAAGCAGAAATATCAACAGCAAAGGCAATCCGATGCGATAGCTGCTCTTGCCTATAAGCACACCGGCAATCAGAAGCACAGAGCCTATCATCATTATATTCTCAGAAGTAATCGCATTCATTTATAGGGGTATTTATGAATTTGATTTCAAAGATACGAAACAACAGGCAATCACACAAACGCGGCAGCAATTACGTCGCCACTCCACCATGGTCTGTCCGTTCCTGAAATAGGTTGACTCGGTTTGTGATGTTTACTGATTGATGTTTCCTCTTTGTCTGTGTGGGGTTGACTGATCGGGATATATCCCTGGGCGGAGTTGACTGAGGGCGTAGCCCGAAG
>SCEG01000187.1 GCA_004102805.1 Muribaculaceae bacterium Isolate-002 (NCI)
GAACTCCACGATGAGGTTCATTAGCTTTTCCTGCACTTCTAACTCATCCAAATGGCTTGCCATCATGAACTTGAAGCTGCAATCCGTGGGCGCAGTGTTCTGTACCTGCTCCACCAGAGCCGGCTGCTGTATCTGCTTGACTCTCATTTTCATAAGCCCACCTCTTTGCTCCGAAATTCATTCATTACCTGATAGTTTCCAAACATTATTTCGGCGATATACCAGCTTCTTTTAAGTATTTTGTAATAGCATTCAGACATTTCGTCAGATCTGTATTCTCGAATCTGTCCCGGATGCCTGCTGCCGCCAGCTTTTCTTCCGAAAAATCTGCACTGTCCGCCACGAATCTCCCGCACATTTCCGCGTACTTCGGTTTCTCCTGTCTAAGTCCCCTGTCCAGTGCCCGCTGTAAGCGCACGCCATCATCCAGCTCGATATAGACCGGCAGAATCGCCTCCGCACCGAAATAAGCAATCATTTTAGTATAAGCTTCCAGCGTTCCGATCATGGGATAGTTCT
>SCEG01000188.1 GCA_004102805.1 Muribaculaceae bacterium Isolate-002 (NCI)
AGAACCGCATCCCGCACCAGAAGAATTCACGGAACGGAGCGCGGCGGAGTTTTTCTTCCCCGCGCTTTTTTACATTACGGACGTGGGGCGCGCGCTCCGGCGGGCTGCATGGAATAGCGGTACAACTCGTGAACTTCCTTGTCGTAACCGGGGTAGAATCCCTTGCCCATGCCGAGCACGATGCGCGCGCCCCGGTTCATGTGCACCAACAGGTCGCCGCTGGCGGGATCCACGCACAGGCCTTCGATTTCGCCCTGCTTGATGGCTTCGTCAAAGGTCTTTTCCAGCACCACCGGGGCGTTGGTGGCCGAGGTCACGTCCACACGGTAGAGGTGGTCGGGTTCATTATCGTCGGCGGTGCCGTCGTCGGCGGTCAGGAAGAGCGAACCGTCAGAATAGAACACGCCCTGCACCCACTGCGGCACGGGCTGCAGATGCACCTTGCGCAGATACTTGCCGTCCAGGTCATATTCATAAAGATAGCGGCCGCTTTCCTCGCCCACCCATGAGCACAT
>SCEG01000189.1 GCA_004102805.1 Muribaculaceae bacterium Isolate-002 (NCI)
ACGGAGAAAAACGAGGTGTAAATAATCAGCAAGGGCAGGTTGAAACCGCTCAGCGACAGACGGAGGCCGTGCACGCGAGTGCAGGCGTAAATGCCGCCGGAAAAGCCCGTGGCCGCAAGGGAGGCCAGGCCCACAGGCGGCGTAACCGCCGCGATAATGGAGAAATAGAAGCAGAACATGTGGGCCCGCAGCAGGTCCACGCCCATGGGCGTGAGCGTGGGGATGATAATGATGGCGCACAGGGCGTAGGCCGCGGCCGGGGGCACGGCGCAGCCCAGAATCAGAGCCACCACCATGGTGACCAGCAAGGCGATGAACAGCTGCCCTCCGGCCAGAATATGAATCAGACTGGCCAGCTTACTGCCCAGGCCCGTGGAAATGAGCGTCTGGGCCACCATGCCGATGAGCGCCAGGGAAATGCCGATCTTGGCCCCGGTCACGGCCCCGCTGACCAGGGAGCGGACAAGTTCCCGGCGATCCGGCCGGGTGTCCTTGATGGCGAATCCCGTGACCAG
>SCEG01000190.1 GCA_004102805.1 Muribaculaceae bacterium Isolate-002 (NCI)
ACGCATGGTCCATCGCCCTGGTGGGCGCGGTGTGCGCCCTGTTCGCGCTCTGCCTGCTCTGGTCGGAGCCCTATCTGCGCATCCTGCTCTATCTGCCGGACGGCGTGCTGATCACCTTCAAAATCACGGTCATGTCCATCTGTTGCGCCGTGCCGCTGGGCCTGCTGACCGGCCTGGGCCGCATTTCACGCAACCGCGTCATCAATCTTCTGGCCTCCACCTATGTGGAGGTCATCCGCGGCATCCCGTTGCTGGTCCAGCTGTTTTACATCTACTACGCCCTGTCCCGCTTCTTTCAGGTCAGCGGCATCACCTCGGCGGTCATCGCCATCAGCGTCTGTTACGGCGCGTATATGGGCGAGGTGTTCCGCGCGGGCATCATGGCCATTTCCAAGGGACAAAGCGAGGCCGCGCGCTCTCTGGGCGTCATCCGCTTCCAGACCATGTTCTACGGGGTGCTGCCCCAGGCCTGGCGGACCATTCTGCCGCCCGTGGGCAACGAATGCATCGCCATG
>SCEG01000191.1 GCA_004102805.1 Muribaculaceae bacterium Isolate-002 (NCI)
TCCGCGCTCAACTGGGCGGGTACTTTGATCATCACCCGCGCCAGCAGATCGCCGCGATTGGCTCCGCTGCCCAGGCCCTTGCCGCGCAAGCGGAATTTACGGCCCGAACTGGAACCGGCCGGGATGCTCAACTCCACCTGCCCTTCAAGGGTAGGCACAGCCACCTTGGCGCCCAGCGCCGCTTCCCACGGGGCCAGGGCCACGTCGCAGTGCAGGTTTTCGCCCTCCACCTTGAACAGGGGATGCGGCAGATAGCGCACCCGCAGGAACAGGTCGCCCGGCGTGCCGCCCGGCGCGGGGTCGCCCTGCCCGGCCAGCCGCAATTTGGCCCCTTCGCGGATGCCCGCGGGCACGTTGACCTCCAGGGTCTTGGGGCCCTGCGGCATCTGCAGGGTCACGGTGCGGCGGCCGCCGCGCGAAGCTTCTTCCAGACTCAGGGGCAGCTCGGCCTCCACATCGCGGCCGCGCCGGGGCCGGGAGGAAAAACCGCCGAAGGGGTCGGGGCCGAACTGCC
>SCEG01000192.1 GCA_004102805.1 Muribaculaceae bacterium Isolate-002 (NCI)
GAAATCGAACACGCGGAGGAAGAGGGCGTGCAGTTCGCCATGCTGGCGGCGCCCCTGCGCTTCAACGGCGACGCCGAAATGCGCCTGCAGTCCGTGACCTTGCAAAAAATGGAACTGGGCGAACCCGACGCTTCGGGCCGCCGCCGCCCCGTGCCCGTGGAGGGCGAGGTGTACGACCTGCCCACGGACCTGGCCATTGTGGCTTTGGGCACCCGTTCCAACCCCATTCTGCTGGACGCCACGCCCGACCTGGAGCAGAATAAGTGGGGCTACATCCAGACCAATGAAGAAACCGGCGAAACGTCCATTCCCAACGTCTTTGCCGGGGGCGACATCGTCACCGGCGCGGCCACGGTCATTCTGGCCATGGGCGCGGGGCGAAAGGCCGGGCAGGAAATTGTAAAGAGACTCATCGGATAGCACCGGCGTCGTAAAAGACGGACTTTTACCTGGCGGCGTTTCTCAAAAGATGTATGTTGCTTTCCAGCAAGGAAGCCGCCGATGACGGATCAG
>SCEG01000193.1 GCA_004102805.1 Muribaculaceae bacterium Isolate-002 (NCI)
AGTTTACAAACTCAAAATTCTCCGTGATAATCTCCGGAAAGATCGTTTTTAATACTTGCCATTGTTTCATGCCGTAAAGTTAACTATATTTGCAGATATTTTAACAACCGGATATTTACATTGACCCCTTATCCTTACGGTTTTGATACCAGTTGGAGCAGATTTTACGACAACTCTCCTCCGAGCAATCCGACTATAAGCCCTGTTTGCACAGTCGGCCGTACATCTCCTTGCCGGCGGCTCCCAACATACTTACATGCACCGCTTTCAATCGCCATTACAGCGAAATGAATCTGGCGATAGATGTCGTTGTATGTGTCCATCTCAAACTATTTTATTGTTAAAATTGAAGTTAGTTTATTCTTGAATTTGAATACGGGAGTTTAAGAGGGTGTTTCATAACGATTGTTAATTTGTGGGAAGTCTGTTTAGGAGCATTGCCACACCTGCAATAATAACCATCTGTCGTGCGACCTCCAATGTATCCTCATAATTTCTGCATAATCGTCGGAA
>SCEG01000194.1 GCA_004102805.1 Muribaculaceae bacterium Isolate-002 (NCI)
TTTATTCATAACAGTCTGATTCAGACTGTAAAAATAAATTCAAATCGTTGCGCCCGCAAATCAGCCGTAACAATCAGAATATCAATAATTTCAAAGTGCTCTTATGATTTTTTAGTGGACACTAATGATTTCATCCGTAAAAATATGGCACTCTGTAGGTTTAATATCCACAGAGTGCCATATTTTTTCAACCCTACAAACAAAATCTATAAAAGCCGATATAAAAGGAGCCCCCAAAACGCATAATTTTACATAATGCACATTATGGGATTTTAAATATATGTACATAATCATGTTTTGAAGCATCATTCCCAGTCAAAGAACTTGATATTTTTCAAATTTGGAGAAACTAACCATAACCAGGCTCTACAATTTGGAGGTATCTTAGGGATACTCAGTTAATCGCCAACTAATTGTTTGGCAATGTCATAGATATTTTGTAACTTTACAATGAACCCCCGATGGACCCATCACGGGCTTATTCGGGGGTAATTCTTAAAATAAATATACG
>SCEG01000195.1 GCA_004102805.1 Muribaculaceae bacterium Isolate-002 (NCI)
GGCCTCGGCCATGCGCAGGGCGCGGTTTCGGTCGTCCAGCATGCGCCGCACAGCCAAGGCCAAAGCGCGCGGGTCGCGCTGGGGTACCAGCAGGCCGGTTTCCCCGTCGCGGATCACCTCGGCGATGCCGCAGACGTCCGTGGCCACCACCGGCATGCGGTTGGAAAGGGCCTCCATGATCACATTGGGGATGCCGTCGCGGTCGCCGTTGCTGTGCACCACGCTGGGCACCACCAGTATGTCGTGGCTGAGCATGAATTCCCGCAGCCGGTCATGGGGCACGAAACCCGGCATGTCCACGCAGTCGGTCAGACGCAGGCGGCGGCGCAGGGCCGCCCGGTTGGCCCGACGGGCCGACAGCCCGGGCCCCTTGCGGCTGCCCTTGTCCGCATCCTCCTCCGCGTCCGGTCCGGGGAAAAGCAGGTCCAGCAGGTGCCAGCTTTCCTTGCCGCCCGCCGCCAGACGGTCCCGGCACATGATGCAGGAGGTCAGCGCCGGATACGGCAGCTC
>SCEG01000019.1 GCA_004102805.1 Muribaculaceae bacterium Isolate-002 (NCI)
TTTTTATACCACTTATTTTATTGAAAATCAGAGAAATGAATGCGAAAATCACCCTTTCCCATTCAGACTTCCCCCGCTATAAAATAACAGGCTTTTCGGAAGCACAAGACTTTTTTAAATGAAAGAGCCGTGTGTCGCCGAAAACCACAATCAGCCGTTTTATTGATTTTTTGGCAAAATTTTATTAACTTTGCTACAAATGCCGAATTACAATGAGCGACCTGACCACACCACCTACCGACCATGAAGATGAGGAAATGACTCCTCAGCCCGACTCTCAGAAACCCTACGAAGAGGCTGCCGCCGACGTCGTGAAGCATCAGTTGCGCGGCATGTACCGCAGCTGGTTTCTCGACTACGCGTCCTACGTCATTCTTGAGCGAGCCGTCCCGCATATCGAGGACGGTCTCAAACCCGTGCAACGGCGCATACTCCACTCGATGAAAACCCTCGACGACGGCCGTTTCAACAAAGTAGCCAACATCGTGGGCAACACCATGCAGTATCACCCTCACGGCGACGCCTCGATCAACGACGCCCTCGTGCAGCTCGGGCAAAAAGACCTTCTGGTAGAGACACAAGGTAACTGGGGCAACATACTCACAGGCGCATCGGCCGCAGCCGGCCGTTACATCGAAGCCCGCTTGTCGCCGTTCGCTCTCGAGACTCTCTTCAACCCCAAAATCACGGAGTGGACTCTCTCTTACGACGGCCGTAAGAAAGAGCCTGTGGTGCTCCCCTCGAAATTCCCCCTCCTACTCTTCCAGGGCGTCGAAGGCATAGCCGTCGGTCTCTCATCAAAGATACTCCCACACAACTTCAACGAGATCATCGATGCCGCGATAGCCCATCTGCGCGGCGAGGATTTCACCCTCTATCCCGACTTCGTCACCGGCGGATTTATCGACGTGAGCCGATATAACGACGGCGAACGTGGCGGCGTGGTCAAAGTGCGCGCCAAAATCGAGAAAATCGACAACAAGACTCTCGCAATCACAGAAATTCCTTATGGCAAAACCACCGGCGCGCTCATCGACTCCATTCTAAAAGCATTCGAAAAAGGGAAAATCAAGATACGCAAGGTCGATGACAACACCGCAGAGCATGCCCTCATTCTCGTGCATCTGCTCCCCGGCACATCTTCCGACCGCACCATCGACGCCCTCTACGCATTCACCGACTGCGAGTTGTCCATATCGCCCAACTGCTGCGTAATCGCCGACCGCAAGCCCCACTTCCTCGGGGTCAGCGACGTCCTCCGCCACAATGTCGACACCGCGCGCGAACTTCTGCGCAAAGAGCTTGAAATATCACTCTCCGAGGTCAAGGAGCTGCTTCACTTCGCCTCGCTCGAACGCATCTTCATCGAGCAGCGTATCTACAAGGACAGCCGTTTCGAAGAGGGTGAGACCATCGAGGAGGTAATCGCCCACGTCCACTCGCGCCTGTTGCCGTTCGTCAAGGACCTCGTGCGCGACATCACCGACGACGACATACTCCGCCTGCTCGAAATCAAGATGAAGCGCATCACCAAATTCGACTCACACAAAGCCGACGAACTTATAGCCTCCTACCTCGACCGCATAGCCGCCCTAAACAGCGACCTCGACAACCTCACCGAGTATGCCGTCAGATGGTTTGAAGACCTCAAGGCAAAATACGGCGACGCATTCCCCCGCCGCACTGTCATCCGCGGTTTTGACAACATCGAGGCCGCACAGGTGGCCGAGGCCAACGAAAAGCTCTACATCAACCGCGAGGAGGGCTTCATCGGCACATCGCTCAAAAAAGACGAATTCGTGTGCAACTGCTCGTCAATCGACGACATCATCATATTCTACCGCGACGGCCGATACAAGGTCGTCAAGGTGGCCGAGAAGCTATTTGTCGACAAAAACGTGCTCTACATCAACGTGTTCAAGCGCGGCGACGAACGCACAATCTACAACGCCATCTATCAGGACGGCAAAGGCGGCACCTTCTACATGAAGCGCTTCGCTGTCACAGGCGTCACCCGCGACAAAGAATACAACCTCACTATGGGCTCCCCGGGCTCTCGAGTGACATGGTTCAGCGCCAACCCCAACGGCGAGGCCGAAGTGGTCAAAGTCACACTCAAGCCTAAAGCCCGCCTCAAGACACTGCAGTTTGACGTCGACTTCAGCGAGCTCGCCATCAAGGGAAAACAGTCGAGAGGCAACATCGTCACCCGCAACGAGGTGCACCGTTTCTCACTCAAAGAGCGCGGAGCATCTACCCTCGGCGGACGCAAGGTGTGGTTCGACCCCGATGTGCTCCGTCTCAACTACGACGGCCGCGGCGAATACCTCGGCGAGTTCGGCGGCAACGACACCATTCTCGTAATTCTAAAATCCGGAGAATACTACATGTCATCGTTCGACGCCGGCAACCACTACCCCGACAACATACTCCGCATCGAGAAATTCCGACCCGGACTCGTATGGACCGCCATACTCAATGACGCCGACCAGGGATACCCCTACATCAAACGCTTCACCTTCGAACCCTCCGTCAAGCAACAGCGCTATCTCGGCGAAAACGCCAAGTCTTCGCTCATACTACTCACCGACGAGCCCGGCGCACGATTTGAGGTGAAATTCGGTGGTGCAGACTCTTTCCGCGAGCCGCTCATTATCGACGCGATGGAATTCATCGCTGTCAAGTCTTTCAAAGCCAAGGGCAAACGTATCACCACTTTCGCCATCGACTCCGTGACCGAAATCGAGCCCCGCGAGACAGGCATCGCCGACGAAGATGAAAATCCCGCCCCTCCCTCCGACACGTCCGACATATCCGACCCGTCCGACGACTCTGCCGACATTCTTCTCGAAGAGCGCTCCGACGATGAAGTGCGCGACGAAATCAACGGACAAGAACGCCTTTTCTGACATCTGCCATGAAACGCCTTCTTCTGCTCTCCGTCGCCATGCTCGCAGTCATCTGCGGCCATGCTCAATCCGACTCAGTGCCCCCGCTGCGTCCTGTAACCGCCGCCTATATGCTCCAGGCCGGAAGCTCATCCGTAGCCGACAGCTATCTCTCGCCGCTGACCTACCGCGGCTGGAGCGCCGCCTTCGCCTACGAGCGCATGCAGGCCATGAAATTCGATCCCGACAACTGGGTGATGCGTCTCGACACACGCATTGAGCTTGACCGCGGACGCAACGACGCGCGCAACGCCACCACATGGCGCATCGACGCCCTGTTCTCGTGGGGCATGATGCACCGCTGGCGCTTGACCCCGGCGCTGACACTTGCCGCCGGAGCCTCGACCGCACTCGATGCCGGATGCATCTACAATCCGCGCAACAGCAACAATCCGGCCTCCGCCAAACTCGCATGGACAGTCGGCGTCACAGGCTATGCGGCCTACAATCTCCGCATCGGCCGCCTCCCGCTGACCCTGCGCTATCAGCCCGACCTCCCTCTCGCCGGAATATTCTTTTCTCCCGAATACGACGAACTATACTACGAAATCTACCTCGGCAACCACGACGGTCTCGTGCACTTCGCCTGGCCCGGCAACCGTTTTGCCATGACCCACCTCCTCTCCGCCGACCTCCACTTCGGCGCCACCTCTCTGCGTCTCGGCTACCGCGCACTCACATTCTCGAGCAAAGCCAACAACCTCGTCACCAACATCTACACCCACGCATTCGTAATCGGCATCACCGGCGAATGGCTCTCACATTCACAACGCCACCACCTGAGCCGTGACGCCCGCATCATATCCGCACTCTACTGACATGAAACGCCTCATCGACCTCATACTCCCGCTGCTGACTCTCATCATCGCCGGAGCTTGCCACGAAATACCCCAATATGCCGATAATCCACGCGGCAACTTCGACGCCCTGTGGCGCACAATCGACGAGCACTACTGCTTCTTCCGCGAGAAAAATATCGACTGGAACGACATCTATGCCCGCTATTCGCCAATGGTGAGCGACAAGATGACTCAGGAAGAACTCTTCATCGTCTGCGCACAGATGCTCGACGAACTGCGTGACGGTCACGTCAACCTGTCCTCCTCATTCAACACATCATACTACCGCAAATGGTGGAGCGACTACCCGCAGAACTTCAACGCACGCATCATCGAAGAGCACTACTTCAACTTCAACTACCGGCAGACCGGCTCCGTAATCTACGGCATCCTGACCCCCAACATCGGATACATGCGCATACCCTCACTCGCTTACAGCATCGGAGAAGGCAACCTCGACAACATTCTATATTACCTCCGCACATGCGACGGACTCGTCATCGACCTTCGCGACAACGGCGGTGGCTCCATGACTGCCGTAGAGACCATTGTCGCACGCTTCATCACCGAGCGCACTCTCGCCGGATACATCAGCCACAAGACCGGCCCCCGGCACGACGACTTCTCCGAGCCATACCCCTACTACTACGAACCCGCCGGGCAAGGACGCATACTCTGGGGCAAACCTGTGGCCGTACTCACCAACCGCTCCACATTCTCGGCCGCCAACAATCTCGTATCACTGATGAAACTTCTCCCCAACGTAAGCATCGTCGGAGCCACCACAGGCGGTGGCTCAGGCATGCCATTCTCTTCCGAATTGCCCAACGGATGGAGCATACGCTTCTCTGCCGCACCCGTTCTCGACCCCCTCGGCAACACCACCGAATTCGGCATCGACCCGACCGAAGGCTGCGCCGTCGACCTCGACCCTCAGGCAGCTCTGTCAGGGCACGACACCATCCTCGACTTAGCAATATCCATCCTCTCCAACTGACCTTAAAGACCTTAGAGTCCTTAATGACTTTAATCACCCGCCACAACCTCAACCGCATCCTCCGCCGACAATAACACCCGCCGGAAAAATTGCCTCAGTCAGCTCCCACTATCGACACAAGCTCGTCAGGCGCATTGACGATATGGTCGGCGTAGGCAGCCGTCAGCTCGGCGACACTGCGGAAGCCCCAGCTGACACCGGTCGACTCGACACACGCCCTCCGCGCCGTCTCAATATCAACCCCCGAGTCACCCACCATCATCACATCATGCTTCGGAGTCGGGCACTCACCGAGTATCCTGAACACTACCGACGGATCCGGCTTGACAGGCACTCCGTCGGTCTGACCGGCCACCGCCGCCCAGTCGATATACGGAAAGAAATGCGCTATCAGTCTCGAAGCCGCGGCCTGATACTTGTTGGTAGCCACAGCCATCCTGATTCCCGCTGCCTGAATGTCGCGCAGCATATCCTCTATGCCCGGATACGGCACCGTCGTATCTGTCAGATGTCCGTCATAATAACTGATAAAATCCTCTCTGAGACGCGCCACAATCGCAGCCTCGCGCTCATCCGAAGGGAGCACACGCTCAAGCAGACGCGTGATGCCGTTGCCCACAAAATGAGGATACGCCGACAGATGATGCGTCGGATAACCGTTCTTCTCAAGAGCATGGTTGGCCGCCTGCCCCAGATCGGTAATCGTATTGAGCAACGTCCCGTCAAGATCAAATATCACCAGTTTCTTCTTCTCGCCATTCATAATAAGATAATTGTAATTTTATGCATTACCGTACACATTCGGCTTACAGTCGTTATCATCAACCTCTTTATTTCGTTGATATTCTTTTGCGATAGCTATCGCTCGCTGCAGTCTCTCTGACAACAGCCTTTTGTCAGGAAGTTTTGTATAATACTGTGCCACTTTTACCGGTGAATCTTCTTCAAGCATAAGATACTCGATATGTTCAGTATTGCCTTCAGAACATAATATCAGTCCTATAGGCGATTCCTCCCCTTCCCGTCGGTCATGGCGGTTGAGATATCGCAAATAAAGACGCATCTGACCTTCGTATGCCGGTTTAAAACGTCCGAGCTTGAGATCTATAGCAACCAACCGATGTAAACCTCTATGAAAGAATAACAAATCCAGACGGTAATCGGTGCCGTCAACAGGAATACGTTTTTGTCTGTCGACAAAAGCAAAATCTGATCCGAACTCTTTCAGAAACTGTTGTATCTGATTAAGGATTGCTGTCTCAAGATCACTTTCACTGAATACATCCGGCAATCCTGCAAGATCGAGAAAATAGCTGCTGCGAAAGACCATATCCGGATGGAGTTTATCCGTCTCCTTAAATGTTTCAAGCTCTGTCCTTATAACATGTTCGGGGCGACGGCTTATAGCTGTACGCTCATATAGTTGTTTATCTATATTCTCGTCAAGCGTACGTGTACTCCAATGACCTGAACGGCACATCTCCATATAGAATTTTCGGGCAAGTTCGTCCTCTACACTCATCAACGACCGCAAATGTGTCCAGCTCAATTGTCTACGCACTGCGTACACAATCTCCTCTTCTGAAAAAGTATACGCAGCGCGTACACAATGTTGCAGCTTCTGAAAGCCCCACCCATTCCCATATTTAGCTACAAGTCTGGCTGCAAGACTCTTAATTATCCCTTTGCCATACTCTGCCCGTTCATTGTGCAGTACATCCTCCTTAATCCGCATGCCTATCTGCCAGTTCATACGACACACCTCCGAGTTCGCATAAACTGCAACTCTATAACGCGCGTCATCGATTATGGAACAGACGTCGTCATATAGTTCATTTTCTCCGTTGGTCTGAGTTGGGTGTACTTCTTTAATCATTTGATATGAAATTAATTCTGTTTAGTAAGTCGTAAATGACTTAGATTTAACTTCAATTAGTTATGTAGTTTATCTCGTCTTAAAATCAAACACTCTCTTACGCAATCCGGATTGACATCAGCAATAAACTTATCGAAAAAACACCTCTCAGAACGGATATCCGATCGAGAAATGCAACGTCTTGTCTCTGCCCCACCGCGGATGCAGCAGTGGCCACGCCTCCTGCCCGCGGGCCGGATTATGCGCCTTCATGCCGAGATCCAGACGAAGCAGAAAATATGTGAAGTCAAAACGGATACCGGCACCGTAGGCCGCCGCTATCTGCTTGTAGAACGTATTGAAATGAAACATACCGCCAGGCTGGTTCTCGTAATTATGGATTGTCCATATATTGCCCGCATCGACAAACAGAGCCCCCTCGATGACCCAGAACAGCTTCGCGCGATATTCCACGCTCAGGTCAAGACGTATGTCGCCGCATTGGTTGATGAAGTCGGTCACCGAATTGCGCGCGTCGTATGCTCCGGGGCCGAGAGTCCGCACTCCCCAGCCCCTGACTGAGTTCGCCCCCCCCGCATAAAACCGTTTCTCAAACGGTATCATCTTCGAGTTGCCGTAAGGCACCCCGATGCCGAAACCGCCGTGAAGCGCTATCGAATTGCGGGTATTGAAATTATACACCCACGCATAGTCGAATTCAAACTTCGCATACTGGGCATATTGCGTGTTAAAAACCTTGTAGGCATCGTCGTGACGCTTCTGGCCCGTGATTGACGACAGCGCGTAAAGCAGGTTGCCGGCCGTCTCCACCGACGCGCGCAATGTCCATATCTTCTGCTGAAACGGCGTTCCGTACATACGGTCGGTCGGCATGACCGGCCGGCGGTTCGTGCGATAGATCGAATACCCCATGCGCATGATGAGATGATCCTCATACGAATACCTCAGCAACGGATTCTGTGGAGCCACCGTATTTATGAAATCTATTGTCGACTTCGGCAGATACACATAATTGAGGTCAATCAGGTCAAACGTGTTGCGACGCATGTTCGACGGGTCGTTCCACCGGTATTTCCATGCAGCTCCCGATATAACTCGCGTATATTCCGGACGCTCCTGATAGTTGAACGACACCGCAAACTCTGTCTGCGCCTTCGACCGCTGCTTGAAACTCTTTGATATGAACGGGGCCTCGAATTTCGGAAACGTGATGCCCACCTCGGCCGCAACCTCAGTGTAGCGGTCATTGATGAGTCCGGTCGGGCGTCCCGACAGACTCTCATACGATGTCCTCACTTTAGCCGTCAGCACCTCCGCCCCTTTCGCAAGGTCACGGTGCTGATATGTGACACCCACTCCAAATCCGAGGTCACCCTCCGAATTTGTGCCCTCCACCTCAAAAGTCACCCCCTGCTTCTTCGTGCGCGACAGCGTTATCACCGCCTCAAGCGCCGGCTCGCCGTCAACCGTCTCGGGCACCATCGCTATGTTGACATACTTGATGATGGCAAGCTGCGTCAGCGCCTCATAAGTGCGGTTCACATCAGTGGCGCTGTATGGCTCGCCCGGACGTATGAAACACTTCTCCTCAAGCAAAGGCAGTTTCAGATAACGGTCGTCGTCATATATCACCGTGAATTTGCCTGACACCACCGTGTCCGACTCCGTGCCGGGCTTATGGTCGGGCGACTCCACACGATACACCACCCGGCTCACGTCGACCGGACGCTCCCTGTAGGTCGAGTCGGCCTTCTGCGGCAGCAGCACATGCATCGTCAGGTCAACATCTTTCGAATGCGCCGTAGTGTCTGCGATAAATGTAATCTGTTCCTTCGTGAAATCGTAATACCCCTTGTCGCGCAGACGGGATGTGATGCCCACCCTCTCGTTCTCCAGCAGGTCGCGGTTGAGCAGGGCTCCGGCAGCAATAGTCAGCTTGTCCGTATCCGACATTATCACCTCACCCACGCCGGGGTCGTCAAACTCGTAGGTTATATTCCTTATGATATGCGGAGCGCCGGAGTTGACATGATACACAAGCTCCACCTTGCGGTCTTTACGGTTGAATATCGAGTCGACAGTCACATGCGTGTTGGTATACCCCCGGTTGACAAGAGCCAGCTCAAGCTGACGGCGCGACTGCTCTGTCAGATCCCGGTCAAACACCACAGGCGCCTGCCCTAAGCTGCGCGCCCACCGGTTATACCACTTCGTCGTGTCACGCCCCGACATATTGTAGATGCCGAGCTGCAGTTTTGCAAATCCGAGCACCACATGATTGGGCTGCTGACGCAGATAGTTTATCAGCGAAGTCTCGCTCATCCCTGTCGACGGCTCCACCTCTATCTTCACCTTGTCAAGAAGATACTGACCCTCCGGCACATGGCGCGACGTGCTGCACCCGGGAAGAAGCGTAAGCGCTCCCGCCGCCAGCAACGACAATATGCCCGACACACATCTTCTCATGACTTATGCTTTATTTCGCAGGACGGTATATCAGCGTATTAGCCCGCTCCTGACAGAATATCCCGCGGGCAGCCTCTCGCAGATCGTCAGCCGTGAGCACGCGGTAGTTGGATATGGCGCCGTTAATATCCTCGTTGTGATATTCACACATGGCAAGCGCCTGTGCCTTTGCAAGATAACTCACATTATTGAATGTCATCGCCGACTCCATCCTGTTGATGGCCCGTGTCAGCTGCCGCTCGCTGAAATCACGCGTCATAATATCCTCAACCTTGGCGTTGACAGTTTCTATGGCGCGACGCTCGTTATCCGCCCCGTTCTCACGCAGACGCATGTTGAGCATCAGCAGCCCCGGCTCTTCCGAACCGATTATCGATGCGTCGACCGACGTAAACAGATCGGTCTCCATAAGAAGCTCGCGATAAAATATCGACGACTCGCCGTTGGCCATCAGGTCCGTCAGAAGGTCGGCGCAATAATATTGCTTCGTGCCATACCCTTCCATCGGATACGCTATCGTGATATCGGTCTGCGGCACATGACCCGACGCCTCCGCATGCCGCGGCGACGTCTGCGCAGGCTCCTGCGCATAGTCGCGCGCCCGTATCTCCCGGCGCGGTATGTCACCGAACCATTTCTCGGCAAGACGACGCGTCTCCTCGGCGGTGATATTGCCCGACACGGCAAGCACCGCGTTGTTCGGAGCGTAATGCGAGAAAAAGAAATCACGCGTATCCTCCCCCGTGACTCTGGCTATATGCTCCGGACTCTTACCGATCACAGGCCAGCCGTAGGGATGCACCGTATATGCCATCTTGCGCAGATAATGGCTCAGGTCGCCGTATGGCCGGTTGAGACACTGCTGCTTGAATTCCTCCGTAACAACAGAGCGCTGCACCTCAAGCGAACGCTCCGAAAACGACGGACTAAGCATGCGGTCGCTCTCAAGCCAGAATGCAGTCTCGGCGTTCTGCGCCGGCACCACATCATAGAAATTTGTAAAATCGTTTGACGTCCACGCGTTGTTCTTGCCTCCCGCACGCTCTATAGCTCCGTCAAAGTCAGGTATATTGACCGACCCGCCGAACATCAGATGCTCGAACAGATGCGCAAGCCCCGTAAGGTCGCCATCCTCATCCCGCGCTCCCACATTATAAAGCACATTGACGGCCACCATCGCGGTGTTGCGGTCATGGTTATACACCACACGCAATCCGTTGGAAAGCTCAAATCGCGTAGTCTCTATCATTATTCAACCTCCACGGAAATAATCTTGACATCTTCGGTCGGGCGGTCATTGCGGTCGGTATCGACCTTCTGGATTGCATCGACAACATCCATGCCCGAAATCACCTCGCCGAACACCGTATACTGACCGTCAAGATGCGGAGTGCCACCTTCGGTCGAATATGCCTTGCGCTGCTCCTCGGTGAGTGTAGCCGGATTTTCAGCCGCCTCTGCCTCGGTTATCGCTATAAGCTCATCCTGAAGTTTCATCAGGCCGGCCTGGTCGCCGTTGCGCTGCATTTCCTGTATCTTGGCACGGTTCTCCCCTACAAGACGCTGGAAAATGCCCTGCTGCTGCGCCATCTGAAGCTGCGCCTCCATCTGTTCCATCTGTGCGGCGCCGTATGCCTTGCCCGTCACGATATAAAACTGCGAGCCTGACGAACGGCGGTCGGGGTTCACCTGATCTCCCTGGCGTGCGGCTGCAAGCGCGCCGCGCTTGTGGAAATGCTTCGGATAGACAAACTCAGCCTCAAGCGTATAACCCGGATCTCCCGATCCGAGCATCTTGCCCTTGGGAGCGTTCTTCGACTCAGGGTCGCCGGTCTGAACCATAAATTCATTGATGACGCGGTGGAAAAGCACTCCGTCATAAAACCCTTCCTTAGCTAACTTTATGAAATTGTCGCGGTGACGGGGAGTGTCGCCATACAGACGCACCCTGATATCGCCCATCGTCGTGCTTATCTTCACTGTGACATCCTCTTTGTTGACGTCAGCCGTATCGTTTGCCATTGTTGTCATGTTCATAACTGCAGTTTCTTTATCTGTTGTTTTATCCGCCGCGCCGGCCGACCCTCCGTCAGCCTTGCCGCAGCCCATTGTCATAATCATCAGCCCGCACATACAGGCCGACACTATCATTCTTTTCATATTCCTTTGGGATATAGACGCTTGTAGATACGTCTGAAATTATTGTCACTCAGACGCAGCTCATCGGCGCGTTCGAGATAATCGTCGCCATAAAGACTCTGGAGCAGGTGACCGATATACACCCTCTCGCGGTCCTTGTCGATGGCGGCGCTCACCATCCTGTCTATCGCTCCGGCAAAACGGTCCTTGTCAACCGCGGCAAGATAACGCGCCGCACTCACCAGAAACTGTCCGTTGCCGTCCACTTTGATCAGATTGTCGGTCAGCCGGTCGAGATCTTCATCAACAACCTCTATATTATTGGCGATATACTCATACGTGAGCAGACCGTCTGCATCCTTCTCAAGATCTTTCATTATTCTCGTATCCATATCTGCTATGTTTTTTATGGCAAAATTACACAGCGGCACTTCACGCAATGCGTCAAATTCATACTCCGCGTGCGATTTCACTCGCAAAAATACACTAAATTACTTGCTCGACAAAATTAATCACTCCCCGCGGCTCGTTTTTTTATCAAAAATATCGTAAATTTGCACATCATTTTCGGGCTGCAACGGTTTCAGCCCGCACCAATAGGTCACTTTTATGAAAAAATTCACCAAGATTGTAGCCACCGTATCCGACAAGCGATGCGACGTCGACTTCATTCAAGACCTCTTCGTCAACGGCATGAACGTCGTCAGAATGAACTCGGCCCACCTCTCGCTTGAAGGTTTCACAAAAATCGTCAACAACGTCCGCAAAGTCTCCGAGCGCATAGGCATCCTTATTGACACAAAAGGTCCCGAAATTCGCACCACCAACAACGACTTCCCCGACCGCGACACCCCGATCGAGATTTCAACAGGCGACAAAATACGCTTCGTAGGCGATCCCGCGTCACTCTCTTCCCACGAACGCATCTGCCTCTCCTACGCCAATATAGCCGACGACGTTCATCCCGGCGACCACCTCCTCATCGACGACGGCGAGCTCGACTTCATCATCGACAGCATAGACTCCGGCGTCATCTACGCCACAGCCCTCAACTCCGGCTCTCTCGGCGCACGCAAGAGCGTAAACATTCCCGGTGTCTCGATAAAGCTCCCGTCGCTCACCGACCGCGACATCACAAACATCGGCTATGCCGTTGACCTCGGCATCGACTTCATCGCTCACTCTTTCGTCCGCTCTGCCGACGATGTCAAAGCCATTCAGTCCATTCTCGACCAACGCGGCTCATCAATCAAAATCATCTCCAAGATTGAAAACCAGGAAGGCATCGACAACTTCGACGAAATTCTCGACGCTTCATACGGCATTATGATTGCCCGTGGCGACCTCGGCATCGAAATTCCCGCCGAACGCATCCCCGGCATTCAGAAAAGCCTTATCGACAAATGCATCCGCGCTCACAAACCGGTTATTGTCGCAACTCAGATGCTCCACTCAATGATATCCAACCCACGCCCGACACGCGCCGAGGTCTCGGATATCGCCAACGCTGTCTACCAGCACACCGACGCTCTCATGCTCTCTGGCGAAACAGCCTACGGACGCTATCCCGTCGAGGCTGTCGCGACAATGACACGCGTAGCCCTCGAGGCCGAACGCTCTATGGGCGACGCCTGCAACGCTTCAACCCACATCATCGAGCCTGACGTCACATCGTTCCTCGCGCGGCAATCCGTTCAGTCCAACTCTGTGCTCGGCACCCGCGCCATCATAACCGACAGCTACACCGGCCGCACCGCACGCTACATCGCCTCCTACCGCGGCATGTTCCCGACCCTCGCGCTCTGCTACCGCGAAAACGTTGTCCGACTCCTCGCACTCTCCTACGGCGTTTGGGCCATACACCAGCCCCCCACATCATCATCACGCCAATACCTGCGCGATGGCCTCCGTCACCTCCTCGAAAGCAAACGCCTGACCCTCAACGACTCTATCGCCTACCTCGGCGGCGGCTTCGGCGAAGGTCGCGGCACCTCGTTCCTCGAAATCAACAAAGTGAGCGAAGTGATGGAAAACTACTGCACCTACTCCCTCCCCAACCTCGAGGATGTAGCCCAGTCAGCTCCCGCATTACAATAAACAATAAATAGAGAACAGAAATGATTACACAAGAACAATTAAAAGAGACTTTTGAACGCAAGCTCGCGTTGAGGAGGTATCTTTGACATCGACAGCAAGAAAATAGAACTCGAAGAAGAAGAACTCCGCACCCACGTCCCCGACTTCTGGGAGCACCCCAAAGAGGCCCAGGCGCAAATGAAAAAAATCAAGGACATTAAAGCCTGGATCGACGGATACCACGAAATCGAGACCCTCGTCGACGAGCTTCAGCTCTCGTTCGACTTCTACAAAGAGGAACTCGTCACCGAAGATGACGTCGACAGCCAGTATGCCCGGACAATAGAAGCAATCGAGGCTCTCGAACTCCGCAACATGCTGCGCCGCGAAGAAGACAAACTCGGCGTCGTGCTGAAGATCAACTCCGGAGCTGGCGGCACCGAAAGCCAGGACTGGGCACAGATGCTCATGCGCATGTATCTCCGCTATTGCGAGCGGCATGGCTACAAGACCTCAATCGCCAACCTGCTCGAAGGCGACGAGGCCGGCATCAAATCATGCACAATCAACGTCGAAGGCGACTTCGCCTACGGATACCTCAAAAGCGAGAACGGCGTGCACCGCCTCGTCCGCGTATCCCCCTACAACGCTCAGGGAAAGCGCATGACATCTTTCGCATCCGTTTTCGTCACACCACTCGTCGACGACACCATCGAAGTCAAGGTCGAACCCGCTCTTCTCTCGTGGGACACATTCCGCTCAGGAGGTGCAGGCGGCCAGAACGTCAACAAAGTGGAATCCGGCGTGCGGCTCCGCTACCAGTTCACCGACCCCTACACCGGCGAGAAAGAGGAAATCCTCATTGAGAACACCGAAACCCGCGACCAGCCCAAAAACAAAGAAAACGCCCTCCGTCACCTACGCTCAATCCTCTACGAAAAGGAAATGCAGCACAGACTTGAAGAGCAGGCCAAGGTCGAGGCCGGAAAAATGAAAATCGAATGGGGATCACAGATCCGCTCCTACGTGTTCGACGACCGACGCGTCAAAGACCACCGCACAGGCTTCCAGACATCCGACGTCAACGCCGTAATGGACGGCGACATCGACGGCTTCATAAAAGCCTACCTCATGGAATTTGCCGCCGAAGAAAAATAACCCGACCTACGCAAAATCAGCCCATCCGTAGGAACGACGATTATCAGTAACCCCGCACGCCACGCAATCCGTGACGTGCGGGGTTAGATAAAATAAAGCGGACCTGATTCCGCTCCCGCATTATTTCCATATCACTTAATCAACACTCCCCCCATGTCAAATCTCACTATCGTAAAAGTAGGCGGAAAAATCGTCGAAGAGCCCGACACTCTCGCCGCGCTCATCGCTGACTTCGCCCGCATCGACGGCTCGAAACTCCTCGTTCACGGTGGAGGACGCTCTGCCACCCGCATCGCCTCACAGCTCGGCATCGAGCAGAAAATGGTCGACGGCCGACGCATCACCGACATCGACACCCTCCGCGTCGTGACAATGGTCTACGGCGGACTCGTCAACAAAAACATCGTCACATCCCTTCAGGCCGCCGGAATTAACGCCATCGGACTCACTGGCGCCGACATGGACATAATCCGCTCTCACAAGCGCCCGGCCGGCGAAATCGACTACGGCTACGTCGGCGATGTCGACAAAGTCGACGCCAAGGCAATCGCCCGCCTCATCGACGCCGGACTCGTGCCCGTAATCGCACCACTCTCCCACGACGGCAACGGCTCTATGCTCAACACCAACGCCGACACAATCGCCTCGGAAGTGGCTCAGGCCCTCGCCCCCCTGTTCGACACGACACTGACATTCTGCTTCGAAAAAGCCGGAGTCCTCGCCGACGAAAACGACGACAGCTCCGTAATAGAAAAAATCGATCGCACAACTTATCAACAGTTGCGCGACCGAAATATTATTGTCGGTGGCATGATACCGAAACTCGACAATGCGTTTAAAGCACTTGACTCGGGGGTCAGGAAAGTCGTAATCACCAAAGCCGACGCTCTCGGACAACCCGGACGCGGCACCGTCATTTCCGACTGACCTTCAGTGTGGCCTGCTGTCTTATCGCAAGAAAAAGCCACCCCGTATATCGTTTTATTATTTATTCTTCAATGCTTAGACTTTTTTAATCTGTAAAAGTTTAATCAGGAATAAATTTTTCCGCATTTTTTCGTAAATTTGCATCGGCAACACCATTAAAAACAACCAATATACAATTTCATTCAGGCTATGAACAAAATCGACCGCCTTCTCGCAGAAAAACTGCTCAAAATCAGTGCAATCAAACTTCAGCCCGACAACCCCTTCACATGGGCCTCAGGCTGGAACTCACCGATATACACCGACAACCGCAAGACCCTCTCTTACCCCGACATACGCTCTTTCATCAAAGTTGAGCTCGTACGCCTCATCATGGAAAACTTTCCCGAAGCCGAGGCAATCGCCGGCGTAGCCACCGGAGCCATAGCTCAGGGCGCACTCGTAGCCGACGAGCTGATGCTACCCTACGTCTACGTCCGCTCCACCCCAAAAGACCACGGCCTTGAAAACCTCATCGAAGGCTCTCTGCGCCCCGGTCAGAAAGTAGTCGTCATCGAAGACCTCGTCTCCACCGGAAGCAGCTCCCTGAAAGCAGTCAACGCAATCCGCGCGGCCGGAAGCGAAGTCATCGGCATGGTCGCAATATTCTCCTACGAATTCCCCGTTGCCGTGGAGCACTTCAAACAGGAAAAAGTCAAACTCCTCACCCTCAGCAACTACACCGCAATGCTCGATGCAGCCGTCAAGACCAACTACATCCGCGAGTCCGACGTCAAAACACTCGAGCTCTGGCGCGAAGACCCCGCCAACTGGGTTCCCTCCAACGCCAACGACAACTGATAAGCAACACTTCGAATTATGGCTAAATACGAAAGCAAGACAGTCAGCGTCAACCATTCCGCCGACCAACTTTTCGACCGCTTTTCCGACCTCTCCTACTTCGAGAAAAAAGTGCAGGAACTGCCCGAAGACAAACGCGCCCAACTCGGCGAAGTCCACTTCGCCGCCGACTCAATTTCGATTGTCACCCCACAGGTAGGAGAACTCAAATTCGAAGTCATCGAGCGCAACCGCCCCGACCGCATCGTGTTCGGAAGCCCCTCAGCTCCCGTGCACCTCACCATGTCGGTCAACTTCACAGCCACAGCGCCCGACACCACCGACGTGACAACCGTCATCGACGTCGAGATTCCCGCTATGCTCCGACCCTTCGTAGGCCCGAAGCTCCAGCAGGCCGCCGACAAATTCGGTGAAATGATATCCAACCTCAGCAACTCTTGAAACAAGAGGCTTAAGAAAACTGACATGGCAACAAAACTCTGGGAAAAAAACATATCTGTCGACACCGGCGTCGAAGCCTACACAGTCGGCCGCGACCGTGAGATGGACCTATACCTCGCACCCTACGACGTGCTCGGCTCGATGGCTCATATCCGCATGCTGCAATCAATCGGCCTGCTCTCAGCCGACGAGCTCTCGGCGCTGACCGACGCACTCCGCGACATCTTCGGTGAAATCACCAAAGGCGACTTCACTATCGAGGAAGGCGTCGAAGATGTCCACTCGCAGGTCGAACTCATGCTCACACGCCGGCTCGGCGACATTGGCAAGAAAATCCACTCCGGACGCTCTCGCAACGACCAGGTGCTCGTCGACCTCAAGCTGTTCATCCGCTCTCGCATCGAAGACCTCGTCGAAGCCGTTTCCCGACTCTTCGACATACTCCTCCGCCAGAGCGACCGCTACAAAGACGTAATCATACCCGGTTACACCCACCTTCAGGTTGCCATGCCATCCTCAATGGGACTATGGTTCGGAGCCTACGCCGAAAGCCTCGTCGACGACCTCGCCGTGCTCCGCGCCGCCTACGAGGTCACCAACCGCAACCCGCTCGGCTCAGCAGCAGGCTACGGCTCGTCATTCCCCCTCGACCGCTCGATGACAACTGACCTCCTCGGCTTCGAATCGATGGACTACAACGTCGTCTACGCCCAGATGGGACGCGGCAAGACCGAACGCATCGTAGCCAACGCAATAGCGTCTATCGCAGCCACAATAGGCAAACTCGCATTCGACGCCTGCATGTTCAACTCACAGAACTTCGGGTTCATACGTCTCCCCGACGAATTCACCACCGGCTCATCAATCATGCCGCACAAGAAAAACCCCGACGTTTTCGAGCTGACACGGGCCAAATGCAACAAACTGCAGGCACTCCCGGTCGAGATAACACTCATAACCAACAACCTCCCCTCAGGCTACTTCCGCGACCTGCAGCTCGTCAAAGAGTCATTCCTACCCGCATTCGACACAATCATTTCAATTCTCGACATGACAGGACGGATGCTCGCCAACATCAAAGTCAACACCGACGTGGCCCGCGACCCACGCTACCGCTACATGTACTCCGTCGAAGAAGTAAACCGCCTCGCAGCCGCAGGCACCCCATTCCGCGACGCCTACAAGCAGGTAGGACTCGCGATAGAGCGCGGCGACTTCAACCCCGACTTCAACATCCACCACACCCACGAAGGCTCGATAGGCAACCTCTGCAACGACCGCATACGCACCCGTTTCGACCACATACAGTCACAATTCGACTTCGACACCTACCACCGCGCCTTCAACACCCTCCTCGGCAGGCAATAAACCCGCCGTCCCGACGAAAAAGCCCAACAAACAACAATAAGTCACCAAGGTCGTTAACGACCCTAAACTCCTTAACGACCTTAGCGACCTTAGTGACCCCACCCCACCTTCTCCCCAAAATGCCGAAAATCAAAAATCTAAACTCAAAAATAGCGCTTGCGCTCGCCCTCAGCCTCGCCGCCTGCGACAAAGTCGACGACGACCGCATACCACCCTACCCCGTCTACATCCAGTTTCAGACACAAGCCGACTGGAACGTTTACGGCGTAGCAGGAGCCTGCTCCTACCGCTACTTCATCAAAGAGACACGCACACCCTCCTCCTATCCCTGGACAGCACTCACCGAAACAGGCTTCGGCGGCATACTCCTCGTCAGCGACATCCACGGCGACCCGCACGCCTTCGACCTTGCATGCCCCGTAGAAGCACAGCGCGACATCCGCGTACAAGTCGACACAGACCTCCAGAAAGCCCGCTGTCCACGCTGCCACTCCGTCTACGACATCTTCACCAACTACGGCCTCCCCGTCGAAGGAGAAGCCGCTCAAAAAGGCTACGCCCTGCGCCACTACCACACCGGCGCCGGCTACCAAGGCCAATACCTCATAATAACCAACTGAACAAAATCATCCCCGCCGCTCCCGCCCACGGAGTGCCGCACACCCTGCCCACCACCATCCCCGCATCAAGCCCCTCGCGAAAAAGTCATGAAAGGGCACAATCCTAAATATCAATACATGGCAATATAATAATTCCCGGTTATTTCTCAAGGGTGTTGCTGCACTTCATATTGTATGGACGCACGGCTCGTGCGCCCGGGCATTACGCCTGATAATCAAACCATTGACTAACACACAAGCCGTACATAGACATTTGCCACACCCTCTCAGTAATATTAAACTGAGACTGTTATATGCACTGCAATTCATGCTTGAGTCATGGAAGGACGACCATTCCCGCCTCTAAACAACAGACGCCGCGCGGCATAACCGCGCGGCGTCGCATATATCTGTCAGCAGCGTATCTTACTTAACGCCGAGCTGAGTCTTTACAAGAGGTGTGATATCGACAACCTCAGCCGATACGTAGGCAGGCATCTCAGAGGGGAATACCATCACCAGATTCTGCGCTGCGCCTACAGTCTTGATTGCATTGAGGAGCTTCTCCTGCACCGGCTGCATGAGCTGCTGCTGCTGACGCTGAAGATCCTGCTGGGCAGTCTGAAGAAACTGCTGGGTCTTTTTATCCATATCCTGGATTTCCTGCATGCGGCGCTCCTTGATCGACTGGGGAGTCGAGGCATCCTGCTCGAGCTGCTGATATTCGGCGAATTTTTTCTGCATCTCCTCGTTGAGCTTCGCATACTCGTCCTCATACTGCTTTGAAGCCTCGCCAAGTTTGGTCTGGATTTCAGTCACCTCGGGCATAGCCGCGAAAATCTCGTCAGCCGATACGATACCGAATTTCTGAGCTGCTACGCTCATAGGCAGTGCCACAAGCACTGCAAGAAGAATTTTCTTAATCATTGTATTCTAAATTTTAAATATTAATTGCAAGATTGTCAAAGCCGCATCACTTGCCGTAACCGAGCTTGTTGAGCACTTCATTGCTCACATCGATACGCGGCGACGCGAATATGATGTCTGACGACGTGGCGCGGTCGAGTATCATCTGATATCCGCGCTCCTCAGCCACCTTTTTCGTAGCGTTGTACACATCGTCCTGGATTGGTTTCATCAGAGTCTGGCGCTTCTGGTAGAGCTCTCCCTCAGGGCCGAAATACTTCGCCTTAAGCTCCGTGGCCTCTTTCTCCTTGGCCACAATCTCCTCCTCGCGCTTCTTTATCTGCTCGTCGGTCAGAAACACCTTTTCCGACAGATAATTCTTATACATGGCATCTGCCTCCTGATAGAGAGCGTCGAGCTCCTTCTGCCAGCGCAGCGACAGCTGGTTGAGCTGCTCGTTGGCCATCTCGTAGGCAGGCACATTCTTCAGTATATATTCCATATCTACAAGCGCGAACTTCTGCGCGTGCGATGTCAAGGCAAAACCGGCCATGACAAGGAGAGTGACAAATATCTTTTTCATATCGTGTTGTCCGGTAAATTATTGGTTATACATTCAGCTTACATTATATATGACGCAAATATACGCATAAAGTTTTGAAAAGCATTTTATAAATTATGTTAATCGCGTCGTCGCGTCATGCCTTACATGCAAATTTCCGACTCGTCTGACTCGTCCGACCCGTCCGACATCCCCGGCTTAGAACTCCTGACCGAGGATGAAGTGGAAGTGGCTGCCACCCCTGGTGCCGCGCACCTTGTCGAAACCGTAGGCCCAGTCGATACCCATCATACCCACCATAGGCAGATAGATACGCACACCGAAGCCGGCGGAGCGCTTAAGCTCGAACGGCGAGAAATTCTTGACCGATGTCCAGGCGTTACCACCCTCGACGAAACCGAGACCGTAGATTGTGGTCGTAGGCTGAAGCATGAACGGGAAGTGCAGCTCAACGCCCATGCGGGTATAGGCATAACCTTCCTGACCCCACGGCGTAAGATCACCGTTGTCATATCCGCGCAGACCGATGGTCTCCGTGGCGTAGGTATAGCCGCCCGACATGCCGTCACCACCCACATAGAATGTCTCGAACGGCGACTTGAGCCACTTGTTGTAGCTGCCGAGCAGACCGAAGTCGGCGCGGGTCATCAGCACGAGAGTATATTGCTCGGCGTCGTTGAGCGGAGTGTAGGTGCGCGATTTGAAGCGGAGTTTCCAATACTCGATCCAGCGATACATCTCTTTCTTCGACTCCGTGGTGTTGGCCTTCGAAAGCGCCTCCCAGTCCTTGTGGCCGCTGAAAAGCGATGCCGGCGGAGTGAGCTGCAGATTGACAGAAAATGTAGAGCCGCGGCGGGTATAAAGCGGATTGTCGATTGAGTTGCGCGCCAGAGTCAGACCGAGCACGAGCGCGTTCGACGTTCCGTTGTTCATATAATAGAGATAATCCCAGTTCTTCAGATAATACCAGTTGTATGACAGTTCGGTTGTGAACGTGAAATAGTCGTCGGGCCAGCTCAGACGCTTGCCGAAACCGACCGTGATGCCCGCCATCTGCAACAGTTTGTTGGGGTCGTAGGCATTCTGTATCGAATTCTGGTAATAGTCATTGTAGTTGTAGCTCGAACCGAAACCATAGCCGTAGCCGTAACCGTAGGGGTTCGCCCAGTTGCTGTTGTAATAATTGGAGTTGACTCCGGTCTGACGGCTGTAATAGGCCGACACCGACAGCGAGTTCGGACGCTTGCCGCCGAACCACGGGTCGAGGAACGACAGCGAGTACGCCTGATAATAGCGGGCATTGGTCTGGGCGCTGATGGTGAATGTCTGACCCTCGCCCTGCGGTATGAGTCCCTTGTATGAATCAGGCTGGAAGAGGTTTTTGATCGAGAAGTTGGTAAACTTCAGCGCAAGCTTTCCGATGATACCGGTCTGACCCCAGCCGAGAGAGAATTCGATCTGGTCATTGGCCTTCGACTCCAGATTGAAGACTATGTCGACCGTTCCGTCATCTTCGTTCGGCTCCGGACGTATATCCATTGCCTCGGGGTTGAAGTGGCCGGTCTGCGCGATTTCACGGGCCGAACGCATAAGGTCGTTCTTGCTGAACAGCTGCCCCGGACGCACGCGCAGCTCGCGGCGTATCACCTTCTCATAGAGGCGGTCGTTACCGTTGATTATCACCTTGTTGATACGGGCCTGCGGTCCCTCGAACATGCGCAGCTCGAGGTCTATCGAGTCGCCGTGCACATTCTTTTCGATAGGTATGAGTTGATAGAACAGATAACCGTTGTCGAGATAATAGTTGGCCACGGCGTCGTCATCATCCTTCGTGCGCTTGTTGAGCAGCTTCTGGTTATAGACCGAACCCGGCTCGATGCCGAGCACGCTGTTGAGGTGGTCGGTATTGAACACCGTGTTGCCCACCCACTGGATGTCGTTGATATAATATTTCTTACCCTCTTCGAGCGATATATACACATCGACGGTCTTTTCATCGTAGGGCACAACGGAGTCGGCAAGTATCTTGGCGTCGCGGTAACCCTTCTCGTTATATTTCTCTATGATGCGCTTCAAGTCATCCTCATAGTCCTGCTCGACAAACTTCTTCTGCTTGAACAGGTTGAGCAGCTTGCCGTTTTCGTTGGTTTTCTTCATCACTCGCTGCAACTGGTTGTCGCTCATCACCTCGTTGCCGTCGATATAGATTTTGTGCACCTTGATTTTGTCACGCTTGTCTGATATGATATCCACTATCACATGGTTTTCCTCCGACAGGTCGGGGCGCTGCGAGATTGTGACTTTGGCGTTGCCGAATCCCTTTTCTGCAAAATATTTCTTGACGATATCGTTGGCGCGGTTGACAATGTTGGGAGTGATGGGGTTGCCCTTTATGAGCTGCAGACGCTCCTGCAGATCCTCGCGCTCACCCTTCTTCATGCCGACATAATTGACCTGCGAGATGCGCGGCTGAGTGCGCATCGCAAGCTCGAGCCACACCTTGTCGCCGGCTATCTTCACCACCTTCACCTGCGCCTGGGCGAAAAGCTGCTGACGCATGAGGCGCTTCACTGCCGTGGTCACATCATTGCCCGGTATCTCTATCTTCTGACCCACGCGCAATCCGGTGTAGCCTATGATATTGTTGGCGTCGTAATTGTCGGCTCCGCTCACCTCTATCCCGGCTATTTCATACGTGCGCGGCACACCCGCATAGCTTATCTGCGGCTCATAGATGGTGTCGGCCGGTGCCTGGGCGTTAATGCTTCCGGCCAGTGTGACAGCCGCTGCTAATACGAGGAATATCTTATATCTCATAATGTGATGTGGATAATGCTGTTTTGATTGTTGCAATGATGCTTTTTCGGGTTAATGTCACTGTTGCGTCACAACTGCTCGGCGGTCAGGCCGAAACGCCGCTGGCGTCCCTGATAGCTCACGATGCAGTCGACAAAATCCTGCTTCGTGAAATCAGGCCAGTAATGCTTGGTTATGATGATTTCGGCATACGAAAGCTGCCACAGCATGAAATTGCTGATGCGGAAATCGCCTCCGGTGCGTATAAGCAGGTCGGGATCGGGAATGCCCGCTGTCGTCAGATGCGACGAAACAGTCTCTTCGGTGATGTCGGCGGCAAGCAGTTCGCCGGCCTCCGCCTCCCTGACGATTTCCCTGACGGCACGCGTGATTTCCCAACGCGCCGAGTAGCTCAGAGCAAGTATGAGGTTGAGTCCCGTGCAGTGGGCCGTGTCGGCGAAACAACGCTGCAGACGCTCTGCCGCGAATGCCGGCAGGCGCTCCATGTCGCCTATCATCGTAAGGCGCACATTGTTGCGTATCAGGTCAGGAGTCTCACGCTCGATGGCCGAGACTATCAGGTGCATCAGCATATCCACCTCCTGCGCCGGCCGGTTCCAGTTTTCTGTCGAGAATGTATAGAGCGTGAGATATTTCACTCCGGTCTCCGAGGCAATCTCCGTGATGCGGCGCACCGCGTTGACTCCCTCCACATGACCGGCCGAACGCTCGAAGCCGCGGGCCTGGGCCCACCGCCCGTTGCCGTCCATGATTATTGCCACATGCTCAGGCACGCGTTGCTTGTCGATATGTGAGAAATCCACTTCTTGCATCAGTTCTTTCTTGTGCTTTATTTCATTTTTTCAGGCGCTTGCGCCCGGTTATACTCTCAGTCGGCGCGCATGCTCAGTCCACATAATGACATGTCACGCAACGCTTTCCGAATTCGTAGCTGATCGACACCGACAGATTGGAATACCAGTCGGTATTTTTCAGAAACGAGCTTTTTATCTGATAGAGGTCATGGAGCTCGCCGTCGACCTTGTCGCCGAACACTTTCGTCATCGAAAACTCCAATCCCAGATTCCATCTTTCCTTTAGTTTGTATTTGACACCGAAAGCCATCGGTATGTTGGGAGCCACGGCATTCTGTCCGTCACATGTCGAGTATGTCACACCAAAGCCCACCGCAAGATACGGGCTCAAGCGGCGAAGGTGCTTGTAGGTTTCCCCTATCCCGTAGGCGAAGAAGTTAAACTCGATACGCGCCCCAAGATCGTAGGCCGTCGACTTGAAACTGTAGCTCTCGCCGCCCGGAAACACATTGTCAAACTTCGACGAGTCGCCGCTCAGGCTGTAGGCGTTAAACACTCCGCGCACCGCCCAGCGGGTGTCGGCGAGATAGCGGAACGACACTCCGCCCGACACTCCCGGCTTCGCAAACATATTGCTCTCGTTGACATCGCCCAGATAGCCGTCAAGACCCAACTGCACACCGAGGTCAAACTTGTAGGTCTCCTCCTGCGCCGACACCTTTCCGGGCATCGCCGCCAGAGCCGCAAGCGTCAATATCACAGTCAACAATCTTTTCATCCGGGTCTATATTGTGTCAGTCCGCACACTCCATGCTGCAGCCAGTCGCGTTACTGAAGCGGTTTGAACGACAGTCGGTTAATCACTCCTCTCCACACGCTGTTATAGAGATAGCCTTCCTCGTCACAGCCTCCGAAGAGATAGATATATGGCACTTCCCACTGAGTGATCGGAGCCACCGCACGCGACAATATCATGTCGGTCGGAGCCACCGTCCACCAGCGCGGGAGCTGTTTGGGCTGATATTCTTTCCACTGCTGCGACGACGCGCGCGATTTCTCTGTCGCTGTCTTGTCGACAACTATCGCCTGCGCTCCGCTGCGGGGCTTGATATATTCAGGCATCTGCACAAGTTCGTCGCCCTCTTTCCAGTCGATGCCTGAGTTGCGCGATACATATACCTTGCCGTTGAGTCCGTCGGCATTCTCGCCGCACATAGCAATCAGCACGCCGACCTCCTTCACTGCCCACGACAGCGTGTCGGTCTGCGCCATGCGGTAGTCAAACATCGCGGCTCTGGTTATCGCTTTGGGGAATTTGGATGATATGCGGGCCCAGTTGGCGCCGTCATAGCCCCACACTGTGTTGGTAAGCTCGCCCGACGCGGTGCGTCCGCCAAGCATCACCACCTGAGGCTGCGCGGTCCATCTCGAAGTCAGCTCGCAGAGGCTGCTCGCACCGTCGATGGGGAAATCGGCCGGAACCGTGCTCTCGCCACCCGCCGGATACGACACTCTCACATAGTCGGTGCCCGTTCTCTTCACTCCGAGCAGACGGTCACCGTATGCACCGTAAATCGCATGCCATCTCTCCTGTGTCGAAGTCCATGCCGAGCCGTCGACAGAACTGTAGAGCGTGCCGTCAGCCGCAAGTATATACAGCGCTCCGGTTGTGGCCGACAGCGTCTCGATCTGAGGCACAAAGCCGAAATTGACAGCCTTGACTGTCCAGTTGTCGTCATACGGATTGTCAGTCACTGCGATATTGTAGCGGTTGCCGTCGCCGGTCAGACACACAACCTTGTCGCCATACTTCACCGACTTCTGCATCTTCGGAGCGGCAAGTGAGGTCGGGAGCTTGCGCATAGCCAACTCGTTCCAGTAAAGCGAGTCGGGCACCATATTGTGCACATTCACCTTGATTGTGTAGTCACGCTCCGCTTTGCCGTCAAACGACACCAGGTGGAGACGCACCGGCCCGTTGGTGAAATCGATCGAGTCGGTTGAGTTGGTAAGATAATTTATAACCGTGTCGGCAGCATTCTTGCGCGGCACGTTGAGCTCCACTTTCGAGCAGGCGTCAGTGCTGATCTGCAACACAAGTTTATCGGTCTTTGTGCCGAACGGCAGCGAGTCGGCATTATATATCTGCGCGTTGACAAGATCGATGGAGAAAAACACCGAATCAAGCCCCGACAACACATTGGAGTTGGCCTTGAGCTTGAAACTCTTCACCTGTGTGCTTCCATAAATCACCTCCGAGTCCGACGAATCGCTGTCGCTGTTACACGATGTAAACATAGCCGTAGAGGCAAACAGTCCCGCAGCAAGTATTGACAATAATTTCGATTTCATTTTATATAGTTTCTAATACCGTTTCGAGCCGGGCTACAGCTATATGCGACAACATGTTAGCATCCGTGACGCGACTACGGCGGGACTTTCCCCTGACCGATTGCCCGCGACATGCGGCTCCGACATTATATTTCAACATGCAAAGTTAACGTATTTTTCCATATTTACGCAGTAGCTTTATTGAAAAATTGTCGTAATTCTTTAATTGTCGTTAATTTAACAGTGTGTTAAATTAAGAGAGTATCCCAATACAAAAGATAGAACTGCGAGATCCGGCAACTCCGCGATAAAAACGCAGGGAGACGCGCATTGCGCATCTCCCTGCTGTGATATCTATGCATCGACCCTTATTAGAGCGGAGTTGATGTCATCGTAAGTATCGAGTTGTAGGCCACGCTCACGATACCGAGCAGTATGATACCGCCAACGGTTATCACAAGAGCAAGACGCTCGGAGCATGCGCTCTTGAACGTGGGTATCTCACTCTCCTCGGGCGAGATATACATCGCCTTGACCACAAGCAGATAGTAGTAGAGCGATATGATAGTGTTGATCAACGCTATCAGCACGAGCACATACATCGCCACGCTGCCCTGGTTGAGAGCGCCGGTGAAGATGAAGAACTTGCTGAAGAAGCCGGCGAACGGCGGAATACCTGCAAGCGAGAACATAGCCAGCATCATGGCGAACGCCAGACGCGGGTTGGTCTTGTGCAGGCCGCGGTAAGAGTCCATGCCCACAAGGCCGGTCTTGTTTTCTATCGCCTGGATAACACCGAATGCAGCGAGGTTTGAGAAGATGTAGACAAGGATGTAGAACATCATAGCTGCCAGCGACATCTCGTTGGCTCCTATCACACCGAGCATGATGTAACCGGCCTGCGACACTGACGAGAACGCCAGGAAGCGCTTCATGTTGCGCTGACGTATCGCAAAGAGGTTACCTACTGTGATTGTGGCGATGATAAGCGCGTAGAGCATCCATTCCCATGCGGCGGAATAGAACTGGCCGAACACCTGCACCATCACTACCATGAAGGCGAAGGCAGTTGCGCCTTTCGAGATTACCGACAGATAAGAAGTCACCGATGTGGGCGCGCCCTGATATACGTCGGCTGTCCAGAGATGGAAAGGCACGAGCGACAGTTTGAATCCGATACCGGCCATCACAAACGCCATAGCCACGATGAGCATGCCTGAATCCTCAAGAGCGGCGGCCGCGATTTCATCGAAGTAAAGCGAACCGGCGAGACCGTAGACAAACGACAGACCGAGCATGAAGATTGCCGACGAGAAAACCGCGGTGAGGATATACTTCACAGCTGCCTCATGGCTCTCATATTTGTTCTTGTCGAACGCCACCAATGCTGCAAGAGGAAGCGACGCCGACTCAAGACCGATCACGAAGAGAAGGAAGTGACGGGCCGAAATCATCAGATACATGCCGAAAAGCGTGATGAAAAGAAGCTCGTAGAACTCGGCGCGACGCATTGTCTGCGGCTCGCTCGCATTCCATTTCATCGACTGTATCAGCACTATCAGCACACCGATGTTGAGTATGTTCTTGATGGTTGCCACTACCGGAGTGGTTGAATACATCTTGCCGAACACCGACTGCACGTTGTCGGTCACCGAGCAGCAGAACCCGTAGGCGGTGAAGATTGCGAAGAGCACTACCGCCACTGTCGAGATTCCTTTCACTGCCTTTTTGTCAGTGCCCGCCACGGCATAGCGCGGCGCGAATAAATCATAGAGGAAGACTAATAGAAATACGACTAACAATCCTATTTCTTGCTTCATTGCCAAAAATTGAGAATAATCCATTTCTTATTAATCTTTTAGAATATGTTCATCTTCACGGCTTCGAACAACTCACCGCTGAAAGTATCACGTATCAGTCCTGCAAAGAAGTTGGGGAAACAGCCGATTGCTGCGACGCTGACGATAAGTGTCACTGTCGACAGGCGTTCCCACCATGTGCCGTCGGTAAGCTCCAGATGGTGCTTGTCCTGCACCGGACCCAGAAGCAGCTTGCCGACAACGCGGAGTATATAGACCGCGGTTATCACGATCGAGCAGCATGCAACGATGGTGAATACCAGACGCAGAGAGCCTGCGCCGGCGAGATACTCGCTCATACCCTGCTGGAACGAGCCGACGAAGATTGTCATCTCGGCCACGAAACCTGACAGACCCGGCAGACCCAGCGAGGCGAAACCGGCTATCACGTAGCATACGGCAAGGTAAGGTATGATTTTCATCAGGCCGCCCATCTGGCGGATGTCACGGGTGTGGGTGCGGCCGTAGATCATACCGATGAGGGCGAAGAAGAGTGCCGTCATCAGACCGTGTGAGAGCATCTGCATCACCGCACCGGTCATAGCAGTCTGGTTGATCATCAATATCGCAAAGAGCACAAGACCGCAGTGCGACACCGACGAGTAGGCGTTGATATATTTGAGGTCGGTCTGCACACAGGCCGAGAAGGCTCCGTAGACAACCGATATACCGGTCAGGATAAGGAATATCCAGGCGAGGTCGTTGGCCGCCTCGGGCATCAGATACATTGCCACGCGGAAGCAGCCGTAGCCTCCGAGCTTCATCAGCACGCCGGCGTGAAGCATCGACACTGCCGTCGGCGCACATGCGTGACCGTCGGGGCTCCATGTGTGGAAGGGGAACATCGCGCCCAGCACACCGAATCCGACAAATGTCATCGGGAAGAGGAAATACTGCCAGCCCTTTTCGATGTGGCCTTCATGCGCTATCTGGATAATGTTCCAGGTGTGAGAGCCGTCAGGCATCTCGGTGTTGTAGTAGATGCCGATCAGACCGAGCATCAGGAAGGCCGAGCCGCCCATAAGCATAAGGGTCAGCTTCATCGCCGAGTATTCCTTGCGGCCCGTGCCCCACACGCCGATGAGAAGATACATCGGGATAAGAGCCACCTCATAGAACATGAACATCGTGAACAGGTCAACCGAGATGAAGAAGCCGTAGACACCCGTCGAGAGGAGTATCAGCCAAAGGAAGAACGCTCTGGCATTGTCGATTTTCCACGAGGCGAACGAACCGGCAAAGATGATAATCGATGTCAGCACGATCATGGCAATCGAAACGCCGTCGACTCCTACCGCAAGATTTATGTTGAGAGCCTTGAACCATGTCCATGAACCGGTGAAAAGCATCGGAGCATCGGGATTTACTGCCCGCTGCGCAAGATATTCTACCAGCAGGTAGACGCTGAGACCGATCAGCACCAGCGAACCCGCCACCGCTACCGCACGTATCTGCTTGATATTGCGGCACAGTGCCAGTCCCCCCAGCATAAGGATGGGGACGATTACGAAGTATATCAGTATATTTGAAAACATAATTACTATATTTGAAACTGTTAGCGCTCTGTGTCGGTTAGAAGAATAGGAATATTACAGCCACTGTTCCTCCGCCGAGCACGATAGCTCCGATGAGGTAGACCCATACATAGCTCTGTACATTGCCCGACTGCAGGCCGCGTATCGCGTATGACGCCTTGTTGGTGATGGCGGCGAACGCGTCCATTGTGCCGTCGATGATATGGCGGTCAAACCATGCTATCGGCTTACAGATGCTGTTGAAGATGATCTTGTGGGTGATAAACATGTAGAGCTCGTCGAAGTAGAAACGGTTGCGTGCCCAGGTCCACAGGTTGGGGAAGAGGTGACGCATGCGCTCGGGGAGCGGGTTCTCCTTGCGATACATGATTGTGGCGAGACCGATTGCGAGAAGCGCCACGCAGAGGCTTATCGACGCTATCATCCAGTTGATGCCGCCGTGATGCGGGTGTCCGTTCCAGGTAACGAGGTCGCCGAAGGGCACGAAACCTGCGAATGTGGCTACTACTGCAAGTATTATCAGAGGCAGGGTCATAGTCCAGGGCTGGTCTTTGGGTGCGTGATGACCTTCATGCACTTTGTGTTCTTTCCACCAGAAAATCAGATAGTAGAGACGGAACATGTAGAACGCTGTCAGACCGGCCACCATCGACATCCACACATAGGATAGGGTCAGTGAGTTGCCGAAGCAGGCGGTAAGGATCTCATCTTTCGAGAAGAAGCCCGAGAACGGTATGATACCGGCGATGGCGAGACAGCCCACAAGGAATGTGATGTGGGTGATAGGCATGCGTTTGCGCAGACCGTGCATCGCGGTGTAGTCGTTCGAGCCTACGGCGTGGATAAGCGCGCCGGCTCCGAGGAAGAGGAGCGCCTTGAACATCGCGTGGGTGAACAGGTGGAACATCGACGCCATGTAGCCGAGGTTGTCATGTACCTCGGGGCGCGATACGCCGAGCGACACCATCATGAACGCTATCTGCGATATGGTCGAGAACGCCAGCACTCGCTTGATGTCGAGCTGCGTGCACGCCACAACTGCCGCGTAGAACGCTGTCAGGGCGCCGACCACGGTAACGATGTCGAGCGCTGCGCCGCCCAGCGCGTCATTGATCATGAACAGAGGGAACAGACGGGCCACGAGATAAACACCGGCCACCACCATCGTTGCTGCATGGATAAGTGCCGACACAGGGGTCGGGCCTTCCATCGCGTCGGGAAGCCAGATATGGAGCGGCATCATGGCCGACTTACCCATACCTCCCATGAAGATGAGCACCAGAGCCCATGTCATCAGCGAGCCGCCGAGGAACATCTGGCCTGCACCGGTCTCAAGCATCGTCCTGGCTGTCGAAGCGTCGACATGATACATGTTCTCGACTCCGGCCACCGGAGCTGAAGTGAGCGACATGAAGTCAAACGTCTCGGTAGTGAACGAGAGCACGAGAATACCGATAAGGAAGCCGAGGTCGGCGAAACGGGTGACGATGAATGCCTTCTTCGAGGCCGACACAGCCGACGGCTTGGTGTAGTAAAATCCGATGAGAAGATATGACGACGCGCCCACAAGCTCCCAGAAGATATACATCTGGAATATGTTGGTGGCTACGACGAGGCCGAGCATCGAGAAGCTGAAGAGCGACAGGAATGCGTAGAAACGCTGGAAACCTGTCTCCCACACGCCGTGATGGTCACGCATGTAGCCGTTGCTGTAGAGATGCACCATAAACGAGATGGTGGTGATCACCACGAGCATAAGCGCCGAAATCGGGTCTAAGAGAAATCCGAGCTTGATGGTGAGGTTGCCCCACAGTGCCAGCCAGTCCTGATTGAACACGATGTACTGCAGACGGGTGCCGTCCTCGCCGACAAAATCGCCCGAGAAAAAGTAAACGTATGCTGTGTAGTAGGCCATGAGCATCGTCACACCCATACCGGCTGTGCCGATGATGCCTGCCCACTTATGGCTCATAAACTTGCCGAAAAGCCCCAGGAAGAGGAACATCAGCAATGGCAGAACCAAAATCAAAAGCGGTAATGTTGCTTCCATGAGTCTTTAAAATTTCATTTTGGTTAAATCCTTGACATCGATATCTTTTGAAATGCGGTAGGCATTGATGATGATGGCTATCGCTACCGCAGTCTCGGCCGCGGCTATCGCAATGGCGAAGAGCGTGAAGAACATACCGTCCATCTGACCAGGGCAGAGGAAGCGGTTGAACACCACGAAATTCATGTCGACTGCATTGAGCATCAGCTCGAGAGATATCAGCATCGCAATCATGTTGCGGCGGGTCAGAAACCCGTAAACACCACAGCAAAACATAAACAGGCTGGGTATCAGGAACATCAGTGAGTTCAGCTGAAAATTATTCAAGAAATCCATATCCATATTTATTTTTTACGTGCCACAACTATGCCACCGATTATACATGCGAGCAATAACACACTTATAGCCTCGAAGGGGAGCAGATAGCCGTGATCGCCCGAGCTCATAAGGTCGGCGCCTATCTGTTTCATGTCAGGCAGCTGGGTCTGACCCAGGTCGGGCAGCTCTTTGATTACGGAGCAACGGCTGATGAGCGACCACGCGCACACCACAAACATAGCCACAGCACCGACAAGCCCTACAGTCTTTTTCTTTGACTCAAGCTTGCTACTGTTGTCGCCCGGATGGCTTGTCAGCAAAATCGAGAACACGAACAACACCACTATACCCCCGGCATACACTGCGATCTGCACACCGCCCAGGAACTGATACCCGAGCATGAAATAGACGGCAGCGGTGGCAAAGAGGGCAAACAGCAGAAATGTCGCCGAGCGCAAAATCTTGCGTGTCGTCACAGCCAGTACCGAGAATACCATGATCGACAGCGCGATCACGATATATGCGATGATACTTCCTACTGATTCCATATTTTAGTTTTGTTTTTTATTTTCGTTATCAACTGCGGGAGCCTGCGCGGCTTTCTCCGCTTTCAGGCGGGCGGCCTTCTCGAGAGCCTCGCGCACTTTGGCTTCCTTCTCGGGGTCACCGGCACATTTGGCCAGAGCGGCTTTCACCTTGGGGTCGTTCTCGTCGATGAGCGAAGCCGGTGCGGCTGCCGCGCCGGCGGCCTTCTTGGCGGCCGCAGCTGCTTTGGCTGCCTCGATTTTGGCTTTCTTCTCGGCGAGAATCTTAGCCTTCTCCTCTTCGGTGGGCTCGGGCTCGGGCTTCTCGGGCAGATAATTGAGCTGCTTGACGAGCTTGCTGCGGGTGAACACCGCCTGCTCGAAGTCATTTGAAAACTCCAGCGCGTCGGTCGGACACGACACCACGCAGAGCTGACAGAACGTGCAGCTGCCCAAATCATAGATATATTTGTCGAGCTTCTTTTTCTTTGTGCCGTCCCACTTGTCGACCATCTTGGTGAGGACGTTGATAGTGCCGTTCGGACAATTGCGCTCGCAAGTGCCGCAGGCGATACATTTGTGATTTCCTTCATCATCATATTTCAGCTCCAGACATGCTCTGAAACGCTGCGGTATGTGATGAGTCTCTCGATTTTCGGGATATTTTTCCGTAATCTTAGGGGTCACGAACTCCTTGCCTGTCACCTGCATGCCTTTGAGGAGACTCAAGAAGCCGGAGCCTAAGCCTGAAAAATAATCTTTTACACTACCCATAAGTTTCTATCTTACGTTTTAGATATGTTGTTTATATTACTTTCTGATTGGTTTACCTGACTGCTTCGATTGGTTTTGCTGACTTCTTTCCGATCGGTTTACCTTACCTGGCCTCCGACAATGTCGAGAAGCTCGGTGGTGATGCTCTGCTGACGCAGCTTGTTGTATTCGAGACGCAGCTGGTCAAGCAGTTTCTTGGCGTTGTCGTTGGCGCTCTGCATAGCCATGACGCGCGCGGCCTGCTCCGATGCGCGGTTCTCGCAGAACACCTCCTGCATCACTGACAGGATGAACAGCGGAAGCACGCGGTTGAAAATAGTGTTGGCATCAGGCTCGAATATATAGGGGCGCGCGCTGCGGGTCTCGTCGTCAGAGGCTCCCAGAGCCGACGGCGTCACCGGCATCAGTGTGTCGACACGCGGACGCTGACGCGACACGCTCTTGAAATTCATGTAAAGCAGCTCAACGCGGTCGGTCTCGCCTGCGAGGAAGCTGTCGACGAGTGTGCGGGTAAACTCCTTGACGACGGTGTCGTCGCTCTTGGCGGTCACGCCTTCGGCCGTCTGCACCGTCACCCGGTCAAGCGTCAGCTTGCGTGCGGCCTTGGCTATCTTGGCGCCCACGGGTATCACGCGTATTTCGGCGCTGTCGCCCAGCTCGGCGCGCATCTTGCCCAGCAATGCCACAAGTTGCTTGAAGATGTTGACATTGTAGGCGCCGCAGAGTCCGTCGTCAGAACCCCACACCACCACGGTGGCTGTTTTCACCTCGCGCTCGTCGAGCAACGGCGACGAGAAAGCGGCATCGGCCGACAGCAGATTGCCAATGATGGTTTCAACCTGACTGCGGAACGGCACCAACTGTTTGAGCATCTGCTCAGCCTTGTGCATTTTGGCCGACGACGTCATGCGCATCACTCCGGTGATTTTTTCGGATGATGCCACAGAGCCTATTCGTCCTTTTAATTCTCTTAATGTTGCCATTGTCGGATATCGAGATGATTGTTGTTATAATGTTTTCAGCAGAGAGAGGGAAGGTCGGAGTTCCCTGACCTTGCAGAGAACTCCTGACTTTGAAGCTATCAGTTATAGCGGGCTGCCACCTCGGTGGCTACTGCCTTGAGTTTCTCGGAAACCTCGTCGGTAAGCTTGCCCTGGGCGATGGGGGTCATCACATCGTCCTGATATTTGGCGTGGAGCAGCTGCAGAAGCGCTTTCTCAAACTCCGCCACTTTCTCTACGGGCACATTGCCGAGCAGACCGTTGACGCCGCAGAATATCACGGCCACCTGGTCTTCTACGGCCCACGGCTGATACTGGGGCTGGATGAGCAGGCGCTCGTTCTTGCGGCCACGGTCGATGACACGTGCGGTCACGGGGTCGATGTCGCCGCCGAACTTGGTGAATGCCTCAAGCTCGCGGAACTGGGCCTGGTCGATTTTCAGCGTACCGGCCACTTTTTTCATCGACTTGATCTGGGCGTTACCTCCCACACGCGACACGGAGATACCCACGTTGATGGCGGGACGGATACCGCGGTTGAACAGTGCAGTCTCCAGATATATCTGTCCGTCGGTGATGGAGATGACGTTGGTGGGGATATAGGCCGATACGTCGCCGGCCTGTGTCTCAATGATAGGAAGTGCAGTGAGTGAGCCGCCGCCTTTGACGATGGGCTTGAGCACTGCGGGAAGGTCGTTCATCATCGAAGCGACCTTCTGGTTGTCGATAATCTTCGCCGCACGCTCCAGCAGACGCGAGTGCAGGTAGAAGATATCGCCGGGATAGGCCTCACGTCCTGACGGACGCTTGAGGATAAGTGAAATCTCGCGGTAAGCGACAGCCTGCTTCGACAGGTCATCATAGACGATGAGCGCGTCGCGGCCTGTGTCGCGGATATATTCGCCGATGGCTACACCGGCAAAAGGTGAATAGTAGCGCATGGCGGCAGAGTCGGATGCCGATGCCGAAACGACCACCGTGTAGTCGAGGGCGCCGTGCTGACGCAGGGTCTCAACCGTAGCGGCGATTGACGATGCCTTCTGGCCGATTGCCACGTAGATACAGTAAACGGGCTTGCCGGCCTCGAAACTCTTGCGCTGACTGATGATTGTGTCGATTGCGATTGCGGTCTTGCCTATCTGGCGGTCGCCGATGATAAGCTCGCGCTGTCCGCGGCCGATGGGCACCATGGCGTCGACGGCCTTGATACCTGTCTGCAGCGGCTGATTAACGGGCTGACGGAAGATAACGCCCGGAGCCTTGCGCTCGAGCGGCATCAGCAGACGCTCGCCCTCGATGGGTCCGCGACCGTCGACAGGCTCGCCCAATACATTGATGACGCGGCCGAACACGCCCTCTCCCACAGGGATTGAGGCGATTTCTCCGGTGCGGCGCACTGTCATGTTTTCGGTCACTTTGTTGACATCGTTGAGCAGGATGACGCCGACATTGCTCTCCTCGAGGTTGAGAGCCACGCCCTTGACGCCGTTCTCAAACTCAACGAGCTCGTTGGCGCACACGTTGTCAAGACCATACACGTGTGCCACGCCGTCGCCTACTTCAAGCACGGTGCCTACCTCTTCAAACGCAACCTTGGAGTTAACGCTCTCGAGCTGTTGTTTTAATACTTCCGATATCTCGCTAGGGTTAATCATTATTGTTTACTTGCTTAAAAGTTTCAAACGCAATTGTTTCAATTCATTCTTGATCGAGGCGTCAAGACGCTCGGAGTCAATCTTTACCACGAAACCGCCTATCAGGTCGGGGTCGACAGCGGTTTCATACTCCACCGTCGCTCCGCCCACATGGCTCTCGATCAGAGCCTTCAGGCGCTTCATCTCCTTGTCGCCCATCGGCGCCGCCGAGGTGATTTCGACAAGATAGATGTCGTTGGCCTTGCGGTACATCTCCAGATAGGCCAGCGCCACCTGACGCATCATGTCGATGCGGTTGTTGACATCAAGCAGGCGGACAAAGTCGGCAAAGACCGAGTCTTTGGCGTCGGCTCCCGATGCCGTCATCAGCAGCTTTGTCTTGTCGGCGGCCGGGACAAAGGGGTTAGTCACCGCTTTGCCGAGCGCCGGCTGCGCTGCAAAACTGTCGCTGAGCGTCTGCATCAGCTGGTAGACACGCTTGTCCTGCCCCTTTTCGGCGGCGAACTTCAGCAGTGCCTTGGCATATCGTCGTGGTATAAGACCGTCGTTCATATCGCTTTATCAGTTTTTCTTCTCTATTTCGTCGAGCAGACTGTCGACAAGCTGTGTCTGCGCCTTGGTGTCGCTCATCTGATTGCGCACCACTTTCTGTGCGATGTTTAATGCGAATGCGCTCACCTCGTCGCGAATATTCTGCTCAGCCTCCTTGCGGGCCTGCTCGATCTGAAGCTTGGCCTGGTCGAGCTCCTTGGCTGCGGCCTGACGTGCCTCGCCGCGGGCTTCCTCGATAATCTGCGTTTTCACGCGGTCGGCCTCGCGGAGTATGTCGGCCTGCTGCCGGCGTGCCTCCTGCATGACCTCTTCGGCCTTTGCCTGCGCCTGATCAAGGTCCTGACGGGCCTGCTGAGCATATTCCACACCCTTGTCGATTAACTCGGCTCGCTGGTCAATCATTTTGGTTATGGCCGGCCACGCAAATTTCCAGAGGATGAAAAAGAGCACGGCGAAGCTGAGAAACATCCAAAATATCAGACCGAAGTCAGGGGTGAATAGTTCCATTGTTGAAAAAAGGAATAGTTAGTTGACGATTAAACGTAATCTGCGGCTACTGCTTAAAGGAACAATGCGAGGATGCAAACAATAACGGCGAAGAGAGCCACACCTTCCACGAGAGCGGCGATCACGATCATGTTGCTTCGGATATCGCCGGCTGCCTCGGGCTGACGTGCGATGGCCTCCATGGCTGAAGAACCGATTTTACCGATACCGATACCTGCTGCGATAGCTGCTACACCTGCGCCGAGAACTGCGCCAAGTCCCTGAAGGGCGTCTACTAATGAAATCATTGAGAACATAGTGTTATTATTTTTAAATGGTTATTTCGTTTTTAATCTTTATTGTCAGTCAATCCGGGTCTCGGGGTTCTCTGAGTGCCCGGAGATATCTGTCAGTGCTTCGCCTCGGCCGCCGCATGCTCCTTGTGGGGATTTTCCTGCGCGAGCGAGATGAAGATTGTCGAGAGCATCGTGAACACGTAGGCCTGGATGAAACTTACCAGCACGTCGATCAGAAGCATGAAGATGGAGAACATCGTCGATATCACCGCCGTGCCCCCGGCCACTGCCATGCCCATCTGCGCGAAGATGAATATCAGCAGCGTGAGCACTATCACTATCATGTGGCCGCCCATCATGTTGGCGAACAGACGCACCGTCAGTGCCGCCGGCTTGGTGAACACGCCGAATATCTCTATTATCTGCATGATGGGCAGCGGGAACTTGAGCCACAGCGGCACATCAGGCCAGAATAATTCTTTCCAGTAATGCTTCGTGCCGAAGATATTCGTCACCAGGAAGGTGAGAATGGCGAGCACGAGCGTCACCGCGATATTGCCTGTGAGGTTGGCTCCGCCGGGAAACACCACCATCAGACCCATCAGGTTCATCACAAAGATGAAGTAGAACACCGTGAGCAGATAGGGCGCGAATTTCGAAGCCTTGTCCTTGAGAGTCGACTTGATGACACCGTCGTAGATAAATGCGGTGAGCGCCTCTACCGCACCGAGCCAGCGGCGCGGTGCCTTATAGCCTTTCCGGCGATAGTAGCAGCGCAGCGGCAGAAGCACCAGACACACCACTATCACGGTCAGTATCAGGGCGAACACATTTTTGGTAATCGATATGTCAAACGGACGTGTCTCCTTGCCGTCGACAATCTCGACTATCTTGCCCTTAAAGTCGCCTTCGGCCGCTATGCGGAATATCTTGCCGCCGTCGACATATTCCTTGCCGTGCTCCACGCGGGCCGACGAGAATATGTGCAGGCCGTCGCTGCCGAACACGATTACGGGCAGCGGTATCGACTTGTGGTGGCAGAAAGGCACTTCCCAGCCGTAGCGGTCGCCCAGGTGCTCGAATATAATCTCCTTGGGATCGATTTTATCTTCCCCGTCGTGGCCTTCGCCTTTTGTCGAGGCCGCTGCGGGAAAGCTCATCGACACCAATGTCGAGATAAGCAGTAATGCTATGAGGGTGAGTCGTTTCATCAGAGTCAATATACGCAGACCGACACTATGTTGTTATCCACATCAGCTATCCCCCCGTCGATATGTGTGACCGAGCGCTCGGAGCCGTTGCCGTAGACGATGTCGCCGGCTACGAGAGTCGAGATGAGCGACGCGTGGTTGCTGAGCACCGTGAAGCGTCCCTTCTCGCCGGGCAATGTCACCGTGTCGACTTCTCCCTGGAAGAGGACTTCTGTGGCTGAGATGATTTTAAGTGTCATATCGCTGTTGTTAAATTCGTTTTCGTAATTCTTACTGTACCTCGGCGAGGAGCTTCTTGCCCTTGGCGATGGCCTCGTCGATAGTGCCGACATTGAGGAACGCCTGCTCGGGATACTGGTCCATCTCGCCTGAAAGTATCATCTTGAAGCCGCGGATTGTCTCGCTCAGAGGCACGAGCACACCGGGCAGACCGGTGAACTGCTCTGCGACGTGGAACGGCTGCGAGAGGAAACGCTGCGCGCGGCGGGCGCGGGCCACGACGAGTTTGTCTTCGTCGGAAAGCTCGTCGACACCGAGGATTGCGATGATGTCCTGAAGCTCGTTATATTTCTGAAGGAGCTGCTTGACAGCCTGCGCGGTGTTGTAGTGCTCTTCGCCGATGATGTTGGGGTCAAGGATACGTGATGTCGACTCCAGCGGGTCGACGGCGGGATAGATGCCGAGCTCGGCGATCTTACGCGAGAGCACCGTCGTTGCGTCGAGAAACGAGAATGTCGTTGCCGGCGCCGGGTCGGTCAAGTCGTCGGCGGGCACGTAGATGGCCTGTACGGAAGTAATTGAACCGTTTTTGGTCGATGTGATACGCTCCTGAAGCGCACCCATCTCCGAAGCGAGCGTAGGCTGATAACCCACAGCCGAAGGCATACGGCCAAGAAGTGCCGACACCTCCGAACCCGCCTGGGTGAAACGGAAGATGTTGTCGATGAAGAGAAGGATTTCCTTTCCGCCGCCGTCCTGGTCGCGGAACTGCTCTGCAACGGTCAGACCCGACAGCGCCACACGCAGACGTGCGCCCGGCGGCTCGTTCATCTGGCCGAACACCAGCGTAGCCTGCGAGTTGGCAACCTCTTTCATGTCGACATCCTCGAGGTTCCACTCGCCGCGTTCCATTCCTTCCTTGAACTTATCGCCATATTTCATTACGCCGCTCTCGATCATCTCGCGGAGCAGGTCGTTGCCCTCGCGGGTACGCTCACCGACACCGGTAAACACCGAGAAACCGTTGTGACCCTTGGCGATGTTGTTGATAAGCTCCATGATAAGCACTGTCTTGCCCACACCGGCGCCGCCGAACAGACCGATCTTGCCACCCTTGCTGTAGGGCTCGAGAAGGTCAATCACCTTGATACCGGTGTAGAGGATTTCCGTACCGATGGTAAGGTCCTCGAACTTGGGCGCGGGCTGATGGATGGGACGGAGCTTTTCGCGGTCGAGCTCGGGAAGGTGGTCGATAGCCTCGCCGATGACATTGAGCAGACGTCCTTTCACCTGACCGCCCGTGGGGACGGCGATGGGACGCTCGAGGTTCTCGACACGCATGCCGCGCTGCAGACCGTCGGTACTCTCCATTGCCACGCAACGCACGGTGTCTTCACCAATATGCTGCTCCACTTCGAGTATAAGCATTGAGCCGTCGGGACGGTCGATTTTCAATGCAGTGTAAATCGGGGGAAGTATGTTCTGCTCACCTTCGAAGATGACGTCGACTACCGGGCCGATCACTTGGGCTATTTTTCCGTATGTTTCGCTCATAACCGCTGATTATTTTGCTGATTTCTTTATATTAGTGAGGGGTTAGTTTGTTTTACTGACTTCCTTGCTGCTGTAACTGTCACTTCGGCATCACTGCACCGGAACAACCGGTCCGTGGAGTCCATAGACAATAACAAGCACCATCAGGATAAGGTTGAATAGATTGATGGGGAGAAGGTATTTCCACTCGAGAGCCAGGAGCTGGTCGATGCGCAGACGGGGGAATGTCCACTTGAACCAGATGATGACAAACGAGAGAGCCACAGCCTTGCCGATAAACCAGATGGGCCCGGGAATATAGTTCATCACATCGTTGAAACCTTCCCATCCGGGGATATGAAGCGGCATCCAGCCTCCGAAGAAGAGCAGCGAGGCCACGCCTGCCACGATGAAGAGGTTGAGATATTCGGCCAGATAGAAGAAACCGAAGTGGATACCCGAATACTCCGTGTGGTAACCGGCGGTAAGCTCCGACTCTGCCTCGGGAAGGTCAAACGGGCCGCGGTTGGTCTCGGCCGTACCTGCTATCATGTAGATTATGAAGGCGATGATGGCGGGGATATGACCCGAGAAGATAAACCAGCACTCGCTCTGGGCCGCCACGATGCCGGGCACCGACATCGTGCCTGCGAAAGCCACCATAGTGATGACCGACAGACCGATAGAGAGCTCGTAGCTGACCATCTGCGCGCCCGAACGCAACGCACCGATGAGGGTGAACTTATTGTTTGATGACCATCCGGCCAGAAGAATGCCGAGCACACCTATCGACGACACCGCGATCAGGAAGAAGATGCCGATGTTGAAGTCGATGACCTGCAGACCGTTGCCCCAGGGAAGAACGGCGAATGCAAGCATCGAGGCCGCGATTACCAGATAGGGGGCGAGGGCGAAGAGGAATTTATCGGTATGTTTCAGACTGATAAGCTCCTTGATAAGGATTTTGAACATGTCGGCGATGCTCTGCAACAAGCCGAACGGACCTACACGGTTGGGACCGAGACGACACTGGAACGCGGCACACACCTTGCGCTCGAAATAGATGTAGAAGAGCGCCAGCAGAGAATATGCCAGCAACAGGCCGACACCGATGAGGACGCACTCGGTCAGCACTACCAGCCAGGGGGCCATGAATGATGCCAGCAGGTCGTGAATCCATCCTGTTATATTCGAAAAGTCTAACATGAAGAGTTATCTTTATTTGATAATTACTATATTTTCGGTTGTTTAAACACGGGCGCCATCAACGGTCCATATCGGGCACGATGTAGTCGAGCGAGCCGCCGATGGTGATAAGGTCAGCGATTTTGTTGCCCGAGGTGATGTGGTCGACCACGGCTGCCAGAGGCAGACACGGGGGCGCTATCTTCAGGCGGTAGGGCTTGGTCGAGCCGTCGCTCTCGATATACACGGCAAAGACGCCGCGGCAGCCTTCGACCATCTGGAACCATTGACCCTGAGGCAGTTTGAGCACCTTGGGCACTTTGGCGCAATAATCTCCGCCGGGGATATTGTCGATGAGCTGTTCGATGATATGCGCCGACTGCTCGATCTCTTTGAGACGGCATTTGAAGCGCGCCATCGAGTCGCCCTCCTCCATTACCACCTGCTCGAAGTCGAGTTCGGAATAAACGCTGTAGGGGTGGGTCTTGCGCACGTCGCACGCCCAGCCCGAAGCACGTCCCGACGGACCGGTGACGCTGTAGTCGATGGCATCCTCGCGAGAGAGCACGCCGACACCTTCCATACGTTTTTTGGTGATGACGTTGCCGGTGAATATCTTGTTGTATTCCTTGATGTTTTTGGGGAGAGTGGCCAGAAGAGCCTTGACGTCGCCTACGAAATCGGGGTCGAGGTCGGCCATCACGCCGCCTATCACATCATAGTTGAATGTCATGCGGGCGCCGCATGTCTTGTCCATGATGTCGAGTATCTGCTCGCGCACGCGGAGCGTGTAGAAGAGCATGGTGGTGGCGCCGAGGTCCATGCAGAATGTGCCTATGAAGAGGCAGTGAGAGGCGATGCGCGAGAGCTCGTCCATGATGACACGGATCACCTGCGCGCGGCGGGGCACTTCGATGCCGGCGGCCTTTTCGATGCAGAGACAGAGGCCGTGGTGATAGTTGTGGGCCGAGAAGTAGTCGAGACGGTCCATGAAATGGAGTGTCTGCGGATATGTCAGATCTTCACAGAGTTTCTCCACACCGCGGTGGATATAACCCATGTAGACATCGATTTTCTTGATGGTCTCGCCGTCGACAGCTGTGCGGAAGCGCAACACGCCGTGGGTTGCGGGGTGCTGCGGGCCGATGTTGACAACGAAGTCGTCTTTGCCGAAAATCAGGCGGTGTTTTTTCTCCACCTTGCCCTCGGCGTTTTCTATATACATGTCGGTGCCGTCGCTCTGGCGCTCGTTTTCAATTGTCACGGGGTTGAGCTCGGGCGATGCGTTGTAGTCCTTGCGCAGGGGATATCCCACCCAGTCGATATTGAGGAAGAGGCGGCGCATATCCTTGTTGCCGATAAACACGATGCCGAAGAAGTCATATACCTCGCGCTCGAAGATTTCGGCGATAGTCCATATCTCTGACACAGAGTGGAGCATGGGCTTCTCGCGGTCGGGTGTCGACACCTTCACAGCCAGGGTGTGGCTGTGGACCGATGAGCTCAGATAGTAGATACACCCCATCGAGTCCTTCCAGTCCATGCCGACGATAGTCACGAGGAAATCGAAGGCGAGGTCGGCGTCGTCGCGCAGTGTGCGCGCGAGGCTCTGGAGCTGTGCGTCGGGAATAGTAATCTGCAGCGTGTCGGCCTGCTCGAACTGAGCGGCGGGAAACAGCTTTGAGATCTTATCCTGTATTGTGGCCATATTGCTGATTGTTTCTTTTACAATAATGATGGTTTATGAATGTGGGTCGGCAGGGCCTGCATCAGTCGAGAGGGTGCTCGTCGAAAAATTTACGCTGACGCTCCTGACGGTTTACGCCGCCGAAGAATTTTTCCACTTTTATTTTGCGTGACAGCTGCATGATGCCGTAGATCATGGCTTCGGGACGCGGGGGACATCCGGGCACATACACGTCGACGGGCACGATATCCTCGATGCCGCGGGCCACGTGATATGATTTACGGAAGGGGCCGCCGGAGATGGCACATGAGCCGCAGGCTATCACATATTTGGGTTCGGCGAGCTGGTCGTAGAGACGACGGAGCACGGGAGCCATGCGGTTTACAATCGTGCCGGCCACCATGATGAAGTCGGCCTGACGGGGCGAGGCACGAGCCACTTCCCAGCCGAAACGGGCCATATCGAAACGCGCCGCGCCGAGCGACACAAATTCGATACCGCAGCAACTGGTGGCGAAAGTAAGAGGCCAGATTGAGTTAGACCGCCCCCAGTTGATAAGTTTGTCGAGGGTGCCGACCATGACGTTGGCACCGCTGTCCTGAAGCTCCTTGACGAGCTTCTCGATATATTCGTTGTCTTTCCACGCCTCGTAGGGCATGCTTTTGGTTGTTACTTCCATGACAGAGCTCCTTTCCGCCAAGCGTATGCGAGGCCCAATATGAGAAAACCTAAAAAGACGGCAATGCTGATCAGACCAGCCGAACCGAGGTCGCGCACACGCACAGCCCAGGGGAACAGGAAGATAGCTTCGACGTCAAACATCAAAAACAGAATAGCATAGAGGTAGTAGCCCACAGAGAAACGTGTCATCGAGTTGCCTCGCGTGGGGATACCGCACTCGTAGGCTTCACCCTTCTGGGGGTTGAATGAGCGCGGGCCAATAAGCTTGGCAATCAACATTGCAAGCGCTACCAATGCGATACCGGTCAGCAACGCCGTAACGGCGAGAATGCTGTTGTTTTCAATTCCGAATATTGCTAATGATACCATATATATAGATTGATTATTTTATGCTGTTCCCGAAAAAAAAATGGCGGCAACTGAAAAATTGTTACTCCGACACCGGAAAAACGGACATTTCCACCCCGACGGGGCTTGAAATTCATAGTGCGGGTTTCTTTTCAGGGCTCTTCGCAGATAGGCGGCATCTGTTTTGCCACTCGACTTAAATACGGAGTATTCAGACAGTTAGCATCAGAATTAAGGCTAAATACGGGAGTTTGCCTCTTTTTTCAAGTGCAAAGTTAAAAATTTTTATGTAATTATATACTATTTGTAACGGTATTTTGTCAATCTGTTTTTTCAGCATTTTTCGCGTTTTTGGCTTCGCTTTCTGGTGCCCGGCGGTGTCGTGGATAGGGGGGGGGTGGCTGCCGGGAATATCGCCACCAAGGGTGTTGCAGAATGCAGTCTGTCAACCTGAATCAGAAAAAAAATCAGCACTTCATATTGTAGGGACGGACGGCTCGTGCTTCCGAAATTAGCATCTGACAATCAATGCATTGGCGGACGCACAAGCCGTGCGTCCTTACAATATGTTGTTTGGCGACAACCTCACAGCATTATTAAACTGAGACTGTAATATGCACTGCAATTTAGGCTTGCGACGTTAAAACTGGATTGTGGGTGCGGGAGATACACCGCGGGAGGCAAGGCTGTGGGGTGAGGTGAAGACGCGGACTGCGTCACAGAGGTTGGAGTCGATGAGCGACTGAAGCATTCGGGGGCCGCATTCGGTCATTATCGAGGTTATGCCTGCCCGGTAAAGGTGCGTCAGGATTTCACCTGCCGCGGCGTCATGACTGATTTCTATATTTTCAACTCCGGGGAGCTGCAACGGCTGCGAAGTCAGCATTATGATGCGACGGTCGGGGCGGGAAAAGAGATTGAGTCGAGAGGCTGCGGTCTCGTCGATGATGCCGCGGCGGTCAACTACGGCGACTTTTGGGGCCGGACCGTCCCAGAGACGCACGTCGAGGCGCGGATTGTCGGCAAGCACCGTGGAGGCTGTGGTGAGGATGGCGTCGTGAAGGGCGCGCTCGCGGTGTACGAGAGCCGCGTCGAGCGGGGTGGAGAATTTGAATGCGGGCTGCGACGGGTCGCGCAGGGCGTCCATGTAGCCGTCGGCGCTCTGAGCCCATTTGAGGGTGACGAAAGGCCTCTGCAGGGTGTGGGCGGTGAAGAAACGGGGATTGAGGCGTCGAGCTTCGTCTTCGAGCACACCCTCGGCCACTTCGATGCCGGCATCACGGAGCATGGCTATGCCGCGTCCGCTGACTTTGGCAAAGGGGTCGCCGCAGGCTATCACCACACGCGGTATGCCGCTGTCGATGATGAGCTGGGCGCAAGGGGGCGTCTTGCCATAGTGGGAGCAGGGCTCGAGAGTGACATATATGGTGGAGGAGGCGAGCAGATGACGGTCAGCCTCAGCGACAGAGCGCACGGCGTTGACCTCGGCATGGGGCTCGCCGCAACGGCGGTGGTAGCCCTCCCCTATTATCCGGTCGCCGGCCACGATGACAGCGCCTACGTTGGGGTTGGGGTGAGTGTCGAATGGCGATGATTTTGCCAGCTGAATGGCTCGCCGCATGTATCGGGGGTCACAGTGCATACTTATACGATTTATAAGATTTATAGGAATGTCGGCTGCCACTCGACGCCGTAGCGGTCGTAGGGCGTGACGGCGATGCGGTAGCCTTTACGGTAACGGGCGGGGAGTGAGTAGCTTGTATCGTAGGTGACGGCAAGGATATAGGAAGGGGCGATGCCGTCGCAGTCGGCCGACCTGGCGTCGCAGTCGGGAAGCGACTCCGGAATTGCGTAGACCACATAACGGGCATCGTCGGCGGCGTTCCACTCAAGCAGGCCGTCGCTGTCGAGCGACAGGCCGCTCACCTCAAGCGGACGCAGATGTTGCTTCCACCTCATCGGCGGCACGAGAGCCGGGGTGCGGAATACATTCTGCTGCAATGATTTGCCGAAATCGGCACTCCCCTTGCCGGCGATGAACCGCGCCGAGTAGAGCACGGAACCCGGAGCGTAGTTGAACGACGACTCGCGGTTGAGTTCGATCTGACGGAATGTCTCGTCCCACTGGCTTGGAGAATTGTTTTTTACGAAAGCCGCCATTGTCTGGCTCGGAAAGCAGTGACGGCCATACATCTCCGCCACATCGTTCCACCACCGGGCGAGACCACCGTAGGGGTGACGGCTGTTGTCGGTGGTCCAGTAGATCTGCGGGGATATATAGTCGACCAGACCTTCCTTGAGCCAGCACACGGGATCGGAATAGATCTTGTCATACTGGCTGTCGGCGGTGACAACGCCGTAGGATGGCAGCGCGGGAACGCCGTCGCCGGCATAGACACCGTTGGCTCCGGCTATACCCTGTGGCGAGACGCCGAACCGTATCTTGCCGTCCTTGACGGTGCTCAGCATGGCGTAGACATCGGCGATGGCGCGGTTGATGTTGGAGCGTCGCCAGTCGGCCATCGACTGTCCGTCGGCGGCGGTGGATATGTAATCGTTCCAGTCGGCTGCAGTCTCGTCTTCGGGGATGAATTCCGGATTGTAGAAATAGTCGTCGAAAACGATGCCGTCGATATCATAGTTTTCGGCAATCTCGCGGCACACGTCGCAGAGGTGGCGGCGCGTATCGTCGAGCGCGGGGTTGAATATCGTCATCGTTGATTTGCCCACGCGGTTTGTCATCCATAGACCGCGCACGGCGGCGTCGAGCGATGTGGATGGAGGCCTGGTGCCGACACGAAACGGATTAATCCATGCGTGGCACTCCATGCCCAGGGCATGGCATCGGTCGATGCAGTAGCTCAGCGGGTCGTAGGGCGCCTCGGCGCCACGTGTCCCGGTAAGGTAGCCCGACCAGGGTTCGTAGGATGAGCGGTAGAGAGCGTCGGCCATAGGTCTCACCTGAAAAAAGACGGCGTTGATGCCGGCGCGGTGGAGTCCGGCTATAATGGAGTCGAGCTCGCTGCGCTGCTTCACCGCCACCTGATGCGTGACACCCTGTCGTGAAGGCCAGTCGATGCCGTAGGCCGTGACGAGCCATGCCCCGCGCATCTCGTACTTGGGGGAGGCATTAACGCCGGCAGGCATTAATATTGCGGTCATAGCCGCCAGAAGCAAAAGCAGAGAGCAGTGTCTGTGGTGCATAATCGATGAATTGAATTTGACAATCGGGTTACTACGGGGGCGAGACGCCCCCGCCCCTGTCGCAGGGCAGAAAGGCACGCCGATTGTTACAACAACCTATCCAAACACAAAGTTAGTCAATATCGCAAATTTTATGCGATATTGACTAACAAAATTTAGAGTATTGATTTGTCAGACCGGTCGGACAGATCGGACAGATCGGACCTGATTGCAACGTCAGTCGGTTACAGTCAGGGCAGTGCCGGCTGAGTGGGCGGTCATTTCCGGAGCGTACTGACTCTGGAGGGTAGCTATGCCCGAGGAGTAGGTGCCGGCGTTGTTGACATTCATTTCATATTCGATTACATATTGGCCTTTGGGCATGCGGTCGATGAAGAGGTTGGTGGCGGCGTCGCGGTTCTCGAGGTAGAACACCAGACCGTCGCAGTAGACGGGACGTGGAGTCTGAATGACAGGTTCGAACGTGGCTGCACGGTTGTCGACGAGGGAGACATAGTCCATGTCGCGCATCGACTTCATGACGAGGCGCACTTTGACAACCTGTCCGACAGAGAATGTATCGGCGGGCGCCCAGCCAGTGTCAGTGCGGACAAAAAGCTCTTTGCTTACCGAAAGCTCGGTAATTGAATGAGCCTTTATATCCTTCATGACCTGAACAGACTGCGCCACTACGGCACCCCATGCGGGGCCTTCGGCCGTGCGGGTGATCATGAGCTCGCCCTTTGCGTCGGGAATGGCGGCGATGACCTGACCGGTCAGGCGGTCGAGGCGGTCAGGCTCGATGGCCTTTCCGTCGACGGTGATGACAGCGTCGCCCGGGCGGTTGAGCCACGACGAGCCGCATTGCAGTATTGCGGCCACGCATGCCGAAGCGTCGACAGAAGTGCCCCAGTCCTGAACAATCTTGTTGAGGATAAGCCACTGGCGTATCGGGTCGATTTCGGCACAATCAGGCTCGATGGTGTTGAAAGCCTGGAGAATAAATGCCGTCTGGCCTACCGCGGTGAGCGAGCGCCAGCTGCTGCCGTCGACAGAGTCCCACCACATACCGAGTTCGGGAGTAGATGTAGCGTATTCGCGGATGGAAGAGAGAATCTGTTTCGCAACCGCTTTGTAGTCATTTCGGTAGAGCAGCAAGGCATCGGCAGCTTTGCCTGCGACAGCTGATTTCTTCCAGTTTTTGAGGGTATTCTGCACGGCCTTGTCATAGGCTTTCCGCGCCCCGGTCGACATCGGGACTTCGCGGTAGAGCGAGCGGACGTAGGCGTAGTATGAGAAATCGCTGTCCGGGTATCTGGAGTAAGTCTTTGCGACCTCGGCGTCAATATATTTAAGCGCTTTTTTCACCATGTCGTCAAGCTCAGAGGGGTAGCATCCGAGCTGACGGAGCTCGGCGAAGTTGTTGAGTATAAGCATTGTCACCCATTCCGACGGGAGGTCATAATTGTCGGTCCATGACCAGCCGCCGCCTGAGCGCTGCAGCTTCTGCAGTTTGTTGACCGCCGTCTTGATGCTGCGGTCAATCTCCTTGCTGTCGAAGAGCAAAGCAAGGCGCGATATGCGCTCCTCATCGCTTTGAGCCTCCTGCACCAAGGGGGTGGCTGCGAGCACGAGCTGCTTGAGGTCGTCGTTGCGGTTGAGCATCGAGAGCATCTCCCCATCCTTGCCGGAGGCAAGCCACTCTTTGAGCGCAGGCTCTATGGCGGGATTGAGGCCGAGCAAGTAGCGCGACACCGAGGCGGCGAATATCCGGGCCGAGGCGGCAAGCGAAGTCGACCCATCGTCAGCGCGGAGACCGGGGAGCGCGGAGACCACCTCCCATGCGGGGTTTTCGCAGAACGAGAGAGTCACCCGTGAGTCAGCAGCCTGAGCGGGCAGCTCGCGCGTCAGTTCCTTCTGCTCCGGAGCGAGGTAGAATGTCGATGCATCGATTACAGGCTGAGATGACTCGAGTATGGGGAGCAGCGTCATCACTCCGTCGGTGTAGATATCGGTCGACGATTTCACCCTCACCATCAGGGCGTCGGCAACGGCAGGCGCCGGGAGAGAGAATTTCACTGTCGCAGACCCTCCGGCCGCGATTTCAGAGACGACAGACTGAGTGTCGACGACACTGCCTGTGGCGGGGTCGAGTATTTCAAAGAGTGTCGTCACGGATGCTGCGGTGTCGGAGGCGTTCATGACCGTGGCACGGATATCGGCGACGTCGCCGGTGCGGAGGAAGCGCGGCATGTTGGGCTCGACCATGACAGGCTTTGAGGCAATCACCTCGCGTATGTCAAGGCCGGTGGCAAGAGCGTCGGTATAGGCAAGGGCGTTGAGCACCCATGTGGTGTTGGCATCGGGGACAGTGAACGAGTAGGTCAGAGAGCCGTCGGCATCGGTCGAAAGCATCGGAGCGAAGAAAGCGAGGGGCACTTCGGCCGGACGGTACTGCTCCTGCGCGGCATTGGCGGCACCGCCGTCAGAACCGTAGGCCGTCACGACAGTTTCAGACAGCGCGACACCGGCAGTTGAGCCATACAGAGCGGAATTGTGTTCTCTCACGACAACTTCATCAGCCGCCGCCACTTCTTCCTCGAAATCATCGGAAACGCTTTCCATCTTCAAAGAGCGCGTTGCGCCGGCGCTTATACGCATGTTTTTCATCATAATGGCGCCGCGGCCGTAACCGCCGGTCCATGACATGCCGTAGAAATTGAAGGCCGGGTAGCCCAAAGCGGGCACTGTAAGCGATTTATACGAAGCGGTAAAACTGTTGTCGGCATCAAGCCGCAGGTTATTGTCCCACACCATGCTTCTGATATGGCTGCAGGCGGGAGAGAAAGTCCATGACTGCGATGCGAGATTGTCGAGAGCTTTCGAATACATGTCGAGAATCAGGGCGGCGCCTACACCTTTGCCGGCCGCGTCGGTGACCTTTACGGTAACGGTTTCGGGCGAGAGCGGAGTGATGCGGTCGCGTAGATGCTCGATATGCACCTTTATGTCAGCGTCGGGATTTTCGACAGAGACGGAGATATTGCGCGACCACTCTCTGAAGCCAATGACGGTCGAGAGCCGCACCGACACGGCTGAAAGCGAGTCAGGCACGGTCAGCGAAAGGCGGTTCATGCCTTTGCGGGCGTCGATCCACTTCTGTTCAATCATGTTGTCGTTGCTGTAGACCGACATAAGTATGTGTGGGTTGTCGACGGAAATGCCGTAGACAATATCAGCCTTGCGGTCAGAAGCCTTGGCCTTTACCGAAACGGAGGGGGTCCAGATGCCGTATGACACAGGGCAGTCAGAGTCGGCGGAGTTGTAGACCACAATCGAGTCGCCGGCCTTATCAGCCTCGATGTCAAGAGCTTCGACAGTGAGGTCGTAGGTGCCGGAGTGCAGAGCCGAGAGATCGGCCACGGTAACGCCCGCGCGGCATTTTCCGTCGATGACATATTTGCGGCCGCTGCCGTCGACAAATGTCAGGCGCAGCGCGGCATCGACAGGTCTGCCGAGAGGATTGCGCACCGATATGCCGAGTCGGGCGTTGCTGACGGCAGGCACATAATCATTGTCATCGAAAGTGATGGATGACACCTTGCTCAGCGAGAAGCGGTCTTTGCACGAGCGATTTTCGCCCGATGGTGAAGTCACGACAAACGAGACCTCGTAGCGGCCGCCGCGGAATGGCGAGCCGTCGAGCACCTCTTTGGAGAGCACCCAGGAGAATGAGCCGTCGGCACCGGTGGCGAGGGTGTCGGTGTGGAATTTGACAACGCTGTTGTTCCACCAGAGACTCTGCATGGCCGACAGAGAGGCTTCGACAGATGCATTCTGCACAGGGAAGCCACTATATGTCAACGCCTTTCCGAGCACTGTCACCGAGCCGTCGGCATCGTTGACAGTGATGCTGTCGACCTTGGCCTCGTAGGTGGGGAGCTTGTAGTCGCTGACCATTACGCTCTGGCTTGAAATCTGTCGTTTCAGATCGGAGTCCATGACTACAATCGAGTAGTAGCCGGTGAGACCGTCGTCGGGGACAGCGAACGCCGCCGATGCGCGTCCGTAGCTGTCTGTGCGGATATCGACAGTGTCGACAGCCACATAGTTGGGATTGCGGAGCACAACCTTGAAATCAGTCTCTTTCACGATGGAGCGCGTCTTGCCCGAGTAGTCATAGACCACGGCGACGAAATCGAGAGTGTCGCCCGGATGATATATGGCCAGCGACGAGCGTATGAACGCCGTTGAGGCGGCGCTTGTCTTGTAGGGGGCGTAGAGATACTGGCTTATGCCTGTGCCGTAGCGGTCGCCGCCCTTGACGGCGTGGATGAGGATATTGCGGAGATTGCCTTTGTTGAGGTCGACATATCCGTCGGCACCGGTCTCGCGGGTGCGGAGTTTGTTCGGTTTGGCGGCAACCATTTCATAAGAGGTGACCGAGGCGCCGCTGACAGGGGCTCCGGTCATGCCGTCGACAGCGAAAACACGCAACAGGTCGCTGCCGTAGGTGTCAAGGAGAGCCATATCGGTGCAATAGACCGGAGAGAGCCATTGCGACGCCGATGCGCCTTTGAGTGATGATGTTATAATATAGACGCCGTAATCGGCGAGCGTCACGTTGACTTTCTGTTTACGTGAGAACGGTATCCGGCCGTCGGCTTTCACGGGGATGCGTGCCACGGGAGCCGACACACAGTCTCTGAGCCGGTAGGACTGGTTGCAATAGCTCAGCTGCGGTGATTTAACACGGTAGACAAGAAGTTCGGTGGCCGTAGTGTTGGTGAGAGTGACATCGACCTCAAACTCCTTGCCGCGTGCCACCTGCGACGGAAACTGCAGGCTGACGGCAGGCTGCGACAGCGAGTTTAGCTCGTTTTTGACCGCATTGATGCGGAAATATGACGGATTGGCCGCCTCAAACTCTTTGAGGGAGTTGTAGAGGCGTGCTTTCTGACCGAGGCTGAGCCGGTAGGTGGCTTCGGCAAGCAGCAACTCGACGGCGTAGGGAGTGGATTTGTTATCGTCGTAGAGACGCATCAGCGGAGAGGGCGCGTCGTCGCTGTCGTCATCGTCGTCGCTGTCGTCGTCGATTATATAATCTTCAATAAACTCATAGCGCGAGAGGAGGGCGGCGATGCGTGGCGCGCCGGAGTTTTCGCTGACCCAGCTGTCGGCAATCGAGATGGCTGCCTGCGACGGTTTTGCAAGGACGTTGGGGAGCGTGAGGCGGAAGTTGTAGTAGAACAGCGGAGAGAGCACCTCCATTGATTCGTTGGAGAGAGACGAAATGCCGTCGACTGCCTGCGCCGACGCGAAGTCAAAGAGCGTCGGATAGAAAACCGCGGCAGTCTTGTCGCAGTCAATCACTGATGAATAGTCGGTGATGCGCGCTTTCTTCAGAGCGGGCACATCGGAAAGGGCGTGCTGATAAAGCTCTACAATCTTTGTCTTGAACTCCTTGCCGCTCCAGAGCGTGATGTCGGAGCCGGGCGTCGCAAGCCCGGGGCGGTTGTCGAAGTTGTAGGAATTATTGTCGTAATACTGTGTATAGATTTCGGCAAGGAGAAGGTCGAGGAGCGCGGATGTCACCACGTTTTTCTCTTTGTCGGCGACGGCTTCGATGCGGTAGATCACCGAGGGGAGCGAGTCGGGCGATATGGCAGTCTGCGCCAGCCCCGAACGTATGAGGGCATCGACGACAGCAGTGCCGTCGCCGTCGGCCAATGCCTTGTCGAGCATCTTGTCAGCATCTTTGATGACCTGTTGCGGGAAAGCGAAGTCGGGGGCGTTGTTTTTCGAGTTACCTGCATTCATAAGCAGCGGAATAAAAGCGAGTAGAACAAATAGGAAACGTTTCATCATAATCAAATAAATTTATCAGAAAACGAAAGATAATGATTATTTATATGATATGACACAGTAAATATCAATAAGTCAAGGCTGGCGCATGAGATTTAACTTTCCTTAAAGACCTTGAGGAGATAGTCAATATTTCGGCCACATTTCTTGCGTCTTCGCTTAAGGCTGAGTTTATCGTCCTGCTTTTTGAGCATTTCCAACGCATA